>CAYNFR010000009.1:0-20393 GCA_964396595.1 uncultured Saprospiraceae bacterium | reverse complement strand
CAAGGCCGGCTTCTTGGCATCATATCAATTCGTGTCTTCACAGATTAGCCAAGATATGGAAAAGATTAAGACGTACATACCGTAGTGTCATATCAAGCCTACATTCACGGTTGGTCTAGCGTCTCTTTTGAGCTATCTCTTCGTGGCAAAAAGACTTGTGTAGCTATACTTCGACTACGCTCAGCAACTAGGCTATGGTCATTTTTTGCGCCTTGATCTACCTCATAACGCACTGCCACCTTACCTGTCATTTAAGCGTTGAAATGACAATAGAATGCATAATTGATCTATTAATTGCAGCTCGCAAGTGTGATAATTTGTATTTTGGCGTCGTGACCACAGTCAGGTCATTGGAAATGTCATTTTATTTGTGAAAGAGTAATGAACATGCTAGATACATATAAACCAAAAAGTTTTTGGCAGCGGCCGGAGGGAGTCACGGGTATGATCGTATTAATTATGGTCTTGGGTGGTATCGGCTTTTTATTGGCGACGAGCATAGCAGCTGTGCTGAGTTTTGCCACGACGACATTGGGCTTGGCGGTGACTATTGGTGTGCTGGGCATGATTATTTACATGGCTCTAGATAGTAAAGCGCGTACGCTCGTCTCTTATATGTATAAGAGTGCTATGAGGTGGATAACCGGATTATTCGTTCAGATAGATCCGATTGCCATTCTCAAGAATTATGTCGAGGACATGACTAATAATCTGAAAAAGATGAATAAGCAGATTATTCAGCTACGAGGTCAGATGCATCGCCTGAAAGAATTAACCCTTAACAACGAAAAGGAAATAAAGTCTAATCTCACGGAGGCTTCAGTAGCAAGAGATACAAGTGATAAGTCAGTGATGATTTTGAAATCGCGCAAGGCGGGTCGTCTTCAAGAGTCCAATATGAAGTATGAAGACCTTTATCGCAGAATGGAGATGCTCTATCGTGTGCTGAAAAAGATGTACGAGAATTCTTCGATTCTCAAAGAGGATGTAGCTGACCAAGTGGAACTAAAAGAACAAGAGTTGAAGGCGATCAAGGCGAGTCATAGTGCTATGTCTTCTGCCATGTCCGTAATCAAGGGAGATAAAGATAAACGGGCTATGTTTGAATTAGCCCTTGAGCAAGTGACCGATGATGTCAGTGCCAAGGTAGGGGAAATGGAACGTTTTATGGAGATGTCTGAGAGTTTTATGAACAGCATAGATCTTCGCAATGGTGTATTTGAAGAGGCAGGATTGAAGATGCTTGAACAATGGGAGAATGAGAGCTCGCTGATACTATTGGATGACAAGGAGAGATTGATGATAGAAGAATCTACACAGCCTCAAGTATTAGATATTAATCAAGCCCCTGCTACACGGCAGAAAGTAGAGCGCGTAAATCAATATGATAGTTTATTTGAGTAAATTTTGTAAATAACACATCAATGGCAAGACGGAGACTTACTTTATTTTCAAAGCTATTGCTTACACTGGCAATCGTAGGAGCGATTGTCCTCGGTGCATATTATTTGTTGAACAACACGGAATTTGGGAAAAATCTCAAAGATAAAAGTGACATAGAAAGCGCCGGATCTTCCGGTGTTTCTTCAAGCGCGCGAGTGCCATCCGGTCAATCAAACGATGTGCTCAAGGTCCAAATATTACCTTGGGGTGGTTTCGCCCCCGGTCTGTATTATAACGGCGGTCTTAAACCTTCTAATCGCAGCCGATTCCAAAAAGACCATGGACTGAAAGTGGAATTTATCATCCTCGATGATTTTCCTACAGCGCGTCAAGCATGGAAAGTCGATGAGATTCATGTCATGGCCAATACCGCTGATGGTGTTCTGCTCGAATACGATGGTATCTCTGATTACAATCCTGAGATTTTTATTCAGACAGATTGGTCAAGAGGTGGAGACGTTATCATCGGACGTAGGGGTGTGAGCAGTATTAACGATCTGAAAGGTAAGAAGGTCGCTGTTACACCCAATACTCCTTCTATGACTTTTTTAGCTTTAGCATTGAATACCGCTGGTCTTCAATTAAAGGATATTCAGATCATAGAATCTCCTGACAACCCCACAGCTGCTACCATCTTCAACTCCGGCTCTGTTGATGCTGCGGTAGTATGGAGTCCTTCGCATTTTGAATCGCTAGAGATCGTCCGTGGGTCGTCTATACTACAATCCACACAGGATGCCGCTTATGCACTAGCAGGTATTTTTTATGCTAAACGAGAGCATATCGAAAATAACATTGAGAAATATCAGGCATTCTATGAAGGATGGATGAAGGCAGTAGCCGAGATTACGACCAATGAATCCCGTCAAGCAGCCGCTGCCAAAATCTTGGGAGAAACATTTGATTTAACCGCTGACGATGCGATGGGAATGATGATGGATGCTTATTTATGTACCCATGGGGATAATGTTAATTACTTTGGGCTGAATAACCAGTTTAATGGCATGACCGGTTCTCAATTACATCAGAACACCGCCAATCTCCTGGTAACACAAGGTATCATTGGCACGCGCGTGCCAAATTTTAGAAATATTATCAATACCAAGCCGGCGGCAAGAACTACGCTTAATGGTGCAGGTTATCAAGCTGAAACTACGCAGGGTTTTACCCAACCTACAGAGGAAGATAAAACGGTGCCAGCCCTCTCAACTAAGCCATTGACGATCAATTTTCCAACAGGTAGTGCTGTGCTATCTCCCAATGCGAAAACAATCATCGATCTCCAATTTGCAGATATAGCTAAAGTCTATGCTAACAACCGCATTAGGGTCGAAGGGAATACGGATAGTGTAGGCTCCCGCGAACTTAACCAACGGCTATCCAGAGATAGGGCTCAAGCCGTTGTTAATTATCTACAGTCGGAGTATAAAATAGATCGTAATCGTTTCGTCATCGTTGGAAATGGCCCTGACAAATCAGTGCCCGGATGTGAAAGTAACGCCACAGAAGAATGCCGTGCACGAAATCGACGCACGGACTTCCAGTTATTACCTTTATCTGAATAGCAATGAGATGGGGCTGTACCATATAGGACGAGATCTCTCAATACGCGAAAAATGGATCTATGAGATTCTTGGTCTGTTGTGTATATTGCTCGTCTGGACCTTATTTACAATCGGAGCTAGTCCCATTTTGGACAGAGGAATCCTACCTTCACCTGCAGCGGTATGGAATGCAGGCGGTGAATTAGTCAAGGATAACAATCTGATACCTAATTTTTTCTATTCGCTGGGGCTGAATTTGGCGGGGTATGTAGAAGCTATTCTAATTGCCATACCTTTTGGGTTTATACTTGGTCTTGTGCCACAGGTCAGAGCTGCTTTTCAAAGACCGGTAGATAGCACCAGGTTTTTAGTGCTGCCAGCGGCTGTTGGTTTGTTCATCGCTTGGTTTGGGATAGGTACATCAATGAAGGTGCATTTTCTAGCCTTCGGAATTATCATCTATTTGTTACCAGTAACTATTCAGCGTATTGACGAGATCGAGAGCATTTATCTGCGTACGGTTTATACATTAGGTGCGTCTAAATGGCAAATGATTAAGACAGTGTATCTGCCTGCGGTTATTTCAAGATTATTCGGGGATATCAGAATATTGACAGCTATCTCATGGACGTATATCGTGATCGCCGAGAGTATCGGAGGAGGCGCCGGCATAGGGGCATTGACATGGCAAGTGGGGCTGCGTCGAGGGAGGATTGACAAGGTATTTTTTCTTCTGATCATAATCATGCTTGTGGGGATTATTCAAGACAAGATATTCGGTAGGCTGGATGATAAGTTGTTCCCCTATAAATATCAGTTTCAGAATCACAACAAGTTAGCCAAAGACGACCAAGGTCTGATAAGAACTATCAGTGGTTTTGCAAGTATGGTGATTTGGTATGCGTTTTTGGTGTTAGTGGGACTACTTTTATTAGATGAGCTCATTCCGATCATTGGTGGATTGAAATTGCTTAGTCAGTTATTCTTGGATACACTGTGGGTGGTTGTTTTTATTTACTTAATTATTATCGCTTCTATGATATACAATGCGCGTGATAGGATCGCCGCTATTGTCAAACCTAAAGCTGTGGCATCATGAATGTGCGATTTGAAGATAATCCGCATTTACCCAATATTATCGAGATGCGTGATATGGGTCAAAGCTATGATGGAGGCCGGACGTGGATCATTAAGGATCTGAACTTGCTCATCGAAGATAAACCAGACCAAGGGCAGTTCGTTATCATCTTAGGTAAGTCAGGCAGCGGAAAGTCTACTTTGCTCCGATATATAGCAGGATTGCAGAAGCCTACAGAAGGAAAAATTCTTATTGAAGATAGGACGCCGACTAATAAAGACCGTGTCTCCATGGTCTTTCAGCAATATTCATCCTTGCCATGGATGACTGTTCTGGACAATGTGACACTGTCCCTGCGGTATCAAGGAGTGAGTCGCTCTGAGCGAAATGATCGCGCTATGGAATTGATCAAGCTTGTCGGTCTGGAAGGCCACGAACTTAAATACGCCCAATATCCAGCATTGAGTGGCGGTCAATTACAGCGTGTAGCTATTGCGAGAAGTATGATTGCTAATCCACGCATTTTGTTGATGGACGAGCCATTTGGCGCATTGGATATAAGGACGAGATTGTTAATGCAAGAGCTCTTGGTGAAAGTATGGGATCAGTTTCATCCCACTATCATTTTCGTAACTCATGATATTCCAGAAGCGGTATATCTGGGTGATGATATTTATATCTTGGGTGATTCTCCCGCCAAGATAATAGAACATATATCGGTTCCGCTGCCTTTGAATCGCACGCGCGAGACGAAGCGAAAGCCTGAGTATACAGAATTAGTGTACGAAATAGAAGACAAAATGATGGAGCATTAATATAGCGAAATACAGCGTGTGTCTCTCCTCATTTTCATCATAGCTTTGCTCAAACATGTAACTACTGAATACAGCGCCCGTTATACCTTAGCAAGTCATTTTTCTTCTCTGCGCCTACGTCTATTAAGCTCTCCTCGCTCATGACGTGGAAATTATCTGCACGACTCTTGCCTATGGCCCATTGAAAATGAACTCTTCGCATCTGCGATAAATTGTTTCCAGGATGCATCCCAAAGCACCGATTGCAGATGTTGCATTAGCTATGATATATTTTCATGTGATCCCAAAAGCGTCTCTTACCCTTAGATTCCACTATATCGAATAGATAGACGGGTGACAAATCAATTCATTATAAAGAACGGTAGGGATATTTTATTTTGTAAAACTGCGCTTTATCAGTGATGTAAAGCATGAACTGTAAAGTCAACAGAGTGAGAGAGGAAAAGAATAAGGGGTGTATCGTGCAGATTCATATCATCGGATACATGTCGAGTTTATTATATCAACACATGTAAAGATAGGGGTGTGTGTGGGGAATATTTTCAACTATTTGACCAATAGATGACCGTCACCTCCGCAAAAAGACTGTAACTAATCGTAAGATGCTATAAGGTCAAAAAATCAATCAATTTTTTATTAGATAAGGCTCCTTTTTGAGTGAATCGCAGTGCTCTTGACGAAAAAAGAGCGACAGGATTATAGGAAATGGGCATCTTTTAAGCGAAATTGATCGCAACTGATGAGTAACAAATAATAGTCCAACTACCGCAGTGAAGAGCAGAGATGTGTTTTATGGATAACTACCAACTTACCTCTTCTTCATCCGCATTGGAAGAACTCTCGTTCTTTCTCTCGTTCTCCCACTCTTCATGCTTGCGATCAAACTGCTCGTAGTCGTAGTCAGGCATAAGATCGGATTTAACATGATCTACCGCTTCATTAAGACCCTCCATAAAGCGGTTAAAGTCCTCTTTATACAAGAAGATTTTATGTCTCGTGTATCCGTCGGTATTAAATTTACGGGTACTTTCTGTTAGTGTCAGAAAGAAGTCATCACTCTTGGTTTTGCGCACATCAAAAAAGTATGTACGACGCTTTCCAGCTTTAACTTTCTTTGAGAAAACTATTTCTTGCCCATTGTCAAAATCCTTCTCCACTGTAGTTTGATTAAATTTTATGCTTAAATATAGCAATTATCTTGTACTTGTATTCATAAAGCGCAATATTTCTCGCAGGGTTATTCTGCTAGACACCATTATAGTCCTGAATTAACTATTGTTATCCGATAAAGAGACCATTTTTTAGCGTCACAAGTCATCCTGGCAAGATGGATATTGACTCACTAAGTGACTTCTTCCAATTGCTGACTATTGAGTAATTCGTAGTAATATCCTTTAAGCGCAATCAAGTCTTCCGGTGTGCCTGACTCGATAATCTTACCGTCTTCGAGCACTATGATCTTATCAAAGTTGAGATGTTTGTAAATCCTATGGGTAATGATAATGGCTGTTTTGTCCGCCAGGACATCTTTAAGATAAGCTAGTATTGTTTGTTCGGTGGTGGTGTCAACGGCCGACAGACAGTCATCTAGGATGATAATCTCCGGACTCTTGATCAATGCTCTTGCGATAGCTATTCGCTGTTTCTGCCCTCCACTTAATGTCACACCACGCTCGCCCACCAAAGTCTCAAATCCATTCTGAAAGTCAATAATGTCATCATACACGGCTGCATGTCTGCTCATCTGCTCAATGAGTTCTTGATTGACTTCTTCTACACCAAACGCCACATTATTATTGATGGAAGTGCTGAACAGGAAGGCATCTTGAGGAACATATCCTATGCTGCGTCGCAGTTTGTAGAGATTGTGTTCCTTGATATCAATACCATCTATCAGAATCTCGCCTTGACTGATGTCGTACAATCGAAGAAGCAGATTTGCAATGGTAGATTTCCCACTGGCAGTCTTGCCGATAATGCCAAGTTTTTCTCCTTTGAGGACAGTAAACGAGATGTCCTTAAGCGTACTATGCAAAGCACCTTGATAGCTGAAGCTAACATTTTTAAATTCTATAGTGCCGTTAAGATCATCACTTTCCACGGAAGGGGATACGATGTTTGGTTGGGTGAAAAGAAACTCATTAATCCTGCGCTGGCCCGCTTCTGCTTCCTGAATGATAGACACGATCCAGCCCACTGCGGCAAAGGGCCAGGTAAGCATGTTAACATAGATGATGAATTCGGCAATGTTGCCATAAGTGATGGTGCCTTTGGATACCTCGTTGCCACCGACGATCACAACCATAAGGATACTCAACGAAACCAGCAGTAACATCAAAGGATGAAAAATCGAATTAACAGTGACAAGCGAGAGACTGGTCTCTCTGTAATTCGCTGTGTTATTGTGAAAATGATTTTTGAACTGATCCGTCCGACCATATGATTTGACTACTCGGATACCCGAAAATACTTCTTGTGCGATCGAGGTAACCTTGGCAAGCTGCACCTGGATAGCTGTGCTTCTGCGGTTTATGATACTACTTACATAATAGATGGAGAACGACATAATAGGAAGTGGCGCCAATGCATAGATCGTCAAGGTCTTATTGACATTGTACATGTAAATCGTGGCGATCACAAGTAAGGTTATCAGATTAAATATGTAAAGTAAGCCCGGTCCAAGATACATGCGTGTCTTGGATAGATCTTCGGTGATGCGCGACATTAGATCTCCCGTACTTTGTGTAGTGTAAAATGAAGCGTCAAGTTCTTGATACTTGCTGTAGATCATTTTGCGCAGATCATATTCTATCAAGCGCGAGACGACGATAATCGTCTGTCGCATGGCGTACATGAATATCCCCATCATCGCCGCGAAAGCCAATACCCATAGTGAAAAAGTGATCAGATTAGCCTTTATGTAATCGACTATTACTGTCTTGTCGTCAGCTGTCGCTGTGGCGTTATAGTCTCTCAGGCTGTCAACTACCAGATCAAGTGCCTTCCTGAATTGTGGAGGGACTAATAGTCTGAAGTAGTTTTGTAAGATCACGAATAGCACACCTAGGCTCAGCCTCCATTTGTACTTCCACAAAAAGCTGTTAAGAAATCGTAAATTTTTCAAATGTTATTTGATTAATGGCTCGTGCAGTATTGATCACGAATGACTAGATAAAGGTGCATATATTTTCTTTATTAGCTGCGATATAATATATTGAGGTCACATTTTTTGCGCGATACATCACGCTAACGCAGTATCTTTTCGTATGTTTAACAAAACGCCAATAGGCCATTTTAAATAAGTACATGAAAAAAGAATTATTTCTCCCTGGATTACTGATCTGTCAGATGCTGTTTTCTCAGTCTGTAACAGAGCAGACATGGAATATAGACCGCTCTGCTGCATATTCCGTAGAAAAGATATTTATCGACGAGCGTTTTCCAAATGTCGATTGTGCGCTTGACGGCAGTATTATCTGCACATGGGGAAGTCATCACCTGCGCGTGCGGAAGTCAGTTGATGGTGGTGTCGTCTGGGAAGATGAAATCAAGGTTCACGATAACGTCTGGCATGGTGGCGGTGTAACAGTCGATGAGCTCACTGGTGACATTTTCTTTTTCATAGAAGATAAGTACCCCAGCAAGGGCTTATATGTCTATCGCAGTCAGGATAACGGAGATACATGGCATAAGACTGAGATCATAATCCACTCGGACGATCTGGGCAACATGCCTGCTATGCACATGAACGAGAGTGGCCTAACCTTAACCAAAGGGCCTCACCCGGGAAGGTTGATCCGTCCGACCCGCTTTTTCGGAGAGAGTAATGAAGTAGAGCACTGGCATCAGCATTATACGAATGCTATCTATAGCGATGATAGGGGCAAGACGTGGCATACCAGCAAAGCATTTCCTGCCTATGGCACAGGGGAGGCAGCTATCGTCGAGCTGTCTGATGGCACATTATATTATAACTCACGGCGTCACAAGTCCACAGATGGGCTTAACTGTCGTATGCGTCACGAGGCGTGGAGTTATGATGGAGGAGAGACTTGGGAAGGTCTCAAGGTAAGTGATGTCTTACCTGACGGCCCGCAAGGGCATGATTATGGCTTGATGGGTGGTCTGATACGCATTCCTCTTGATGAACATGATATTCTGATATTTAGCAATAATGACACACCGGGCGAGCGGTGGCAGCGAGAGAAAGGCACTGTGTGGATAAGCTTTGATGGCGGTAGAACATGGCCTGTCAAGAAACGCGTAGAGGAGGGCGGATTCGCTTATTCATCTCTGACTGTGGGTCGGAAAGGTACTGCCAGCGATGGCTGGATATATCTGCTTTATGAATCGATAGAAGAGGGCCGTCACGCCGGGGGCAAGATCGCGAGGTTTAGTCTGTCATGGCTGCTTGATGGCCGTGACTGGCGGGAGTTCATCGATTAAGCCAAAGGATGGAACATCATCATTGTATCTGTAGTTAGAGAAGCTTCAGATCATGCTTTACTTTTTTTAACAACTTGATAAGTGTAAAACCAACATTTAATGGTAACATTGACCAATCACTTATTTCTTTTCTACAATGAAGTATTTCAACACCGGAGTTTTATTCTTTTTTCTCAGTATGGTATTGTGGCAGTCATGTACCCGGGGTATTTCAACTGTCGCCGATGATCAGCCAAGACGTATCGAATTGTTGTTTTTAGGTCACACTAGCGAGCATCATCATTCCAATGCTTACTTCCCTGTATTGGCCGCAGGCCTGACAAAAGAAGGTATAAATCTAAGCTATACAGAGGATCCATCTTATCTGAATAAAGAAACACTAGACCAATATGATGGTCTGATCATCTATGCTAATCACGACAGCATAACGCCTGAGCAAAACAATGCTCTATTAGATTTTGTCAGTGGAGGAAAGGCATTTATTCCGATACACTCTGCCAGCTTTTGCTTTCGCAATTCATCGGAATACATAGCCCTTGTCGGTGGTCAGTTTAAGAGTCATGAGACCGGAAATTTTACAGCCACCATTATTGATAAGTCGCATCCTATCATGCAGAATGTCCAAGAATTTTCGACTTGGGACGAGACCTATGTTCATTGGCAGTTAGCCGATGACATTACGGTGTTGATGGAAAGAGTAGAGGGTGATCACCGAGAGCCATGGACATGGGTCAAGGAATATGGCAAAGGAAAAGTGTTTTATACGGCTTATGGTCATGATATGCGTACATGGTCGCAGCCGACATTTCATCAATTGGTGAAAGAGGGGATACTGTGGGCTGTTGAGCCACATGTTAAAGAAAATCGTAACCGATTTATGGCAGACATGCCTACATTGGTATATGAAGACCGCGATAATATTCCTAATTACGAACGTCGCGATCCTAAGCCGCAATACCAATTACCCCTTAGTCCGCAAGAATCAGCTAAGTTTTTACAAGTGCCTGTTGGATTTGAGGTCGAGCTGTTTGCATCAGAGCCTGATATTATCAACCCGATAGCAATGGATTGGGACGAACGCGGCAGACTGTGGGTAATAGAGACCATAGACTATCCCAATACAGTGAGACAAGACAATGGCGTGGGAGATGATCGGATTAAAATATTGGAGGATACGGATGGAGATGGTAAAGCGGACAAGGTGACGATTTTTGCAGAAAACCTCAATATCCCGACGAGTTTTACATTCGCCAACGGCGGTATTATCGTATCGCAAGCACCGCACTTTTTATTTTTAAAAGACACCGATGGTGATGATGTAGCGGATGTGCGCCAGATATTGATTGATGGATGGGGAACTTTTGACACACATGCCGGCCCTTCCAATCTTCAGCGCGGTATAGACAACAAGATCTATGGCGTGCTGGGATACAGCGGATTTAAGGGAGAGATTTTCGGCAAGCCGCATGAATTCCGTCAAGGCGTCTATCGCTTTGACCAAGGCTATAAGGATTTTGAATTCGTCACCAGCACGAGTAATAATACATGGGGGCTGGGCATCACAGAGACCAATGAAATTTTCGCCTCGACGGCGAATAATACGCACTGTGTCTTCGTAGGTATCCCCAATCGTTATTATACCAGGGTTACAGGTATTCCAGCCCAAGGTAGTGTGAAGATCGATGGTCATTATGATATGAAGTCCATCACACCCAATGTCCGTCAGGTCGATGTATTCGGTGGATTTACGGCCGCCGCAGGGCATCATTTTTATACGGCACGCAGCTTTCCTAGAAAATATTGGAATAGAATAGCTTTCGTATGTGAACCCACAGGGGGACTTGTGCACAACAATATTATCGAATCCTCCGGAGCAGGCTACACCGAACGTGATGGTGGCAATCTCATCGCAAGTGCCGACGAATGGTTCTCTCCCGTCGAAGCAAAAGTCGGACCTGAAGGCAATGTATGGGTGCTAGATTGGTACAATTTTATCATCCAACACAATCCTACACCCACCTCAGCCCGCGGAGGTTATGATGCGGTGAATGGAGAGGGTAATGCCTATATCAATCCTCTGCGCGATAGATCAAGGGGTCGTGTATGGGTCGTCAAACCTAAAGGAAGCAAGCAGAAAACATATCAGCTCAATGCTGACAAACCTGATCAATGGGTAGAAGCCTTAAATCATGAAAATAAATTTTGGCGGTCTACCGCCCAAAGAATGCTTGTTGACAAAGCAGATAAGTCTGTACTCCCCAAACTTTATGCTCTTGTAAAAAATGCCCCAAGAGATCAAGCCGGACTCTATCCGGCAGCTCTTCATGCCTTATGGACAATAGAAGGTCTAGGGGCTATAGGCACTGACCCAAAGGCCGACGAAGTTGTCAGAAACGCCTTGGTTCATTCATCTCCGAGTATCCGCCGAGCGGCCTTACAACTAGTACCGAAGAATGCCGAATCTGATGCGCTTGTCTTGAAGTACAAATTAATCCAAGACACAGACCCGACAGTGCAAATGGCGGCCATGCTCTATTTATCACAGCGTGAGCCATCAGAAGAAATCGGTAAGATAATTTATCAGCTCAGTCTTAAATCTGAAGTCAAAAGAGATCCGTGGTTGTCAAGAGCCTTGTACATCGCGGCGACAAGACATCATGTAGGATTTCTCGCTGAAATGATCGCCGCCGATGGGGTAACTTCCAGCGAAGTATCCATGGTCGGCAAGGATTGGGAAAAAGAGAATTATAATGACGCCGAATGGAAAACCATGAGATTGCCTCAATACTTCGAATCAGCCGGGTTGCAAATAGACGGTATCGTCTGGTTCAGAAAGAAACTAAATCTATCATCAGTTGATGCTAGCGCAAATGCTACCATCTCTTTAGGTCCCGTAGATGACGAGGATATCGTTTACATCAATGGAGTCAAAATCGGCAGCACGAATGGTTATGATAAAATGAGGGTATATTCGATTCCACGTGGAGTCTTAAAATCAGGTCAGAATACCATTGCTATACGGGTCAAAGACACCGGTGGCGGTGGCGGCCTTTACGGTGTCAAGGATATGCTTTTCCTCGATGTGGGAACAAAGAAGATTCCCTTACATGGAGATTGGGTTTATGCCGTTCAAGAGGACTTTGGGAAAAAGTTAACCAATGTATTCGACGGTACATCGCTCGCTGAGGTGCTTTACGCTAATTATGGTGAACAAGTATCCCATCTGGTAGCTGCGGCCGAAGATGCAAAGAAACCTGACCAAATCGTCAAGATTAAGACAATCCAAAACGAGATGAAGTTTGACCTATCTTCTTTTACGGTTACTGCCGGTAGCAAGGTAGAGCTAGTCTTCGAAAACAATGACTTCATGCAACATAACCTGTTGATACTGAAGCGGGGTACAGCTGAGCGTGTCGGTGCTGCCGCAGACAGAATGGCCATGGATCCTAAGAGTGCAGACAAGGATTATATTCCTGATATGCCGGAAGTATTGTTTCATGTACCGATAGTTGATCCTGATGACTTTTACAAGCTCAGATTTACGGTGCCGGATGAGCCGGGTGACTATCCTTATATATGTACGTTCCCGGGGCATTGGCAGATAATGCAGGGCGTGATGAAGGTGGTAGCTGCGACGATGTAATGATGGCGCGTCCCGCCATAACTCACATAAGTTGCGTCAATAATGAATAATATGAGAATGAATCAGAAGCGATGAAATACGGTGTAAGTACATGGTTGTGGCAGTCTCCGTTCACGACGGAGTCTATTGCCTTATTTCCCAAGATAAAGGCAATGGGCTTTGACATAGTAGAAATACCTGTTGAAGATCCGACCTTGATAAATGCTGCGACAGTCCGGAAATCGCTTGAATCGCATGGGCTCGATGTAGTAGTCTGTGGTGCCTTTGGGCCGACGAAAGATTTTACCCATGATGATCCAGCTGTACATGAGCATTGTATGACTTATATCAGAAAGTGCTTCGAGCTGTGCAATGAACTCGGTGCGGGTTTTCTGGCCGGGCCAATGTATTCGGCAGTCGGCAAGGCACGCTTAGTATCTCCAGAACAAAAGAAAATAGAGTGGGATAGAGCCGTTATTAATCTCAGGCGTGTATGTGAAATGGCAGCAGACCATGGCTTGGGTATAGCGCTAGAGCCGCTCAATCGATTTGAGTCAGATCTCGTCAATACAGCGGAAGATGTGATGCGATTAGTAAGCCATATCAACCACAGTGCAGCGCGTGTATTGCTTGATGGATTTCACATGACGATAGAAGAGCAGAATATTCGTGCAGCGATCAATACTGTCGGGGACAAGTTATTGCATATCCAGGTATCAGAAAACCATCGTGGCATCCCCGGCACGGGACTGACTCCGTGGAGCGATTTTGCCGCAGGACTACGTGATATAAACTATCGAGGGGCGGTAGTCATTGAGAGTTTTACACCCGAAATCAAAGAATTGGCTGCAGCAGTTTGTATCTGGAAAAATCTTGCCCCCAGCCAAGACGAATTTGCACAACAAGGATTGATATTTTTAAAACAAACATTCACATAAGCGATCAATATGAATACTAAAAAAATTAACATTGCCATCATCGGATTGGGATTTGGCGCTGAGTTTATTCCCATTTATCAAAGACATCCCAATGCAAATCTGGTGGCTATCTGCCAGCGAAATCCGGACAAATTGAAGGAGATCGGAGATGCATTTGGTATAGAGAAGCGATATACTGCTTATGACGAATTGTTAAAGGATCCTGATATTGATGCAGTACATATCAATACGCCTATACCTGATCACGGCATACAGTCTATCAAAGGACTTATGGCGGGCAAACATGTTGCTTGTACCGTGCCGATGGCCACCACCGTCGCAGAATGTGAAGAAATCGTACGGCTGACACAAGAGACCGGACTGACCTATATGATGATGGAAACAGTCGTTTATGCGCGGGAATTCTTGTACATGAAAGAGCTCTACGAGCAAGGCGAATTGGGCAAAATACAGTTTCTCAAGGCCAGCCATCAACAGGATATGGATGGATGGCCGAATTATTGGCCCGGGCTGCCGCCAATGTATTACGCCACACACTGTGTGGGCCCTGTGTTGGGATTGACGAGAGGAGAGGCAGAGTATGTCTCGTGCTTCGGGTCAGGAACGATCAGAGAAGAATTGATCGAATTTTATAACTCACCTTATGCCGTCCAGACCACCCATATCAAGTTTCGCAATTCTGATCTGAGTGCGCATATCTACAGATCACTGTTTGACGTAGCTCGACAGTATCGGGAAAGCTTCGAAGTGTATGGCTCTAAAAAATCTGTCGAGTGGCCACTTATCGAAGGTCATCCACTCGTAGTCCACACTGCCAAGAAACCCGAGCCCGAAATACCCCAAGAAGTGGAATCTCCCGACTTTGCCAAGCTTCTACCACCGGAAATTCAGCGTTTTACCACGCAGGGCGTCTATGATGCCGACGATCACCAACATCTTTCCTTTACGCAAGGGGCAGGACATGGTGGATCGCATCCGCATCTGGTGCATGCATTTCTGGATGCACTTGTGACAGGCAGCTCACCATACCCCAATGCCAAGCAATCAGCTAACATCACCTGTGTCGGATTACTCGCACACGAATCAGCTAAACAAGGCGGAGAATTGATCAGACTTCCAGAGTTTACCTTTAACTAAGCGAAATTCTGAAGCGCTAACATGCTGGGGACTTTTACTGTTGCGGTCATGAGATTGCCGACTATTCATTGATCGCGTAACATACGATATCCGCCATCACTTCATCATAATGCGTTAGTGAGCAAAATCGATAGGATTACAAACTCCCTGCCTACAGTGATAAGCCTAAGTCCATACGAATAGGATGGAACACGATTTTTTTTCTAGAAAAACGCTTCCGATCCTAATTATTATTTTACCTTAACGAACGAGAGCGAGGTTTCCCCCGCTCTCTAAGTTTTCACAACAGAATGATCTTTATTGTGAATGCGTCAAATTGTGCCTGAAATATAGACAATAAATATTAATCAGTATGGAAAATCTCATTTATGGTTTTGATCTCGGCGTGAATTCAGTCGGATGGGCGGCCATCCGACAATATGATGAAGGATACGAGATATTGGGCATGGGTTCGCGTATCGTACCATCAGACCCGAATTTTCATGGTAAATATTACTCAGGAAATACAGCCAGCAAGTGCCTTGAGAGAAGGGTCAAACGCGGTATTCGGCGTAGTAAAAGTCGATTCAAACAACGCAGAGATAAACTCAAAGAAATCCTCATAAAAGCCGGTATGTATGATAAATCATTGGAGAACTTGCCCAAGCTTGATCTGTATGCCCTTCGTGCCAAGGCAGCTACAGGGGTGATCTCCCTTACAGAACTCGGCAGGGTTTTTCTCTTGATTAACCAGCGTCGCGGTTTTAAATCAAATCGTAAAGCGGTCAGCGAGGATGAAAAACAATCTGAGTACATGCAGCGCGTCAAGCAGCTCACAGGAGAGTTAGGTGAGCAGACGATCGGTCAGCGACTCTATACAGAAATACTAGATAATCCGGATGGCCGTATTCGTGGCAGAACTTATCTGAGACAAGATTATCAGCGCGAATTTAACCGTATTTGGGATGTTCAGCAGAAGCATCATCCTACGCTTACAGGTCAGCCAGAACACAGAGATTACGAAAGTCTATATTGGCGTATAGCCACTGAGATAATATTCTATCAGCGTCCTTTAAAATCTGCTAAGGGTCTGATAAATAAATGTACGTTTGAGAAAAACCTGCGTGTATGTCCAGTCAGCTCACCATATTACCAATCATTTGTGGTGTATCAGAAAATCAATGATCTCATTCTTACAAATACACGCACTCGTGAGAAGAGGAAATTGACATTCGAAGAACGTGATAAATTGTTAAAAGCCTTAACCGATAGCCACTATGTAAATACCAAAGATATTATGACCAACAAAAATGTCCTGAAGGCACTTGGTTACGAGGCAGACCAGATGAAGGTGAATTTTACCGAAATCATTGCAGACAAAACCTATATGAAGCTCAAGAGAGTGCTGAAAGCTGCCGGTATAGAGTCTAGTGATCATTTGCTCAAGTACGATTATCGGTTATCAGAACAAGCGCTCATGGCTGAAGCCAATTTGTACAGCCTCTGGCATACCCTATATTCAGTGGAAGACGAAGAGGCTGTAATCCGCATTCTACAGAATAAATTTAGCATGTCTCCTGAGCAGGCAGAAACGGTAGCAGCTAAAGCTGTTTTTAATCCAGACTTCGGCAAGCTCAGCTCAAAAGCTATTAAAAAATTATTGCCCCACCTTCGCAAAGGCAAGCAATATAATGAAGCATGTGATGAAGTAGGGTATGACCACTCTGGACATAAAACAGTTCAAGAAATCAAAGATAAACTTCGTCTTCTCAAACCTAATAGCCTCCGCAATCCGGTCGTAGAACAGATAATCAATCAATTGACTAATGTGGTCAATACCATGATCGACACGTACGGCAGTCCGGATATCATCCGGGTCGAGCTGGCTCGCGAACTCAAAAATAGCGCGAAGCAACGATCAAACATGACCAAGCAAATGTCACAGAATAAAAAACGAAATGATTCGGCAAGTGAGACACTCAAAAATGAATATGGTATTTACCACATTAACGGTCGTGATGTCGCCAGATTTAAGCTGTGGGAAGAGACAGACCGACACTGTCTCTATTGTGGTAAACCGATATCCGCATCCGATCTGCTCAACGGACAGGCAGATGTCGATCATATCTTGCCGCGATCGCGGTCATTTAACGACTCTATGCAAAATAAGCTCATATCCCATGTCAGCTGTAACCGACTCAAAAATCAAAATACCGCCTACGACTATGTGGCATCTCAGGGACTCGACAGACTACGTGAATACGAGCTTAAAGTCAATGAGCTCTTTAACAAAGAATCAGGCACACGTATCTCCCGGGCAAAAAACGCCTACCTGCTGATGACAGGTGATGAGATCCCGGACGATTTCGTCAATAGGCAACTACGCGATACCAGCTACATAGTCGTCGAGGCCGTCAGGCACCTTAAGCGTATATGCACGTCCGTAAACACCTCTACAGGGACAGTGACGGATTACCTCCGCGACGAGTGGGGCTTAAAAGATTTACTAAAAGAATTGACACTTCCGATATATCAGAAAGCAGGGAAGACTGTCACAAAAGAAATAAAACTGTCGGACGGCACGACCAAGACCATTGTCGTACCGGATAACTGGACGAAGCGAAATGATCAGCGACACCACGCCATAGATGCACTAGTAACCGCCTTTACCGGACCCAAAATCATATATCTGCTCAATAACCGCAATAAACTCTATCAGTACCAAAAGGAGGCAATGTCAGATACTGAAAAAGCCAAGATTGCTGAAGAATACGAACGTGAAACGGGTGAGCCATTTAAGCTTCACTCTTTTACACAATCTGCCCAGCGAGAAGGTCTCAAAGTACCACCACCCATCCCCGACCTGCGCCGTCAGGTGAAGAAATTTTTGTCACAAATGCTTATCTCTATCAAGAAAACCAAGAGTAAAGCCGTCTCGGTCAAGATCAATAAACCCAAGGGGGCGAAAGTAAGTCAGATCACCCTCGTGCCGAGGGGATCGCTGCATGAAGATACGGTGAGAGGTATTGTAAAATATTATCAAAAAGAAATCCTCAGCCCACGGTTTGACAAAATAGACGACATTGTTGATCCGCAGCTAGCAGAGATCATAAGACAAAGAATAGCCCAATACGGCAATGCCAAAACAGCTTTTAGCAAAGCCACGATGACAAAGGATCCGGTCATGTACAATGGTAAAGAAATTAAAGAAGTGACCGTATTTATCAACCGTTATACTAAAAGAGTGGATATCAATAGCTTGACAGATGCACAAGTCAAAAAAATCGTTGATCCGGCTATCCGCGACTTGATCGAGTCGCGGATAGTGCAGCATAACGGCAAACTAAAAGACATGCAAAAAGATCTACCCAATAATCTGATCTATGCCGACAAACACCATAAACGAGCCATCAAGAAAGTAAAAGTCTGGGATGATGGCAGTTATATACCCTTACGTCACTATGATAATGGAGTTGTGAAGAAACCTATCGACTATGTAGCCTCCGGCAATAATCATCATGCGCTCGTCTATAGAGATCAAGAGGGGAAGTATAGCTCACGACTGATATCGCTGTATGATGCCACCAGTCTGGCAAGAATATTGCATGACGAACATGGTAAACCCGTAACTGTGATCGACCGCACTCCACATCCTGATACCGGCGCAGCCTTCTACATGAGCTTGCAGATCAATGATCTGGTTTTCCTGGACATGCCGGAGGATATTTTCATCGACAGTAATGCACCCGAGGATAAAGCTACTTTGTCATCGAGATTATTTAGGATACAGAAGATGAGCTTGACAGGTAATTCATTGTACTTGAACTTGAGACATCATCTAGAGAGTAGTGTCGATGACGAGTCCAAAGAGCTGCGTGGTATTACATGGGAGCGCATACAAAGTGATGTTCACTTGCACCGACTACAGAAAGTCAAGATCAATCATCTGGGAAAGATTATCGGATTAGCCTATGATTAAGCAGACTTTATACTTCACCCGACCTGCCTATCTGAGTTTGTACCTGGATCAGCTCAAGATAGAATTAAAGGGAGAAGCAGCTATGTCTGTACAGACACGACCCATAGAAGATCTGGGTATGGTCGTCCTCGAGCATCCACAGATTACCATCACCCATGGTCTGGCTAGAAAGCTGATGGCAGAGAAGGTAGTGCTCGTGAGCTGTGATGAGCAGCACATGCCCAATGCCTTTATGCTGCCGGGTGATGGACATACACTCGCCACGCGCTATGTAGCCGCACAACTTGAAGGTACTACCCCCCTTAAGAAATATCTATGGCAGCAGACCATCATCGCCAAAGTGTATAATCAATCACGTGTATTAATTCATGCTGGCCTTCCGGCCAAAAGGCTTCAACTTCTGGTCAATAGAGTCAGCTCCGGCGATAGCGAGAATGTCGAGGCTCAAGCAGCAGCCTATTACTGGCCTACATTGATGCATCCCGAATGGTGTCGAGATCGCTATGGTGAGCCGCCCAATAACCTGCTTAATTATGGCTACGCCATACTGAGAGCCATGGTCGCCAGAGCACTGGTGTCTAGTGGACTCCTATTGATTTCAGGCATACATCATCGCAACCAATATAATCCCTTCTGTCTGGCTGATGATATCATGGAGCCATACAGGCCCTATGTCGATCGTATAGTATATGATCTGTGGCGCGCTTCACCGGAGATAGGCTTTGATATCAGCAGAGAGCAGAAAGAAGCTATACTGGCTATGGCAACAACAGATGTGATGATCAATGGAAAGCGCAGACCACTCATGGTAGCACTTTCTATCACTTCTGCCTCTCTGGTACAATGCTTTACCGGGGAAAAGAAAAAAATTTTATACCCCAAGATGGAATGAAGGAGGCATCAAGATTTAGTAAATATAGGCTTATGTGGATATTTATACTATTCGATCTACCTACACAGACAAAACAAGATGTCAAGGCAGCTACTGATTTTCGCACCCGATTAATTAAGAGTGGCTATATCATGCATCAATACTCCATCTACATACGAAGCTGTACGAGTAGAGAGAGTGCTGAGACCCATGCCCAGCGCTTACGGAGATTTTTGCCGAAGTATGGCAAAGTCACAGTTATGAAAATAACTGATCGACAATTCCAGATGATGACAACATTTTATGGGAAAAAAGAGGTCAATAAACCCGAGCCACCGCGTCAACTCACTCTATTCTAGAGGCGAATAGAATAAAAAAAACACCCTCTTCTCTAGAGAGAAACGATTCCTAGACCGTTTTTTAGCATCCTAACACCCTCTGCAATGTGCTGATTTACAGGAGATTGTGAAGGATCTCCTGTGAATCACCACAGCAAAAATACAATTTGAACGCAATTCACAACAAGAGAAGAAAAAAAAGA
>CAYNFR010000008.1:22903-96198 GCA_964396595.1 uncultured Saprospiraceae bacterium | reverse complement strand
CATACTTCTATCCGACATGTAAAAGCTGATCACAACGAAAAAAAACCGACATGATGAATTTCATGCCGGGTCACTTATTTCACGTAAAGTCAAAAACTAAGATAAACCAAGTATTTGTTTATTCAACTTTTCACTTGGCTGTGAGGCCACAAAATCATCGAATGCCTTTTCTGTCACATTGATAATGTGCCCGGCTATAAATGGTGCTCCTTCTTCCGCTCCTTGTTGCGATGATTTAATACAGCACTCCCATTCCATTACTGCCCACCCATCAAATCCATACTGACTTAATTTGCTAAATATGGCGCTGAAATCAACCTGGCCATCACCTAGTGATCTAAATCTGCCCGCACGATCAGGCCAGCTTTGATATCCGCCATATATACCCGACTTACCTGTAGGATTGAACTCTGCATCCTTGACATGGAACATTTTAATGCGCTCATGATAAAAGTCTATAAACTGTAAATAGTCTAGTTGCTGAAGCACAAAATGACTCGGATCATACAATAAACATGCTCGCGGATGATGATCTACATGCTCCAAAAATAATTCAAATGTGTGTCCGTCATGTAGATCTTCTCCCGGATGTATCTCATAGCAACAATCCACTCCACACTTATCATAATGATCTAATATGGGCTTCCATCGCTTAGCAAGCTCCTTAAATCCTGTCTCAACTAGTCCGGCAGGACGCTGTGGCCATGGATACATCGTATGCCATAACAATGCACCGGAAAAAGTAACACTTGCTTTTAATCCGAGTCTCATACTTGCCTCAGCAGCCCATTTTACTTGTTGTACGGCCCATTTAGTTCTTGCTTTAGGATTATTCTTCACTTCATTAGGTGCAAAAGCATCAAACATTATATCGTATGCCGGATGTACAGCAACAAGCTGACCCTGTAAGTGGGTGCTAAGTTCTGTAATGGATACACCATGTTTTTCTACCGTTGCCCTCAGTTTATCGCAATATGACTGGCTAGTAGCAGCTTTTTTTAGATCGATGCACCTCGAATCCCAAGTCGGTATCTGCACCCCTTTATAACCCAGCTCCGCTGCCCAGGCACAGATACTGTCCAAGCTATTAAAAGGGGCCTCATCACCCATAAATTGAGCCAAAAAAATCGCAGGCCCTTTAATTGTCTTCATGCTTTATTATTTTATATTTTTAATTAAATCATCCCGAAGTAAGTAGCTCGTCGCCAATAAGTTCTAGAGAAATTGCCTCGAAATTAAATTGAAGTCTTAAATTTAATGCTTTCACTAATAATACTTCTTTCTTATGAAAACTTTGCTCTTTTTCGTCTCGATATATTGTTTTTTTATGGTGTATAGTTGTACCACCACATCGAAGATTAGTATTGCAGAAAAGCCTGATGTACTCGTCATTACTAAAAACAGAGCCGTAAAGGAAGAACTGCGTGATGATCTTATGCTTATGGCGCATCAATCGCAGCCTGTGACTGAGATTTTGTGGGACAAATGGGGTGTGCCACATATTTACGCGAGTACCAACAAAGAGATTTTTTATTCATTGGGCTATGCCCAAATGCACAGTCATGCGAATACCATCCTGAAGAATTTTGCTAATTCGCGAGGGCGAGCAGCGGCATTTTTTGGTGAGGAGCATATTCAGAATGATATGATGGTGCATGCACTTGATTTTCCTAGGATCGCGGTAGATTGGTATCATTCTCAGTCATCAGAGTTTAAGAAGTACATCGATGAATTTGTGCGAGGTATGAATGACTATGCTACCCAAGTGCCGGGTGCGGTATCGGTCGAAAACAGAGCTATTCTACCTGTTGAGAAATATGACATACTACAGCACGCATTATTCATGATATATGGTCGATTTGTAGGTGGAAGAGATTTACAACGAGCGGTGCGAGCAGCAAAAGACATTTCAGAACGCGGCTCGAACGCATACGCTATTGCCCCGAAAAGAAGTGCTTCCGGCAATGCCATGCTGGTGATGAATCCGCATCTGCCGTGGCATGATGAATGGTTGTTTTATGAAGCGCATATTAACGCGCCGGGTATCAATACTTATGGGGCAACACTCGTAGGATTGCCAACACTGGGTATCGCTTTTAATGAAAATCTGGGATGGAGTCACACCAATAATACTATCGACAATGCAGACACTTATGAACTCACACTGAGTCCTTCAGGAGCAGGATACATACTAGATGGCGTCGAGAAACCATTTGACAGACGCACGCATACCCTTGCGATCAAATCTGATGATGGCAAGATGTCTGAAAAAGAGATTACCCTGCTTAGTTCGACAGATTTCGGCTCAGTAATCAGCACTGCCAATGGCAAAGCCTATAGCCTTAAAATGCCGGGATTTGACCAACCACACGGTATAGTACAATGGTGGAATATGGGCATCGCCAATGACTTTAATTCTTTCAAGAATGCGCTAAAAGATATTCAGATCCCATTTTTTAATATTATGTATGCCGATAAACAGGGAAATATATTCTACCTCTTCAATGGCTTAATACCACGCCGAAAGCATGGCGGGTGGGAGCATTGGTCAGGTATCGTTGATGGAAGTAAATCCGAAAATATATGGACGGATATGCTGACTTATGATGAACTGCCTAAACTTGAAAATCCGGAAACAGGCTGGCTTCAGAACGCCAATGATCCACCATGGACTGCTACCTATCCTATATTGCTTAATCCCGAAGACTTCAAACCTTACATGGCTCCTGTAGAGATGGGATTCCGCCCTACTCGAGCGGTCAGAATGATGCTCGAAGATGACAGTATTACGTTTGACGAGCTCATAGATTATAAAAACAGCACACGCATAGAAATGGCCGACAGATATCTCGATGATCTGGAGGCAGCCGTTAATCAGTACGGTGGACAGCTAGAAAAAGAAGCTATGAAGGTGCTCAACAACTGGGATCGGGAAGCCAATGCCGATAGTCGAGGCATGGCTCTTTTTTATCAATGGGCACAAAAAATGAAACCTGATAACAAGACTAACTATTCTACCCCTTGGAGTCTCGCAGACGCGTTTTACAGCAGACAATCGCTCGCTGAAAAGCAGGCAGCTGTGAATGCATTAAAGGAAGTTGCAACATCCTTCCTTGATAAAGGTATAGCACTAGATGTACCATGGGGTGATGTCTATCGGATAAAATATAACGGTAAAAATCTTCCGGGCAATGGAGCAGATGGATCTGTGGGAATCTTCAGAGTGGCTTGGTCTGATGGAAAAACGGATGACCAAGGCGTATCCTTTATTAAAGGGGGTGATAGCTGGCAGGCTGTCATCGAGTTTGGCGAGCGCGTCCGTGCCAAGGTACTTATGAGTTATGGTAATAGTACTCAGGCTGACTCGCGTAATAATGGAGATCAACTTGAACTTTTCGCACGAAAAGAAATGCGTGATTGCCTCTTTTACAAAGAGGATGTACTTAAGAATATCTCTCTGAGAGAGTCATTGATTGATGGAAAATTTGTCGTCAGGCGTTGATACCATTACAACACAGACATTATTCCTGCATAATAATTGCGATGTAAGGATACCTGCTGCGGAACATGATCTAATTCTAAACCAAACCAATAATTTGTGGCCTCCACACGATGCCACTCTCCATCAATCATGATGTCCGCAGGCATTCTGAAACCCTCCACAGTATTGACCCATCTATAACGAAGACTATTATTGACTATCCGATACTCTAAAATAGGTATTCTGGTATCTCTGAGATATTGGTCGAAGACCGTGGATAAATCAACTCCAGACTTATCTATCATATACGCTTCTACTTCCTTACTGGTGGTAGTCTTGTGATAAAACGTTTCATTAAGACCTCGCAAAACTGCTCTCCAGCGCTCATCATCATTAATAACCTGTCTGATCATGTGCAAGAGATTGGCCCCTTTAGAATACATGTCTTTAGATCCACTTTTATTCACCCCATAAGGACCGATAATTGGTTCGTCATTGGCAATGTTCGATCGCAGACCCAGTACATAATCAGCTCCAGCTTCCTTATCATTGAGCCACGCTTCGACAATAAGATTTTCGCTATAAGTCGTAAAGCCTTCATGAATCCACATATCCGCGATATCTTGGTACGTGATATTATTAGCGAACCACTCGTGTCCAGTCTCGTGAATGATGAGATAATCGAAAATCATGCCTCGTCCTGTCCCGCTCAGATCCCTTCCTAGGTAGCCTTGTTGATAACCATTGCCATAAGTCACACTACTTTGATGTTCCATGCCGAGGTAAGGCACTTCTACTAATTTGTATCCATCCTCGTAAAACGGATACGGGCCAAACCAATGTTCGAAGACGTCCATCATTGGTTTTACTTGTTTAAAGTGTTCCTTCGCCTTGTCCAGATTGTAGGATAAAACATAGTAATCGCATGTAAGATCCCCCTTCTCTCCCTGATATATCTCACTGAAATGGGCATAATCTCCTATGTTAATGTTTACCCCATAATTATTTATTGGATTGACCACTCGCCAGCTCGTTCTGGATCGTCCATCTGCCAGAATCTCAGCATTCGCAAGGCGACCATTGGAGACATTAAATAAGCCTGCCGGTACAGTGATCGTCATCAACATACTATCCACCTCGTCATACATATGATCTTTACAAGGCCACCAGATGCTTGCACCGATGCCCTGACACGAGGACGCTATAAAATGATTATCACTTTTATCCTTCTTCCAGCTAATTCCCCCATCCCAAGGTGCCCTCACCGCTTCATGAGGCACACCACTATATCGGATGACGACACTGTTGAGATCGCCGACACGCTGAGGCTTGCGGAGCGAAATAAAATGTGCCGCGCCTTCACTATGCCATTCCAGTAGCTGGCCATCTTGCGTGACCCGATCAATCTTCAAAGGTTCTTGCAGGTCTATTTGTAAATATTGGTACTCGTCCAGCACCTTGTAAGTAACTGTATTCTGACCTATAAATGACTTTGTCTCCGGAAATACTTCTAGCTCAAGATGATAGTGAACAAGATCCCACCACGCACGAGACGGACCGATACTGCCTCTAAGAGTGTCCTGTCTGGAATATTGGGCTTCCGCCCAAAATGAAAATAGCAACAGTATAAAGCAAGCCAATAATTTGATTGACCTTTCAATGTTTCTCATACGCTCATCATAATTGTATCATGTTAATTCTTCAAATGTACATATTATTTACAATCCAAAGTGTCAGTACATTGGGCATCACACTTTACGAATATGAAAGGAAAAGAAGAAATATGTTCTCCTTAAATGTACATTTGCCGTCTAAACCAATCATCAAGATGAATATCTACTATCGCTCTATTCTGAGTCTATTCTTGTTCTGTGCAGCAGTGTTCATATCATGTAAACAAGAACCGACATTAGTCCCATTAGATCTAATGTCCCATGGATTGCCTATCAAGATTCTAGCTCCTGAAAAGGTAACAATAGTGCCCAGTGACTTTGGCATAATGAAAGACTGTATTGTCACCGACTCAGCAGGTTTTATTTTGCAAATTTTTGAATCTCAGGTGACAGAACTAAACACCAAGACTGCCATAGAAAATATTAAGTCAGACCAACAAACGAAAGATACCTTCTCTAAAATGATTCAAGAAGATCCACACGGGTTCATCTTTGAGCGAAAGATAGGTGAAGACTATATAAACTATGACTTCAGACATATCAGAATCGCCGGCGATCGACAATATCTGTTTCAAGCCGGTATAGCTCGTCAGTTTACCCTCGATCAGGTAAAGTTAATGTATAAAGCGGTGCAAAATCAGTAAGCCCTATGGCAAAAAAAGGTAGATATTCTAAACGCAATTTTGGTTTATTTGGCTACATATTCATTGTGGGGTTTGCCCTTGTACTTTCATTATTAGCTTTTGCCGTATTGAAAAAACAATCTCCGATAAGAATACTCAAGAGCATTAAAATGCCATCTTTAGGAAGTGATGACTCAGAGACCGCTAAACTCTCAAAAAAACAACTCCGTACACTTGTCCTAGAACAGGACTCCATCATTCAAGCCCTTGAGCAAAAAATCGACCAATACGGATACGAATATGTTTTGTCGAAAGGTAGGGTCAATGTAAGAGAATCAACCCTCAATCTCCGCAATGAACCATCTGCTGATGGTGCAGTAAGGCTTAAGATAAGAGATAGTAGCGAAGTCTTGATTATTTACTATCATCCACAGGTAGATACAATCGAAGGAAACATCGGGCTATGGGCAAAAATCAAGTACAACAAGATTGAAGGGTGGGCATGGGGCAATTATATATCTCCTGTCGAATAATCCTCCATATTACTTCTCTAAGCCTATTAGGAATACTAACTTGCAGCCATGCTTGATGATGTTTTACATGGTTGCCAATGTTTGATATAATAGCACGATTATTTTCAGAAGATGATCGCGTAAGAGCACGACGTGCGCTTGCAAGTCAGAGGCGTTGGCGATTTGAGACCAACATAAATTTAGAACATAATGAGCTCGTTCGTCAGGATTTTGTATTACTTAACAATAAAGCTAAACCGCGCGCCACAGGTGTCATGATGATTCCAGCTGGTAAGGGAATCATAAGCTTATTCGACCTATCTTATTCACATGGATTCGCAACCAAAAAAACTACAGTACTTGAATATCGGCACCCGGAAATGCAGTTGGCAAAATTTATGATAAGACCTAAAAAATCTGGTCGTACAGTAAGAAACATGTATGATAGATCCTTCGAATCCCTGCCGACTACACCTGATTTTGATCAAAAATATAATGTATTCGGCACTGACGAATCTATGCTCAGACAGTCGGTCAGTATGGATTTCTTCGATGAATGGGAAA
The DNA here is from genome assembly GCA_964396595.1 of uncultured Saprospiraceae bacterium. Taxonomy (GTDB): domain Bacteria; phylum Bacteroidota; class Bacteroidia; order Chitinophagales; family Saprospiraceae; genus CAYNFR01. The sequence continues at coordinate 89,345 of CAYNFR010000008.1, read as the reverse complement.
ATGATCCTGACTGGACCATAGAAGGCGGTGGCCATCACTTAGTGGCTTATAAAGAAAATCAGTTAATTCCTTTGGAACAAACTGTAGCAGCCATAGATAGGTTTATTGATCGATGTAAAAAACTGGATCGTAGAGCCTATCGCCAATAAGATTTTTCTTAATGATCCAATTTATTTGCTGAAAAGAGATAAATAATCTGGATCTATGTAATTGAAACGAATCGAGAAAATTCGTTCAGAAACGTTACGATCAATTTATGATAAATAGTAAGGTAGTATCATTTGAGAACATGTATACCATAAGTATTGAATTGATCTCACTTACATCATTGACTGTCATAAGGCTTCTCTTCGCGCTAGTAGCAAGCTATGATCAAAAATCATCATATTGATTCAATAAAAAACTTCAAAAGTCGTTGCAATATATTGGATTGACGGCAAGAACCTTAAGACTGTACATCTCAGTTCATCTGTTCTTTCTCAGCTGTATTAAGGATTACTGGGTTTATCAATATTTAACCGAAGATTAACAAGATTATTCTAGAATATCATAGGTGATTTAGTTTCGAATGATGTCATATAAATAATACGTACGAACTAATAGCTCGCTCCATAGCTAATAATAGTTGATAATGGGTATAAAAGCATCTTTGCTAAAATATGGTCTTAATGCACGACAGAGGATATCTATCATAGGGTTTTCTTTTTTTATTAATTTGTTATTGTTAACACAAGCACTAATTGGCCAGAATCAAGCATTAGAGATGGCTGTCGGAGATGGCAATCCTACAACTAATCAAACAAATGTTTTTCAAAGTACTTCCATACGTATGCGGATTAACACAGATAACCCCACTGGTAATACATTTGCAACTTATAATCCTGCCATTAATGTAAGCTTTGAGTTATCTAATCAGCAATATACGCAGACTAATTTTTCCGGCTATAATGGGGCTACCTTTATAGGCTATCCCAATGAGCCCGAATTAATACCTATTAATTTTTTTGGTGCAGCTCCACCGGCAGGAACTTTTACCTCAAGTGGTTCGGCGGCAGGTACAGGAATAGATGTTGCGGTAAATAGAATCGTTAATATGTTTACGAATGTTCAACCATTGACTGCAGCCGGTAGAGCTACTAGCGGTAGGTGGCAGATGGCAGATTTAACAATCACATTTGATCGACCAGTCAACAATCCGCATATGCAAGTCAATGCGATGGGGGCCCGATCAAATAGCCGAAGTTATACCGCAGAGTTTGAATTAGTCTCGTCAAATGTGCCTATAGTGTTATCGAAGGTTTCCGGCACGAATCAACTGGATGTAACCCCCACTGCCATTTTAAATTCAGCAGCAAACCCAAATGGCTCCAATCCAAGCGGTTCAGGGAGAGGAACTGTACTGGTCACAGGACAGGGGATTACCACCATTGTTTTGAGAATATTCATTAGAGGTCGTCCTTCGAATAGCGGGAGCAATTGGCACGGAAGTACCAATATTTCCGGTGATGGATATATGATCGGTTTTGACTTTTTAGAATCAGATCTTATTGTTACAAAAACGATGAACAACACAACACCGTTCATAGGACAAAACATAATTTTTACCGTTACTGCAACAAATAATGGCCCTAGCAATAATGCAGGTGTGATCGTACAAGATCTTCTACCTTCTGGATATACTTATGTCAGTCACACCGTATCTGCAGGTGGAGGAACGTATACACCTGGTACAGGTTTGTGGAATATTGGGAGTCTAAATAACGGAGTGTCAAGAACATTAACCATTACTGCAACGGTCAATTCTTCTGGTGACCACACGAATATTGCTACCATTAGTGGCGATAATACTGAGCCAAATTTCGTAAACAACACAGCAAGTGTGAGCCCTACGCTGTGCAGACAAGCTGTTATGAATCCCCATGTGGGTCTCTTTAAGAAGCTATAGACCCTTTTAAATTATCCAATCTAGTAAGCTCAGCGATAAAAATCTATTTACAGTAAATAAGTACTCCTAAGAATCTCACTGTTTCAACGCGTCCAGGCAAGATAAGTGCTACAATATTATATTCACACGCCTATTACCCCTGTTAACATAGGAACAAAACTACATGGCCCATGATTTTCTGTGCTATACTGATGGGTCGAAGTCTTTACATAACGCATCATCTGTTGCTTTCCATTCTTGCCTAGTGGCAACACCAATATGCCGCCGATTTTAAGCTGTGCCATCAGTTTCTGAGGAAAAGTATCAGACCCAGCTGTAACCAGTATTTTGTCAAATGGCGCAAATCTTTCCGCACCCTCGTATCCATCACCCAGCAGCGTACGAATCCCTACATAGCCCATTCTGATCAAGCGACGAGATGTCAATGAAAATAGAACATTCTGACGTTCTATAGTATATACCTTAGCCCCCATCTCATATAATACAGTAGCTTGATAGCCAGAACCCGTACCTATCTCTAGAATAATATCACCCTTCTTTACATCTAGTAGTTGGGTCTGAAAAGCCACAGTATAAGGCTGCGAGATAGTCTGATTAGCTTCAATAGGAAAGGCCTGATCCTTATACGCCCATTCACCAAATGCTTCATCCAACATGAAATGTCTCGGGATTTTTCCTATTGCCGTTAATACCCTTATATCGGTAATTCCTTTAGCTTTTAGCTCCTTGACCAATTTTTCTCTCAGACCTTTATGCCGATATGTATCAACCAATGTAATAATATTGTATGTTTAAGTAATTATGTTCTACTTGTGTCAATATTGAGCACAATATCGAGCTAATTTTGCTAATATATTAAATATTTTTACAATATGTATAAAATCAAATTTGGAACAGACGGTTGGAGAGCCATAATAGCCAAGGACTATACAATCGATAATCTGAAGCGAATCAGTGAAGCTACCGCACGCTGGATGATGAGCAAGCGGATGAAACAAGCGGTAATAGGCCATGATTGTCGATTTGGAGGGAGAATGTTCCTTGAGACTACAGCTCAAGTGTTTGCCCACTTCGGGATAAAGACGATCATAGGCGACAGATATGTAAGTACGCCTGCTGTATCTCTTGCCACTGTTAAGACAGGGTCTGACATGGGTATAGTTATCACAGCCAGCCACAACCCACCAGACTACAATGGTTTTAAACTTAAAAGTTCATATGGTGGACCTTCCGTTCCTAAGGACATTAACGAAGTAGAGTCTATCATACCGGACAATGCTATAGGAGGTCTCAGACCGTATAAGGACTTAGTTGCAGAAGGTCTAATCATAGAAATGGATTTGGAGCAAATGTACATGGATCATATTGAGGCAAATTTTGATCTAGAAGCTATTCGAAAAAATATACAATTAGCCTATGACGGTATGTTTGGTGCCGGGCAGAATGTCATCAGAAGACTTTTCCCTAATGCAACGCTATTCCATTGCGACTTCAATCCTAGCTTTAATGGCCGGGCTCCTGAGCCTATTCTACGTAATCTACCGGAAATATCCGCTTTCCTTGCTAGTGAAAACAAGCATAATCTAGGCCTCGCCAACGATGGTGATGCCGACCGTATTGGCCTCTTCGACGAGAATGGACAATTTGTGGATTCACACCACATCCTCCTCTTACTTTTACTTTACCTGCATAAATACAAGAAGCAAACCGGCAAGGTAGTGGTGACATTCTCCGTGACTGACAAAATGGTACAACTTGCCAATCATTTCGGACTAGACGTAGAAGTCACCAAGATAGGATTTAAGTACATCGCCGAAATCATGCAACATCAAGATGTATTGGTCGGTGGCGAAGAGTCAGGCGGACTGGCTGTCAAAGGTCACATACCGGAAAGAGACGGCATCTGGATAGGCCTTATGATTATGGAGTTCATGGCAAAGACCGGCAAATCACTCAATCAACTTATTCAAGAAGTGTATGATATCGTAGGACCATTTTATTCTGATCGAAATGACCTACATATCGAGGAGTCGAAAAAACTCGCCATGATCGATCATTGCAAAAACGGTAGCATCTCCCATATCGGCAAGCGCAGCGTCGTACGCAAAGATGATCTGGACGGATATCGTTTTACCTTGGAAGATGGTACATGGGTCATGTTTAGACCTTCCGGTACTGAGCCTGTTTTGCGTGTTTATGCCCAAGCTGCGAACAAGAAGTCGGTCGATGAAATATTAAGTGATGCCAGAGCTAAAATTGTCGAGTTAACCGCATAGAGATGTGTTCAATTCCATCTTCGAGATAGGAAGATCCTTCTGCTTCAAATCCGAGCGATTCATAAAACGCGCGCGCATATACTTGAGCAGATAATACTATATCACACTCGATACAGAGATCTCTGATCAGATCAATCGCATACAGCATTAAGGTGCGTCCTAATCCCCTGCCGCGATACAGAGTTGATGTTACCACACGGCCTATGACGTACGCTGACCGACCTTCGCATTCAGGTATTATGCGCAGATACGTTGTTATCCCTCCATCTTTTCCCAGTCCGATGACGTGAATAGAATCAGTATCTAGACCATCCACATCAAGATATGGGCAATCCTGTTCTACAACAAACACCTCTTGTCGCAATTTCATGATGTCATGAAGTAGCATAAGGCTCAATTCGCTAAATCTGTAATGTGCTATCTCCATAGAGTCTATTGAGTAAGAACCAGAACGGTGGTAAACTTACGAGTAATTGGCGGGGCATCAGGATGAAAAAGTACAACGCGCACTATATAGATGCCTGTAGTTAATAGCTTATTAGCAAGATCACGCCCATCCCATCTAATCTCCCCTGAAGTGCCGAGTAACTTATTGTTAGTTAATCTGTGGATCGGCTGTCCCGCATCATTGAATATATCTACTGAAGCGAGGTAGCCGGACTTAACAAGCTCAAACGATATAACCATCTCTGAATCCGTTCCCATAGTACCGGGGCTAAAATATTTAGTCTTGAGTTCAAGTATATTGATTTCTTCAGCTCGACTGCGGTTACTGTTCTGAGCCCCAGGGGTTGCAAAGCCCGCATTTTCAGAACATGATGTCCAGTTCTCTGCATTGTCTGATGTGCCAGCCGGATTTATACGTTCTAAAGAAACACCTTTTACATTTCTCAAAATCGGATTGTGCCATCCTTCTTCATAATTCACTTCATCAATCACCAGCTCGTCTAATGATCTGATTAAACTGACATTCCCACGATCATTGTTAAACCGAGGAATAGAAGTCTGAATAATATTATCCTTTGCCACATGAGGATAATTAAGGTGAAGAAATTCGCTGTCAGGCGTAAACGCCAATATGCCTCCCGGATCAAGAATAACATCAGGTAAATTAACAGTCATGCTGTTATTTCTATTGAGTAGAACCACATCAGACAACAAATAGCTCTCTTCCGACGTATTCAGAATCTCGATAAAATCACTTCCTCCGGTATAAGGATTAAAAAGAATCTCGTTGACCACAATATCCTTTTTCGATGGTATCGCTCTGGTCCGCCATTCAATAATTGTATCCGCTTGATTGCCACTACAATCAACCACGTTATTGAGTTCAATAAGATAATTAGTCTGAGATTTTAAAGACCCCTCCAAAAAAATGTTGACCATATCACCTTCCACTTTGTAATCATAATTGATAGCAGGCGTTATATTAATATCCAGTAAACTCCCACTTATTTTTTCATTAAAGAATAGGCTAATCTCACGCCAGTCATACTTCATTCTCTCTAACTGGGGAGCCTCGACATCCTGAATAGTCGGCCCGACATAAATATCCTTCCACCAAAATCGATCGCGACGTGTGTTGGTATATTGCGCAATCCAACCAAAGTAACCCGGCTTCTCCATCCATTCCTCTAACTCAATTACAAATTCTTCTGTGTAGCAAGTTATGCCAGAATAATCTACATTCAGCGACAGAATCCCATTCTCAATATTAACCTTGAGTTCGACAGGAATCCCACTTTTAGCAATAGCACCTGATTGGCCTCTGGTCAATATTTTTGACAAACCCGATTTCCGTTGCCATAATTCCAAGGCATCATTGGTGCCGTCTTGTCCCGCTATTATGTAAAGCGCATCACCATGATTAAAATCAGGTACACTCTCCGAATAAAGAAAAAGAACTAAACGGTTATTAGAAGAGGGTTCGAAATCCATCCTGAAAGAAATATTCCATTGTTGGTCTCCAACAGCAAAATAGGGGGTATACAAAGTAGACATCCCTGCTTGAGCAACCGACAGACGAATAAAGCCATCCTGAATTACAAAATGACTTTTATCACCCTGCCATGCAGATGAAAAGTTATCTCCACTCGACATGAATGTAGTAGGCTGGGCACTTAGCCGCAAGGCAAAAATGAATGCCAACTTAATGATTAATGTACGGTGCATACCTTCCCAAATGTAGGACTAATTCTGAATCCACATCTTATTTGACATTCTTCACGATGCATCGGCAAGATTATTGATAATGAGTATACCTTTGAATTGAAGTTTATTAACCCAATATAATTTTACATCATGAAATTGGCTATAGTGGGAGTTACCGGGCTCGTAGGCAGTGTAATGCTTGAAGTTCTCGAAAAAAGTAATCTCCCTATTACACAATTCATCCCCGCCGCATCAGCTAATAGTAAAGGAAAAACGATTCAACTCAGAGGTAAAACGTATGAAGTAGTCACCATCGAAGAAGCATTGGCGTTTAAGCCTGATGTCGCCTTATTCTCCGCCGGCGCAAATACTTCGAAGGAGTGGGCAGAGAAATTTGCTAACATAGATTGCTTTGTAATTGACAACTCATCTGCTTGGCGGATGGAGACTCATATTCCATTAGTTGTACCGGAAGTCAATGCAGACATCCTCAATAAGCATGATAAGATCATTGCTAATCCCAATTGTAGTACCATTCAGATGGTAGTGGCACTTTATCCCCTTCACTTAAAGTATGGCATCAAACGTCTGGTTATTTCGACATATCAGTCTTTTACAGGCACAGGTGTGAAAGCCGTAAATCAGTATGAGGCGGAAAAGTCTGGTCGCAATGTAAACGGTGAAGCGGCTTATCCACATGCCATCTTTGAAAATTGTATTCCTCAATGTGATCTCTTTCTAGACAACGACTATACCAAGGAAGAGATGAAACTAGTCAATGAAACACGGAAAATTATGCGCGCTCCTGACATCGCCATCACAGCTACAGCCGTTAGAATCCCTGTACATGGGGGACATTCTGAATCGGTTAATGTAGAATTCTATAAGACATTTGATCTCGAAGACGTCAAAACTCTTTTGAAGGAGTCACCCGGTATTATTGTGCAAGACGATAAAACACGCTCCCATTATCCAATGCCGCTCACTGCCAAGAACAAAGATGAGGTCTTCGTAGGTCGCATCAGAAGAGATGAGTCGATAGAAAACGGACTTAATCTGTGGATTGTGGCTGATAACTTGCGCAAAGGTGCTGCGACGAACACGGTACAAATAGTAGAATATCTAATGAAAAAACAGCTAATCCACCAACCAGTTTAAATAAAGTTGCATCTTTATATCTAACCAAGGGTTAAAATAACACAGACTAGCACAGCTTTGACGATAATCTGAGAATAAAGAACATGAAAACTAAGATCGTACTTTGGGGAACCAATGAAAAAGAGGAAAAAGTATTATTGGCAATCGAGCTCATCGAAGATGTAAACTTGATCCAAGTTCACGCTTTTGGTGAGGAGTTAGCCACAGAGGAATTCTATAACCAGATGATGAATCTCTGGCGTGAAGGAACATCGGTGCCTTTCCCTGAGGGTCATAAAGTTTATGAACGTAAACTATCTATGACAGATGATATCCTCCCGGAAAATCTTAGAACGAAACGCACAGATTTGCTGGCAAGAGCGAAGACAGAGTGGCATTTCGTAATTCTTTCTTCGAAGCTCTATCAAAATTATCAAGACGAACTTGAGGATATCAGAACCCGTATCAATGCACTCGATACTTATGACCGGAATATATGGGATGAAGTAAAATCTTTCTGGGAGAAAGTTCAGAACCAATCATTTGAGAAAAATTTATTTAGAGAGCATAGCACTAATCTCAGAAATCAGACTGACGAGCTATTTAATAGTCTTAAGGTGATGAGACGTTCGCTCAACAGTGAGCTAGATAAATCAAGCAAACTTATTTTTGAGAACATAGGTGAAAAAATCGCCAAAATAGAAGAGAAAATTGAAAAAGGTCTAGGCCTTCATCCGATTTTTAATGAATTAAAAGAAATACAAAAAGAGTTTAAATCATCAGAATTAATCAGTAGACATCGTAATGAACTCTTCAAGCGTATCGATAACGCATTTAAAAAAGCAAAAGAAAAACGCAGTGGTCCAGACCAAGACTCTAATAATGGTACTTCACGTTATCAGCACAGGCTAGACGGTCTGACCTCAGCCATAAGCAGAATGGAACAAACCATAAAACGCGATAGGCAAGACTTAAAATTTCAACAATCGAGAATTGAAGCAGCAGATGGTCAACTCGAAGTACAACTTCGTCAAGCTAAACTTGCCATGTTAGAAGAAAGAATCGCTAGCAAGCAGGTTAAACTTGATGACATGTTAAAAACCAAAGCTGATATCGAGGCTAGAATCGAAAAGGATAAAGAGCGCGAAGTAAGAAGAAAAGAGCAGCAAGCTGTAAACCAACAAATTAAAGCTAAAGAGGAAGAAATTAAAGCAAAAATCGCAAAGGATATTCAATCAAAGAATATTGAACTGGAAGATAAAAAAGAAAAACTTACTAAAGCGTCCGAAGCTGTGAAGGAAGAAAAAGCCTCAAGGTTTAATAAAGTGAAAGCCAGTCTTGCAGGTGCCGCAGTAGCTATCAAAAAAGAAGCAGAAGAAATCGCCCAAGATATTCAAGAAACTATCAAGGAAATAGATCCTGAATCTCTGCTCGCTTCAGCCAGAGACAAAGCTGAAAATATGGTAGATGATCTAGCGGAAGGTGCTGCCACTATCATCGAAAACATAAAAGACAAAATCGACGATATTACAGAAAGAATTTCTGAGGAAGAGTAAGAAATTTCCATTAATTCCGATTCCTAGATTGTAGTTTATACTTAGGATTTTGCAGATAAGGTATTCATTGATACCTTATTTATTTTTCTTGACTATTCCCAGAAAAACGGCCTCGTCACAGTAGCCCCTCGAAGAGTTAAACAATTAACACACCCAATATTAGCCGGGCCTGCCTGCGTAATGGCTGTTGGACAATGTGATCGTGGAGATCCTATCTGATTCGCACGCACAAAAAACCTAACAGTATCTTGCTGCGCTGCATAGAAGTAGCCTTGAACCTCCCTCGTCGTATTGGTGATCGCTTTCATGTTTGTAATAATACGACCGGGCGGTGTTTCAAACAATCCCCCTTCTCTATTTACAATATTATCCAATATTTGATAATATTGATCCGTCTCTTCATCTATTGCTTCTTGAACAATAGTAAAATATACATCTCGACCGTGATTATTCGTAACGCCTTGTGTAAACGCTGTGTAGTCAAACATTACATCCGTTTCAACCACTTTCCCATCAAGAGATTTAAAGTGCCGTTGTGATATTTTGTCAGTTATATAACAAGTCTTGCCGATCCTTGGATCCCCTTCAACTTCTTCTGTGAGTCGATACGTTTCAAATACATCCCATCTTAAGATATTCCTAGGTGCATCACTTCCTATTGTTGTATTAACATTAAGTGCTATCTCGCCGAAGATCCCCCTCGCAGGTGGAATATATTCAAAACTTGCGCTATTGATTGGTGGTGATTGACTCAACAAAACATACTCAGATTCGAAGACTTCCGAAGGATTAACAACCGCTCTAATCTTATATCTCTCCCCATATACAAATGGAAAATCAATTGTAGGAAAACCTTCATACAGCCCGGGCTCAAGTCTTATCAAAGAAAGTTGTTCATCCTTTTCGTTAATTAACAATACTTCTTGTGCTAATACATTCTGAAATCGCGTCGTTCCGACTGAACTTCTGAATATCTCTACGACCACAGATCCACCTTGATCCGTTTTGGTCATACGTCCGTTAACAACTATTACAGCTTCGTCTTCACGCTTGTCTATTAGATCAATCGGATCAATACAACCCCACAGCATCATGACTGCCAGACCTATGAATAATCGCATAGGATCCTTTAAAATCGTAATACTATTATTCACATTAAAATCACGAGGATTATATAATAACCCAGAAAAATTTTCTCTAACTCTTATAAGCATATTGCCCTCTTGTTACTCATTTAGCTATTCACACATACAGCATGAATTATTATTAAGTTATCTCCAGTATTATTGATGAGACCCATCAATAAAATCCAATGATTAATAGTAATTTAGAATTTTCTACTTAGAATTTTTCTTTCATGTTCAACATGCTTTATACATAACTCTGTCACTCAATCCAGAAAAATGGCCTCGTCACAGTAGACCCTCGAAGAATTAAACAATTAACACACCCAATATTAGCCGGACCGGCCGGCGTAATGGCTGTTGGACAATGTGATCGTGGAGATCCTATCTGATTCGCACGCACAAAAAACCTAACAGTATCTTGCTGCGCTGCATAGAAGTAGCCTTGAACCTCCCTCGTCGTATTGGTGATCGCTTTCATGTTTGTAATAATACGACCGGGCGGTGTTTCAAACAATCCCCCTTCTCTATTTACAATATTATCCAATATTTGATAATATTGATCCGTCTCTTCATCTATTGCTTCTTGAACAATAGTAAAATATACATCTCGACCGTGATTATTCGTAACGCCTTGTGTAAACGCTGTGTAGTCAAACATTACATCCGTTTCAACCACTTTCCCATCAAGAGATTTAAAGTGCCGTTGTGATATTTTGTCAGTTATATAACAAGTCTTGCCGATCCTTGGATCCCCTTCAACTTCTTCTGTGAGTCGATACGTTTCAAATACATCCCATCTTAAGATATTCCTAGGTGCATCACTTCCTATTGTTGTATTAACATTAAGTGCTATCTCGCCGAAGATCCCCCTCGCAGGTGGAATATATTCAAAACTTGCGCTATTGATTGGTGGTGATTGACTCAACAAAACATACTCAGATTCGAAGACTTCCGAAGGATTAACAACCGCTCTAATCTTATATCTCTCCCCATATACAAATGGAAAATCAATTGTAGGAAAACCTTCATACAGCCCGGGCTCAAGTCTTATCAAAGAAAGTTGTTCATCCTTTTCGTTAATTAACAATACTTCTTGTGCTAATACATTCTGAAATCGCGTCGTTCCGACTGAACTTCTGAATATCTCTACGACCACAGATCCACCTTGATCCGTTTTGGTCATACGTCCGTTAACAACTATTACAGCTTCGTCTTCACGCTTGTCTATTAGATCAATCGGATCAATACAACCCCACAGCATCATGACAATTAGACCAATAAAAATACCTACAAGTTTTTTTAACATAATTTATATCTTTTTGATAACTGCAATTGTCAATGCGAGCCATGTTCAACAAATTGCTTAAACCGAATCACATTACCTTCAACTCGATAGACAGATATTTTTTGATTTACATTACTGTTATTTTTAACTATTTCTAAGCTTATAGGTTTACTTTCCATTCGCCATATTGTCGTAGGGTTAAGCAGCGGGTTACCCTCTCTGATCGCCTTTTTTAATAAGTTATCAGTAGAGATCAAAGCATTCTGAACACCTCTTACAGGAATGTATTTGGCCTTTTGTTCTATTGGATTAGTTGATTTTATATTAATCACTCCATTATGGCCGAATATCGACATCCATGGATTAATTTCATTTAGATCAAGATAAACACTTAGCTCCCGAATATTATCCAACGACATCGTTTCAATGCTCTTAAAATCAAAATTAGGAACGCCATCAATCAAGAAAAGTGGATTCTCCCATCGTGTGTCCACCCCATTGCTAAAAGCTAACGGGGGTGTTAAAACAGCCTTTGTTAACCCTTTTTTATCAGTTGTAAATCTAAGTGGAATTAAATTCTCCTTAAAGAAACTTGCTAGATCAGGAAACTTCTTGTAGTTAGCAATGATATAATCGCCTTGCGATTTTGGAAAAGAATTTTTACTTAATAGCAGCGGCTTCTCAACCCCAAAAGTTTCAACCCCAAAATACACATGAATTTGTGCTCTTTTCTTCCCCTCTTCAAAAGCAGTAAGAATATCATCCCATCCTTTATCATTAAGATCAGTCGAATTTAAGTCAATTATAAACTTGTAGTCTTCATTATGAACCACCGTCTTGTTTAAATAACTTAACAACACAAAATCATGGTATCCCTCAAATTCTTCTAGGATAAATATCGCTATCCCTTTGGCATCTGATCTGGATGTATATGTCTTAGCTGCTGATGGTGAATATAATCCTACCAAATGTTGTCTCATGCCACTGGCGTCTATCACCGGCAGAACAGCGAAATTGTTAGTACTCCACTCATCCACAAATGCTTGATTCCAATTAGTCTCCTTTATAAAATAGCCCATCTTATTGTCCTCGTCTCCCGCCGTAACTAGATACGACCCGGAGCTAGTAGAATTTATATCTACAAATAATTTATCGCTACTTCGTATTGATGCCGTAATATTGACATTTGCATCTTCGCTTATCCATTCATCAGTCCTGTCCATTTCTACAAATGCCGTTCTGCCCAAAGAGTTATCGTCTATATTTAAAAGATGAACTAACACTGACCCTACATCTACCAGCGACCTATTCGTATTTTTAATGTGACAAGCCTCTATTTGGATAATATATGATCCACTCTTAAAACTGGGTAATATTGGCATATAAAAAATTGCTCTGCCTTCATATATGCGCATATTACAATTATAAACCTTTTTAAAAGTCTTAGCGTCTACGAGTGAAGCTTTAAGTACTCTATTATCGACATTTACACCTTCTATAATAACTGCACCATACAATACTTCATTTGTTACATAAGTGACTCTGTCTGTAATAACCCCTACGCTTGAAGCGGCCAATAGGGAAATTTGACTTACGAACACAAATATGACTAACCAAAAATGATGACTATCTACGCTTTTCATAATAATCTATTAAACATTTTATAATTATCTCTATTATTTACTATCTGAAATAATGAAGCCAATCAAGAGAATCTAATACTTCCTCCTGGCTTCTATAATCTTTAATACTATTGAAATTCAATATTAAAAGCAAGTGACGGAAATATCGTCCCCACTATCGCAAGTCTGTTAGCTTGTGGAGTGGGAACATCCCTAGCAGATCTCGTATAAAATACTGAGAACGGATTCCTGCGATTATATACATTGTATATAGTGAACGTCCAACTAGTTTTAATCCTTGATGCCCTATTGTGTGTGCGTCCAAAATTCGCTGACAAATCCAGTCTATGCGTATCAGGTATCCTTAAATCATTTCTGTCTGAATAAATAGGCACATAAACTCTGTCAAAATTTACATAACTCGTTACCGGCGCTGTAGTAGGTCGTCCTGTTCGATATGTAAAATTGGCTGTGTAGGTAATCTTCTCTATAGGTTGATAATTTAGAATCATCGAGACATTATGCGGTTGATCATAATTAGCAAAATATGGACTACCATTATTGATGCCATCGATAGTATAGGTAGTCTGAGAAAAGGTATAGGATACAAATCCATTTAGGACTCCTTTATTCTTTTTCATACTTACTTCCAATCCTCTTGAGTCTCCCTTCCCTTGTAATAACTCCGTCTCTACATGCGGATTAACGAATAGATCAGCAAAGTCCTTATAATCATATACATTTAACATATTGCGCTTAAAAGCTTCTACTGAAAATTCAAGATCATTATTATCACTTCCGAAGAACACCCCGGCTGAAAAATTATCGGCTATGCCCGGTTCGAAAAAATTATTAACCATTTGCCATTGACTCGAAGGAGAAGGAACATCTGTATTGAAAATCTGATTTAGATACTGACTAGTTCTTCCATATCCCACTTTTAAAGTAGAATTATCATTAATGTTGAACTTTAGTGATGTACGTAACTCGGGATTAAAAAATGACCTGACTTTACCTTCGATCACTTCCGTTCCTACGATATTCTGTTTCGAGATGACATCATCTCGATATCTGTGTACCGTTTTAGGCCCTTGAGTTACAAAATGGTTTAATCTACCTCCGACTACCACATCGAGCAAATCTCCTACAGGAATTTCTACGCTGACATAGGCTGAATTTTCAATTCCTTTCTCTCTCTCTAAGCTTGAAGGCAATCGCAATGATTCGGAAGTGAAGGGTAAAAACTCCCCGGGGGCAACATCATATATAGTGCTGCTGACACCCACGTCTCCAACTATTTCTCCGATCTTGAATGTTAATTTATCATGAGCTCTTATATACCCTATTTGTGTGCGAAAAGTAGATGCAAGCTGACCTGTAAATTCGTTTTGATTACTCAAATAATCAGACCACACGAATGATAATCTATTTGTCAGATTCGAATTAATTAATGTACGTACCGTAGCCTGGGCTATCTTGGTGTAATAGTCAAAACCAAAACTCTTATTGTAGCTAAAATCATCCGCTGAATAGTACCCTGATAGAGATACAGTTGTATTTCCTAGCTTAAAGTTTAATTTTCCATTGAGGTCATAAAATCCGGCAGTACTATTTTTAATTTCTTGCCTAGGCATGATAGTAAAAATGAAGTTCGAATAAGTAGTCCTTCCTGAGCCTATGAATGAAATTTTGTCAGAGATAGGTACTTCTGCAGTCGCTGTCGCTGAAAGCACATTGACATTAAGCTTAAATCTTAGTCTATCCACAGCATCTTTAGTTTGAACTTCAAGTACAGATGCTAGTCTTCCCCCAAACTGCGAATTGATCGCCCCTTTGTGCAAGGTAGCCGTCTTGATCATATCTGCATTGAACGTACTGAAAAAGCCCAAAGCGTGAGATGAATTAAACAGTATCGCGTCGTCTTGCATTACCAGATTTTGGTCAACGTTACCTCCTCGAACATTAAAACCGGCAGCTCCCTCACCTATTGATGATACTCCCGGGTTAAGCATCACTGCTTTTACCACATCGCGCTCACCAAGGAATGTGGGAATCCTCTCGAGTGACTGTACATCGATTCTGTTGATACCGGACTGCGTCTCACGAGTCGTATTAACACCTGTACCTGTCACAACAAACTCGTCTAGAAACTGAGACTCTTTTTCCATTCTCACCGTGTACTGCGCATCACCACTGAGATCAAAGAATAAGTCAAGCGGGGCATAACCGATGGTTGAGATACTCACGGCATTCATCCCTTTATCCAGTGCGAGCACAGTTGTGCCATCCAGATCGGTGGCCGCAACTAGCTTGCCATTGACAGAAATGGCTGCTCCGATTAATTCTTCTTTATCATCCTTATCAATGATCTTTATTGTTAAGCTACTTCGATTTGACTGACTGGGAGTGCCATCTAGTTTTATCACTCTGCCGCTGATGTCCGCAAGGACTTGGGATTTCGAAATAGCGTCTCCCAGAATATCTCGGGTCATATCTGCACTTCCGGCAACAATAAAAATGGCATTCTTATATCTTATGGGCCTCAGCCCCGTGCCAAGAAATAAGTCCTTAAGACCTTCTTCTAACTCTTTGTTATTGATCCTAAAGTTAACATTCTCGTTTGGCAAAGCCCCGACTCTATAATATATAGGAATGCTAGTGCGAATTTTGAGATCCTCAAGGATGCGTTCATAACTTACATCTTCAAAAATTACACTTAATCTGTTGTCAAAATTCTGTGTAAAACCTTGATTTACAATAATTAATGCACCAATAATCAAGGCAAGACGAACCTTGATTAACCATACCTTCGTCATAAATAGAAATTTAATCTAATGATCAGTTGTAACCCCCGACTTCTATCCAATGGATATACATCGCTGGTCGCCACGTAAAAGTAGTCCATGAGTGTCATAATATGAGTCATTATACGCGGTATTAAATAAGCGTGCATAACGAGGATCCGAGTCTGACACTTCCACATTTTGGTCAACATCCTCCTACGAAGCAAAATAATTAAAACATCAAATTAACGTATAGATAGCTTCATTGGCTGCTTAAAAGAGAATTATTTATTTTAATATCAGGATCTTAAAGAATATGTTCCATACAAATGATTGTCTATTTGGACAAAGTATTCAACAAGTGATTAGGTAGTGAACCATTTAACAGAATAGACACGAATAGTGAACTCGGCAAAAATTAGAATGGCTTTTAACTATCTTACCGTAGTGGTATGCCGTACAAATTACGCTTAAACATAAATTTTGGTGATTATAATCACCAAAATTTATAACTATCGGTGAATAAGAACACCAAAAGTAAAGAATAGCCCCTATGCTCTCTTGAGCAATATGCGCCAGCTCAAAAAATGATCACGATACCCGAAGGTCAATGCAATGGGATTAAAAAACAAACAATTGGATCTAACTATCTCAAAGAGATCATCAGTGGAGCAAAATATAAAAACAATAATGGTATTCTACGCTTGTTTTACCAAATCACCAATTGCTTGAATCCATCTCGGATCATCATTAAGACTTTCTACGAGATCAAGCGCTTCTCCCCCTTTCTCCATAAATTCCTCCTTATATTCGTAGCCGATCTCTATAGTCGTCTCAAGACAGTCTGCTACGAAAGCAGGGCTAAACACTAATAATCGTTTGTTGCCTTTTTTGAGCTGGTGCTCAATCACCTCATCCGTATAAGGCTTAACCCACTCTTCAGGCCCGAAGCGCGACTGGAAGCTAAGCGTATACTTTTCCGGCGGCAGTCCAAGCGCCGCTGCTATGGCATATGTCGTCCCATGACATTGCGCAGCATAACAGAATTGGTTTGCAGAGACTATAGATTGACAACAGATGCCATCGCAGCGGCAATGATTATTTTCTTTTTTGAGATAGCGCTTAGGTACACCGTGATACGAGAAAATAAAATGATCATAGGATTCCAGAGCATGTTGACGCGCTTTATCTGCTATCAATTCTATAATTGGTTGATAATCATGATAAGAATTAATAAATCGAATCGACGGAATTAGCTCTTTGCGACCTACTTCTCGCATAACATCCTCTATGATTGATCCGGTAGTAGCAGACGCATACTGTGGAAACATGGGTACGACAATAATCTCTGAAACGCCGGCGGCTGTCAGTGCTTCGATGGCAGAAGGGATAGAAGGATTCTGATAACGCATTGCCAACACGACTTTGTATTCATCTCCCAGCAACTCTTGCACACCTCTCACCACACGATTGCCATATACTTTCAGAGGCGATCCCTCTGTTGTCCATAATCGTTGATACAGTTTAGACACCCTGCCGGAACGAATAGGCACCACTATACCCTTAAAAAGCATACTCCTGAACAACCATGGTATATCGATAACCCTGCGGTCAGTCAGAAATTGATTCAAATACTTGCGCAATCCATTCCATGTTGGACTATCAGGTGTACCAAGATTAACAAGCATTACACCTTTGATGGCGGGTTTATTCATTGTACCTATTTACTAAATTTAATTGTCAGAAAGGTCGTAGACATGGTCTTACTTATATACCTAGTTCACTCTAACAGCAGAATCTCACAAATTGATTAGCTAAACACTACTTTTGCGTCAAGATAAATATCACGCGAAAATAGATGCAGATGCTGAATAAGACCACAAAAAAACCGCTAATCCTCGTCACAAATGATGACGGTATCTTCGCCCCGGGCATCAAAGCTCTTGTCGATGTGGCTCTTACCGTAGGTGAAGTAGTAGTTGTTGCACCCAATTCTCCACAATCCGGCCAAGGACACGCAATTACTATACATGAGCCCATACGATTACGACAGGTGAATGCTTTTGATAATGTACAAGCTTATGAATGCTCAGGCACACCAGTTGACTGTGTTAAACTCGCTAAAAATGTTATACTTAAGGATCGTCAAATCGATTTATGTGTATCAGGGATAAATCACGGTTCCAATGCCTCCATCAATATCATCTACAGCGGCACCATGTCCGCTGCCATGGAAGCCAGCCTCGAAGGGATTAAATCCATAGGATTTTCTCACCTCGACTATTCATTCGAAGCTGAACTAGAACCTGCCAAGAGGTATATGAAAATGATCATAGACTTCATACTTGATTTCGACATGGGAGCATGCAGATTGCTCAATGTTAACATCCCCAATCTCCCTCTTCCTGAGATTAAAGGAATTAAAGTATGTCGCCAGGCCGAAGGCAAATGGAAGGAAGAGTTCGTCGAGTCTTCTGATCCACGTGGCGAAAAGTACTATTGGATGACAGGATCATTCGAACTGCAGCATAATGGAAATGACACAGACATCTGGGCATTAAAAAATGGTTATGTCTCCGTCGTACCATCATTTCATGACCTGACACATCATCCAAGTATTACACCATTAAAAGTACTTGAGAATGTTACCTCCTAGCATCAAGTCACGAGATAATCTATTGTGGGGAGCACTCTTAGGTATTATCACTCCACTGATGGGTGCATTAATCGTATATATCCTTTTCGGCTTGATGGTAGACTTAGACATCATGAATCCGACAGACATGAGTATTGATGGTCGGCGTATGCGCACCATCATTTTGCTGGGGATATGCACCAATATTTTCTGGATCAGACTCTATAATACCCGTTTTACTTCACAGACTAATAGAGGAGTCATGATCATCACCATGCTGTTGTGTTTACTGTGGTTTCTGTATTACTCTTCCAGCCTTTATCAAGATATTTAAGTGGAAAATTCGCCGATACGAGCGTGTTTTATCATGGGAGATCATTCTGGTGAGCAATATGCTAAAACGCTGATAAATAAATGTCGAGATACAGACTTTCAGATTGCTATCTGGGGCAATAATTCATTATGCACCCCACAGGATCAATGGCTCGGACGCGGGGTTGACGGTGTTATGGGCTTCAGTTCTGTCGCAAAGAACATCTATAGACATTGGGTAGCATTGCGTACTTGCAAGCAATCTGTGGAGGCTTTTAATCCCGATGTCATCATCCTTATTGACAATGCCGGTTTTAATCTCCGCATTTTATCCTGGGCAGGCATGCGGAAATATAAAATCGTTTATTACATCCCACCCAAAGTGTGGGCAAGCCGTCCCGGCAGATTTAAATTGCTCAAAAAACATTGTAATCTAGTCATACCTATCTATCCTTTCGAACATGAATATTTCTTAAAAACAGGGCTCAATAGCTTCTATGCCGGGAACTCTCATCTGAGTGCGCTATCAGCGCATATTGCTCAAAATACCATCCGTGATGAGCAATCAATCGCTTTCTTGCCAGGCAGTAGAATGCAGGAAATCCGTGAACATATTGGCATATTAAAGGACTTGGCTCCGCTATTTCCATACATAACATGGCATATAGTTGTAGCATCAAACTTGACAGTTTCAGATATCACTTCTTTTTTTATTTCAGCGTTACCGCCCAATGTAAAAATGCACCTTGATCCAGTCATTAACTTGTTAAGTCAAGTCAGATTAGCCGTAATATGTTCAGGCACAGCCACTATGGAAGCATGTCTTGCTAATTGTCCACAGATAATCATTTACCGAACCTCAAAAATAAATTACGCAATCGCAAAAAAATTGATCACCATCCCTATGATAGGACTTCCTAATCTCATCTATGGTGACAAAATCATCCCTGAATTAATCCAAGATCAATGCACACCATCCAATATTGCCATTGAAATAAAGCTCTTGCTCCAGGAAGAACATTGTCAAAATCAACTTCATGGATATCGAACGGTAATCAGAAACCTCAATAATGGCGACGTAGATGCTAAAATATCCGAGGCTATCGTTGCCATTGTGAGAGATACGAATTGACTTGTTCTATTATTCCGCAAGTGTTTTCTATCTGAGTTTCAGAATTATACTCCCTGATTACAAGCATGGCTAATCGCCCATTGATCACACGCAATATGCACTGCTATCTTAGCATCCTAACAGCTCTTTCTAAAACAAAGGCACACACTATCAATAGAAATTTAATCAATTTCTCCACGTTATAGTACCATCCATTGTTTAGCCATTATTACATTACACAAATGACATGATAATTATATACTTGATATTTTATTTTTTAAATCTGCCTTTTAACCAACAAAACATTGGCGTTAGCCAAGATGTTCCTGTTTTTGAAATTAGTTTTTATGCGCTTGGCAAAGCTACTCTAACAGATAGTCTTGAAACGTTAGTGCAAGAAAATATGGTTTATCTCAATCGAGAATTTAAAGGCCAAATCAAGTTTGTAAAGAGTTCAATTATAACGACGCCTTATCATAAAAGCCTAGATGTTCTTTATGAAGATTTTGTATATGACCGAGGCGTGAAAATTCAGCAGATAGCAGAAACTATAGAATCCCCCGGAAGAATTAATGTATACCTGTGCTATGCACAACAAATACCGGAAGGAAAACAAGCTATGCTAGGCTTTACACCTATCCTCAAGGCTAAGCAGCAATATTATGCTCAATTAATGCCGAAGTTTGATCGATTATATATCACTTATGAAGGTCTACAGGTTCGTAGTACCCTCGTACACGAGATGGGTCATTTTTTCGGATTGAGTCATCCTTGGGAAATGAGCGAAATCGACCAAGAGTTAATGGGACTGAAAACCTCGGAAGCTATACGAAATCACATGAGCTATCATCCCAATGTTGAAAAATTTACAGAAGAGCAGCTTGCCAGAATGCATCACTTTGCACTTCATTTTCGCAATTACCTCAAGTATTCTATTCAGCCGCATGCCAGCGAAAACAAATAAAAAAACCGCACACTCAATTGGTCGAAATAGTATAATCGAGCATGCGGTCTTTTCTTGGATATCTGACACAGTCTCAGGAAAAGACATTGGAAGGGTCAGATTTATCACCTTGGCTGAATAAACGAATCACAACTTTTTGCGATTAAAAATGTCTTTTGACAAAAGTAGAATCGCATCCATTGATGTTTCCTAATAAAAACCCTAAACAGTATTAGTCAATACCCTAGATTTCTTCGCATTATGCTACTCTGCTGATTTATTTCCGCTCCTATTAAAGTCATCTGCGGGAATAAAAAAGTCCATCTTGCTGATAAGAATTGAATTGATGACTTGAAAGTAGGTAGCTGTAAGGATATGACTTTCGAGCATTAGGAAATTCTACCCCAGCTCTGATTGATGGATTTTAGCCTATAAAAGTGATTTTTGATAAGTACATTTTCACTTCTTTGTAATTCTGGGTCATCAGACAATATCTCAAGCGCAAAATGACGTGCAGCTTTAAGAATGGCTTGATCCTTCGAGAGGTCAGAAATCTTCAGCTCCACTACACCACTTTGCTGTGTTCCTTCAATATCTCCAGGCCCTCGCAGATCCATATCGACTTCTGCTATTTTAAAACCGTCGTTTGTCTCGCACATGGTTTTAATACGTGTTCGTGCGTTACTACTTAGTTCCATTTTAGTCATCAATATACAGTAAGATTGATCCGAGCCTCTACCGACTCTACCGCGTAACTGATGTAACTGAGATAAGCCAAATCGCTCCGCGTTTTCGATTATCATAATGGAAGCATTAGGAACATTGACACCCACTTCTATCACAGTAGTAGCTACCATTATCTGGGCTGTACCTCTTACAAAACGCTGCATCTCAAACTCCTTATCCTGTGGCTTCATACGTCCATGAACGACCGCTATCTTATACTGCTCAATGGGAAAATAGTTTAACAGCTCTTCATAACCATCTTGCAAGTTTTGATAATCCAGTGCAGCAGATTCCTCTATTAAGGGATATACCACATAAATCTGTCTTCCCTTCGCAATTTCTTCTTTCATGAATGAAACGACCTGTGTTCTGTGGGCTTCCACTCTATGCAAGGTCTTTATGGCTTGTCGACCGGGAGGTAATTCATCGATAATAGATACATCCAGGTCACCATATGATGTCATTGCCAATGTTCTAGGTATAGGAGTGGCTGTCATCACCAATATATGAGGAGGGATCTCTTGGTTTTTAAACCAGAGCTTTGCTCGCTGTACTACACCAAATCTGTGCTGCTCATCTGTTATTGCCAATCCTAGATTCTTGAATATTACAGGATCCTCCAGAATCGCATGTGTGCCGATAAGGATATGAATATTGCCATGCGCCAGATGATCAAGTATCGCAGCGCGCACCTTACCCTTTATACTTCCTGATAAAAAAGCTACCTGTACGCCCAGACCTTTGAGCTGGTCTTGGATAGAATTGAAGTGTTGTTGCGCCAATATCTCCGTAGGCGCCAATAGTGTAGCCTGATATCCATTATCGATAGCTATCAACATACACATCAAGGCCACCACTGTCTTGCCGCTACCTACGTCACCTTGTAATAATCGATTCATCTGTCCACCATTGCCCATATCGGCCCTTATCTCTTTAATCACCCTCTTCTGTGCACCAGTGAAATCAAAGGCAAGTTTTTCTTTGTAGAATCTATTAGTAAGATCACCAACTTTATCGAATACTATGCCCTTCAACTTAAGCTCCCGTAGCTTTTTAGCTTGTAAGATCCGCAACTGCATGTAAAACAGCTCATCAAACTTCAACCTATTTATAGCCGCCGATTTTTGTCCTTCGTCCTCCGGAAAATGTATCCATTTATAGGCGTCATAAAGCCTCGGAAGTCGAAGAAGATCTAAAATACGCTTGGGCAAAACTTCGACAACATCAGTCGGTGTCAATCGTTCTAGTATAAGAGCAATGATTTTTCTTCGTGCCCTGATCCCCAGGCCTTTGCTATTAAGTTTTTCTGTTGAGGAATATACTGGCCTGAGTCCATGGGTGGATTCAATACCTTGAGGGTTATCCATTTCTGGATGCGAGATCGTCTTCATTCCTTTATAGGTGCTGACTTTACCGTAGACCAGATATTCATGGTTCAACTTGAGGCTTTCCCCTAGCCACGCAGCACCCTGAAACCAAGTCAACTGCATCATCCCACTTGGGTCTTTGAGTATACCGGTCAGCTTTGGGCCTTTGCTCACCTTGTGTTTTTCGACACTAATAAGCGTGCCTATAACCTGTACGTAGTCTCCCGATCTACAATCTTTTATTAAATTGACATCTGACCTATCTTCATATCTAAATGGAAAAATACCAAGGAGGTCTCCGACTGTAGAGGCTCCTAGTTCGGACTTGAAGAGCTCAGCCCTGGCAAGACCCACTCCACGCAAAAATTCCAGCTTTAAATTAAAAAATTCGGACATAAGGCCTTAATATTACAACGCTAGCGTAATTAATCACCCAAATTAACGTGTGAAAGATAAACTTTTAAGTACACCTTACTTGTTTATCAGGCTTTCATCAGGCTTAAATCATTGAATTATGAACCAGACCGAATCGATCAGACAAAGACAAGTGGCAGAATTAATTAAGCGCAATTTTAGCATGGTTTTGACAAAAGAAGGCAGCTACATTTATGGCTCTCAAGCCTTGGTGTCTGTTATGGATGTCAAAATGTCTCCGGATCTAGGCTTGGCAAAAATCTATGTTAGTATATGGAACGCTGACAAAGAAGAAGTTATGATCGCACTTGAATCATCCTTGTCTAAGCTTAGGCAATCCCTTATATATAGGATCAGAAAACAAGTACGGCGCGTTCCCGAGATTTATCTTTACGTTGACGACACCCTGGATGAAATGAAAAAATTGAATGATCTGTTCGATAATTTGCATTGATGAGGGCTATCTATATCCGTGTTATTATTACGATCTTTGGGATACTCTTTATCTCCATCGGCCATGCTCAGAAACAAAAAGTTTGGCTGGATGCCGATACCGGCAATGAAATGGATGATTTGTACGCCATAGTGAGATTGATTAAGGATGATTCAGTTGATTTAATCGGTTTAAGTTCCGCACACTTCAACAACGCCGATCTCAATGTTTTTGAAAAATGGAATGCCTATCATACTTCAGGCCTTGTCACTGTGGAAGAAAGTCAGCGGCTCAACGAGCAGATTCTCGGTGCTTTGGACAGGCTTGACATACCTCACCCACTAGGGGCAGATCGTCAGATAGGAAGAGCATGGGGTCAGCAAGATATACGGCCTTCTCCGGCATCCAAGGCTATTATTAAAGCAGTAAAATCCTTATCAGAAGAAGAGATTTTAGATATACTCACTTTAGGTCCATTGACCAATGTCGCAAGTGCTATCATGGAGGCTCCGGAAATTGTGCCATACATCAAGCTTTATGCTCTCGGAGCCAAATGCCATCCTGAATCCAAGGTATGGAATAAAAGCGAATTCAATATACGCAATGACCTCAATGCCTTTGATTACCTCCTGGATTTTGATGGTTTAGAAATGATAGTAATGCCCCTTGAGGCGGCCTTCCCGCTTCAGTTTGATAGAGAAGAGACATATGATAGCTTAAATGATAATATTGAAGTTGAAAAAATTCTTGCTGATAGATGGCGCGAGCATAATCCGCAAGATAAAAAACGAGTAATGTGGGATTTAGCGCTAGTGGCAGCCTACTTAAACCCGGATCTCTCTAGTATCGAGACCACCATTACCCCTCCAGAGAATGTTCAAAGGTCTATCAAGGTATACGTAAAAATCGACGAAAAGGCTCTTGAGGAAGATTTCTATCGAGTACTTAAAAAATAGTCACGTTTATTCGCCGACCTATTTCGATCAAAAAAATATAGAACTCGATCAAATAAAAAGCCCTTCGACAAGTGATTTGTCGAAGGGCTTTTTTAGTAGCGGCGACAGGACTCGAACCTATGACCTTCGGGTTATGAGCCCGACGAGCTACCAACTGCTCCACGCCGCGATATTACATTATACCGTTTCTTTTAACTGGACTGCAAAGATAATACTATTTAACAATAAATCAACAAGCGAATCTACATCGCTTATAATACGGAGCTACTTAAGCTTCACAACAGCTTCAGAAAAAAGCAATTGATGATCATCTAATATATTGATCAGATACCTGCCAGCTGACAATTCACTCATATCCACCCTTATGTCTGACAAACCTCCTACGACCTTAAATTTTAATCTTTCAGAACCATTGCCGTCGAATACAATTATAGTATGATCGTAGGCCAAAGCATCCTTCCACCTGATTTGTACAAATTCTGTGGTGGGATTAGGCCCTATCTCTATTGCCATTTTCTCCTGCGGAAGAAAGTCGAACTGAGCATCCACAAAGCGGTTAATTATTGCC
The DNA here is from genome assembly GCA_964396595.1 of uncultured Saprospiraceae bacterium. Taxonomy (GTDB): domain Bacteria; phylum Bacteroidota; class Bacteroidia; order Chitinophagales; family Saprospiraceae; genus CAYNFR01. The sequence continues at coordinate 63,998 of CAYNFR010000008.1, read as the reverse complement.
GGCTCGATAGCATTGGGCGATTTCCATTGCATGATTTCTACAAAGGCTGTAGCATATCCATCTGTCCTTCCTTTGGTGCTCCAAACTATTTCATTGATCACCTCTGGACGAGAGACTTTAAACTTTAATGTTAATACGCGCACCCATCCGTCCTTTGGTCTTACACGAAGCCCTCCATGATTGTCATCAAGAAGATCTACATTGAAGTTCAGAAATCCTAAATGATGGTCAAATGCAAGATTCCCCACCTCACTGGCATCTGCGCGGTCTACTATCTCTATAAAGTGTAAATCACTGTAAAGGTCATGAGGCAAATCAGGTTTGTATTTGCCTTTAATGAATTGGAGGCTGGATGCATCATAGTAAAGTCTATAATTTTGGTCAGCCAGGACCCATTCGCCACGACCATTATACTTCAATTCTACATCTACATAGAGTATTGAACTCTTGTGATCATAGAAATTGGGGCTGAGCCTTACATCAATAGTCTCGGCACAGACCGTAAAATATAATAGGCTGCAGCAAAGAAAATGCAGCATTCTGATAATCATATATTCCTAACTCTAACACTTGACCATAAGACATCAAAAACAAGGCCAGCCACTATGTCCGATTAAAAATACTTGGTCTTAATTTAATTAAATATGATGCATAATCAACTATTTAAACTGCTCAGATGAACAATCTCCATCAGTACTATGCCTTCATCACTCCATTCTCGTAAGCCTGAAACGATAAAATACGGCAATGAATTAAGCTCAAAACTCCTTAACTGGCTTTAAAATGATGTTATTTGCACTAAGATTATTGATTCTATATTAATGACCCAAAGCCAATACCCCACTATAATATTGCATGCCAAAGGACTGGCGTCAGTCATAAGACGTCACCCCTGGATATTCTCTGGGGCTATTGCAAAGATGGATAGTTGTGAAGATGGAGATATCGTCAATATTCTCGACAAGTCGGGTATGTTCCTCGGAGTGGGCTATTATCAAGACGCAACGATAGCCATACGGCTATTGTCTCGTGAGAGAATAATTATTGACAGAGATTTTTGGACAAACAAAATCGCCGATGCCTATTCCCTTCGAAATTCGCTAGGTCTACCCAATGCAAAAACCGATGCATATAGATTAATTCATGGAGAAGGCGATCATCTGCCCGGCCTTGTAATTGATATCTATAATACCTGCGCAGTAATCCAATGTCATGCCATAGGCATACATAGACATCTCCCTCATATCACTACAGCAATAAAACACGTTCTAGGCAACAAAATCACTACCATATATAATAAAAGTAGCCAGACATTGCCACGAGAATACGCTTCTTTACACAAGGATGGATATTTATTAGGAAGCGATCAGCGAGCTATATTTAAAGAAAATGAAATCAGATTTGAAGTAGACATCGTGAATAGCCAAAAAACAGGATTCTTTCTTGATCAAAGAGAAAATCGGGCTCTTCTTAGTCAGTATTCTCTCAATAAAAAGATCCTCAACTTATTTGCCTATACAGGCGGATTCTCGCTGTATGGCTTGTGTGCAGGTGCAGAGCACGTTACCAGTATTGATATTTCGGCGCCGGCAATACAGCAACTTACACAGAATTTATCCCTCAATAGTATTGAGTCCAGTAGGCATCAAGCCTTAAAAGAAGATGTATTAAGTTACTTGCAGAAAATACCGCGGAATGAATATGACATCATCATTGTTGATCCACCTGCATTCGCTAAAAGTCATCAGAAAAAACATAATGCCGTCCAGGCCTACAAACGTCTCAACGCAGTGGCTATTAACAAAGTGAAAAATGGGGGACTGATATTCACATTTTCTTGCTCACAAGTGATCGATCCGACACTATTTTATAACACCATCATTGCGGCTTCACTCGAATCAAGCAGAAACGTACGCGTTATACATATTCTGAGCCAATCAAATGATCACCCTGTCAACGCATTCCATCCAGAGGGAAAGTATCTAAAAGGACTTGTGCTATTTGTGAATTAAGGCATCTGCCTTAGATCGAAGGATCATGTGGATTTATCTAGGCGCGAATCTTTCTATACGGAAACACTTTTCACAATTTCCGAGTACACTGTATTCAAAATCAGCACGCATCTTAAGATCCTCCAATATCTCCTCTATTGGCTTCTCAAGATCAATACGTACCATCCCTTTTTCGTCGAATTTAATGTACGGAGCACTAATTACCTTCCAACTGCTTGATTGCATCAGGAAGTCGAGTACATATAAAATATTATATTCCTTTGAGTTATCGATTATCTCAATTTTTTCATTCAGATCATGAAACCTCTCTCCATCGAACCCATACTTGTCTCCGGCAGTCATAGTTACGTATATTTCAGGATTCTCAATGCTGTAAGCTCTGATGCTTCCTTCAATATTTTCGACAACATCCACATATTCATCATGGTCTTCAAATCTAAACTTGGTCCCGAGTACCGTCACACCCATCTTCGTCTTTTTCGCCTCGACAGTAAATGGTTTTTGAGGATCCGGCTCAATAGCAAAAGTTCCATTCCCCTCCAAAATTACACGTCTTTCATTTCCAAATTTCTTAGGATAAGTCAAGCTACTATTGGGATGAAGTACTACCTCCGAGCCGTCCTTTAGTATGAAATTCTTATCGGTACTGTCGGCATAAATTGTTTCGAAGCTGTTCTTAGGCCATAGAATCCAAGCGAAGAAAAACACGGCTGCTATTGACGCTGCTGCCGCATATTTGTACCACATCGGAAATATACGTGCTGAACGCTCTTCATCAGTATCCCAAGCCACATCTCCCGAGATCGGAACATAAGTGTTGGTATTAGCTCTAGTAACAGATTCTAATCTAATCACATTATCAGCAACCTGAATGCTCTTTTCGACCGGTTTCATCATTTGCGCAAGTGAAGCCCATTCAGAATCTACATCTACTAGATTAAATCCTTTCAGTTGATTGCTTTCGCGGTGAATAACTGTTAGGATATTAAAGTCTCTCTCGTTCTCAGTAGATGTCGATCTCCAATGTTGCAAATTGGATTTTTGCTCAAAATCAGCTTGTCCATCGAGACATGCCAATAAATTCACATCATCAAATACTTCGGACTTCTTTGCTTCTGATTGCTCAGTAGATTGAAGAAATGATTGCCACTCAGTTTCATCATCCACAGGCTTGAAGTGGATTAACTCTTCTACGTTATCGAAGATAAGCTTAAGATCTACAATCTCTTGAGCACGCTCTTGCGAGTCGCCCATCCATTCCTGGATGTGTTTCATTTCTTCCTTGTCGGCATTGCCGGAAAGAAACATTAACAAGTCGTGCTCTTTTAGTTTAATCATTGCTCTTAAGACTGTTTAGTAAACCATTACCACATTTTTTTAATATGTTATGAAAAAATAATCTCGTTATTTTTTAATTCATCTTTCAATAATATTAGTGCCTTGGCCACATTGTCTTCTACAGCCCTCTTAGATATATTGAGGTAAGAAGCGATTTCGCCATAGGTGAGACCTTCGAGCTTACTTAGGGTAAAGATTTGCTTCATTTTGGGCTTCATCTTATCTAAGGCTTTCAGAATCTCCTGTCTGATAAGATAATTTCTCAATGGATCCTCTTCGTTCTTTTCTTCTTCGATCTCTATTTCTTCGGTAAGACTTGTGCTTTTACCATTCGTGCGGATATGATCAATCATACGATTACGCACTGCCGAATAGAGATAACTCTGCACTGATGTACTTATCTCAATACGCTCTCTATTCTCCCAAATTTTAAGGAAACAGCCTTGGACAATCTCTCTACTTCCTTCCCAATCCCCTATGTGCTTATTGACATAGTTAGCAAGAGGGCCAAAGTATGTTTTAAAAAGGCTTTCAAAATTTTCTTCTAAAAATGGTCTACTATTCACTTTAATAGTCACTTTAAATGTCATGAACCCCTATCAACCCTTGAGGTAATTGATATATTAGCCGTAAATGTAATAAATCTATTCTCTAGGATCGCCATTTTATTCTTTAGCCAATTATTGCTGCTGTGCATCGCATGATTAACGCTACTTTAGTCGGCTAATTGTATATAAAAATGTTAAGCTTATGGCACTTACTACCATGTGGTCTGGAAACGACAAGTATTTATGTGACCCTGAACTAGCACAAGCCTTTCATATCGCTAGAACTTTGGGGATGCCTTTGTTGATAGAAGGTGAACCCGGGACGGGCAAAACTGAATTGCCCATCCAATATGCCGCAAGCGAAAACTTAGCGCTCTTCGTATATCCCGTTGGCTCAAAAAGCACGGTGGAACAGTTTGTAGCAAAATTTGATCACGTCAGATATTTGCGTGATTCGCAAATAGAAGTGCTCAATGCCCAACGTGATGAAAAAGGCCTTTCCTCACGTCTGTCTACCGACGGAAGAAGCACAGATAATTTAGATGACTACGTTCACCGCGGTCCTGCAGCTCGAGCCTATTCGTCTCCACATAGTGTCTTGCTTATAGATGAAATAGACAAAGCTCCTCGCGAATTTCCAAATGACTTACTTTATGCTCTCAGTCACCGAAAATTCATACTTCCCGAATCCAACCGCGAAATATCTGTAAGCGAGGAAGATATGCCTGCCATAGTGATCACAAGCAATCGAGAACAAGAACTGCCCACCGCATTCAAAGGTAGATGCATCTATCACTATATACATTTTCCGGAACCCGAAATAATGCGCGAAATCATCCATAAACACCATCCAGATCTCAATCAGCATGTGGGCGAGGCGGGTTTGTCAATATTTTATCAACTTAGACAACTTGGGCTCGAACGAGCCCCTTCCACAAGAGAATTACTTAATTGGATGAAATATATGAAGGGTTTCAATGCTGATGATGCCATGAAGAAAATTGAAAAACTAGAGGGCGTCGGAACACTTATTAAGACAAGAGACGATCTCAGAAGAGTCGAACGCAATCTAAAATAGACATTTTTATGTTTGAGGGCTTCCCATCCGTATGTAGACAACATCGAGTGCCGGCTGATGTAAGAAGCCTCTTGCTCCTTCGTCAAGCGATGGACAAAAATTTGGTAAATACACTGGGTGATATTTATCAATTTTTTAAATATGTCATCGTCAAGTCACCCGACATGCTAGGCCCTTATTCTAAAGCCTATTATGAATACTTCGTAGGCGTCAATATCGCGCAAGGAGAAAGACTCTCTGATGCTGTGTTAAGAAGTGAGACTTTCAAAGATTGGCTGGAAGATTTTTTACAAGTACAAGACGAACGCCATTCGTGGTCAGACGACGATCTCGTTGACCAATTTCTGAGAGAAGTGCACACCACTAGTTACGACATCAAGAATGTGCTTGATGGCCAAGATATTCTCGACAAAAATGATCCCGATATGGCCGATGATAGTAATACCATATCGGATGATGACAACGCTGAACGATTACTCCAAAAAGCAGCAGATTATAGATTCGTCGATTTAGAAGAACTCCGACGAAGAATGAACAAAGTCCTGGAACAGCAGAAGTTCAGACATGATGGTGGATCACACTGGATAGGCATCGGCGGAATATCTCCTTATGGACATGGTGGCGCAGCTCTCGGAGGTATCAGAATGAAAGGAAGTGGCGGAGGTAAAATGGCCAGAGAAGTAATCGATAGCGCTAAATACTACCCCGTCGATATTAACACGAATATAAGTGATGACAACATTGATGCAGCACTCGCTGCACTCAAAGGGGTAATCGAATACACTAACATTGAATATCTCGACATCCCTTTAACGCTCGATGAAGGTCTGAAACAAGGTGGCATCTTCCTACCTGTCATGTCTGAAAAACAAGAAGATAAAATCCAAATTATCCTACTTATCGACAATGGGGGCTACTCTATGGACTATTATATTAAAATAGTCCAGACTATGTTTAAAAAAATGAAAACGCGATATCAACAAGATCTCGAAACGTACTATTTCCATAATACCATCTATAAATATCTCTATGAAGACGAACGACGAACCAATGCTATCAATCTAGAAAAAATCCTCTCGAAGGATACTAATTATCGCGTGTTTATCATCGGTGATGCCGCCATGGCTCCTTACGAATTACACGAAGGCAGTATCATCGCATGGGGTAGACTACAAGAAAAATTTAAAAAAATTGCCTGGCTCAATCCTGTAAGTATAAAATATTGGCATATCACATGGACGACTACCATGCTTAAACGCATCATCCCTATGTATCCTATGACTCCAAAAGGCCTCGAAACAGCCGTCGAAGAGATGAATAAAAAAGCGAATTAACAGAGCATATCATCTTATAGTATCCCGCTTAAAGCAAATTAAATTTTATCATCAACTAATTAGTTGACAAAACTGTCATCAATCTCTTTAAGATCACGACGAACCACCTCTGCTATAAAGTCTTTAAACTGCTCAATTTGATCTTGTCCAAGTCTCTCTCCAAGTTTTCCAGCAAAATAAGAACTTAACATAATCATTATAGCCACTGGCAGCCCCCACACATAATGATTATATTCTCCCAGCATCCATTCAGATACACCATGGGTTGTTATTCCGAATCCTATGACACCGATCAAGAAATAGAAAAATATGAACATTGTCCATACAGCCGGACGAGGGCCTATCAATCCGGCTACCACGGTGTGTCCCGGCAAGTCTTCATGCACTGATGCTCTAAAATCTAATTGAGGTGACCAGAAGTGTGCAGCATCTCTAGCGACATCAAGAATTATCTGCTCGTTAGAAAATCGCGCCGAAAAATTGTATTCCGCTCTTTTTAAAAGGGAGCGGATTCTCGCCAAAATAACTTCTTGAGACTCCGAGACTTCAATTCTGAATCTTGGCCTTATACCTACATTGTCCATGCAAAATATTCATACAAGTTAAAATGAAAAGGTACGAATATTTTTACAATATTTCCTTTCAGATGAAAAAATAAAGTTGGGCTCCCCTATAGACTAAAGCGACTACCTATTACTATCATAGCTGTTAACCATTGATTTGGTCAATATTGTATTCTTGTATTTGACGGTGTAATAAAGCATCCCCGTCACATTACCTAGATTACTTCTGCTAATATTGACAGCATTCAAGCCTTTGCCATATATAGCTTTCTCATAATACACCCTTCTACCTATAGCATCGACTATGCTCAATTCGACTTCACCCTCTTCCGGTACTTCGAACTGGATTAGTGTGTACCCATTAAATGGATTTGGTTGGTTCTGGAAAAGTTTAAGCGCTGCTTCAGAAATATCAATTTGACTACTTTTAAAACCAAGCTCTAGTGCATACTGATTTCGTCGTACGTCATAAACAACAGAATTGTACTTAACATCCAACTTTAGTGCTTCAGCTAAATTTAGATTCCGTTTTGCTTTTGCCCTGACAGTAACTTCAATAGGTTCTGTTGTCTGCAATTTTTCATCATACCACACCAATGAAATAGCAGCTCCATCATATTGGTTACTGAAATGATACTCGCCCTTATTTAAACTTACCGTGCTACTCTCAATTGTCAATATTTCCATATCCTTACAACTGATCCGGTATTGTGCACCGAGTACAGGCTTTATCTCCGGAATACTTAAATTGAATGTAAAAACCTCTCCATTTCTATAGGCTCGGTCTGTAGTCATTAATTTGGCTCGACTGCTTTTTCGACCGCTAGCTTCCAAAGAACTGGCAGATGCATTGCCCGATACATCGCCTATCTTGATAGCGATCCAATTTTCATTGTAATGATCTCTCTCAAGAGAAGAAATCACGCTCGTTTCGTACCAAGTGAATGGATTGCGGATATCATCAAAGTCAAAATCCTCTAGTACAAAGCGCCAGCTATTATTAGCGGAAAATCCTGTTTGCAAACCCAGCAACATCCGTCTCAGCTCTAATATATCTAGTATTGAAATTTTGCCATCTGCATTAACATCAGCTGCGATGAGTATATATGGGTCAGTTATTAATTCAATGCCCAGTATATGGTTTTGGATAATAACCAGATCGAGTGCCGTTACACCATTAAGTGGATAATCATCCTTCCTCGGAGTAAGTTCATAACGCAGGTACATCGGCAACTCTTCGAATGCATATTTGCCATCTTGATTGGTTACTTGCACCCCTACTCGTTTCTCTGTAACAGTTACATTGGGTAACATTGCTCCGGCAAGCGTGTAAATCTCTCCTCCGACCATAGCCATCTCTTCCAATGTTACACATTTTCCGAGAGTACCACCTTGCATGATGTAGTCATTAAGCTCAGCTGCTTTCACTTCTATTGTCACTCCAGCTAGACAGACCTCCATCGTCTCTTGTCCACAATCCTCGATTCCATCCGCATCGAGATCTTCATAGACGTACTGCCCTGCACAAGGACAATTACCAACCATTACATCATTTACGGTGCATGGATTTCCATCATCACAAGAAACAATTTGTTCTTTAGTCGTGACCTCCAATTTTGCTTCTAGTTCCGTGAGATTACCTTGGACATCCTGTATTCTTATGATAACAGGAATAATATGGCCAATATCTCTACAGCATATCGATAAATAAGGTTGAAACAGCTCATCAATCGTCAATAGATTGTCACCATTTATATCAAGAGTTAGCGGCTCGATACACGTCAGGAATACATCAGCCAATGACCTCCCTAATGGCAACAATTGGCCATATTCATACTTCCTTACAATACTTAATTCAACCGATCCGCATTCTCCATCATGGCTGCCGGAGTCAAATACTTCAATCGGAATCAAAATCGGAAATACATCAGAAGAAGATACGGTGACCGTGAGGATTTCCTTGAGTATACCAACAGGTGGTTTATCGTCAATAACATGTACCATGATCGTATCAAGAACATAATTACCACATTGATCTATCGCCTTAATTGTCAATGAATGATATCCTATTTCTAAATCAAATACAGTACTTCCTGCAACAGGCATGGCGCTAAGTATCTCGATACGTGGTGAAGGATCACAATCATCAGTCGCTTCTATGAATTCTCTTACATCTATAGTCCCTCTACAATTATCATTAGATGCTTGGATCCTTATAGTGTCTGCATTTATCACCGTTAAAGGAGGCATCATATCACGTGTATATATATATTGTATGGCATGCTTCACTTGATTCGTACACCAATCTAGTGCCGTCCAACTCCTCACTACCTTAGCTGTGCCACTGAGACATTGAGAAGTATAATATTGGTCAGAGTACTTGATACCCATAGAACAATAATAGTCTCCATCCCCACTGAAACGCTTATCCATTAATGAAATCGTATCACCACGATATAGGAGTAAAGGAAATGAGCTCAACGCTGTCGGGCTGATATCCCCATTACAAAAAGCATTTTCTACATCTGACGGAAACATTAAATCCTGTGTACCAATTGACCCGATTCTCAGTAAAACAGTATCAATCGGCATCAGACCGTTACGCTGCTCTACAGAATAAATCCTGCCGACTACATTATCTCGACACATATCTGTATCCCGTAGAAACACATCTCGTGTAACGACGTCCCAGGACCGAATACATGATTGCTGATTGAGCTTTAATTCATATTCAGCAGCGCTCAATATTGTATCAAAATTTTCGCGGTTGAATTGATCAAGAATACTCGTCGCATCAGCAGAGAGATCATAATTACAATTAGTAAATAAGCTATCCGTGTAATGATTATAAATAGGGAGATTGTCATACACGAGCTTCACCCTCGTCCAGCATTTAATGGCCTTATTACATGGATTGACCAATCTCGCTTCGATATACTCAAGTTCACCATATGACGCCAACTTAGTAGGATCTATCAACTCTCCGGAGGGAGAGCGCGTTTCTACAAGATAGTCCTCTCGACCACTGAAATATGCACGCGTAATCATATCAGGTGTGATATCTATACGACAAGATTCGTCAATACCTATCGTCACATCACTATAACAAGCGATAATGTCTGCATTGTTAATAGGCTCAATATTAAACTGGCGAGTAGCAGAACAACCAATTGAATCAACAATAGTCAACGAATATGAACCAAAATGCTTGCTCTGTGGATTGGCTATAAATAAAAAAGAGTCTGACGATATAAATTGATTATTAAATCGCCAGTAATATTCCAAAGGTGGACTTGCATTGTTAATCATCGGTGTAACAGAGACACTGCCTCCGGCACATAATGTGTTTCTGCTGATGTAAAAATTGAAATTAACCCTACACCAGCTGTCAAGAATCAATATCTGCGCACTATCGCGATCCGCCTCAAATATTCCCCCATTAACCAATGGATTGGCGCTGTTAAAAGCAGGGTCAGATTTACCCTTAATATCCGTCGCAAATTCTAACTGAGCGGCGTTAACGACAATGCCCGTTTCATTTTGGCCTGTAACTTTAAAGAACATAGGTAGAACGATAGCACTTCCCGGTAATAATTCAGGAATAGCTACGCTACTGTAATCCTGATTCCACATCGGACTGATAGAAGAAAGAAAAGTTAATTCGGAAGGTGGGGTATCCTGTACGACAATATCATAACCGGGAATAGATCCAATGTTGCGCACGATGATGTCAAAGCGAATAGTATCTCCCAGTCGTACAACGAATGATCCATTAACAAGCTTCTCCAATGCTAATGCAAATGACGAACAATCTGTTTTTACACGGTAAATACCACATAAACCATAACAGACATCCAAGTTCCGCTGATCCAAAGCTTCTCCAACTATAATGCTACTCAGAAACGCTGCCGAAGTCTCAAACGAACTTGCAAACGCATGAATCTCGTAATCTTGGAGATCATCCACCCCATCAAAACGCCCACTGAAATTCTTAGCCACTACAAGACCGCCACGCATCAATATGAACACATATGTCTTTTCCGGAATCATCGGGCCGATTACCTCTTCAGGTGCGGTCTGAGCCATTACACTTATATTACCTCTATTACAAGTATATCCTGCGCGATTTAGACCATTATTGGTGACAAGCCCACAGGCCACTTCTCTGATATACATGGTATCACTCGCACCCATGTTCAAAGACTGAATAATAAACTCAGAATATCCACCCCCGACAGATGTATATTCAAAAGGACCCATCGATCTTTTAAATGGCAGACTAACTCCATCCACATGAAATTGCCCTATAACACGACCATCCCAATAAATCTGAAAATCCTCGTAATCCGCCACTAGAGAATTGATCTCTATAGTCATAAAATACTCGTTCTCCCGAGCAGCCCTTTTATTTGACTCATCTTGGCAAGAAGATATGATTGAATAGGACACATGGTGAAGTGCAGATTCACTTGCCAACAGCACATAATTGAATGACAGACCGAGCATGATCATCACCCAATAGAATAATGTCATAGGGACATAGGATGTCCTCATAGTGTAGTTTTCTTGTAGTTATCTTGAGACTTTGGCCTATCCACCCATAAGGGCAGATAGGCCTCGTCGCATTTATTTCTTTACGTCATATCGACGCTAGATATCTATTAGTTTCCGTTCCAAGGGAACTGGCTACATCTTACATCATTGATGTAAATTGTTACCGTATCCGATTCCGGACCACATTCTCCGGTAGGATCATCCGATGTCAAGGTCAAGATGGCAAATCCTGCATCTATCTGTGCTGTGCTCGGTGTAAAGGTCATTGCAGTTGAGAACTGGGCATTATCAAATGTTCCGGAAGTCGAGCTCCATGTTCCATCTGATGCTCCTCCAGTAATGGTCGCACTTAAGCTTGACAATTCTACAGATCCATTAGAACAGATTGTGATAGAAGAACCAGCTTCTACCACCGCCTCCGGATCGATTGTCAATGTGACATAAAATGTATCCCCTACGCATCCTGCCTCACTTACAGGGATAATCGAATAGACGACATCCACCGAAGCCGAGGTTTTATTCTCCCATGCATCATCAGCTATTTCATTGACATCTGTTGTTGTACCGCTCGATGGTGAGCCGGCAGTAGCTGTCAAACCATTATTATTAATGTTTACAATATTATAACTGTCTGCTGCAACTGATCCTGATGCCACTGCCAATACTACACCTGAAGCTGTATTGCTGCATACATCAGTATCAAGTGACGCTAAAATCGGTTCAGGACGCACCTCTACTTCTACCTCAAAGGCATCCCCTACACAACCACTTGTGCTCACTGGTGTCACGGTATATGTAATAGTCACTACCGAGCTTGACGTGTTTGTATAGGTATCTGTGATGTTAGAAAGGGTTGTATCTGTTCTTGCCGCACCAGCTGCTACTGCTCCTGCATCTGATGAACTTACTGTATATAAGAATCCTTTAAGCGATACCCCGTTTGTAATACTTGCTTCAAGATCTATGTCAAGCGCCTCTCCACTACATACCTCTACGTCGCTGTCTTGACCCACAGGTTCGCTTTGGACAGTTACCGTAATATAGAATGTATCACCCACGCACGAACCATCACCTGCGGCACTCGTCGGTATGACGGTATACACGACCACCTGATCACTACCTGTAACATTCGTCAGTACATCCGTTATACTTGATGCCGTAGAACTCGTGGTGGTTTCACCCGATACGCTGTCTGTAGCTGTTGCGTACCAAGTAAATGCAACATTACTCAGCCCATTGGTGATAAGGTCTTGAAGTGTAATTGATAATGCTTCATCGCTACATACCATCGGCTCAGGATCATAAGCAACAGGTTCCGGAGCAATCTTCACTACAATAGTGAATGACTCACCAATACATGATCCACTATATGGCGTTACGGTATAAATTACGCTATCCAATACAGTAGATGTATTCGTGAAGACATCTGAAGCTATATACGTCACTGCAGTTAAACCATTTCCTGTAGAAGCCATGCCAGACAAGCTATCCCCAACAATAGCGGTTATCGTAAAACTGTCTATCGCCAGTGAGTTATCATCCACCGTCGGCAAATTAACAGCTATCTCTGTATCGCTACAAACAGTAGTGCTCAAATCTGTGGTAAATAGAGGCTCAGGATTAACGATAACAATAATTTCGAATGATTCACCTACACAACCACCTGAATATGGTGTGACTGTAAATTTGACGCTATCAGGAGCACCACTTATATTCACAAACTCGTCGTTCGCGAGGAAGCTTGTGTTTGTAGTGCCTCCTGCAGTTGCTGTGCCACTTAGGTTAGAACTTACAAACGAGCTTATAACAAAGCTATCCATTGCGAGACTATTATCGTCAAGCGTTGGTATAGTAACACCTATAGATTCACCGCTACACACGGTCACGATATCCGGACCGGCATAAGAGGGAGCAGGCGTAATGGTAACCATTATCTGAACAGTGTCTCCGATACACCCACTCGCGCTGATCGGCGATATAGAATAACTGACATCGACCGGCGCACCAGTGGTATTTGTCCAGGCATGACCCGAGATGAAATTCACATCAGCTGTAACGCCAGTTGTAGGTGAGCCAGCGGAAGATACTAGTCCATTGCTATCTATACTTACAATTCTGAAACTATCCGCAGCTACCGAAGCACCGGTTACAGCTAAAACAATTCCGATTTCGTCATCACTACACACGGTAGCAGTTACGGTATCATCAAATACCGGCTTGCCGTTGACCTTGAGAGCCACAGCAGATGAAGTATCGCGACATATCGCAACTCCTGATACATCTAGCGTCACAATAACTCTGAAGCTATCATTGTCCATAGACACAGCAGCTGACGCTATCTGATATATAGAGTCGGTTGCACCTGAAACATTGCCAAATGCTCCGGCCCCCGACTTTATTTGCCATTGATATAATAATACACCACTAGGAGGTATTGGTGGCGTAATAGATGCAGCCACTTCAAAAATTACAGGATCGTCTTCGCAAACCTCTTCATCAATAGGATGCGTATCTATATTAACAATACATCCACAGTCAACCGTGTATGTTGCACTACCGCAAAAATTATAACATACCGGAGTACTAGAGCTACCGAAATCATCTAGATCACTTGATCCAGGTGTCAAGTCAGCTATAAATCCAGCTGCTTCAGCTGTGCTTAAAAAATGATATGCACTGACGCGATACATTCCATCGGCAAGATTCGTAAAATGACCAGAATAATTATGCGCTATGGGGTTATGTACCACACCCGCTGAATCTGCTAATATATATAAGTACACAGAATTACCACTATAGGGTGCAACTGTTGACACAATTGTTCCGCTGTTGGGTACCGGCACAGTGTAATCACAGGTAGCTTTATTAAAATCCATTGTACCATCCTTGTTAGCATCTACACACAGAACTTCATGAACAGTAAAAGTCAACGTGTCCTGAGTCGTACTCGGATTAGCTATAACTTTAACTTCTACAGATTCTGTTCCATCAGCATAAATTAGTCCAGAGATAGTGTAAGTTGCTCCCACAGTCGTATTGGTGATAACTGCATTGCCATTGCTTGTAATGGTGTAGGGCGTACTAGCATCAAGATTCGTAATGGATATGGCATATCGATAGCTCGTGTCCACTCCATCACATGTTCCTATCGCCTCAATCTGTGCAGAAACGGTACTGCTAATAAATAGCATCAATACGACAGAAATAACGCTGGTTGTTATACCCCTTTTAAAATAGTGCATGGCCATAATCTAGTAGTTAAGACAAATCAAAATTAAATGTCAGATCTAAATCAATCAAAATCAGGTAGGAACACATTCAGGGCGTAAATATATAAACTATCCTATATATGAAAGAAAAATATAGAAATATTTTTAATATGTTTTATTGGGTTGACACCCAATGAACGGATAGGGTAATTGCGACCGAAAACTTGCTGTCATTGCCAATGTATGTGGATCTAAAAATGAATGGCCAACAGTTCATGCCGATATGAAATACCTATAATTTAACTAGTAAGCACGGGCAAAAATTACCCTTTGATGTGAAGGCTTACCTGAGATTAAATCTTTACCCGATTCTAGCACACTGTCATCAGGAATACAACGTATAGTCGCTTTGGTTAAGTCCTTAATTCTGAGCTCCGTTTCCGTCGTTCCGTCCCAATGCGCAGAGATAAATCCGCCCTTATCTTCCAGTATTTCTTCGAATGACTTAAAATCATTGACCTCTGTTGTCATTTCGGCACGAAATGCTTTGGCTCTGTTGAGCAAAGAGACTTGGATGTCATCCAGTAAGTTCTTGACCACTTCAGCAATCATGCCCAGAGGATGATTAGTTTTCTCCCCTGTGTCCCTTCGTGCGATTTCGATCATATTATTTGCAAGGTCTCTGTCACCAATACCCAATCTCACTGGAATACCTTTCATTTCATATTCAGCAAACTTAAATCCGGGTCTTTTCTTGTCATCGCGATCGATTAAGACTCTGATGCCTTCTTGCCGCAGTGATGCAGTTATTCTTTCGGCCACTTCCATCAATTGTGGATTCGGCTTAGGAATCGGAACAATAACCACTTGGATAGGAGCAAGTCTTGGTGGCATTACGAGGCCATGGTCATCTGAATGTGTCATAATCAGTCCTCCAATCAATCTTGTAGAGACGCCCCATGATGTTGCCCACACATACTCTGCTTGATTCTTATCGTCCAGATATTTGACATCAAATGCTTTGGCAAAATTTTGACCAAGAAAATGGGAAGTGCCTGCTTGTAAGGCTTTTCCATCCTGCATCAGTGCTTCTATAGTGTATGTCTCGACAGCACCCGCAAATCTTTCATTGCCTGATTTAGTGCCTTTGATTACAGGCATCGCCATATAATCCTCTGCAAAACGAGCATAAATTTCATGAATTAATTTCGCCTCGCTTATTGCTTCTGCTTTAGTCGCATGTGCTGTATGCCCTTCTTGCCATAAAAACTCTGTCGTACGCAAAAATGGTCTTGTGCGCATTTCCCATCTGACTACATTGGCCCATTGATTGATTAACAACGGCAGGTCGCGATAAGATTGAATCCAATCCTTGTACGTATTCCATATTATGGTTTCCGACGTAGGTCTTATAATCAATTCCTCCTCTAGCTTAGCTTCAGGATCCACCACTACACCGCTCCCATCAGGATTATCCATTAACCTATAATGCGTAACCACTGCACATTCTTTTGCAAATCCTTTGACATGATCTGCCTCTTTGCTCAGAAAACTCTTGGGAATAAATAAGGGAAAATAAGCATTCACATGCCCGGTCTCTTTGAACATCCTATCTAGCTGATCACGCATGTTTTCCCACAAGGCATATCCATGAGGTTTTATAACCATACATCCCTTTACGGCTGAGTTGTCTGCTAATTCAGCCTTTTTAACGATGTCTAGATACCATTGAGAATAATTCTCAGCTCTTGAGGTAATTTCTTTACTCATTCTCTTTTCTTTTGAGCCGCCAAAGGTAAGAATACTCTGTATGCTTACAAGCGATAATAAGGATACATTAAGACTCATTTAGTTGCTAAAGCAACTAAATGTTAATATTTTTGAAAGGTAGTAAATTTGAGAACTTTCTCGTCGCTCGATGCTTTATACAAGTAGTTATGTAATGAAGAGGCGTAATTTGGAAGGGATTAAATTATCTTTAAGCAATTCTTAACTTACGAATCAAAAAATATTATATAACTTTAGGGTCAATATTAGTAACGATTAAATTTAAAGACATGAAAAAATTGTTTTTCTCCGCAGTTGGAATGTTTGTGGTGTCTATCACTGGTTCATCCTTGATGGCACAATTTGATGATCTGTATTTCAGCGCAATGCCTGAAACTGAGAGAGAATTCAACCTAGTTAATAACTCGTTTGACGACAGTGGCGAGTACTACGCATACGGTGATAATTCTTTCAGCAATACTAGAGAGATGGATGAGTATGATGAGTACTTGTCTTATCGTGAGAGCGACTATGATATTGATGCGTTTCACTTCACGAATAGAATAAACAGAAATCGCTTCACTAGATTTGGAGTCGGTTACTTTGGTGGAAATGCATTTTTTAATCCTTACTCTCCTTTTGGTTATGGAGGATTCAACAGTCTAGCGTTTTCTAACACTCGATTGGTAGGTGCTTCTCCATGGGGTGTAGGAGCTTACGATCCATTTTTCGGATTTTACAACCGAGGGTTTGTAGGTAACACATTCATAGGAAACGGATTCGTAGGAAATGGATTTAATACTTTCGGTGGTGGAGCGTTCGCAGGAAATGGATTTGGCTTTGGAAATGCATTATATTGCCCTCCTTATGTCGTAAACAATGTTCAGACGAACAATTTCAACAATGCGAGAGCCGCCACTACAGCATCCGCTCCAGCAGCGAGAAGATCAGGTGTAACAACTACTTCTACACAGAGTGGTCGCACAGTAGGCGGTTTTGACAACGTAAGCTCTTCCAGAGTCGGCTCTACTTCTGTAAGAAACACTGGAAACACAAGTTCTTCTGTAAATTCTGCACGCTCAACAACCAATAGTGCGCGTGTAGTTAACACCTCAGCTGCTCCAAGAAGTGCTGCTCCAAGAAACAGCACTTTCAACTCAAATGCAAGTAGTAGATCTAGCTCAATGAACAGTGGAGCAAGTGCCAGCCCTAGAAGTGGAGCTTCTATGGGAGGGGGAAGTGCACGATCAAGCAGTGCAGGCAGTGCACCTAGATCAAGCCCGAGATAGTCAGCTGTCACAGCTGCAAACGATAAAAGTATGGGTGATGGAATACCTTCTGTCACCCATTTTTTTTAGAACTAACCATTAAACACAACTGGATATGAAAGCTCGATTATTAATTTGCTGTATAGCTATCGCATCCCCCTTCTGTAATGTTACATTACTCAGTCAAAATGTCTTTGACGCACTCAAGTTTTCAATGCTCGAGCCTTCTGCTACAGCACGAGTGGCAGGTGTGGGAGGTGCATTCACTGCTCTAGGGGCAGACATATCCGTGGCCAACACGAACCCTGCAGGCATCGCAGAATTCAGAAAGTCAGAATTTACTTTTTCACTAGGTGCCCCATTTATCTCCAGTTCCGGAACCTTGGCTGGCACAAGAAATACAGCATCAGATCGAGCAATCCAACTAGATAACCTGGGGGCAGTATTCGCTTACGAACCTTTTAATCCCAATATCAAAAGTGCTAACATCGCTATAGGCTTCAATAAAATTGCTGAATTCCGCACCAGAACCAGATATAGCGGAAATTCTCCGGGAACAATAGCAGAACGCTTTCTCGAACAAGCCACCGGTCAGACACCGGCAGAGTTAGATGCATTTGAAGGGGGGCCTGCGTTTGATGCCGGTGTCATTTTTAACTTTGACAATGGTTCAGAATACGATACCGATTTTAGAACATTCAGAGAGGTGATCGCACGGGAACAAACTATCGAAACACGTGGCACAATGCACGAACTCTTCGTAACCTATGCTTCGAATGTAAAAAACAAATTCTCTTATGGTTTTACGTTGGGAATACCTATAGCCAGATTAAACGAAAACAAGTTCTACGCTGAGTCAGACCCCGGCCAACAAGTTCCCATCTTCGAGTCACTCAACTTTGATGAGCGCTTATCTATTTCCGGCGTAGGTATTAATCTGAAAGCCGGTATTATTTACAAGATAACACCACGTACACGTATCGCTGCTGCCGTACATTCCCCAACCTTCATGGCATTGGAGGATACTTATTATACAGAAATCAATTATGCGATCAATTCTCCCGCGGGATTTGAGAGATTTCAAGGAAGCTCAGGGGATCTTGAACCATTTGAATACAATATCACCACGCCCTTCAGAGCTATTATAGGTCTGGGTCATGTTTATTCATTGAGTAATGAATTAAAAGGTTTTCTTACTGCTGATGTCGAATATGTCGATTTCCGCAGAATTTCTTTTAACCTTGGTGGAAATGATCCTATTAACCAATTCATAGAGAGAGACCTTAACGACGCGGCATCTCGTCAATTTGATCAAGTCATAAATATTAAAGTAGGCACTGAGCTTGCCATGAACAATCTCCGTTTCAGAGCGGGGGCAAATATGTTAGGAACACCTACTAAAAATGCAACTGTTAAACCCAATCTTGGATTAAGTGGCGGTTTAGGATACAGAGGGGATGAATTTTATGTTGACATCTCCGCGCAATATAGCTCTGTGAGTGGTAGATACAGCCCCTATGCCTTGATAGAAGAATCTCGAAATCAATTCATAGGCATTGATAATAATCGTCTCCATTTCAGGATCACGCTAGGCAAGAAATTATAATAACGTATTTTCTTTCCAGCCAGAGAATACAATTCCGATTGTCAATCTTATATTTGAAGTTTAACTAATCAATTAAAATTATTCTTATGAAGAAGATTGGAACTTATTTCATGGTATTCTTTTTTTGTGTGGGCATGAGTTCATGCTTTACGCTCACCTATGATGTAGGTAAAGGAGCACAGAGTGGCGTAACGACAACAGCTAAAAATCACTATCTGATTAATGGTCTTGTTCCACTTGGCACCTCTAATCCTACTGAAATGGCAAAAGGTGCATCAGATTATACTGTTCAGGTGCAGCATTCATTTATTGATGGTCTTATTAGTGCTATAACTTTCGGTCTTTACGCACCGACTACTACTTCAGTAACTAGATAGCATAGGTGCAGTACTTTGTTGCTTTTATTTCATTCGCGTTTGTACTTGTTGCACTGAATCGCATAGTAACGATAAAGTTGTTAAATCTTACGTATTTTGGCTGGGGATATCTGGCCGGAAATGTAGTAATTCTGTTAGTTGGTTTTTATTTCCTTCAACGAAGTATCAAGCGAATCATAAAGAGGTAAAAGTCAAAATAGTTATAAGGTAAAAGGCATTAACGGATATCGTTACTGCCTTTTTTTATTTGCCTCGTATAAAAAACGATTAGCCGACCCTACAAGAGCCGGCTAATCTTATCGTATGAAAACTGAGTAAACAAATAATTAATAAGCCTATCGATTCATAAAGAGCATCTTTTTGGTCGCTATTTGATCGCGATAGTTTATCTGATAATATAACACACCTGTATTATTAAGCTTATCAGCATCTAGCAGAACTTCATTGTATCCTGAATTAAAGATTCCTCGGATCTGATAAACCTGCCTTCCTGTAAGATCAAAAACACTTAGTTCAACTTGATCTTTCTCCTCAATAGTAAACCCGATCACTGTATTATCACTAAATGGATTGGGCTTGTTTTGGAAAAGTTCTAAGCCTGACAATACTTGTTCGCGAATAAATTGAAGCGATAGGTTCATGACTGTAAAGTCTTCAGCTGAATAGTATTCTGCCGTCATACTGTCTCCTAACTGAAGAATATCCCTTAGCATTCCATCAACATCACTTATTAAGCGAAGAGTAATCTGCGGATGAGCAACACCTTTGGCATTAGTCCAAGAGATATGCATTTCTGATCCGTCGATGTGATAATCGCCTGAGGTGAGTTCCATTGTGCTGCTCGATACATCCGTCCATATCCCTGAGCTTAATGTTAAAGATAATTGACCACCGAGGTACACCATATTGTCTGATGGTTCTATCACTAACTCGACCAGCTCGCCACGCTTAATTGTCTTGTCCAGCGTATGAATAACCAGATTGTACGAAGATCTCGGTCTTGCGATACCAGAGTTAGCAATCGCATTTCCATTGACATCTCCGATTTTTACCGCCACAAAGTCTTCATGCAAGCGTGAAGTTTGTAGATTCTGTATCATACGATTCTCTATCAAAGGCCATGGCTGTAATACATCCGCAAATTGCTGATCAGCGCGAACAAATCTCCATGACATGCCAACGGGCATCTGTTTTTCAACACCAAGTAACACACGTTTTAAGGCAACTAAGTCTCCGGCTGTGATTCGTTTGTCTCCATTGACGTCGGCAGCAATCACCTTGTAAGGAGAATCAAGTAAGCTCAATCCTAATATATGCCGCTGTATCAGAATTACATCTAATGTCGAAACGCCATTGAGTGGATCATCATTCTTGAGTGCCTTGACTTCATAATTGCGACCCATCTCATTATTATTGAATGCATAGCTGCCAGATTGATCCGTGATGTTCTCTATCATGTCCCCATTATTCAAAGGGGCAATCATTACAGTTGCTGATTCTATAAATTCACCGTCAGGTGAGAATACGGCTCCGGCTACGCTTGCACTTACAGAATTGATGTTGGGACATATATTAACATTGTCATCCACCCTCAGTTGTACTGTACAAAAGTCGCGATTGCCACTTTCGTCCCACGCATACACTTGTAGCGTGAATACCTGGCTTACGCCATTGGCTATATCCTGACAAGTAATGGTAAGAGAATTGATATCGGGAGAATCTCCACTAAAACTATACTTGACAGGGCCACCGCAATTATCCACGGATTTTTGATCTTTAAGCTCAAAGTCACTGGCCCATATCGCTACAGTTCCATCAGTATTCATAACTGCCGTAGATAAAGCCGTAATACAGACTAATTGTGGAGGCGTATTATCAACAATAGTTACTTCGCAAATAGACTCACCGGTTTTATGGCAACTATTAGTTGCTCTCCATCGCACTTTATACTTACCAGCACGTAATGTAGTGTTAATGGTGGCACGAGCTTGCCCTTGCTGACCGACCACATTAAGCGTAAGGTCATATACTCCATTATTGTTTGTGTCCAGTGCTGCCGTCCAAGTCATTAACTCATTGCTACAAGCACCGCTATCGACAGCTGTTGCCACTAATTCTAAAGCAGATAGACTGCAATCTTTATCCGCAACAATGGACACATTCTCACAACTGATCACAGGCTTACTGTCATCGACTATCTCAATAGTCTGCGTAAAACGATAGATACCTATCGAGTCTCCCGCATTAGGAACATATTGACACCAGTCTATCACCGTTATCTTACGAACTAATTTCAAACAGAAAGGCTCTGACGGAGAAACACTGAAGCTCTGAATATCGTTGTCATTAACCACCAGATTGCGACATCCTACATTGCTAAACGTGACACTACCATAATCCGACTGATTACAAGTGCGCTGGATCTTGGCCGGAGGCCAATTGATGGCAAAGTTCTGATTCCCGCTGAACACAAAAGTTTTCGTGCAGAAAGGACGTAAAGAACCTGCAAGATAATAAGCTACCGTTGCCCGACCTAGATTGCAATTAGCCATTATCGTTGAGGACAATACGGAGTCACGTACTTCAAGGGCTGTTTGGGAACATCCTTTTAAATTGGCCTTCGGCCTAAATTGGACAATGGCCGAATCAAGGTTTGCTTCACACGATAGGTTTATAAGTGTATCTCCACATGTCGTTAAGACATCTAGATTCTTATCCTCGAGTCTTACTCTAGTCCAAGCAATGTTAAAATTGCCGGATTTGTCCGTGACTTTTAACTCCACATCTACAATGCCAAATGGTACGCCGGCTTCATTTACTTGTGAAATATCTGCTTGATTGAATTTAACATGATCAGCATACGGCTCAGCACTATTCTTGCGCTTGATTTCTAGCTTTAAGTCTTTGTCGTCGCAGGCGTCAAAACTTCCTGAATCAATGCTGTGCGCAAATATTTTCGCAGTACAACTATCATTGAACTTGCTAAATGTCACTGTGATTTCGAACCGTGAAATGGCCACTGGTTTGACATCATCTTTGATAATGATGCGAGATTTCTTCTTTGTACTATTCCCACATGGATCAGAGGCATCATAGAAAAGTTCGTAACTGCCGGGAGGAAGACCTGTTAGCCTATAGTTATTAGCTTGATTAGCCACGACTTGACTGCCACCGCGATTGACATATGCTCTCCATGTGATCAGATTAGCCGGAGCGCAGTTGTCCCATAGGCTATCAGGCGCCGGAACGATTACATTTCCTGCACATGTCCATGGATCTATTCCTACTCCCTGAATAGTATCTTTCACTATTAGGCCAGGGCCAATGGTGTCAACTACCTTTATAGTCTGATGAAAGACAGGCAATGACACATTTGTACACCAATTAAGTATATGCCATGTTCTGACTATTTTGTAGGAATATGGCTCACAAACCGGGAACACAGGTGAGTCGGTGTATGATGCGATTGTGCGGCATAAATCATCCGGTGTTCCAGTGTTTAGTCCGGCACCTATAGCCTGAATTACGACATGTGAACTGCTAATCGTATCAGCAATAAAAGGATAAGCACATACCAATGCACTATCAGGATGAGGATTATTGTAAATAGTAGTATCGGAGAGATGATTTCGGAGCGACATGGGATCAATATCAGTGCCACAAGGCACTATCACTATCTTCTTAGGGGGATGAACAGTAGTGATGTCAGCCGCTTCGAAATAAAATTTTTGGGTGCACTGAAGATCTCGATAGTCTTTTCTGCCGTGACCATCCGACACTAAGGTACGCCATCTCCTCGTGATAGTCCATGTACCACATGCCGTATCACGGGCAAGATCATCGATAAATTCTACTTCAGCAATATTGCCACAGTTGTCCCTGAACTCGGGATTTACTCCGGCGATACCCGTTAATATGGTGTCATTTAAGACACTATACACCGATCCGCAAGAAAAAATACATCTTTCTCCGATCACTGTGGCATTCTCCGGACATGGACATGTCACGGTAAATGGGGGCAACTTATCTTCTATTAAGATGTCACCCCAGCATTCTACTCCATCCGATAGTCTCTTGACTGTCACATGGTAAGAACCTTCTTTAGAAAATCTAATGTAAGTTCCTGCATTACCTTGCACGAATGGTCCTGAGGCAGATGAGGAGCTCTGAATCTCCATCGGCACGGTGCCATTGCGGTTTTTAATAATTACTTGGTAATGGATAGGATTGATAGAGCCTTCCCCTTTGAGTACATGTGAAGCATCAATTATCGCCTGACAATTAACATCGACGGATACATTGACGCCTCCATTACAAGCTAGAGACTGTGCGGATAATGTGCTTAAGAAACATAGATTGATAAGCATCATTATACATCCAGAAAAACCCCATCTGAGCGTAGTGTAATTTTTGCTCATAGGCATGATAATAAGTTTTGGTTAAAAAAATCTTGTTCCTTAACCTTGCTTTGGACCTTTGTCCAAGGCAATAAACTTAGAGGGATTAAAAGCATTAAAATCTGTTTGGGGGCAGATTTATTCTATATTGACACTAGGTCAATGTTAATTCATCATAAAGACTCGTCTCAACAGACAAGCCTGATTGCTCTTAAAACTTTTTAAATTGAGGGAAAACTAGGGGGAGAATGCCGTTAAGCTCAACAAAAGTAAAATGATCGAGCTTAAGAGTAAAATTATCGATGTGGTAATTATTAGATTTTTATTGAACTAATAATTTTTGTTTTTAATATAAACTAATCTAGAGTGGGCATATTAATTCTCGCAACTTTCATTTCCTTCATATACTCAGGTATAGGACTAGCCATGCTTAGCGCCCAATATTTCTTATATCTTGATAGGCCGATAGCGGTCATATTTTGATTCATTAGCATCCTACAGTGACTCGGACTAGCCCGCCATGCTTTCAGTACTTCATGAAAATCACGATACCCAATAGCCAAATTTTCACCGAAATAATGCCATTTATAACCCAATCTATCTAGCCTATCGCCTAGATCCCTGCCATATTTATCTATATGATCAAAATGTCTCGTGCGCTCCATGTACTGGGCATGTGACTTGGCTGAGTAATAAAGGGTGTTATCCCATATGACATTGCTTACAGGTGGCATATATTCATTACCGCATAGACAACCTTTACTGCGAAGTTTATTGATAAACATGAGTACATCGCTAATATCAGTCGGGGTCGGTTGCGCCATCATCTCACTCGTCACACAGATCATGAATAGAACGGTCAATGATTTAAAAAAACCTAACCCTGAAAATATTTTAAGCATTTGACAATTCTCTAATAAGCGCTTCTGTGGCTTCATCTAAGATATTATAGACCTCCCGGAATCGACCGTTATGGTACGGATCAGGTACCGCCTGATTTCTACCTGGATTAACGTAGTTACGTATTAGTTTTATTTTATCCATTTGGCTATTGTTCTCACAAAGCCGATAGACATCCTGATAGTTAGAACTGTCCATCACCAGGATCAAGTCATAATAATTAAGATCCTGCTTAGTCACTTGTCGGGCTGTGAAATGACTTATATCGATGCTTTTTTCTCGAGCAACGTTAATGCTCTCGCTATGAGGGGGAGCACCGATGTGATAACTTCCTGTGCCTGCCGAATCAACCTCCCATGACAATCCTTTTAGGCTAACTTTATGTAAAAGTATTCCCTTCGCTAGTGGCGATCGGCAAATGTTTCCAAGACATACCATAAGTATCTTCATGATTTGGTCGCTATTTTAATGTTCTTATTCCTACATAAACGATCATTCAAATTGATAACGGATAACGGATAAAGAATATACATTTGCATCGCCTTAAGAAAGTAAAAAACCTAAGTGTTATAATAATGAAACAGGACTTAAATGCCTGCGTAGTCAATCATAGCTTGTTATGAAGATCATCATAGCCGGTGCTGGTGATATGGGCTATCATCTTGCTCAAATTCTTCTGTCCGAAAATCAGGAAATTACACTGATCGACAATAATGAAGAAGTACTCGAGCTCGCTCAAAGAGAACTTGATGTCTTCAGCGTTCGTGGAGACGTTACCTCTCTTAAAGTCCTAAAGGAGGCATCAGTTGAGTCTGCAAGACTCTTTATAGCCGTCACTACATCTGAAAAAACAAACGTTCTGAGCTGTATCCTTGCCCACGAACTCGGTGCCCGACAGACTATTGCTCGTGTAGATTCACCTCAATACCTCAATCGACGTCAGAGTGAGATACTGAAGAAACTTGGTGTTGGGAATCTTATATCACCGGTCGAATTAGCAGCTAAAGAAATAAAACGGCTTTTGGCTTTCTCCGGTCTTACAGATAACTTCTTGTTTGAAGGAGGTTCGATCGCACTTAACGGTATCACCATCAAAGAGAATTCCATTCTTTTAAACCGCACAATAGAAGAAATATACCATGATCAGCAAGAACTTCTCTTCAGGCCTATTGCCATTTTAAGGAGCAACACTACGATACTGCCCACTCCGGAATTGACCATAGAGCTCAATGATCATGTATATTTTATGGTCACCAAAGAAATGCTTCAAAATACCTTAAAGTATCTCAATATAGCTGCTAAACCACTTAAGAATATTATGATATTGGGCGGCAGCCCACTTGCAAAAAGAACTGCTCAATTGCTAGAAGATGATTTTACAGTGACTATATTGTCGCATACCAAGGAGCTGTGTAAAGGCTTGGCAGGTGAATTAAACAAAACATTGATCATTCAAGGAGATACTAACAACATCTCTTTGCTGAAAGAAGAAGGCCTTGAACGCATGGATGCTGTCCTTGCACTTACACCTAACTCTGAAAATAACATTATAGCTTGCTTGACCGCAGACCGACTAGGGGTGAAAAAGACCATCGCCTTGGTCGAAAATAAAGAGTATATACATCTTAGCCAGCAGATCGGAGTAGATACTTTAATCAACATTAAGATCAACTCAGCCAATAATATATCGCGATATGTGCGTAAAGGAAAGGTGGAAGCAATTACCAGTTTACATGGCGTGGATGCGCAGGTGATAGAGTTCGAAATCAATCGAGAGAATCAACTCACTAATCGTCCTCTCAAAGAGCTTCATTTGCCGAAGAATTCATTAATAACGGCAGTTGTCAGAAAAGGTAAAGGCATCATTCCTGATGAAGATTTTGTTCTATCTGTCGAAGATAAAGTCATCGTATTTGCGAGCATCGATGTCGTGGACAGAGTCGAAAATTTGTTCAGATAATGTTCATCAACTTGCAGCCGATAAGCAATGTTCTAGGAGTAATATTGATATTATTCAGTATTACGATGCTCACTTGTGTACCGGTAAGTTTGTTTTATGGCGATGGTGCACATACAAGTTTTTTGTGGAGTGCATTGATAACTTTTATATTAGGTGCACTGAGTTGGCTCTATAAATTTAAGAGCTCAGCTTCCATTAATAAACGAGAAGGCTACCTCATAGTAGTGACTGCTTGGTTATGTACGGCTTTTGCTGGTGCCCTTCCTTATGTATTCGACCCTACTATTACATCATCAGTTGACGCCATCTTTGAGAGTTTCTCTGGAATAACCACAACAGGCGCAACCATATTGACAGATATTGAGTCGACATCACCAAGTATATTACTCTGGAGGAGCATCACGCAATGGTTAGGTGGAATGGGAATTATCGTGCTGACAGTAGCTATTTTCCCGCTATTGGGAATAGGAGGTATAGAATTATTCGTAGCAGAATCACCAGGACCAACATCAGATCGCATTCATCCCAGGATTAAAGATACAGCTCGTACTTTATGGCTTATTTATTTTGTGTTGACTATCATCCTCATCATACTTCTCAAGCTTGAAGGTATGTCGTTTTTCGATGCGGTAAATCATGCTTTTACCACAATTTCTTCAGGAGGGTATAGCACTAAAAGCGCAAGTGTCGGGTATTTTACAAGTCCCATGATACAATACACCATCATATTTTTCATGATCTTGTCAGGTACAAATTTTACCATATTATACTATGCAAGCCGTGCTAGATGGAGTAAGGTATATATGAATGAAGAATGGCGCATGTACATGATTATCATAGTGCTATTCCTGATTTTTGGCACGACCATCTTAGTAATAAATCAGAACGAAGGATTTGAAGCAAGCTTTAGAAAGATCTTATTTAACGGAGTTTCTATTATCACGACTACAGGATATTCCACAGATGACTACCTACAATGGGGGCCTGCTTTGTATATGGCCTTTTTCTTCTTATTATTTTCGGGGGCATGTGCAGGATCCACTTCAGGTGGCTTCAAACTTGTTCGCCATCTAGCCCTGATGCGCAATGGGCTTCTGGAGTTTAAACGTGTACTTCATCCACGTGCGTTAATCAGACTTAAAATCAATCAAGAGCTGGTAGCTCCACGTATAATGACACATATTCTTGTGTTCATGATCGTTTATTTATTTTTATTCACGCTGGGTAGTGTATTAATTGCCGGATCGGGTGTAGATTTCGTTACATCGATCGGTGCTTCTGCAGCATCTATTGGGAATGTAGGTCCCGGAATAGGCGAGGTAGGTCCGAGAGATACTTTTGTTCATCTCCCTGATATAGCCAAGATGACATGCTGTTTTTTAATGCTCTGCGGGAGACTGGAACTAATCACGGTAATAATTTTATTCACGCCTTATTTCTGGAAGGATAACTAGCGCGTAGAACTACTGACTCCTCAATAATCATAAAGCTAAAAAGCCGATGCAGACTGCATCGGCTTTTTCTTTCTTAAATTCTTGATTCTTGCAATAGCCCTCTACCAAACAGTAATAAGAGCAATGCTGTTGCTGCAAATATGATCATGGGTAACAAATTTACAGGTAAGTTAATACAATCAACACTTTATGTCAACTGCTGTCACTCTCTCTAATG
This sequence comes from uncultured Saprospiraceae bacterium, assembly GCA_964396595.1. Taxonomy (GTDB): domain Bacteria; phylum Bacteroidota; class Bacteroidia; order Chitinophagales; family Saprospiraceae; genus CAYNFR01. The sequence goes on along the minus strand of CAYNFR010000008.1, from coordinate 35,416 downwards.
CAAAAACAGCACCAAACTCTGAATTTTAACTTTTTTTTAGGCTATTGTAAGCTATTTTACAAGCGCTTCGTACTTCGCTTCGACGATATTCCAGTTGACTACTTTGAAAAAGGCGTCAATATAGTCTGCACGTCGGTTCTGATAATGTAAATAGTAAGCATGCTCCCACACATCAAGACCTATGATCGGTGTTCCTCCACATCCTATTCCGGGCATGAGTGGATTATCTTGGTTGGCTGAACTGCACACCTCTACTTTGCCGCCCTCATGTACGCATAACCATGCCCAACCACTACCGAATCGTGTAGCTGCAGCTTTCGAAAAAGTCTCTTTGAACTTATCTGCATCCCCAAATGCGCTTTCTATTGCTGATTTTAGAGACCCGGAAAGTCTACCTCGGTTTTCCGGAGATAGTATTTCCCAAAACAAGGAATGGTTGTAATGTCCTCCCCCATTATTGCGCACAGCAAGATTTGTCATATCCAGGGTTTTCATAATTTCTTCGATAGACTTATTCTCTAATGTCGTGCCCGCTATCGCATTATTAAGATTGGTAACATACGCATTGTGATGCTTCGTGTGATGAATTTCCATTGTTCTTGCGTCGAAATGCGGCTCTAGCGCATCATAAGCATATCCGAGAGAAGGTAAACTGAATGCCATAATTAAGTATTTTGAACTTGAATAATATTGCTAATTGTAAGCTGTTAACACTTGCGAATATAAGATGTTTACATTTGTGCCAGTAAAATGACTTTCACTAAAATCTATAATTATATATCTCGATGAGCGACAAAAGACAAGAAAAAGATAGCATAGGTTATATTGATGTTCCGGCACATCGGTACTGGGGGGCTCAAACACAAAGGTCAAGTGAGAACTTCTTAATAGGTGGTCAAAAAATGCCTACTGAAGTTATCAGAGCCTTTGCCCTGCTAAAAAAGGCCGCCGCACAAACGAACACTGATCTCGGAATACTTGACCCTCAAAAAAACATATTAATAAGTCGCGTTTGCGATGAAATAATAGCAGGCCAACTGGACGAAGAATTTCCGCTAGTCGTATGGCAGACTGGCTCGGGAACCCAGTCTAACATGAACTTAAACGAAGTAATCGCTAACCGTGGTCACGTCATTATTGGTGGTGAGCTAACAGACTCAAAAAAGATATTGCACCCCAATGATGATGTTAATAAGTCTCAATCATCTAATGATACCTTCCCTACCGCTATGCACATCGCGGCATATAAAATTGTGGTCGATCTGACCATTCCGGCTCTCGAGGAGTTGCACAAAGTATTCGCTAGAAAATCGAAAGACTTTATGGATGTAGTCAAGATCGGCCGTACGCATTTTATGGATGCAACCCCGCTGACTCTTGGTCAAGAGCTTTCCGGTTATGCCGCACAAATAGCGTATGGTATAAAAGCATTGAAAAACACATTGGCTCATTTGAGCGAATTAGCTCTAGGCGGAACAGCTGTCGGAACTGGTCTTAACGCTCCTCAAGGGTATGCAGAAAAAGTGGCTGTACACATAGCTGAAATGTCCGGTCTACCGTTTATTACTGCCCCCAATAAATTCGAAGCACTCGCTGCCCACGATGCAATCGTCGAGACCCATGGTGCGCTGAAGACTGTCGCAGTGTCGTTAATGAAGATAGGAAATGATATAAGAATGCTGGCTTCCGGCCCTAGAAGTGGTATCGGTGAAATCACTATCCCGGCTAATGAACCCGGAAGCTCAATAATGCCCGGCAAAGTAAACCCCACTCAATGCGAAGCCTTAACAATGGCTATGGCGCAGGTAATAGGCAATGATGTTGCCATAAATGTAGGAGGGATGAATGGACATTTCGAATTGAACGTTTTTAAGCCAATGATGATCTTTAATTTCCTGATATCCGCAAGATTGATCGGAGATGCATGCAACAGTTTTAACGAGCACTGTATCGCAGGTCTCCAAGCGAACCGCAGCCGGATTACCCAACATCTGAATAATTCTCTTATGTTAGTCACCGCGCTAAACACGAAGATAGGATATGATAAAGCTGCAGAAATAGCCAAAAAAGCTTTCAATGAAGATTCTACGCTGAAAGAAGCTGCAGTAGCTCTAGGATACCTTAGCCCGGATGAATATGACGCGTGGGTAAGGCCAGAGACAATGATCGGCAATCTCTAAGGTGATTCGACAAAAAAAGTGAGTAGTTTTTAAAAATAAATTATATTTGCCGTCCCGTAGAAATTAGCTTGACGTTATGGTCTCAATAAAAGAATTTATTCTACCATACAAAGGTCTTAACAACGGGGTACATACGTACAAATTTGACATAAATCATAGCTTCTTTAAACACTTCGAAATGTCGAGGATACAAGAGGCGGAGTTGGAATTGGATGTTACACTTGACAAGCAAGATAACTTGTCCACAGTCTTACTTTATTGCGAAGGTACTTTTAAGTCTATATGTGATCGTTGTCTCGCACAAGTGGATCTACCTTTGGACTTCGAAGATCGCATCTACATCAACTATGGAGGAGTAGTGGATGATGACGAATCGGTTATCTATCTTGATTGGGATGAAAGTGAACTTGACTTGACGAATATTGTGTATGAGTTGATTCATGTCAATCTTCCGATTTCCAATATACCTGATTGTGAATCAGAGGATTTTCAACAGTGTGACAAAATTACACTAAACAAAATGGCTCAATTAAGTACGGATAAACCTGAAGGTTCGTCAGAAACAAATGATTTATGGCTAGAATTAAAAAAGATTAAGTTTAAAAAATAAGAATTTTATAAAATGGCACATCCTAAGAGTAGAATCTCCAAACAACGAAAAAACAAGAGAAGAACTCATAAGAAAGCTACAGCTCCTCAGATAGCTATTTGCAAAACCACCGGCGAAGCACATCAGTACCATAGAGCTCATTGGCATGAAGGGAACATGTACTACAAAGGCCAAATGGTAATCCAAGGAGAGGTAGAAGGGGTCGAGTAAGCAATTGATGCTCTTTACTATAAAATCTACAGCCCTAATGGTGATACTATTGGGGCTTTTTACTTTATACTGTTCTCTATTTAGCTATTCTTAATTAATACATATTTAATGAAACTGATAAAAAACGCCTCAGCAGCTCCCGATCCCGTGGGTCCTTACAATCAAGCTGTATTGGCAGGTGACACACTTTATGTTTCCGGTCAGATAGCCATCGATCAATTATCAGGCAAAATCGTCAATGATAGCATCGAAAATGAGACGCATCAGGTAATGAAGAACCTTAAAGCTATCCTCAACAATGCTGATATGGACTTCGAGAATGTCGTCAAATGCTCCGTATTCGTTAAAAATATGCAGAATTATGCCCGTATCAATGCGGTCTACGCCCAATACTTTGACGAAAGAACAGCCCCCGCTCGTGAGCTCGTAGAAGTAAGTGCACTTCCGAAGTATGTTAATGTTGAGATCTCTTTAATCGCTGTAAAATAATGATTACGGGCAAGACCATTCTCAGTTGCATACAGCCCACAGGGGACATGCATCTGGGTAATTACTTCGGTGCAGTTCAAAACTGGGTAAATCTACAAGCCGACTATACTTGCTTTTACGGTGTAGTGGATTATCACGCGATCACTATGCCTTTTGATATAAAAAAACTACGCAATAATACTTGGGAGTTAATCTCCAATCTGGTTGCCGTCGGTGTATCACCTGACAATATATTTATTCAATCTCTTGTGCCTGAGCATGCAGAATTAGGCTGGATATTTAATTGTTTCTGCCCCTATGGTGAATTAACCCGGATGACTCAGTTTAAGGACAAAAGCCATCAGGCAAAAGATAGTGACAAAGAAACATTTATCAGTGCGGGCCTATTGACCTACCCTATTCTTCAAGCAGCTGATATACTCATATATAAAGCAGATTTTGTACCTGTAGGTCAAGATCAACAACAACACCTTGAGCTCACACGAAATATCGCACAACGTTTTAACTACATTGCCAAGAAAGAGTATTTCATGCTACCAGAAGCACTGTTTACACCGACACCCAAGATTCAATCGTTGGCAGATCCTACAAAAAAAATGAGTAAGAGTGCAGGCGAAAAACACTATATCAATGTATTCGCAGATGAAAGCCAGATACGCAAGCAGGTCAAATCTGCGGTCACTGATATCGGCAAACATTCAGAGAGCATGAGCCCGGGTGTGTCAAATTTATTTGAAATCATAAAAGCCTGCGGCAATAGTTCTAAAGAATTGACAAGCTTACAATCGGCATTTCGAGATGGGTCATTAAAGTATGTCGATCTTAAAGAGGTAGCTGCAGATGCGATAATCTCCCTAGTCACTCCCTTCAGAGAAAAAAAGCAAGAAATAAATCAGAACAAGCGCGAGTTAAAAGAACAGATAAAAGAATCCTCTGAGCGCATCAGAAAAACAGCTCAGCAAACACTCTATGAAGTTAAGGAGCTCGTCGGGCTTATGAACGTGAGATACAAATAATCATTAATTCTCTTAACCATCATACTATGAAGTTTATCTGTGTTGGAAAAAACTACGCTGATCATGCAGCAGAGATGTCAAGTGCTGTCCCGACAAGTCCACTAATTTTTCTAAAACCCCAAACTGCCTTCTTGGCTAATGGTCAGACTTTCTACATTCCGGATTTCTCTGAAGATATACATTATGAAGCAGAACTGATATTCAGAATATCAAAACCGGCGAAGGGTCTCCTTGTAGAAGAAGCACTCGGGTATATAGATGCTATCAGTGTGGGTATTGATTTTACCGCAAGGGACATTCAGGCAGAATGCAAAAAGAAAGGGTATCCATGGGAGCTGGCTAAGAGCTTTGATTTTTCTGCCGTCATAGGTGAATGGCAACCTTTCGATCCGATTATGGCTAGTACGGCGAAGTTCCATTTGGATATCGACAATAAGCGTGTCCAGAGTGGGGATGCTACTAATATGATCTTCAACCTCCCCTATATAATGCATTATGTCTCCCAACGCTTTACGCTGAATAAAGGAGACGTAATCTTTAGTGGTACCCCTAGTGGCGTAGGGCAGGTTACTCCGGGAAATATATTACAGGGATATCTAAATGATAATAATGTGATGACGTGTCATATTAAATAAAGAATTCAGATATTCGCACTTTCTTTAATATTTATAATAATAAAATATGTCATATCTCTTCACTTCAGAGTCTGTATCAGAAGGACATCCGGACAAAGTGGCAGATCAAATATCAGATTCATTAGTAGATCACTTTCTTGCATTTGATCCACAGTCCAAAGTTGCATGCGAAACCCTCGTCACAACTGGCCAAGTGGTACTCGCAGGTGAGGTGAAGTCAAAGACATATCTAGATGTTCAGACTATCGCAAGAGAAGTTATAAAGCGGATAGGTTATACTAAGTCAGAGTATATGTTCGAATCGAATAGTTGTGGCGTGTTCTCTGCTATCCACGAACAAAGTCCTGATATCAATAGAGGTGTAGAAAAGTCAAATCCTGAAGATCAAGGTGCAGGAGACCAAGGAATGATGTTTGGATATGCCACTAATGAAACGGCTAATTATATGCCTCTAGCGCTAGACCTCAGCCACAAGATTTTACTGGAGCTAGCAAGAATCAGAAAAGAAAATAAAAAGATGAAGTATCTACGCCCTGATGCGAAGTCCCAAGTGACTATCGAATATGGTGAAGATAATAAACCGCAAAGAATAGACAGTATAGTTGTTAGTACCCAACATGACGATTTTGATCCTGACGAGAAAAAGATGCTCGAAACCATCAAAAAAGATGTTATCAACATCGTCATCCCCAGCATTAAAAAGCAATGTCCAAAGCATATTCAGGCATTATTTAATGATAAGATTAAATACTATATCAACCCGACAGGCAAATTTGTTATTGGAGGGCCTCACGGTGATACTGGCTTGACGGGAAGAAAAATAATAGTTGATACTTATGGAGGCAAAGGAGCGCATGGCGGAGGTGCATTTTCCGGCAAAGATCCTTCGAAAGTGGATAGATCAGCAGCCTATGCTACCAGACACATTGCCAAAAATCTAGTAGCAGCAGGCTTATGCGATGAAATTCTGGTACAAGTTTCTTATGCCATCGGTGTCGCTCACCCTACGAATATTTATATAAATACATATGGCACCGCCAAGGTAAAAATGACTGATAGCCAGATAGCTAAGAGGGTAGAAAAACTCTTCGACATGAGACCTTATGCTATCGAAACACGCTTGAAGCTTCGCAAACCTATCTACTCTGATGCAGCAGCATACGGACACATGGGTCGTCAACCGGAAATAAAAAAATTGAAGTTTGTCGACGGTTCAGGAAAGTCCAAGACCATGACGGTTGAAACATTTACGTGGGAAAAGCTTGACCACGTAAAAAAAGTCCAAGCGGCTTTTAATTTGTAAAGATTCATACCAGGCGATCAGTAACATTAATCGATCAGATCCCTTGGTCTTTTTTATCTCTTCCTTCAGGCTTATTTGCTACTGCTTATACGCTTATCAAAATATGATTAGATTTACATAGCAATAATGCTTTGTATTGTGAAAGTATTTAACCGAGGATATTGGGTCTCTAATCTATACAAGTGGCTTTCGGCTTGTTACATCATTGGCTTTAGCCTATATTTCAGAAGACTCACATTCTTCTCTGTCGCTAATCCCGGTATCCACATGGGTGGCATGCTCGATGAATGCAAAAGCGACATTTATGCCCGAATCTCTCCTGAGTATCTTCCTCAATACCGCGTCATTTCTCATGCCACACAGACAAGAATCATTGAGTCAGCTGATCATTTTTGCTTTCCGATAATATTAAAACCGGATATAGGCTTTAGAGGGTATAAGGTAAAGCGTATCAGCTCCCTTGAAATGTTAGAACAAGTATCAACTGAATACGAGGGTATTACATTATTAATGCAAGAATACCTTGATTATCCTGAAGAATTCTCAGTATTATACTATAACATTAAAGGCAAAGGCTACGGCATTAGCTCCATTACCCAAAAAATATTGCCACAAGTCATCGGTGATGGTGTTTCATCATTGGCAGAGTTAATCAAAAATGTTAATAACCCGTTCTTAGACAAGGATTGGGTTATGACAAATATGTCTTCAGTACTAGACCATGTGCCGGAACTTAATCAAAGTGTGCCGGTAGACCATATAGGTAATTATGCACGAGGTTCTAGCTTCAAGAATATTACTGATAGGGTCAACAGTGAGTTAATCGGCAATATACATTCCTTTTTTAGTTCTATCACGGAGATGTACTTTTGTCGAGCTGATATCAAGGCTGAAAACTATGCATCTTTATGTAGAGGAGAGTTTAAGATCCTCGAAATCAATGGGGCAAAATCAGAACCGATCCATATTTATGATGACAAGATGTCTTGGATGAAAGTGATAAGGACTACTCATCAGCATTGGTCTCTATTGTTTCAAGTAGTCAAAAGTCGCCTGAGCTCCCCTGAACAAATGCCGAGTTCATACGAAGGAATAAAGTCATATAAACATCTCAAAAAATTAGTGCATTAATGATCGTAGCAGTAGATATAGGCAATTCTAATGTGCTCGTGGCCATTCACGACGGCGTAAAATGGATTCATCAATGGCGTATGCTCACCAAAAATGATGAAGAGGCGCTTTTATTTTATGATTATGAAATCCGCAAGGAGGTTCTCGAACGTAATATTGATGTATCGACGATAACGGATTGTGTCTTAAGTACAGTAGTGCCAAAGCTGCGCAATATTTTCTTGACCGTATTAAAAGAAATATTTGAAACCGAAGTATTGCTCATAGGCCCAGAATTATATGAAGAGCTAGCTTATAAAGTGCCTCGTCCTTATGAAATAGGAACTGATCTAGTCGCCAATGCGTATTATGCGAGACGTATGTACGGCGGAAATTGTGTTATCATAGATTTCGGAACGGCGTTGACATTTACCACCGTAGATCAAGATGGAACAGTCAAAGGTGTAGCTATAACACCCGGCATTAAGACCGCCATGAAATCATTGGCTAGTAATACAGCTCAACTTCCTGAGATCCCGTTGGAGCTGCCATCAAGTGTGCTCGGCATGAATACCACTCATGCGATGCAAGCAGGTATCTTGTGGGGCTATGTAGGTATTGTCAAAGAAATGTTGCGACTCATAAGAAAAGAAACCGGCACAAAACCTCGAACCATCGCCACGGGCGGGCTATCATTTGTAATGAAGCCTCTCAAAAACTTGTTTAACGAGATTAATCCTGATCTGACAATTGATGGAATAAGGTATATGCTGATCGATCGCAAATCAAAATCTTAATTATATTGAAATTTACAGCATTAAAAGACAGGGCTAAAAGGTATCAAGAAATACTCGATCAAGTAGTCACATACCGTGATGAATGGGGAAGTTCTCTCAAGCACTTCATCATCAATAAATCCGAAGAAATACTCAAGCAAACAGATATTAATGCCAATATTCAGGTCGAAGAGCGCTTCAAAAACCTCGAATCTATTACCATTTCATTAGGTAAATCATTGAGCGGGATATCCGAAGTGGTTGATGAAAATGTTAATCGATCAATCGTGAAAGATCAAGGCGCGCTCATATATAGTCAACTATTTAATGGAAAGATCCAAGTGTGGATGACTTATCCCCTGATAGAAGGATTAATGCAGCCCAAGCCTCCAAAAGGTATGGGCATTTATGCTCCACCCGAAATTGATGAACGGCATATCATGACTAAATTTGATGAATTTTTCAAAGAACTGATCGAATGGGAAAATTACGATGATGACCAGCCCAATCATTCAAGTAATCGGATCGGATTCGGAATGCATTCTGTTAATGAGTCTTGATGGACTTGGTTTTATCTATTTTACTCTCCTTTGACTGGCCTGACTGGATCGATTTAAATATATGGATTACACTCCTATCACTGATTTTTCTAGAATTGATACTAGGGATAGATAATCTTATGTTTATAGCTATCACAGCCGAAAAACTTGATACCAAGCACAAATCCATAGCAGCCAGACTAGGGTTATTTCTCGCTTTAGTCTTGAGAATAGTGTTGCTCTTCACTATATCCAGCCTGATTTCTTTGAATACCATTCTCTATGAATTTAAGAGCAATCATATTTCTGCAACATTGACAGGTCACAGTCTCATACTTTTATTAGGTGGCGCATTTCTGCTGTATAAAAGCAGCGCGGAGATTACGAATAAATGGCAATTAGATGTGGTGGTTAAAACTACAAGAAAAAAGCTTTCGCTGACCTACGCGATTGTCCAAATAGCACTAATAAACTTAGTACTTTCTATTGACAGCATCCTTACAGCTATTGTCCTTACTCAGAGTATTAAGGGCGACGTAGTACTTATGTCAATAGCCGTGGTGATATCCGTCCTACTGATGATATGGGTACAACCTTATTTACAGAGATTCGTATTAGAAAGTGAAGGAGTCCAAATCCTCGGACTTGGCATTTTGATATTAATAAGCCTTATGCTTTTATTGGAGGCAGCGCACCTTGCCCAGCTGTCGATTGGTAATTTCCCACTCGCTAGGATGCCAAAAGGATACCTCTATTTCGCAGTCGGTTTTTATTTACTAATCGAATTAATTCGCTTGAGAATTCAGAAAATAAGGCCAAACTCGTAACTATCCTTATACTTACCAATACCTTTGCAGGCGAATCCGTTTTTCATGATGCGTAAGATTGCCTATCTGTCACGAATTTTTATTTTGTGCGTCAGCGCGGGATTAATCTTTCTAGCTTGTCAGAATACGCCACCATACTCCTCCATTGATGGGAAGATATTCGGGACGACTTATCACATCCAGGCAGACATAGCCCTACAGAATCATAAAGAAAGTATCGACAGCCTATTAAATATTATAGACTACGAACTTTCTACCTACAAGGCTACAAGTTTTATTTCTAGTGTTAACCAAGCCAAGGCGGGTGAAATTATCGATAATTGGCCATCACATTTTACTGTCAATATCACAACTGCACAAGAAATATATAACATCACTAAGGGATATTATGATGTAAGCGTGATGCCTCTGGTCAATTATTGGGGCTTCGGATATACCCCTAAGAAGCCTGTCAACGGCATAGACAGCGTATCAGTGGACAGTTTGTTACTTTATGTAGGTATGCACAAATGGGAATTAGACTTAAAATCTAAAAGGCTGTCCAAGAAGTATGATCATCAACAGCTCGATATGAGTAGTATTGCCAAGGGATATGCTGTTGACGAAGTAAGCAGATTATTACGCACTCTCGGAAGTAGTAATCATATGGTCGAAATAGGCGGTGAAGTGGTGGCCTTAGGAGTCAATCCTCGAGGTATTAATTGGGTCATCGGCATTAATACACCTGATGCAGATGCCTCACTTAATGAATATCTTAGCACGGTCAGTCTTAAGGACAGAGCCCTGGCTAGTTCAGGCAATTATCGAAATTTTTACAACGTTAACGGGATAAAATACGGTCACACGATGAATCCTCTTACGGGTTTCCCGTATCAGGATGAATTATTATCTGTGACCATTCTGGCACAGGATTGCATGACAGCAGATGCACTGGCAACAGCATGTATGGCCATGGGATTTAAAAGAGCTAAAGAAATTATTGATAACATGTCGTCGGTTGATGCCATTTTTATGATTGGTGATACAGGTGGCGAAATAAAACAAGTATTCTCAAATGGATTTATTCAGTAATCACCTTGATGACAGCTTTCAATTGAATCTTAAAAAAGATCTAGTCTTTTTTGATATTGAATCAACCGGGCTCAATGTTTTGCAAGATAGAATTATTCAAATCGCCCTCGTAAAGTATCCAGCGGACGGTGGGATTGCTCAAGTATTAAGCTTAGTAGTCAATCCCGGAATTCCGATTTCGGAAGATGCATCAAGAATTCATGGCTACACAGATGAAATGGTAGCAGACAAGCCGGGATTCCGTGATGTGGCACAGATGATCTATGATTTTATAGGTGATGCAGACTTGGCAGGATATAACTCTGATCGTTTTGACTTGCCTATGCTCGCTGAAGAACTTTATAGGTGCAAGCTGGACCTAAAACTCGAAGAAAGGAATACGCTCGATGTCCAAAAGATATTCTATAAAATGGAACCCCGTACCCTTAAGGCAGCTTATCAATTCTATTGTAATAAAGAGCTAGTAGGTGCACATGACGCCTTGGCAGACGTAATAGCTACAGCGGAAGTCCTGAAAGGTCAGCTAGCTAAATATGAAAATACGGATTTCGTAGATGCCGACGGAAACATCCTCAAAAAGCCTGTTGTGAACGATATGGATGCACTTCATAAGTTCCTAAAGGATGAAAGCACACTAGATTATACCCAGCGCCTTAAAAAAAATAGTCAAGGTACGATCGTCTTTAACTTTGGAAAATATATCAATCAAGCTGTAGAGGAGGTGTTGAAGAAAGATAGAAATTACTACCATTGGATTATGGAAAAGGATTTTTCTTCTCAGGTTAAGAAAATCGTCGGCGATATCATGAAACAAATAATCGAGAAACAGAACAAACAGCTCCAGTAATTCGTTAAGTGATTGATTATTATTCTGTTATGAATTTTTCTCTAGCCAAAATTGTACTTTTCTCACTTACTTTCAGTGTCTTAGCATGCTGTAAAAATTCTGACACAGATAGTATTCTGGACATCCCTTATGATCCGCAACCATACCCTCTGGTAGTACCTGATCATTTTCCCAATATGCCTATTCCTCCTGACAATCCATTGACTGTGGCAGGTGTTGAGCTAGGAAGAAGATTGTTTTTCGACACACGTTTATCAGGTGACAATACATTGAGCTGTGCAGGGTGTCATATGCCCGATGCTGCTTTTACTGATAACATGGCCGTCAGTGTAGGGATAAAAGGAATTCCCGGAACGCGCAGCTCCATGAGTCTTATTAATATTGGATATGTCACCAATGGTCTGTTTTGGGATGGCCGTATTTCAAGTTTGGAAGATCAAGCGCTCCTTCCTATCGAAGATCCTATCGAAATGCACCATAGCTGGAGTGACGCTGAAGAAATGTTTAAATCAGATGAAACCTATGTAAGGATGTTCCGCCAGGCATTTGGTATTACCCGAACAGAAGAAATCACAAGAACATTGGCCGTCAAGGCTATAGCCCAATTCGAACGAACCATCGTCAGTAGTGGGCAAAGTAAATATGATCGTGTCATAGCCGGTACAGCAGTGTTTACCGACCTGGAACTACATGGACATGATATCTTCTTCGATATCAACCTTGATATTAGTAAGCATGCCGAATGCGGTCACTGCCATAATGCCCCACTTTTTACAACGAATGAATTTCTGAACAACGGTATTGATAACACTGACGGAACACTGACAGATCCGGGATTAAAAAAAATTTCCGGCAATACATTTGATAATGGGCTTTTTCGCACACCCACGCTTATTAATA
>CAYNFR010000008.1:0-22893 GCA_964396595.1 uncultured Saprospiraceae bacterium | reverse complement strand
TGCACGATGGAAGATTCAAGACCCTCGATGAGGTAATTGATCATTACAGTTCGGGTGGTCACCCTTCAAGAAACATTTCTCCCTTGCTCCGCAAACTTTCAATGACAGCGTACGATAGATCAGCCTTGATAGCCTTTATCAAGACCTTGGAAGACCCTAGTATAGCCAGCAATCCCCATTTTCAGAGCCCTTTCTGAGCATTTAAAGCTAAAAATGAATTTTTTTTTGCCCATGAATCTAATATTTTGGGTTGATATTTTTATTTTAATCACGTATAGTTATTGTATTTTATTGATTTTCAACATTTTAGAAAAATAGAATGTTGTATACTGATTAATAATAGTTAATATTTGTCTTTGAAACAATCTAAATGTATCCCGATACTTGTATCATGAAACAATGACAACATCGGCTAAAGAGTCGAAATCATTATTTCGGATATGTTCATGGGATTATGATTTGTTAATAGATTGTTGTTTTCCCAATGCGAAAGCAGCATTCTATTAACAAACATTTAGACACTAATCCCCCCCGAATCGAAGAGAATTGAGTTTAAAATAAATAGGTTATTGTATTGAGATCTGGAAACAGATCAAGAATTTATGTTCATGGGATTTTAATTTTAAAAGCTGGTTGTCCGATATCACAACCAGCTTTTTTATTTTGCCTTCTCCCATCTGAACCTTATAAATAGCTGTCACTTAGCCACGGATGTGACTTTTTATTATCAGATTTGCACTATAAACTACAGCACATGTCAAAATCAACCTCCCTAAAAGAAGAGGCTCTACACTATCATGCCAAAGGACGTCCAGGCAAAATAGAGGTAATTCCCTCAAAAGAAACGGCCAATCAGCGTGACTTATCTCTCGCTTACTCTCCTGGTGTTGCAGAACCTTGTCTAGCCATTCATGAAAATCCGGAAGATGCCTATAAATACACAGCCAAAGGCAATCTTGTCGCTGTTATAAGTAATGGCACAGCTGTATTGGGTTTAGGGAATATCGGAGCTTTGGCCGGTAAGCCGGTAATGGAAGGAAAGGGCCTCCTGTTTAAGATTTACGCTGATATTGATGTTTTTGACATAGAACTAAACACCGACAATGTTGAAGATTTTATAAAAACAGTCAAAATCATGGAGCCCACATTCGGCGGGGTTAATTTGGAAGATATTTCCGCTCCTGACTGTTTCATAATTGAAGAGCGTCTCAAAGCGGAGCTCAATATTCCGGTCATGCATGATGACCAGCATGGCACAGCGATTATCAGTGCTGCTGCACTGCTTAACGCACTTGAGATCGTCGGCAAGAAGATAGATGAAGTCAAAATTGTAGTCAGTGGTGCAGGCGCCTCAGCCATATCCTGTAATAAACTATATGTATCTCTCGGAGCTAAAAAGTCCAACATCTTCATGTATGACAGTAAAGGATTGATTCACCCCGACAGGCAAGGGTTAGATGGAAAAAAACCCGAATTCGTCAACGGCAACCTTCCCATCGATACGGATATATTTCAAGCCTTGGTAGGGGCAGATGTATTCATCGGATTATCCAAAGGCAATATGCTCACACAAGAACATGTCAAGTCTATGGCAGAAAATTGTATCGTCTTCGCCATGGCCAATCCGACTCCGGAAATTAGTTATGAAGATGCGACTGCTGCGCGTAAAGATATCATCATGGCGACAGGACGATCCGACTATCCTAACCAAGTGAATAATGTTTTGGGATTCCCTTATATTTTTAGAGGAGCACTCGACGTCAGATCAAAAGTCATAAACGAGGAGATGAAAATCGCGGCAGTCAAGGCACTTGCCGAATTAGCAAAAAAACCAGTACCCGATATCGTCAACATCGCCTATGGTGATGTAAATCTAAAATTTGGCAAAGATTACATCATTCCTAAACCAGTAGATCCTCGCTTAATTACCACAGTCGCACCGGCAGTAGCTAAAGCCGCAATGGAGTCAGGGGTCGCTACACAACCCATCACGGACTGGGATGCATATAAAATTGAACTTTCAAAACGACTTGGTCAAGACAATACCCTGACAAGAGTAATCGAGACCAAGGCTAAGCAAAAACCAAAGAGAGTTGTCTTCGCCGATGCTGAAAACGCCACTGTGCTCAAAGCGGTACAGACAGTCGTAGAAAATGAGATAGCTATACCGATCCTTCTGGGTAACCCGGATAAAATTACCGAGTTGGCTTCTGAATTCAGAATCAATCTTGACGGAATACCGATCATAGATCCGGCAAAACCACAATCCGAAGATCAATCGAATAAATTAAACGCCTATGGCGAATTATTCTTCGAAAAGCGCAAACGAAAAGGTCTGACATTGGCTGAAAGCCATAGAGCCATGTACAAGCGCAATTATTATGGCGCTATGATGGTCGAATCGGGTGATGCCGACGCCATGATAGGTGGATTATCGCGAAATTTTCCGGACACAATACGCCCCGCACTTCAGATCATCGGTCCTCGCGACAAAGTGAAAAAGGTGGCTACGATGCATATACTGATGACAAGATTTGGTCCATTATTTCTGGCAGATACTACCGTCAATCATCACCTGGTAGCTTCAGATTTAGCCGATATCGCCGAGTTAGTAGCAGATGCAGTCCGGAAATTTGATATAGAACCACGTATTGCCATGATCACCTACTCAAATTTCGGTAGTGTGCCACATGGCGAATCCGCCGTGTTAATGAGAGAAGCGACTGCCATATTACATCAACGACATCCGGACTGGATAGTGGATGGTGAGATGCAGGCGCATATGGCTTTTGACAATAAGATATTGAGCGATCTTTATCCATTTTCGAAATTAAAAGACAAAGGAGCTAACATTTTGATATTCCCCAATCTATCTTCTGCCAATATTGCTTACAACCTTCTTCATGAGGTGGCAAGTATGGATATGATAGGGCCAGTTATGCTCGGTCTTAAAAAACCTGTGCACGTTTTACAACTCGGTGCGTCGGTGAGAGAAATAGTGGATATGGCAGCTATCGCAGTGGTAGATGCTCAGTATGTTGAATAAGTAATTACTTTCGGGCGGATATCATTTTTCATCCATACGGCCAATTTATGATTTGTATTGACGATTTAACTCCTTAGCTCGCTGTAAGGCGGCTTCTAGCCCTTTGACAATACCACTATGAACTTCCGAACTATTGAATACAGATATCGCAGCTTCGGTAGTACCTCCCTTGCTAGCTACCTTCATAATCCAGTCTTCACAAGATATCTCGTTCTTGTTGAATAACTCAACTGCACCCTTAAAGGTCTGATAAGTCAGGAGCTCGGACTCGGATTGTGTAAAGCCCATCGTACGCGCACTTTGAATCATATGCTCCATGAAATAAAACACGTACGCAGGCCCTGATCCTGAAATGGCTGTAGCCGCATCTATCATCTCCTCTCTCTCGACATAAATACTCCTACCTGATGCAGAAAGCAGATTCTGAACGGTCACTAATTCGATACGCGTCACATCTGTACTTGATGTATAAACGGTCATCCCATACCCTATCTGTGCAGGGAGATTGGGCATCGCACGGATAACTTTGGACAATCCAAGACCATTAACAATAGTATTTATCTCTATACCAGCCATTATAGATAACACCAGCTGCTGATCATGGAGTAGAGGACTGATACTTGCAAAGAGTATTTCAATGTCCTGTGGCTTAACAGCTAATACGATCAGATCCATCTCAGAAATATACTTGCCAGCCACCCCAAACACATGTCCCAACTCGAGTGCACTGAGTTGTGCAGCCTTTTCTACCGACTTCTCTAGTATATAAAGATTTTCTCTGGTAACAATATGGGATTTGAGAAATCCATAGGCATATGTCAATCCCATATTGCCACCGCCGATGATAAGTACTTTCATGACTTATTTAAAATTATTTATTAATACTCACTTGTAAAATGAAATGCTACTGTCGGGTGGGCATCTTGTACAGTCCTCAGACCCCATATCGACTCCGCCATAAATACATACTTACCATCTTTGTCTTTCGCGATATCCTTAGCCCTTCTTTTCAAAAATTCCTTCCAATCATTTTCAATAGGACATGTCACCCAGCATGCTTTATTTAAACTGACCGGTTCGTAGCTGCATGATGCTCCGTATTCGTGGTCCAGACGATATTGGATCACATCAAACTGTAGTGCACCGACCGTCCCGATGATCTTTCTACCCGATTGCTCCATAGTGAATAGCTGCGCCACACCCTCATCCATTAATTGCTCCAGTCCCTTGTTGAGCTGCTTAGTCTTGAGAGGATTTGCATTATTAACATATCTGAACTGCTCCGGAGAGAAACTTGGTATTCCCTTGAAGCTCAATTTTTCTCCTTCTGTAAGCGCATCCCCTATCTTAAAATTTCCACTATCATACAAGCCTACAATGTCACCTGGAAATGCTTCATCCACCACTTCTTTGCGCGAGGCCATAAATGAGGTAGGGTTGGCAAATTTTAATTTGCGTTCAAGACGCACATGATAATAATTCTTATTTCGTTGGAATACGCCAGAACATACCCTCACAAATGCTATGCGATCTCGATGTCGCGGATCAATATTGGCGTGGATTTTAAAAACAAATCCCGTAAAGACATCGTCTTCCGGCTTTACGATACGCTCTTCAGTCTCTCGCGGAAGTGGTGTCGGTGCAATATCTATAAAACAATCCAATAGCTCCTTTACACCAAAATTATTGACTGCACTACCAAAGAATACAGGGCTCTGATTGCCCTCTATATAAGCCGCTCTATCAAAGGTCGGATATACTTCGTCTAATATTTCATTATTCGATCTCAATTCATCTGCTGCCGCAGCGCCGATAATTTTGTCAAGCTCGGGATCCTCAAGCGTTTCGAAAATTTTGACATTGTCGTCTTCTTGCTTACCGTGCGGATTAAAAAGCTTTAGTCTTCGATCATATTTATTATACACTCCTTGAAAACGTTGCCCCATACCGATAGGCCAGCTAAGGGGTACAACCTTCAGGCCTAGCTTCCCCTCTACTTCATCAAGCAGATCAAATGCATCCTTGCCTTCTCTGTCAAGCTTGTTAATAAAGACTATGATCGGAGTATGTCGCATTTTACACACTCGAACAAGATTTTCAGTCTGCTCCTCTACCCCTTTAGCCACATCGATTACTACGATGACGCTATCTACAGCTGTCAGCGTGCGGTAGGTATCTTCGGCAAAATCCTTGTGACCCGGTGTGTCCAAAATATTAACTTGACAATCCCGGTAATCAAAGGCCATTACACTCGTCGCGACGGAGATACCCCGCTGCTTTTCAATCTCCATAAAATCAGAAGTGGCAGTCTTCTTAATTTTATTAGACTTGACCGCTCCCGCTACCTGGATAGCGCCTCCGAATAGAAGTAGTTTCTCAGTAAGGGTCGTCTTACCTGCATCCGGGTGCGATATGATTCCGAAAGTCCGTCTTTTTGATATCTCCTTGATTAAATTCATGTGTTGTCCTGCCGCTCCTAATGCTAAAAAAGCCGCAAAGATAATGGACTTAGTCGTTTGTTGAGGGACAGAAGGCTACATGGACTTATTACACTCGTCTGTGCCATAAGCATATTTATACGAATGTCTTTTGCTGTAGGGCTCATACACCAAACTCGCTAGGCATTCAGAACCATCAGCACAGCAATAATTTACGCTTGCTACTTCCTTACAATCGCAAGAATCTCTTCGACAGATAAATCAACCCATCTGATTACACATCTTTATCCATCACAAATTATCCTCCGCCAGCACTTCTTTAATATATTTCAGCTAGATCTGGTTTCTATTACTGATCTCTGATAAGTCCATCCATGATTAGTTATGCTTTTCTAATGCTTGTAAAAATTGCTCTTGGTTAGTGATTCCGCCCACCACGACGATCGCTGCTGCCTGATGACCAGCCAATTCTTCATATGTATCTCTCACATTTTTGCTTTTCTGAATACATGGACCACACCAAGTTGCCCATAGATCAAGGATGGTAAATTCATTTGTAGGGATCTAATCAGATAGCTGATGATCTGTTTCTTCCGCATCAGGAGCAGTAAAATCGACATTTCTGCCCCCTAGCCTTCCATTCCTTAAGGCATCTATCTTAATCCGGGATATGTATTGTAGGGATGATCCGGTATCGCTGTAATAAACTGCTTTAGATACTCCTCGAGGATATCAACCAATATATTAGGAACACCATCCAACTCATAAAACAACTCGTTAGATAAAATAACCAAACGGGTTTATTTCATTTAGAAAATGATCCGCAGTCCAGACTAGGAGCTTGTTGTAAAATTGATTATATATGTCTTTAAATTCTTGAGAATCCTGCCCTTATGCATGCCATAGTGAGTCTAAGATGGTTGTGAGATATCTTGGGCATGGATAAAACTCATCCATCAATTAACGATTGTACAAGTTCAGCTTAGCTGTATACTCACTATTTATTATAACATTATCATCAGCCCACTCAATGGGCAAAAGGACGAAGCTAATTGTATCGTTGTCAGGGGAATAAGTAATTGGTCATATTTCCTCATTGATAAATTCGTCTTTAAATATAAAGTCATAAGCTTCAATATTCGACACAGACATATGATAGATGAACACTCTATTCTCATCAATCGAAATCTCTTCACCGTAATTTCTGATATCATCGGTAACTTTACGGATGATCAGTTCTTTACAGTCACGGTCGACCACTTTCCCAACAATGACTGCCGTGCGCTGCATGCTGTGTAGATAAAAAGGGCTTGTCAGTATGGCAAGCAGGAGGAAAGGTAATTTTTCATTTTGCTAAATTTTATAGTGAGTGGAAATTAATACATTTGATAGAATTAGTTTTTAATTTTCGTTCATAAGATATTTTAATCCGGAGGTTGTCATCTGATAGACGCCACTTGCACGACCCGCTATTGTCATATTTTTGTGAACTTTGATTTTCTGATCGATCGGTATTTGAACTGTGTAGTCTAGCTTCTGTGCTCTAAACTTATCTCGCTCGGTTAAAATATTCGAATTATCTATGATCAGTTTGTCCGGACTTAACTCTATATGTCCCTTATTCTTATTGGCGTTTTTCTTTGCTTGTTCGTTACTTGCCCCTCTTGAAGACCGAGTGAGGGATATATGTATTTTGTCATCAGGGCTTGGTTCTATGTTTACTGACTTCAGATACTGATATATGATTAAATCATTTTCTTGATAGTAATGATTGCCGAAATATACCCTGTTAGCTCTAGGTGGCTGATTTACTGTGCCTTCAATTTCAAAGAGTTCTGTCTCGGGTTTTTCGCTCTGAAGATACTCGGTAGAGGAGTAATAACTTGAAAATGCTCTCGCTGTAAAAGCTGCCGTAGTTAAAAATATACCTGTACAAACTATCCAGACACCGGTAAAAGCGCGACTATAGCGCAATGGTGTATGATAACCCCATGTCTTCCGAATCAAATAGCTCACACCAAGAATCGTCGGAAATATCAACACACTAAAAACCCCACTATAGTAGCCTAATAACCCTGTAAAACTAGGATCAGGTGATAGTCTGGTAATTAATGGAGCTGCAATCACACCGGATGCTAAAAAAGCGATTGCGATTACGAACAGCACGAAACATAGTATCACAATGATCAAGTGATAAAATCTTACAACTATTGATTTTATGAGCTTAAATACCACGAACAATGCAGACCCTAGGCCACCGACTATTGTTGATAGTGGGAAAAATAGACCTCGAGAGTTATTTGCTACACTTTTTTTTTTGAGCCGAAGTCCTTAGTCATTTCGTTTATTGTTTCGGATAACTTCTCCATTTCCTGCTCTATAGTAGAAGCAATATTGTGTATATTGATCTTCTCGCCTTTCATTGCAAGCCTATCCGCCGCCGTTTTTGCCTCCGGTATCGCCATCCACAAGACAGCATAAATCAGGACTCCAAATCCCCCCGCAAAAAAACTTAGGACGAAAGCTAATCTCACCCACAGTGGGTCTTCAATACCAAGATATGCACTGATGCCGGCGCAAACCCCTCCGACCTTTCGTAGCTCAAGGTCGCGGTATAGGCGCTTGCCGACTGTGTATTCCGAGCTTTTCTTTTCTTCAAATTTTGTATCTGGAACCGGCTCTTCCATAGACTCCCCACCAAACTCCTCAGGTCGCCCCATGATACCAATCACTTGATTTACGTCCTTGAGACTAACGATCTGACGTGTCTTCAATATCTCCGTAAATAATTCCGCGATTCTCGCCTCTATATCAATGATAATCTCGTCACATCCATCAGAATGAACAAAATGCTTCTTAATCGTGTCCATATATTGATCAAGTGCAGCATATGCGTTGTCATCCATTGTAAAAGGATAGCCTCCGAGATTGACGTTTATGATCTTATTCATGTTCGTAAAGCTTGTTTTCGTTAAAAATTAAGATTCGTTAGTTGTTTTTGCCTTAGATACTTTCTTGGTTGCCTTCGCTACTGCGTTATTGAGCTCCTTCCACGTTTGTTTAAGCTCATCCAAAAACGCTTGACCTTTCTCAGTCATATTGTAATATTTCCGAGGAGGGCCGGATGTTGACTCCTTCCAGGAATAATCCAGTAATTCAGCTTCCCTCAATCGTGATAATAAAGGATATAATGTCCCCTCCACTACGATGAGCTCCGCGGACTTTAACTTCTCAATGATATCAGATGGATACGCCTCTTCTTCGCCTATGATCGACATCACACAGAGCTCTAGTACGCCCTTTCTCATCTGTGCTTTAGTGTTCTCTATCTTCATTTTCTGACTTTTAAATACTGATATATTTCTCAACCAATATGACACAAATGTAAATCTATACAAGGTACTATGCAATACAAGGTAGTATAATTATGCCTAGTACTATACGAAAGTATATTTTTCATCGACTAACGATGTTTTCTAAATACTATATGAGGGATAACAGCATATAATGGTTAACATGCTTACTTTTATCAGTAACACATTATACATGGAAGGAAATAGACCCTCAAAAAAGAAAGTACTTATCGCTGCTAGTAAAAAGCTATGGGACTATCTGGATGAATATGGTCGTAAAGTTTCACTACCTCTCCAGTATGATGATATGCTCAGATATATGGCTACGGTTCCCCTGATTGACAGTTTCGGAAAGGATACCTTATGGGAAACGGTCTATTATGATCATACCGAGTCTGACACGATCTATGACGCATTGTGTCAGATATACGCCCTATTAAAGACAGATGGTGATCTATCAGTCATAGAGCATCTCACCGTAGCTAGAATAGATTTCTGTACATTCGGAAATACGAAGCCCTTCAGAATCAGAATAATCAACAAAATCAATGATAATTACGACCACTTTTACGTAAAGAAACTTGATGCTAACCGGATATATGGTCTAGAACTAGAGGGTTTGCTTTCGCCCAATAGGTTAACGTACCTAGTAGATGGAAATACCCTGATTGAAGAGCACGTAGCAGGTGTGCCTGGCGATGAATTTATGGCAAAATACATGAATGTGCCGAAGTTCGATCAAATCAGGATTGCCAAAGAGTTTATTAAGTTTAATGAACGATGCTTCGTCCGTCTATTGGGCGATATGCGTGCGTACAATTATATTGTGGACATTACCCCTGATATTGAAGGTGCGCAGTATCGCATTAGATCAATTGACTTCGATCAGCAATCTTACGAAGGACACAAGAGCTTTTATCTACCCCAATACTTTAAAGAAAACAATCCCATCATCTATATGGGTATCGAACATCTCAATAATGAGGCGGTCAGACAGTACCAACTCGAAGAGAGAGCCTTAATTGCACGACGCGTAAAAGCGTCTAAACATCAACTCAATAAGTTACTAAGCTGCATGATCAAAGACGATCTCTCTAGCCCTGACAAGGTAGAAGTTCTAAAGAACGAATTGATCCAACATCACAAAAACGATATTTTTAAACAAAGCAAAACAATGGGCGACCTAGTCGTCGCCAATCTAAAGCTAGTACTTCAGCGAGAGTTTAAACAGAGTATTATAGAACCCAGTTAGTCTCAGGTAGTAGCATTGTTGACATGAAGATGGCGCTACGGCAGAATTTCCGCCTATGAACTCAATGCAGCTGCACCACCTACAATTTCTGATAGCTCCTTGGTAATAGCTTCTTGGCGAGCTTTGTTGTAAGTGATTTTCAAATCTTTGATAATCTCATTTGCATTTTCTGATGCTTTGTCCATAGCCGTCATTCTCGCACCATGCTCAGAAGCATGCGTATCAAGCAAATATTTGAAAAACGTGGTATGAAGTATAGTAGGAACTAGTTCTACCAGCAACTGTTCCTCACTAGGCTCGAACAAATAATCAGCCCTCGATCTTGATTGAGTCACTTCGATTGGTTTGACGGGCAGAAATTGTTCTGATATGGCGAACTGAACTCCCGCATTCTTAAAATTGCTGTAAGCAACATATGCACGATCATAAAGACCCTTTTCGAAGCTATCCATAACGAATTGTGACACCTCTGCTGATGACTCAAAGCTGAGATTGTTCACCATTGTTACATGATCGGATATGATATTACAGTCCGTGTAACGCTTTCTAAAGTAATCGAAACCTTTCTTGCCTATACACAAAATACTCAAGCCGCCGGCCTTTCGCACACCCGATAGCTCTTCTATTGTTGCCACAGCTGCTTTGATAATATTCGTATTAAAAGCACCGGCAAGACCTCTATTACTGGTAATAACCACCACGAGGGCACTATTTACTTCTCTATCAGCACCGAAAGCTGTTCCGGATTGTCCATCTAGGCTTGCTAGTATGTTCCGTAGTATGGTATTGAGTCTATTGGCATATGGTCTTACTTCGACTATAGCCTGTTGAGCACGCCTTAACTTAGCAGCAGAAACCATTTTCATGGCTTTCGTAATCTGCTGTGTATTAGTAACCGACGTGATTCGCTCTCTTACCTCCTTTAATTGACCGGACATATTTTACTAGCTGTGGATATTATAAATTCAATCAATTAGTTTTGTAAAACGAAGACACTTCTCCGGCTAACTTAGTAACTGTCTCCAATGAGGCAGATTCTAGCTTTCCTTTTCTAAATTCCTCAAGAATATCAGGATTCCTTTGCTCTAAAGTGGTCAAAAACTGCTCCTCAAATTCTCTTACCTTATCGACCGGCACATCTCTGAGTAATCCATTTGCTCCCAGATAAATTATCGCTACCTGTTTTTCCACGCTTAGCGGAGAATACTGCGCTTGCTTAAGAATCTCAACATTACGTTTTCCTTTCTCTAGTACGGCTTGTGTAGCAGCATCCAGATCTGAACCAAACTTTGCAAATGCCTCAAGAGATCTATATTGTGCTTGATCGAGCTTCAATGTCCCCGATACTTTTTTCATGGATTTAATCTGTGCATTACCCCCTACTCGCGATACCGAAATACCCACGTTGATCGCAGGACGCACACCACTATTGAATAAGTTAGACTCGAGGAATATCTGACCGTCTGTAATAGAGATTACGTTAGTCGGAATATAAGCTGATACGTCACCTGCCTGTGTCTCAATGATCGGCAAGGCTGTAAGAGATCCACCCCCTTTGATGAGACCTGCTTTAACAAGGCTTTCTGGTAGATCATTCATATTCTGAGCTATACCATCATTATTAATGACTTTCGCTGCTCTTTCCAATAATCTGGAGTGTAGATAGAAAACGTCTCCAGGATAAGCCTCACGTCCCGGTGGTCTACGAAGAAGTAACGATACCTCTCTGTATGCTACGGCTTGTTTTGACAAATCATCATATACTATCAAAGCAGGACGACCTGTGTCTCTAAAAAATTCACCAAGGGCCGCACCCGCAAATGGTGCATAGAACTGAAGCGGAGCAGGATCTGATGCGCTCGCAAAGACTATTATCGTATAAGCCATAGCACCGTTTTCTTCTAGTGCCTTAGCTACTTGCGCTACAGTGGATGCTTTCTGACCAGAAGCTACATATATACAATAAACAGGCTCGCCTCTGTCATAAAACTCTTTCTGATTGATGATGGTATCGATAGCGATGGCAGTCTTTCCAGTTTGTCTATCTCCGATGATTAGCTCTCGCTGTCCTCTTCCGATCGGAATCATGGCGTCTATCGCCTTTATACCTGTCTGAAGAGGTTCATTAACCGGCTGTCTGAAAATTACGCCGGGAGCTTTGCGCTCAAGAGGCATGGCGTATCTGGGACCGGTAATCGGCCCTTTACCGTCAATAGGTTGCCCCAATGGATTGACAACTCTACCTAAAAATCCTTCTCCTGCATCGATAGAAGCAATTTTCTTTGTTCTTTTTACTTTAGAACCTTCCCGTATATTATCGCCTTCGCCCAGCAACACCACCCCGACATTATCCTCTTCGAGATTGAGCGCGATTGCTTGCACTCCTGTTTCGAACTCCACTAGCTCACCTGCTTGCACTCCTGTCAATCCATAGACACGAGCAATACCGTCTCCCACTTGAAGTACGGTGCCAATTTCTTCTAATTCGGTGGCACTGTTGACCCCTGCTAATTGTTGCTTAAGTATTGCTGATATTTCGTCCGGCTTAATTCCAACCATGATTAATGATTATATTGAGTTAATTTGTGTATTGTCTAATATTCCTTTTCTTACTTTGGCAAGTTTCGTCTTGATACTGGCGTCATAAACTGAGTCCTCTATCTCTAGGATGAAACCACCGATGATATTCTTGTCTATTCTAGTCATTAGCTCGATTTCGTTTGTCGCAAGTCCTTGCCCCTTGATCGTTGATTTAACCTGCGCTAACAACTCTTCTGTCGCAGGCACAGCAGTAATCAATCGTGCCGAGGTTATCTTTTTTAGTGATCTATATTGTGCGATAAATTCCTGAGTTATCTCTGACAAAATAGATTCACGCCCTTTTTTGATAATAATATCAACGAATATAAAACTCAGCCCCCCTATTCTATCCTGAAACAAAGCCTTAAATACATTGCGCTTTTTATCAGCTGAAATGACCGGGCTCTTAATGAGATTAAAGAAATCCTTGTTTCGTAAAGTCTCCTGAAATATCTTCACATCATGGAGAACATCATCAAGCGTATCTTTCTCGACCGCCAGGTCAATCAAGGATTTAGCGTATCTTCCGGCAATTCTTTGTACAGACATAAGGTACGAGTGTCGATTAAATTTTTTTAATTACGACTGATCTGCTTAACTAGATCATTTATATGATTTTGCTGCGTAAGTTCAGATAACAACTGTGTCTGAAGTAATTTTTCTGCAATATCGATAGCCATTGATCCTACTTCACTCTTTACTTCTGCTAAGGCAGCTTTCTTTTGATTCTCGATTTCTACCTGAGCACTAGCAACTATTTTAGCTGCTTCTTCTTTCGCCTTTTCTCTGGCTTCAGCGATTATGCTGTTCTTAGTTTCCTTAGCTTCATTGAGTAATGCGGCACGTTCTTCTCTGGCTTGCTGAAGTAATTTTTCATTTTCAGAACGCATATTTGACATCTCCTCTTTTGCCTTTTTGGCTTCATCCAGAGATGATTGTATGTCTAGTTCTCGATCATTAAGTGCTTTAACAATAGGCTTAAAAGCCAATTTACCAACGATATACCAGAATAACAAAAATATCACCAAAGTCCAGATTGCCAGTCCCGGTGAAGGCTGAAAAGGTGCAAATAATATTATAAATTTCATCTCTTTAATTCTTTTTGTAAATACAGGGAGTTCTTGAAGCCAACCGCTTCAAGAACTCCCTGTGTGCTGTTTTTGCTAATTGGCCGCGAATATTGAAAGCAAGATTGCAATAAGTGCTGCTCCCTCAACGAAAGCCGCAGTAAGAATCATTGCTCCACGGATGTCGCCAGATGCTTCAGGCTGTCTAGCGATCGCTTCAACAGACTTGCCACCGATTTGGCCAATTCCGATTCCTGCACCAATAACTGCAAGACCTGCACCAATAGCTGTAATAGTTCCAGTCATTTCAAAAAATTTATGAGTAATTAATGATGTTCATGTTCTTCTACTGCCGCGCCGATGTACGATGCGGTAAGCAGTGTGAATACAAATGCTTGAATAAATGCCACAATCAACTCTATCGACATCATGAATAATGTCAATGCCGTTGATATCACTGCACCTAGAATACCTCCGCCAATAGATCTACCTGATTCTCCAAAAACAAAAATCAACCCTACAAAACTCACGATAGCAATATGTCCTGCGGTAATATTACCCGCAAGTCGTAACATGAGCGTAAGCGGCTTAACAATCAGTGACATTAGCTCAATAAGAGCTAAAATAGGTTTTAAGAGAACAGGTACACCGGGCATCCAGAAAATATGTCCCCAGTAATGCTTATTACCCTTGACATTAGAAATTATGAATACTAACAACGCCAGCACCATAGTAACCGTAAGGTTACCAGTAACGTTCGTTCCGCCAAGAAACGGCACCTGTCCCCACAGGTTTAGTCCAAGAATAAAAATAAATATACTAAGCAATAGCGGCATATACGCTTCATATTTATGTGCGCCGATCATTGGCTTGGCCACTTCGTCTCTTATATAAGTTATGATGGGCTCAAAAATCGATTGCACGCCACTAGGCGCTAATCCTTTACGCGAAACATAAGAATCCGCAGCCTTCTTAAACAACCAAAAAAGAAGTAGGCTCACCATTATCATCGAAGCCACATTCTTAGTGATAGAAAAATCCCAAAAACTAGAAGTCCCTCCACCTAGTAATCCACCGTCAAGTGTTGACTTAAACTCTATAGGGTATGTAGCATTGTTGTAACATACATGTACTGAGTTGTCTCCATGGCCGTGTGTAAACCCACCTATATGAACCGACTCTGATGGAAAACGCTTGTCAGCAATACGAACTAGATTACCTTCATATAGCGCAAACCTTTTGTAAGCATGATGCCCATTGTCATGATGGCCGGGGTGAAAAATTGATGACATAAAAAAGTGCCATCCATCCTCCTTGCTATACACTATGCATGGCAATGGAATTCTTACTGCGTCTAGTATTGTATAAACATTTGCATCACTCACATGGTGGAATGCAGTAGTCTTGGCATCGAAATCTTCATCATCGTGATGACCACATGGAGATGAATAAATTCCTTTATTAAAAATGAAGCCTCCTACCAGGAAGATAAACAATAAAACTGAACGAGTTTTTGACCTCACAAATGCCATTTTTAACGAGGCTGCAAAGGTATGTATATTGGCATCTAAAAATCATCTAATTGCCTAAAAAATCTAACTATTTACATGCTCTTTGAAGTAATAGCAAATTCGAACATTTAAATTCTCTTATATATAAGCTATAGCAATAAAAATTGCGAAAAATGTCGGTTAGTCAGTTGGTAACACCAAAAAAGCCGAGACAGAGCTCGGCTTTCTTTATGCTATTTTGATATATTTTATCGCGCTATAGCAGTTGCTCTCTTTTCCCTGATAACGGTGACCTTCACTTGACCAGGATATTGCATCTCGTTCTGAATTTTTTGAGAAATCATAAATGCGAGATCCTCGGCATATTCATCAGAAACTTTTTCACTTTCAACCACTACACGTAGCTCTCTTCCTGCCTGTATGGCGTATGCTTTCTGAACCCCTTCATGTGCCATAGCAAGCTCTTCCAGTTCGCCGATTCTCTTAAGGTAGCTCTCCAATATTTCTCGTCGCGCTCCAGGTCTAGCGCCGGATATCGCATCACAAGCTTGGACAATAGGAGAGATGATATTATTCATTTCTATTTCATCATGATGGGCGCCGACTGCATTTAATATAACCGAGTGCTCGTTGTGTTTTTCACAAATCTGCATTCCGAGTAAGGCATGCGACAACTCAGATTCTTCTTCAGTCACTTTGCCTATATCATGCAATAGTCCGGCTCTTTTTGCCAACTTGACCTGCTTGCTGCTGAGCCCCAATTCAGAGGCCATGACGGCACATAGATTGGCCGTTTCTATACTGTGTTTTAGTAGATTCTGTCCATAACTAGATCTGAAACGCATTCGCCCCACCATTTTTATTAGGTAAGGATGCAAACCATGCAGATCCAGATCGATCACGGTTCTTTCACCTATTTCGACTATTTGTTCATTTACTTGCTTTTCTACTTTGGCGACCGTCTCCTCTATTTTTGCCGGATGTATTCTGCCATCAGCAACAAGACGCTTCAATGACAATCTACATATTTCACGGCGGATAGGGTCAAAACTAGAAATAACAATAGCCTCCGGTGTATCATCAACTACCAATTCAGCACCGGTAGCTGCTTCAATTGCTCTGATATTCCGACCCTCACGACCGATGATCTGACCTTTGATATCATCAGAGTCAAGATTAAATACGGACACAGTATTTTCTATAGTGTACTCTGCACACATGCGTTGAATTGTCTGGATAACTATTTTCTTGGCTTCTTTATTGGCGTTAGCCTGAGCAGTAGAAATAATCTCCTTTTCTAGCGACAGCGCTGCCATATCAGCTTTGGCTCGCACTGCTTCAATTAGTTTTTCACGAGCTTCCGCTTCAGACAGCTTCGCAACACTTTCTAATTCTTTGATAAAGCGATCATTAGCAGAATCGAGCTCTTCTTTGCGCCTTGTGACTATCTTGAGTTGCTTATCGATATTTTCTCTTATAGCCTTAATTTCTTGCTCTTTAGTCTGAATCGCTTCTTTCTCCGTCTCAAATTCTTTCTTACTCTGCTTAATCTCTGTCTCAAGCTTATTCAAGACGACTTCTCGATCTTTCAGCTTAATTAATCCCTGTGCTTTGTCTTCTTCAAACTTAACTTTCAGTTCAGCGAATTTTTCACGTGCTTCAGAAATTTTCTTTTGTTTGATGGATTCGTTCTTCCCTTCGGCATTGTTGATAAGGTTTTGCGCTTTTGACTTCGCTTCATTCAGTATTCGCTCTGAAGTAATTTTAGCTTCTTGCAAGGCTAAATCTGCTTTGCGGTTAATTTCATCTGTTTTTGACTTTTGAGCATTCTTAAGCATTGTGCTGACAATAAAATATGCCAACATAGCACCTATTACAACTCCGGCTATGAGGCCATAACCAACTTCCATATTTTAAGTGTTTTAGTAATGAACAATGGTCTTCTATCTGCTAGAGGACTTTTTACATCGCACAATACTATATGAAGGGACGCTAGGTAAGCGCTTGAGCTAATCGTTGATTCAGTGTTTTTACTGTATCGATAAGAAACTCCGTTTCTGAAGAGTCATTATTTTCTGACATGTGTGCTTCTATTAGTGCCATCGATAGACAATCTTGCTTGTCTAACTGGGCATACTCCAGTTTAAAGAACTGAAGTCTATCATTGATCGATTTCTCTAGTGACTTTAACCTAATGGCTTCTTCCTCATTGCATTTGACAGGGTAATTTCGACCTTGTATATTGAGGTTTACCACCTTAAAACCCACACTCATACACCAGAGTACTTAATCGTTTTTTCTAATATATCTACACATTCCCGCACTTCTTCTCTTATCCGGTATAACGTTTCATTATCTGCTTTCGCTATGCCGCTTGCTTTTTCGCTTCTCTCTACATCTGAGAGACCCACTTCATTTATTATTGTACTATATTGATTTAATTCTTGATTTAAACGCTTATTTTCTTTAGTTAATATATCTACTTCGCTTTTGAGCTCAGTTATTTTATCGACACACTTGTTTACCAGCTGGCTTAACTCATTCAATTGATCTTTTAGCTGTGTCTTCATTACTGCCTCAATATAGCATTAAATTCTTGAGATAGCATATCCACTATCTTGTTTACGCTCTTATCAAGCTCTTTGTCATTCAAACTCTTTTCTCTATCAACAAAGTTCAATTGAATGGCATATGATTTTTTGTCCGTACCTAGTTGGTTCTCATTCCTATATATATCAATCAAGTGAACTTGATCTAATATTTTTCCGGCAGATTTTTTAATTGACCGACTTATCTGATCATACATGATCGAATTATCTATAACCACAGCGATATCTCTTCTGCTCATCGGAAATTTAGGAATTTCACTTACTGTAATAGCCGCACGAGATGAGGCTACAGCTAAGTCCCTCATGGATAATTCCGCATACCATACCTCGGATTTTACGTCCATCTTTTTTGCCCAGTTCGGGTTAATTCTTCCTAGATTGGCCAGAACTTTTTCTCCACTTACATATGTTAATCCGTAATCAAAACGCTCATCCTTGAGTTCGTTTACTTGAAAACCAGTCAGCTGACATTTCATTAATATTTCATCTACAAGACGCTTGAGCGAATGGAAATCATGCGCTCTCGGAGAGCTCACCCACATATTGCCATCTTGGTTGCCGGTCAAAACCAGTGTCAAGAACTCCGTTTCCAGGTGTTTATCTCCTGATTGAAGGTATCCTTTGCCAAATTCAAACAGCGCAATATCCGACTGTTGTCTATTATGATTATGCGCAACAGTCAAAAGACAAGAAGACATCATCTCGGGACGCATTATGTCTAAGTGGATATTGGAAGTATTATTTATGTAAACAAGCTGATCAACCCATCTGGTACCTGCATACCATTTAGAAGTGACCAGTGACAATCCCATCATCTCATAGAGACCCTTGCCGCTTAAAAAAAGCGCCAGATCCTCACGAGACTTATTAAAATCGATGCCTTGTGCTGGCTGAATGGAGTAGCTAAAACGACTATCCGGATTAATCTGATCGAATCCATAAATTCTCAAAAATTCTTCTACCACATCCGCAGGTCGCGTCACATCTGATTTGTCCGTAGGTATGGACACTTCAAAACTGTTATCATCGATCCATCGACACGCAAAAGATAGGGAATCGGATAATTTTTTGATTTCTTCTCTTGTCAGGGCTACGCCCAATAATCGATTTGTATAATCTCGAGTTAGACTTATTTTTTTAGGAAGTCGTGGTACTGGGTAAAGGTCAATCATTTCACTTGCCGTTTTGGCACCGGCATATTCTTCTAGCATTTTCACGGCTTTGGCCAATGCTTGTTTGGTTATATTGGGGTCTGTTCCTTTTTCAAAACATCTTGCCGCATCAGTCCTCAGATTATGTCCCATACTTGTGCGCCTGATACTAATCGGGTCAAAATGCGCTGCCTCCAGAAATATAGTCGTTGTGGAATCCGATACGCCACTTTCCAGCCCACCAAAAACACCTCCGATGCACATGGGCTTTCCTTGTCCATCGCAGATCATGATATCATTGGCCAGGAGTTTTCTCTCTTTTTCATCAAGAGACATGAAAGCTGTTCCGGTGGGTAGATTTTTTACCACTATTTTACCATCGGATATCTTATCATAGTCATAGGCATGTAAAGGCTGTCCATATTCGTGAAGAATATAATTGGTAATATCTACGACTATATTAATAGGCCGAACATCAATGGCTTGCAATCGTCGTTGAAGCCATTGTGGCGATGCGCCTACAGAAATATTGTGCAAAACGATTCCGCTAAATCGAGGAACTTGAATATGATCCTCGACTAATACCTCTATTGGTATGGTGTGTGTCTGCTCAAACTGGGTAAGAATACGCCACTCGTCAGTTTTCCAAATGGATTTATTTCTAAATGAAAAGTAAGCAGCCAAGTCTCGCGCCACACCAAGATGACCGGTCGCATCAGATCTATTGGGCGTCAGCCCTATCTCGAAGACTACATCAGATGATAATTGAAAATATTCGCTGGCGGGAGTTCCTACTCGCGTCTCATGTGGTAACACAATTATTCCACTGTGATCATTTCCCAAGCCCAGCTCATCTTCAGCACAGATCATTCCTTCGGATGCTTCACCTCTGATCTTCCCCTTATTGATCTTTAATGTAGTTCCGGACGATGGATATAAGCTTGTGCCAACCGTTGCCACCAGTACTTTCTGGCCCTTTGCGACATTGGGTGCGCCGCATACGATCTGAAGTATTTCGCCCTCTCCAATATCAACTTTTGTCAAACTTAATTTATCAGCATTGGGATGTTTAATGCACGCGACTACCTCTCCTACTACTACACCACTGAGGCCACCTTTAATTGACTCTACAGTTGTCATTCCCTCCACTTCTAGTCCGAGAGAGGTTAGTATCAGACTTAATTCTTCCAGCGATACAGGTATTTCGAGATGATCCTTCAGCCAGTTCAATGAAACCTTCATTCAATAAAAATTTGCAGCTAGGGACAAGAGCGCCTATTTATAGCCTTGATGTAGCGTATCAGCCCTCGTGTCTGTTTTTTTTCGCCGCCAAAGATACATATCTAAAAAGTAAATAATCGGTCTTCGCATGTTATAGAAAATGAGCTAATACAATGACCACCGAGAGAGTAGAGACAAAACTCCTGAAATTTATGCTAATTCGAAACGGTTTATGCCATTGTGTGATTGTCTTTCGGCTGGATCAACTTATCTTGCTTCGGTCTAATCTTATAGTTGGAAAAGTAACTAAAAATAATGCTTGGAGTAATCAATAATAACGCTGTACTCTTAGGACTTTTGTTGAGTATCATTGCGTTCGTGTTTTACACATCCGGACAGTCATCAAGAACTTGGCAACGGATTTACACGTACTTTCCTCCGTTATTGGCATGTTATTTTTTACCTGCCTTATTAAATTGGCCCTTAGGCCTAATAGATGAAAAAAGCTCTAAAGAGCTTTACAATGTTGCTTCGCGATATCTCTTGCCCGCAAGTTTAGTATTGCTATGCCTAAGCATTGATTTGAAATCAGTCATGAATCTGGGTAGAAAGGCATTGATTATGTTTTTAGCTGCGGCATTAGGTATTATATTGGGAGGTCCTGTGGCTCTTCTTCTTGTGCTTAAGATTTTTCCTAATCTTGTGAATGCTGCCCCCGAAGATCTTTGGCGTGGATTATCGACTGTCGCCGGCAGCTGGATAGGTGGCGGAGCTAATCAAGTGGCGATGAAAGAGATATTTGAGGTGGCCGATAATCTTTTTGGTACGATGCTAATAGTTGATATCTTGATTGGGAATATATGGATAGGTTTTTTGCTCTATGGTGCCGGAATAGCTAAAGGTATAGATAAATGGCTACAAGCTGACACGAGTGCTATTGACGAGTTAAAAACGCGTGTTGACAACTATAGAGCCGGGATAGAGCGCATACCCATGACTACTGATTTATTTGTGTTGACAGCAGTTGCCTTTGGTAGTGTCGCTATTGCTCATTTTGGAACAGATATTATTGTACCATATCTGGAATCATATGAAAAGACGATATCGGCATTGCGTCTCAATTCACTTTTGTCGAAATTTTTCTGGCTTATTGTTATCGCCACGACGATCGGTGTGGCAATCAGTTTCACTAAGGCAAGATCTCTGGAGGGAGTTGGTGCGTCTAGATGGGGTACTGTATTTATATATATTCTAGTGGCAACGATCGGAATGCAGATGAATCTCGCTGAAATTATGAATAACTTAGGTCTATTTGCCATAGGTATCGTATGGATGTTGATACATATTTCCGTCTTGATGATTACGGCTAAGATTATAAAAGCGCCATTTTTCTTTGTGGCTGTGGGCAGCACCGCCAATATCGGAGGCGCCGCATCGGCTCCTGCGGTGGCATCGGCATTCAGTCCTTCACTTGCGCCTGTAGGTGCTTTGTTAGCAGTATTGGGATATGCAATGGGGACCTATGGTGCGATAATTTGTGCCTTATTGATGCAAGCTGTAGCCACATAAATAGCATCTACGCTGACGCCAATTCCTCCCAATATTCCAGTGCACGCCGCGTATGTGGTATGCAAATTGATCCTCCGACAAGATTGGCGACCATGAATACTTCGAATAGTTCATCTTTGGAAACACCGATTTCATAACAAGTACCAAGATGATACTTAATACAATCATCACATCTCAAGACCATTGAAGCCACTAAGCCCATCAGCTCTTTGGTCTTGACATCTAGTGCACCTTCCTTATACGTGTTGGTATCAAGATTGAAAAATCTGTTTAGGTTTTTATGTCCGTGGCCGAGGATCTTTTCGTTCATTTTGGCGCGGTAGGCATCGAATTCTTCTTTCATACTGAATAAATAATCTAATGTTGCGGAAAATGTGATGGACTATTTGTGTATCAAATGTTAATATCAGGACGAAAATAATCGCTTGATTAATATGCTTGTCAAATATCTCATTTTAGAATTCAGAATACTTGTATTGACGCCATAGAGCTTTGAGCATTTTTATAATCATAACAAAACTTCCCAGAAATGACAGCAAGCCAAAAAGCAAATATTGGAAGGGAATGTAAGACGAAAAGAAATGTTGGCGTGAAGTTGGTAAATGTTTGAGAAGTGATTGGATACCCTCGTGATCCATGAATTCAATAAAGGAGTGAAGACCTTCGATCATAGGAAAAAACATAAATGGTACGATGATAATCAGGATAAATTTAAACAGGGCTGAATCATGAAGTGGATGCGTGTTAAAGAAAAGAACTGTTTTAGTGATAAGGGTACCTAAGATAATAAAGAAGATATTATAGTCAACGAAAGGGAAATCTATACCGGCATAAAGAATAGGAGTAATACAAGCCATTGCTAGGATAATTGCCATTAACCACCATAGAAATTCGATTGTCCATTTAGTTATCATAGGGGATCAAACGTAGTAAGATCAATAAAGTTGGTTGAGAATTTA
Organism: uncultured Saprospiraceae bacterium; assembly: GCA_964396595.1. GTDB lineage: Bacteria > Bacteroidota > Bacteroidia > Chitinophagales > Saprospiraceae > CAYNFR01. Next base: position 137 of record CAYNFR010000008.1, on the reverse strand, counting down.
AGAGAGGATGTCAATGACAGATAAAAAAATAGCCCGATTAGAAACTAATCGAGCTATTAAATTAAACTGGCAGCGACCTACTCTCCCGCCGTAGCAGTACCATCGGCGCTGAGGGGCTTAACTTCTCTGTTCGGAAT
>CAYNFR010000007.1:0-99149 GCA_964396595.1 uncultured Saprospiraceae bacterium | reverse complement strand
CCAAAAGTGGGAGTATGAAAAAAGGAGGTTCCGAAAATCGTTTGAGAGAGTAGGGTTTTAACCATTCAATTAATTAACAATGAAAAAAACAATTAAGTCTATGGCAGTAATCTGCTGTCTTGTGGCGTTTTCTGCTTCAGCAGGCTATTCGCAGCTTTATTTTGATGAATACATATTAGATTGTACTCCAGGCGGCGAATCGATGTGTCTACCGGAATTTGAAGTTTGTGAAGACCGATGCCCTGAGCAATAACGTATGCGGGTATTTATTACTTTTATTGTAATAATACTACTGCTAGGGTGTACGAATGACGTACGTCAAGTTGTTCTTACACCCGTAAGGAAAGTGAGTATTGACGTCCCTGCCCACTTTCCTTTATTCAGTTACTGTTTTAAATGTCATCCGACAACTGAGGATATATGCTATTATCTAGATAGGGATCGTAACATTATTTATGAGCTGGATATTGTAAAGGAGGCGATCACCCATACGGTCAGTATTCCGAAAGAAGGGCCTAATAGTATTGGCAAAATATATGGGTTCAGTATTTTGGATGATGTTTTTTATTATGTTGATGGGAATACACCTTCTGTCTATCGAGCGGATAAGTTTGAAGAGGCAACAGCATTAAGACAGATTAGTTTTCAAATTAATACAGCGACGTATAATAGTACAAAAACAAACGTGAGTTCGTTTGCGAGAGATGATTTATACCATTTTGAAAATGCGCGGTTGCATCCTCAAAAACTTTATCGGATGGGCAATAAGATAGATGCTTCCTTGCTCAATAACGTGCCCATAGGTGTCTTGATTGACAAGAATGACTCAGTTTATCTATCGCAACAATATTATAACGCTGATGTGTTTGCTGATCATGAATGTAGAACATATGGAGTTGTGTCATGTCAAGGCCCACAGGATCAAATAGTCCACTCCTGGTGGTCAAGTCCTTATTTATCGGTTGCAATGCCCGGAGTTAAAGAGACTCAAGTGCTAAAAGTGCAGAAAAGTGAATATGATCGGTTCGAATATATCGATGGTCTTGATCCGATGAATACCTATGTGAAGAATGGGCGTTATAGCAATATCTATTATGATAAGTATCGAAAACTATACTATCGAGTTTATATAATACCCAATCCGGATGCTACAGTAAGGAGCCACCTTGAATTGCAATATACTAACGATTTTTCAATCATGGTATATGATAGGGATTTTGCGCTGATGGGGGAGATTAAATTAAATGGTCGTACACAGTATGTGGGTACTATGATGGAGATTATACCTGAGGGTATTATCATCTCTACAAGCAATCCAAATAATCCGGAGTATGATGAAAGTAAGATTGCATTTGAGATACTTGAGGTGAGGATCGATTGAGAGTAGGGAGTGTTGTTGAATTACGATAGCTTGATGAATAGACTTTTATCGGATTGGACACATTTTGAAAGTGTTCATTAGTGAACGATTTGCTACCTTGATGACCATAGGCGAAGTGTAGCCACTTCACATTCTGGTTCTGTGGTGAAAAAATCATTTTGTATGTGGCTTAGGATTATGAAAAATATTCCGAATATATGCAGTGAGTGCTTTCAGATAAGACATCTGGCTGCGATCTTAGTATAAATAAAATAGTGTAAAATACATTGATTTTGTTAAAATTCTGTTCATTGGTATGATGAAATTGAATAATTCATTTACCTTACCAGTAAATTTTAAGTTCATGCTTAATCCAGTAAGTAGAATAGCGGTAGCAGCTCGATATATTTCTTTAATAATAGTGGTATATCTCCTTTTAAGCTCAGGCTGCAAGCGGCAGGGAGATTTGCGCTCGGAAGATGAAGAGACGATGGCTGCGCAGAAACTATCCACACAGTTCCCGGAGGTGAGTTATACGCGTGCCGAAATGAAGCCCTTCATGCTTCAAGACATCGTCAATGGAAAAATTGACGCCTATAATACGATCAAGATTAAACCCGAGGTGAGTGGATATCTGGAGTATTTTCCTTGGCGCAATGGGGATAGGATAGGGTCCGGTGCGGAAATATTGAGAATCAATAGCGCGCAGTGGCAACTTGATCTCAACAAACTTCATATAGATCTGAAGCAGGCGCAGCTTGATAGAGACGAGCGGATATTGTTGATAGGTGGAGAGTTCGGTCAAGATAGCAGTGTGAGCGCACAAAAACTCAATTATGTGACCATCAAGTCAGGAATCGACCAGATAAAGCAACAGATCGCTGCTACTGAATGGCAGTTGAGTCGTACCATTGTTAAGTCACCTTTTGCGGGATATTTTGCAGATATCACTACCGCTCCGCATCAGTTGGTCAATGCCGGTGAGGAGTTGACGACGCTCATAGATCCGAATAGCCTAGAAGTGAAATGTCTGGTACTCGAATCCCTTGCGTTGAGCATGAGCAAAGGCCAGAAAGTACTGTTCAAGCCTATTCACACTGATCAGGTCTCTTACTCCGGACTGATTCATGTAATCAATCCTATCGTCGATAAAAATGGACTGGTTGAACTACGTGCCCGCATCTTAAGCAATAAACAAGATTTGTTTCACGGCATGAATGTCAGAGTATTTATTGAGCAAGCTACGGTGCCTTATGTCGTCATACCTAAGACAGCTCTTGTTTTACGATCTAACCGGTCAGTAGTTTTTACATACGACTCGGCCAATGGTCGCGCTAAGTGGAATTATGTCACCGTGGTTCATGAAAATGAAAATTGGCTGGCCGTATCGGAAGGTCTGAGCGAAGGCGATCTTGTCATCCATCAGGGAAATCTTAATCTCGATCATGATACCCGTGTACAGATAATTGCGGATACTCCACTTAAAGACAACACTCCCGCCAAATAATCAGATGCTTAAAAAGATCATAAATAGGCCTATAGGTGTTCTGATGACCACGCTGGCATCGCTAGTAGTTTCAGTGATCTTCGTCCGCAATATTCCCATCTCGCTGCTCCCGGATGTGCCTATTCCTCAGGTAAGTTTACAAGTAAATGCACCGCAGATTGATGCCAGAACACTAGAGAACACAGTTGTTACTCTGCTTCGTCAACAGATGATTCAACTGAACGACCTACGCGACATAAATACGCAGACAAGGAATGGTTCCGCACTAATTGATCTATCCCTAAGATATGGCGCGAATACGGATCTGATCAGTGTTGAGATAAATGAGAAAATTGACCAGATCATTCACCTGCTGCCGCGCGAGGTAGATCGACCACGTATTGTCAAAAGCAGCCTGTCCGCTATACCCGTTTTTTCTCTAAATGTGTATATCCGCGACAGCAGTAGGTATAACCATTTAATGTTGTCTGAATTCGTCGAGCGCAACATCAAGAAGCGATTAGAGCAAATAGAGGAAATCGCCTTTGCGGACATCCATGGTGTCGTCACACCGGAAGTGGTCATTGTTCCACGCGCACAGACGCTGGCAGCACTGGGAGTCGATGAGAATCTACTATCGCGGGGTATAGCGCAAGCAAATATCGAGATAGGGAATATAGTCATAAAAGATGGCGCATACGAGTACAACGTCCAGCTCACTGGCAGGCTGAACACTATTGATCAGATCAAAGCCATCATTATCCCCATAGGAGACAATTATTATACACTGGGTGATCTAGCAGAGGTACAATTATCACAAGAACAGCGCAGAGGGGCATATTATTTCAACAAATATCAGGCGGTCACCGTAGCCGTACGTAAGAAGGCTTCCGCCAATAACTTTCGTTTACGCCATAATACTGATCGACTACTGGCCGATTTGCGTCAGACTTATCCAGAGTTGGGCTTCGAGTTGAGCAATGACCAGTCTGCTTTACTAACGGCCTCTATTCAGAGTCTCGGTAGTTCGCTGTTATATGGACTGAGCGCAGCTGTATTGATTATGTTTTTATTTTTTAAAAACTGGCGGATACCGGCACTAATCGCATTGACATTGCCGATCGGACTTACGTTGACATTGTTTTGTTTTTACTTATTGGGTATATCTATCAATGTTATTTCGCTGGCGGGATTAGTACTGGGAATAGGATTGATGATCGATAACGCGATCATCATTGTAGAAAACATTTCGCAGCGGCTAGAATCAGGAGATACCGATGCAGCCTTTACTGGCCCACAGGAAGTAATACGCCCTTTGATCAGCAGTGCCATGACGACGGGAAGTGTCTTCTTGCCATTGATATTGCTCAGCGGACTCGCCGGCGCTTTATTTTATGATCAAGCCATGTCAATATCGCTAGCCTTGATCAATTCACTATTGGTTAGTTATTTTATCCTACCTGTCCTAGCGCAAATCATATTGCTAAAATCGCACAAGAAAAATCATCTGGCGCGGCATCGCCACGATGAGGTATTGAGTCTTGTATTAAGAAATAAATATCCCGTGCTATTAATCATAGCGATACTATCGGCTGCCAGCTATTTACTGGTTGCGAAAATTGAAAAAAGGGCGATGCCGGATATCTCAAGGACGGCATATGAAATTCAAATTGATTGGAACGAGTCTATTCCGCTGAGTGTATCTGAGGGGAGACTTATGGGCTTGCTAAACAGCCTGCCACAGCCTATTATACTCTCTTGTGCCTATATGGGAGAATTACAATTTCTCATCAATCAATATCAACAGAATATCAACGAGATCAAATGGCACTTATTCAGTGATACGCCTATGGAAATTGATAATTTTTTAAGTATAACTGAGGAGATTAAAGATAAATTTCCTTTGAGTAAATTTGAAATTAGAGCCTTGCCCAATGCTATTGATCAAGTATTCGATCAATCTCCTTACAATCTTACAGCACATGTTCAAGCCGTCCAAGGCCAATATGCCCCACCCAGAGAACGCATGGAAATGTTGTGGAGTGAAATTGAAAAACAAGGACATATCGCTCAGCAGCCCCCTATGGACAGCTATATCCGCTTATCCATCAATCGCGAAAATATTGCTATTTATGGCCTAGACATCAATGTGGTCTTATCCAAAATTAAAACGGCTCTCCGTGCCAATATCGCCAGCCAGCTCAGGGATACGGATCGATTTATTAATATCGTCTTTACGCAAGATGTCAATGATGTGGATATCCGCTATAAACTTGATAACACCCTTATTGCAAACCCATCGGGTAATCTGCTTTCTCTAGGACAATTTGTACACATCGAGCGACTAGAAGATTATAAATATATTTATGCTATACGTAATGGCGAAGCTGTGAATATTAATTTTGATTACGGGAATGAAAAAACCATTACTGATATCAAGAATATTATGTCCGGGTTTACAGATTTATCAGTAAGTTTCAGTGGTCAGTTATTTGAAAATAAAAAAATGATAAAGGAGTTAATGCTCATCGTCTTGGTGGTTATTGCCTTATTGTACCTGATTTTGGCAGCGCAATTTGAATCTTTTGTACAGCCATTAATCGTAGCAGTTATATTGCCGATCGGTATCGGTGGTGCGCTGTTGACATTATTCATGTTCGGGCAGAGCTTAAATATTATATCAATGGTGGGCTTAATTATCTTGCTAGGTATCGATGTGAACGATTCTATTTTAAAAATAGATATGATAAACCGTTTTCGGACATTGGGCTATAACATGGATGAAGCCATCCTGCTCGGATCTCACAAAAGATTCAGGGCCATCGTTATGACATCGCTTACCACCATATTGGCGGTTACACCTATCCTGTGGAGTGGTGGACTGGGAGCTGAGATTCAATTACCGATGGCCTTAGCATTAGTAGGCGGATTGATAGTGGGTACTTTTTCAAGTATATTTTTTATACCTGTGTTGTATAAGGTGTTTGTGCGATGAGAACGAGTCGGTGATGTAGATTGAATTTTTCCACAAATTTGAAATATTGGTGTTGCCTCAGTTTCTTTTGTTATTTTTCTAAATTCCGAGGCTAGGCCCCTTTTCACATTTTAATTTGTAACTAATATGTGGCGATCACTTTCGATCAAAAAATACCCATCACCTATTAGCCTGCCGCTCTTTTTTCGTCAATAGCTCTGCTATTCACTCAAAAAGGAGCCTTGTAAAAAAAATAGACTTATTTTTTGACCTGAAAGCATCTGACTGATTAGTTACTTTAATATGACTATTTTTACGGAGATCTGTATGCTCTTTGCCCCAATTGTTGGGGGTATGGATGGGGCTCATGATATTTTGGCTGTATAGCTTCGTCCGCTCCATGATTTTTGTAGAATCGAGATGTGAAACAGAAATCGGGGTGTCTCCTTGGTTGTCCAAAATGTTGTTTAAGAAATAGTGCCGACGTTTAGGACAATCCTTCAATGAGAAGGCAAACCCAAATATTGTAAGTATTGTAAACCAAAATAGGAACCATATTTTGGACGCCCAACCCGAGAGGGGTGATGTCGTTTGACCACCCATCTGAATAAATAGTCATCATTATAATAGGATCAGTAAGAGTCTATCAGGACAACAAAATCCATCATAATGGAGTAGAGGGCCCTACTTTATGAGATGAATAAAATCATCTGTAGACTTGAGGATAAAGAGCAGTAGCGGAAAAGAAAACTGACATTCTTAGATCGAAATTCATCGTAATGGATGAGTTATTCGATTTCTGTTACCAAAGGCATAGAACGCTATAGTTTCAAGTAAAATAGACAATACGATCAACCATATCGTGTAGAATACGTTATTTGCAACTACTGACATAGATTTATGATCGACCTAAGTCCCAAACACCTCAGAAATGTAGCTGGATCATTTGCCACCGGAGTGGCAGTTGTCAGCATAGATTCATCGAGTGTTAACCACGCTATGACTGTCAATAGTTTTTTGTCTGTATCACTTGAGCCGCCTTTATTGCTGTTTTCGGTGGACAAAAAGGCCTCTATGTTAGATCTTATACATGTGGGCGGATATGTGGGAATCAGTATTCTGCTCGCAGAGCAAAAGGATATCAGTAATCATTTTGCATCTATCAAGAAAATGGATGAATCGCCCGGGTTTAGGGATTATGGGATGTGTAAGGTCTTGGGGCAGGCGCTGGCGGTATATTCTACGCAGGTTGACAATGTAATTGAGGCAGGGGATCATTATCTCGTTATCTGTAGGATATTGCATTGTGAGCGATCTACTGGAGATCCATTAATATACTATGCCGGATATAAGCAGATAGGCGATGAGATATAGCTTCTACTCAGTTTATCATCCATAAAAGCAGTAAATAATCAGACAGCTAAAAGAAATCACTACAAGTATCTCTTAACTGTTCATTTTTCCTTTATTTAGATGTGTCTTAGGTCTTAACAAAGACCTACATTGACGCACTATATATGTAAACCTATCCAGCGTATGAAATGTCGTTCCTTATTAGTGCTTTTTATTGCCATCGGTATAATAGCTTGTACTCCTCCTACATCTGAGTCACCTGCCACAGGTAAACTCAGAGCCTTAATCATTGATGGAGAAAACAATCATGGCGTCTGGCCCAAGACCACCATGATGATCAAATATTTTCTTGAAGAAACCGGGCTGATGGAGGTGGAAATCGCTCGGACACACTATACATGGCAAGGACCCCACTTCGACAAAATGGAAGAGATTGATACGATTACAGATCTTTTACGGCTATACCCATTAGCGGGACATACTCCGGAGCCTGTGATAGAACCCGTTCCTGATCCTAATTACGCGCCACAATTTGACAAATATGATGTGGTGCTGACAAATTTTGGATGGAAGGCTTCCACATGGTCGGATGGGGTAAAACGCGCCTTCGAATCCTACATGGCCAATGGAGGTGGATTTGTAGTGATCCATGCGGCTAATAATTCATTCGGCGACTGGGATGAATACAACAAGATGATTGGTGTCGGTGGCTGGGGAGGAAGGTCAGAAACGGAGGGCTACTACATGTATTATGATAGCACAGGTTCAGCTGTTCGAGATCCGACTCCTGGGCCCTGTGGTTCACACGGTGCCCAGCATGAATATGTGGTTACGACACGTGAGGCAGATCACCCGATCATGAAAGGACTACCTGCGACATGGCTGCACACCAAGGACGAGCTATATGACCGTATGCGAGGACCGGCAGAGAATATGACAATATTGGCGACAGCCTATAGTGGAATTCAATCAAATGGCCCCCCATGGAATGCTAATGTCACTGGTACAGGTAGACATGAACCCATGTTATCGACGATTGAGTACGGCAAAGGCCGTGTTTTTCATACTGTCATGGGACATATGGACTACAGCATGGAGTGTGTAGGTTTTATCACTACGCTTCAGCGCGGTACGGAATGGGCAGCTTCAGGCGCTGTTACACAAGCAGTACCTGTGGATTTTCCTGATGATCAAAAATCAAAGAGCAGACCATGGAAAAGATAATCTCAACGATGCATAGCAATACAATGACAAGCCACTATTCTTCATACATCCTTATGGCATGTATATTGATTATAGGATGTGGACAGAAGACCACGGAAACCGCAGTCGATAGCTCTTCAATAAAATTATCAGAGGGCTTCGAAATTGAATTGCTTTATAGTCCTTCAGACAATGGTCAAGGGTCTTGGGTTTCTATCACTGAAGGGCCAGACAGATTTTACGCGTCTGACCAGTACGGAGCGATTTATACTTTTAAAGCACCGCCTATAGGCGAGACATTGCAAGCGCACGACATTGATAGTGTAAGGCTGAACATAGGTTCTGCCCATGGCCTGCTCTGGGCGCATAACAGCCTATATGTCTCTGTAGCTGAGGGTACTGACTTTGATAATCAGGAAGTGGCGTCTAGTGGTGTATATAGATTGACAGACACAGATGGTGATGGAGATCTGGACACGAGGGAGAAAATCCTAACACTCAATGGCACGGGCGAACATGGTCCGCATACTTTAAGATTGAGTCCTGACGGCCAATATATCTATTTCATAGCCGGTAATTTCAACAAAGTGCCTGATCATCTTGATTCGAGGTTGCCACGCAACTGGGATGAGGACAATGTTTTTCCCCAATACCTCGATGCGATGGGACATGCCACAGATCTGGTTGCCCCCGGCGGATGGCTGGCGCGGACAGATCCGGAAGGTAAAAACTGGGAGCTTGTAGCGGCCGGCATGCGTAATCCATTCAGCTTTGACTTTAATGCAGACGGAGAATTATTTGCCTATGATGCAGATATGGAGTGGGACTTCGGTATGCCATGGTACAGACCTACGCGCATCGTGCATGTGACGAGTGGTGCAGAGTTTGGCTGGCGCACAGGCTCGGGCAAATGGCCCGCATATCTTCCCGACAATCTGCCCGCTGTAGTCAATCTTGACCAAGGTTCTCCGACCGCTGTCTTCATGGGTAAGAATCTCAGATTTCCCAGGGAATATCACAGAGGATTGTTTGCCTGTGACTGGAGTTTCGGCACGATATACTATGTTGATCTGATTCCGGAGGGAAGTAGCTATCGCGGGGAGAAGAGAGAGTTTTTATCTGGTGTACCGCTACCCATCACCAATGCTATCGCGGGGAGTGACGGACATCTATACTTTACTACCGGTGGACGTCGCACCACCTCACACCTCTACAGAGTACGCTACAATGAAGAACTTTCTATGCCCGGCTTAGTGGCCACTGACAATGAGTTACGCGCATTAAGACGGCAGTTAGAATTATTTCACCACCCCAATACTCCGGCTGCGGTAAAGACTGCTTGGCCTCATATCGCACATCCTGACAGGCACATCAGACATGCTGCCCGTATTGCGGTGGAACACCAAGGATTGAATACTTGGCGACAGACATATACGCAGGAGGAAGATCCCTTACGTGTGATATATGCGACTATAGCGTATGCACGGTCAGGGGGAAAATTGACAAAGCAAGTTCTAGACAAGCTTGAAAGAGTCTCATGGAATAATTTGTCTATTGATCAGCGTATTGACTTATCTCGTGCATATCAACTACTACTGATTAGAAACAGAAATGTAAAGGATGCAGCACTGATGAACCAGATTTCCGGTCGACTTGACAAATATTTTCTGTCTGATGATTGGCGGCTAGATCGGGAGTTGAGTCAGATATTAATCTATACAGGCCACCGGGATGCTGTCGCAAAGTGCATGGCCAAGATTGAAGTTGAGGAGAATAGAGCTAGCTCCACGCACCCCGATATTATCAATGCAGAAATGATTAAGCGCAGTGACCAATATGGCCCTCAGATTGCAGATATGCTTGCGAATATGCCCCCTACCGAAGCAATACATTATGTGGCATTATTGAGTCATGCCCGCCATGGATGGACAGAAGCACTTCATGCTGATTACTTTAAATGGTTTCACAATGCCTTATCCAAAAAAGGTGGTCTGAGCTACAAGGGATTTCTGGACAATATGCGAGCCAAAGCGCTAAGCTATGTTCCTGATGATAGAAGAGAAAAATTGGCGGCGTTAGCAGGATTTTATTCTCCCATTATGGAGATGAGTGAACTACCACAGCCGATAGGCCCGGGCAAAGAATATAATCTGATGGATCTGGGAAGCATGATATTATGGAATGATAATAAGCTTAACAATTACACGGGCAGCATCGCCGATGGCGAACGAGTCTTCAAAGCAGCACTGTGCTACAGTTGTCATCGTATGCGCGGGGATGGTGGTGCATCTGGACCTGATCTCACTAATTTATATTCCAGATTTTCCAAGATGGATATGGCCAGTGCCATCGTCCGTCCTAGCGAGGAGATCTCGGAGCAATACTCGTTTACATTATTTGATATGATTGATGGCAAAACAATCAGTGGTCGCATCCTCGAGGAGAGTGCTGACGAGATCAAGATCTATCAAAGTCCTTATGCAATGAACATACATACGGTGCTCAAAAAAACCGATGTAGCAAGTAGATCTGTTTCACCTATTTCTCCCATGCCGGCTAAATTATTAGATAGGTTAAATGAGGACGAGATCTCAGACTTATTCGTTTATTTGCTGAGTGGGGCTGACCCTGATCATAAATACTATAAGAAAGAGCTATGAGGCTATTGTTGGGATTGGCAGGGGCGATAATGCTGATGCTCAGTTGTAAGTATGATGTAGAAGAAGAAAAAGGGGCTAACCGCCCCAATATTATTATCGTTTTCACAGATGATCAGGGATATGGCGATCTGGGGGTCTATGGATCTGAGAGCATTCGCACCCCACACATTGATAAATTGGCCCGTGAGGGACTAAAATTTAATCAGTTTTATGTGCCCCATCCGGTTTGCTCGGCATCCAGAGCTGCTTTGCTCACAGGATGCTATTCCGGAAGAGTGGGTATCCATAATGCGCTGATGCCTGAAGCCAAAATAGGCTTACACGATGACGAGACCACGCTAGCTGAATTGCTAAAAGAAAATGGCTATCGGACGGGTATATTCGGAAAATGGCATTTGGGTCATCTTCCCCCTTTTTTACCGAATAGACATGGATTTGATGAATATATGGGTATTCCATACTCCAATGATATGTGGCCAAATCACCCCAAACAAGGCTTGTGGTTTGATTTTCCCCCACTACCCCTGATAGAAAATGATCGTATTATCGATACCTTATGGGATCAGACCCATCTCACTCGAGATCTCACAGTCCGCGCGGTTGATTTTATACACCGTCATCATGATAAGCCGTTCTTTCTGTATTTCCCACATCCGATGCCCCATGTCCCTTTGTACGCCTCTGAGCGTTTCCAGGGTAAATCCCCGGCTGGATTGTATGCAGATGTCATAGAAGAAATTGATGATTCTGTCGGACAGTTAGTAGAGGCTCTTGAAAAAAATGGCATCAGCGGTAACACGATAATCATATTTGCCTCAGATAATGGGCCATGGTTGTCCTATGGAGGGCACAGTGGTTCGGCCGGTGTGCTGAGAGAAGGAAAGGGCACAGTATTCGAGGGAGGCGTCAGAATTCCGTTTATCATGAAGTGGCCGGATAAAATAAAAGATGCAAGGGTCATCGAGTCACCGGCCATGACGATAGATGTATTGCCTACTATAGCAGATTTATTGGGCTTCGAATTGCCACCGCTGAGGATAGACGGTAGATCTTTCAGTCATTTACTCTCTATCAATAGCCAATATCAACCTCATCAAGATGCTTATTTTTTCTATTATCTGACGAATCAATTACAGGCAGTATTGAGTGGCGATGGACGTTGGAAAATGTATTTACCGCACGAATACACATCATTCGCCGGAAAGGTGGGTACTGCTGATGGCCTGCCTACTCCTTATGAACAAGTCAAAATTGAGCTTGAACTCTATGATCTGGTCAATGACATAAGTGAGCAACACAATGTGATTGATCAATTTCCCGAAGTGGTAGAATCGCTCTTGATCCATGTTGCGCGCGCACGTATAGAACTGGGAGATAAACTTACGGATAGTTCAGGCGCTGGGGTTCGTCAGAACGGTTCTGTCGCAGACGAATGACGAATAGGACAAGAGATTGGAAATAAACAAAGAAATTGTTAAAAATAGCATCATAGAAGCCTACCGGCAAATGATCGCAGATCGATATAATTACGAAGTTATTGCGCAACATTATGCATTACCACCGTCGATGACTGCGTTAAAATTCGAAATGATCAGATCATACTTTTTAACACATATCTATCCACCACTTTCAAAAAGACAAGAGCTTAATAAAGCTTTTAGCCAACTCGAATTATATATCAAGCATCCGGAGAAGTTAATGCGCTTAGTGATGGATTCGGCCGGTATTGTTTTTAAGTATGGTCGTCATCTTCCGGGAATACTTTCTGCGGGACTTAGCGCCCTGAACACCTTCAGGACTGCGACACGGTTCGAAGAGAGTATCGCTTCAGAGGCCATAGCAAACGGTAAGTTACCTCCATTTGTGACGACAGATTTACATGCGTTCATTAATAAACTTAAGAGATCTGATATCGATAGATTTATGTCAGATAGCCGACAATTATTCGAAGTATTGAAGGACAGACCGAAGGTCCGTAGGATTGTCGATATTTTAAATACCATCATTACGAAGATGAAAAATCGTCCTGCGACCTATTCTGAAATAGAGATTAATGCTTTGGGAATAGGATTATCATTGATCGCCGAGGCAGACAATATTTTTGGCTCACTGGACATCACTGAACAGAATACACTCTTTGATTTCGTTCTGCGCATAGAGCAAGATGCTTTAGAAGCGATGATGGGAGCGTAATGAATAAGGGGAAGCTAAAATAAAAAAAGCTCTTTCCGCAAAGAGCTTTTTGTTGACCCACTAGGACTCGAACCTAGAATGACAGAACCAAAATCTGGAGTGTTACCTATTACACCATGGGTCAATTCGGAGTGCAAAAATAGTCTTTTTCTATTCACATGAAAGTGTGGCAATTCATTTTTTGTAGTCGTCAAATATTTTTTAAGACGCTTGAATGATTAGAACTACTTTTGCCTTTCTTAAATCATTCATATAATGGTTCGTCATTATTTCTTGTCAATTGTGACCCTTTGCTTGTTCGCAGGAGCTGTATCAGCACAGACGATAAGAGATACCGTCAGTTATAGTCTTGGTCAGAGTTATGGTGATAGGCTAAAAAATCAGGGTGCAGGCGATTTAGATCTGGAGAGTATGATGCAAGGCATCAGAGATGCGCTCATGGGTCAGGGTGGTTTATTGACACAGCAGTCTTGTGACAGCATTAATTATCAATATTTTCAAACACAAAAAATGTCAATGTTTACGAAAGTTAAAGAAGAGGGAGAAGCTTATTTAGCGCAGAATGCACTACGGCCAGGTGTCATAAGCACACAGTCCGGTTTACAATATGAAGTATTGGTCGAAGCTACAGGAGCTCGCCCTACGACCACCAGCTCTGTCACTGTGCATTATGAAGGAATGCTTATAAATGGAAAACTATTTGATAGTTCGATAGCCAGAGGAACTCCGGCAACGTTTCCCCTCAATCGCGTGATAGCAGGCTGGACTGAAGGCGTACAATACATGAGCCCGGGTTCTAAATTTCGTTTTTTTATACCTTATAATCTAGCTTACGGAGAGAGAGGGGCAGGGGCCGACATACCACCATTTGCTGCGTTGATTTTTGATGTAGAGCTTATAGCCATTAATTAATTATCTAACATATGTTGTTGCTCATCCTTGGAATATTGATAGCCATCATGTTTCTTGGGTATCGGGTCTATGATTATATATGCACGGTGCCACATGGGAGGGTAGAATTTAAGACGGGCATAGTCTTGAAATTTGTTCCTAATCTCGATCATCAGCACCCTGTAGCACTGCGTAAATATCTGGAGGCCTTTGCTGCACGCTATAAGCACCTGATTAGGGTGCCGGTAGATGTGATTACGGATTTTCAGATTTCTATACTTCATGGCGAGATAGATTGCAGATTGTATGATCATTCAGCTGGAACGAAAGATGATTGCATATTATACATCCATGGAGGGGGCTGGTGTATAGGCAGTATAGAGGTGTTTGAGGAACAATCACGCAGATTGGCCGTAGAGACGCGTATCCCTGTTATTAGTATTAATTATTCGCTCGCACCCGAATTTCCGTTTCCGAGAGCACATGAGGAATGTCTTGCCATTGCAGAGCAGCTACTTATCGGTATCGATCTGGTGAGCTGTAAGAAGCTGATTATTATAGGAGATAGTGCCGGTGGCAATATGGCATTGAGCGTTGCGAGAACGCTTAGCCATACCTCTTTGCGGGATAGGCTTCGTGCTGTTGTGGCTATATATCCGGTCACAAATGCTACCAGCCCGGAAACAGAATCAAGAAGAGCTTATGCGCATGATTATTACCTGACTGAGAGGGCAATGATGAATTTTACACAAGCACTTTTTACATCTACGGATCAGTTGAGTGATCCCCGTATCGATCTGCTCAACACGGGTGGATGGGAAGCAATGCCCCCTGTATTGGTGATTACTGCCGAGTTCGATCCACTACGTGATGAAGGAGAGGCAATGGCTGAAAAACTAAAGCAAGCAGCTGTCCACACTGAAATCAGAAGATATCAAGGTGCGATCCATGCCTTTTTTGGACTCAAAGGATTTGGAAGTCAAGGTCTTAGAGCGGTACAAGATGTTGCGGTGTTTTTAAAGGCGCATGAATAAGAGCATCTGCTATAGTGCAAAAAATTCTAGTAGAAGACTATTTACGACAATAGATGAAATTGATTTCATCGACAAGGCACCACCATTATAAAGCGAATATGATCACGTGTTCATTCGCTGAATACCTAGTTGCCATCACACGCTCTTAACAAACATCTTCTTCGCTGTGCGTAGAAGTATAGGAGGTGTGATGTCAGTGATGATATTTACAGCGGTGTTAAACCAGCGCATTTTGTTTTCACTTGTGTTTCCCTTGCGATCGACAAATTTTGTGTTGATGGCAGCGCCTCTTTCAGAAAGCTCCGAGTCAGGACGACCATTAGAATAGTAATATAACGCCAGAGATTTGCGACTACGATCAGGTGGACATGTAATGGGATCTGGTAGTCCATGGTAAGAAAAATCTGTCGTGCTAAACATAGCTAAGGTGTTAAAGTCCGGTCTTACTTTTTTTACACACTGAGTCATGTCCTTATTCCATAACTCAAAATGGCCTCCATATTCGTCTTTCCAATCCTTGTTAAGATAGATTAGTACATTAAGTCTGCGATCGAGTCCTGTAAGCCTGTGTTTGTTAAAGTCCGCATGTACTTTGAGGAGCCCTCCCGCTTTGGATTCATGGCATCCGCCTCCTTCGAAGTAAGGATCAGGCAAAAGCGTCTCTTCAATATTCGTCAGCGTCTGTAAGAACTCAAGCATGGGCTGTGAGTTCATAAAGTGCATCAAGGCTTTTAATTTCGGTCCGAATGTATGCTCGCCTCTAGTTGCTAGTTTTTTCTCATTGGGATTATTGAAGTGTATATTTTCCTTTTTTGTCAGATCAGGAAACTCTTCCAGCACCTGATTAAGCATGTCTTCATTAAAAAAGTTTTGGAAACTGATGCTAGGAAAAGGTTCTGCATTACTATACTGTTCGTGATACCGAAGTGCCACAGCGTTGAGATCTGTGAATTCCTTATTCAAAAAATATGATGACATAGCTTACTGTTATAATTTTGTCGCAATGACGGACAAAGTTTCTTTACACAAATGTAGCTAGTTTATATATTATTAATTGAAGTAATGTAATGATTAAATGGATTAGTTTTGCCCTATGTTTTTGATTAACGAGGCTGCACTTCTCAGCCTTAAATAATAAAATGAACGTACATGTCAACAGGTCTTACCGATGTGAATAAGTTAGGTGAATTCGGATTGATAGAGCACTTAACACGTTCTTTTCATAACATTCACGAAAGCACTATACGCGGTATTGGTGACGATGCGGCGGTTATTGATATGGGATCGGCTGCAGCCGTTATTTCGACTGATTTGCTAGTAGAAGGCATACATTTCGACTTAATGTATAGTCCCATGAAACACATCGGCTACAAGGCTGTGATTGTGAATCTTTCAGATATATACGCCATGAATGTTGTTCCTACACATATCACGGTATCCATAGCGATATCAAGTAAATATAGTGTAGAAGCTCTGGAAGAATTGTATCAAGGCATCGAGAATGCGTGCAAATTATATAAGGTCGATTTAATAGGGGGTGATACTACCTCCAGCCCGAAAGGGATGACAATCAGTGTGACAGCTATTGGGATTGCACATGATCCATCAAAGATAGTTTATCGTTCTGGGGCTACTGTAGGGGATATTCTATGTCTTACGGGTGATATAGGCGGTGCATATCTCGGCCTACAATTACTGGAGCGAGAAAAACAGTTGTATCTGAGCGATAAGACCCTTACACCTGATTTTGAAGGATATGACTATATTATTGAGCGTCAACTTAAGCCCGAAGCTGCAAAGTTTGCCATAGAGTTTTTCAGCAAGAATAATATATTGCCTACTTCGATGATTGACTTGTCGGATGGGCTAAGCTCCGATCTGATGCATATATGCAAGCAGAGTGGGGTAGGGGCTTACTTGGAAGAGGCAAAATTACCCATGCAGGATCAGGTGCGTGAATTAGCACTTAAATTCAACATAGATCCCATCACCTGTGCACTCAATGGCGGTGAGGACTACGAGTTATTGTTCAGCATCTGTGAGAATGACTTAGAAAAAATACGCTTCATGCCGGATGTATATATTGTTGGAGAGATTGTAGATAAGGCTGATGGTGTCACACTCCATGGAACTAGCGGTAGGATTCACCCACTGACTGCCCAAGGGTGGAATCATTTTGAAAAATAAACTCAGCTCAATAAGAGGGATATGAAATATCTCATTCGACTTGTAACGTTGAAGCTAATACCTACCGGCATTTCTAAAAAGCTCGGTCTGATAGGATTGAATAAATTTGACTCTTATCAAGAGGCTTTACAATACTGCTCCGGTGGTGCGTATGAACAGGAGCAGTTGATTAAGTTAATATTAGAAAAAACTATTCGATATGCGGAGTCATTGGATCGTGAACCCCTGGAGATCAGTGCCACTCAGGCTTATTCATTACTTGCCTTGATCAAACCCATAACGAATCAACAGGAAGTAATCAAGGTTTTAGATTTTGGAGGTGCTTGTGGTGCGCATTATTTTCATATTCGGAAGATGATTGACAAGCATATCCGATTTCAATGGGTGGTTGTAGAGACACCGACAATGGTGAAATATGCGAAGACATTAGAAAATGATGAGCTGAGTTTTGTTTCAGATATGTCAGCTGCGCAGGAAATTCTTGGTCAAATAGACATAGTTCATGCCTCGGGTGTGTTGCATTTTGTTGATGAGCCCTTTAAATATTTGCAACAGATCGTAGATTCAGGCGCCCAATGCCTGCTATTACATCGTTTAGGTCTTAATGAAGCTGACCAGGACATCGTCGCGCTGCATTACTCCAAGTTGTCTTGGAATGGTCATGGTGCTCTTCCTGAGGGTTACCAGGATCGATGGATTCAATATCCTTGCATCTTCGTATCTGAACAGAGATTCCTCAGAATGATAAAGAGTAAATATGATATTACAATGCGATTTGAAGACTCTTCCGGGACCTTCTCTTTAGTCGGTGAACAGACAGTCGGATATGGTATGGTATGTCAACTACGTGAGGATGTTCATACGTAGCATTACCATGCTGAATGCCCCAATGCCTGACTTTTTTTGTAAGAAGTATTAGCTAAGAATAGACTCGGATGGCTTAGACCTTCATGATTTCTGCTTCCTTAGCAGTGAATAAAGATTCCGCTTTTGACGAAAAATGTTTAACTAGATCTTCCACCTCTCCCTCTTTACGTTTGCCCATATCTTCGGCAAAGCCATTTTTGACTTCTTTCTTAATGAAGTCCATGAGTTTTTGGCGATTGGTTCTGATAGCTATTTTCGCTTCTTCTACACAAGCTTTAGCTTGTTTCGCTAAGTCTTTACGTCGTTCTTCGGTCAGAGGGGGGATTGATAGACGGATAGTTTCACCATCGTTCATCGGTGTTATTCCAAGATTTGCTTCAAAAATGGCTTTTTCAATCACGCCAAGCATTTTCTTTTCCCATGGTTGAACAGACAAAGTTCTACTGTCGGAGGCAGTAATGTTGGCTACCTGATTTATGGACGTTGGCGAGCCGTAATAGTCTACTATTATGCCATTAAGGATGTCGGGTGTAGCTTTCCCGGCTCGAATTTTAGTAAACTCATAGCTGAGGTGATCAAGAGATTTAGACATCGCCTCTTTACCTTTTATTATCATATCATCTATAGTATCTTCCATGTTATAGGCTTTTCAGGCTCAAACGTATAGAATTATACTAAAAGTTTCGATACTGCCTTAGAATTTAATATTGAAGGCTGGCGCATTAAATATTCATCGACTTCGATAGCTGCTTCACGGCCTTCGGATATAGCCCAAACGACGAGCGATTGGCCGCGTCGCATATCGCCTGCACTAAAGACATTGGGCAGATTCGTTTTATACTTATAGGTTGCCACGTTGCCTCGTCCATCAAGTTCCACACCTAATTGGGATAACACCCCTTCATGTTGTGGATGCACAAATCCAACAGCCAACAAGGCTAGATCACAAGCCAATGTACGCGTGCTGCCTGCTATTTCTTTAAAATTAGATCGACCGGACTGTGGATCGTATACCCATTCTATGTCACATATAGACAATCCCACCACTCGATTTTGTTGATCTTTAATAAATTCTTTTGTCAAGATGGCCCATTGTCTGTCACAGCCTTCTTCGTGCGAAGTGGAGGTACGAAGTTGCATAGGCCAAAGCGGCCAAGGGGTCGAAGGGTCTCTTTCTGCAGGAGGTTTAGCAAGCAACTCTATTTGCGTAACCGTTTTTGCCTTTTCTCTATTCGATGTGCCTACACAGTCTGCACCTGTGTCACCCCCACCTATAACGATGATATTTTTGTCTGTAGCGGAGATAATTTCATGGTCAAATTCTCTCTGGCCGGCGACTTGTCTGTTTTTTTGTTCGAGAAACTCCATGGCAAAATGAATTCCTTTCGCTTCTCTGCCCGGAATCGGTAAATCTCGCGGTATAGTGCTACCTGCGGCAAGAACTATCGCGTCAAATTGTGCCAGAAGTTCATCACCTTTTATATCTCTCCCGACATCAGTATTCGTCTTAAGAATTATCCCCGCCTTCTCCATGAGTTTTACTCGTCGTTCGACTACCCATTTTTCAAGCTTGAAGTCCGGGATACCGTATTGAAGCAGTCCTCCTATTTTGTCGCTGCGCTCGAATAGCGTGACTTTATGTCCCGCTTTATTTAATTGGACAGCGGCAGCCATTCCGGCCGGACCCGACCCTACAACAGCCACTTTTTTACCCGTTTGTGTAATAGGTTTTTCGGCTTCGACCCAGCCGTTTTCGAAAGCTTTTTCGATGATTGATTTTTCAATATGCTCGATTGCCACCGGATCATTATTGATACCGAGTACACAGGATGTTTCACATGGTGCCGGACAGATACGTCCGGTAAATTCTGGAAAGTTGTTCGTGCTATCCAGAATTTTATAAGCCTCTTTCCATGATTCGCGATGAACAGCATCATTAAAGTCGGGGATAAGATTGCCTAGTGGACAACCATTATGACAAAACGGAATCCCACAATCCATACATCGGGCTGCTTGATTATTCGTTTTTTCGTCACCAAACTCTTCGTAGATCTCTTTGTAATCTTCTACGCGAGAGTGGGGGTCTCGTTTTGGTGGAAGTTCGCGTTGATATTTTTTAAAGCCTGTAATATCTCCCATGGTATTTATTGATTAATGACTTGAGACAAATCACTTTGTGATAATCGCTGTAATACTTTCTTATATTCTCTAGGAATTACTTTTATAAACTTGTCCTTTGCTATCCACCAGTTCTGTAGTATATCTAGTGCGACAAGGCTTGCTGTATACGTAAAATGATCTCTGACTAGCTTTCGCAGTTCAGCTTTGGCTGCATCGTCGAGTTCTTCTATCAGCACCATTTCTGTGTTTATATTAATTGAATATTTTTCTTCGGGGTCGTATATATATGCGATTCCGCCACTCATGCCAGCAGCAAAATTTCTTCCTATTCCGCCCAATATCACGACTCTGCCGCCGGTCATGTATTCGCAGCCATGCGCCCCTAGTCCTTCTACTACCGTTGAGGCCCCACTATTGCGCACAGCAAAACGCTCTCCTGCTTTACCCTTGATGTATGCTTGGCCGGATGTCGCACCGTACAAAGCCACGTTGCCGATGATAATATTGTCTTGTGGGATAATTTTGCTATCTCGATCAGGTATGATGATCAGTTTCGCGCCACTTAGCCCTTTCCCAAAATAATCATTGGCATCGCCTTCTAATGTAAAGGTGAGGCCTGCTGCACCAAAAGCACCAAAACTCTGTCCGGCCGAACCTCTGAATCTGAAATTTATGGAATCTTCGGGCAATCCGGCGCTACCATACTTTTTGGCTATTTCATTTGACAGCATTGTGCCCACGGCACGATTTGTACTCACTACCGGAAATTCGCTGTTAATGGTGATTTTATCCTCCAAGGCGAGATTGGCATATTCGATTAGTTCTCTGTCAAGCACATCATCCAGCTCGTGATCTTGTGTGGTGGTACAATAATTATCCTGAATATCAGCAAGGGGATCGCGATACAAGAGTGGTGCCAGATTCAAACTTGCCGCTTTCCAATGTGCTTCCTGGTTATTAGTGATAAGCATGTCACATCTTCCTACCATTTCATCTACCGTTCTGAATCCGAGCTCTGCCATGATTTCTCTGAGATCCCTAGCTAGGAAATGGAAGAAGTTAACGACATCTTCGACCTTGCCGTCGAATTTTTTTCTTAAATCGGGATCTTGAGTAGCAATACCTACGGGACATGTGTTTAAATGACATTTGCGCATTAATATACAGCCTTCCACTACTAATGCCGCCGTAGCGACACCCCATTCTTCTGCCCCGAGCATACAGGCGATAGCCATATCTCTGCCCGTCCGCATTTGGCCATCCGCTTGTATCGTTACACGATTGCGAATTCTATTTTTAATAAGTGTCTGGTGCGTTTCTGCCAGACCTAACTCCCACGGCAATCCCGCATATCTTATCGAACTTAAGGGCGATGCACCTGTGCCACCGTCATGTCCGGAAATCAGAATATGATCAGCTTTGCCTTTGGCAACACCGGAAGCGATGATGCCTACACCTGCCTTGGAGACAAGCTTAACACTTATTCTTGCCTCGCGATTAGCATTCTTAAGATCAAATATAAGTTGCGCCAGATCCTCTATACTATAAATGTCGTGATGTGGAGGAGGTGATATGAGCCCTACCCCCGGAGTAGAATGTCTTACTCTTGCTATCCATTCGTCTACTTTATGACCGGGCAGCTGACCACCTTCGCCTGGTTTAGCTCCTTGTGCCATCTTGATCTGTAATTCTTCTGCATTGGATAAATAATGGATCGTCACACCAAATCTACCGGACGCTACTTGCTTAATAGCTGAACGCTCCGAATCTCCGTCAGCCAAAGGGGTGTAACGTGATTCATCTTCTCCACCTTCTCCACTGTTGCTTTTTGCCCCTATGCGGTTCATGGCTTTGGCGAGTGTGGTATGCGCTTCATGAGATATCGACCCAAATGACATAGCCCCTGTGGCAAATCGCTTCATGATGCGCTCAACACTTTCTACTTCTGCAAGAGGTATCGCTTTCCCTTTCTTAAAGTCTAATAGACTTCTTAGGGTACAAGCACTCTTTTCTTGGTCATTAATAGCTTGGGTAAATTTTTTAAAAATATCGTAGTCATTCTTTTTTGTGGCGTATTGAAGCAAGTGGATGGATTGAGGATTAAATAAATGATATTCACCTCTTTGCTTCCATTGATAGACGCCTAGATCGATTAATGAAGCTAGATGTTTATCATCAACTGCGATAGTATGTTTCACCAATGCTTCTTTGGCTAGCATTTCGAAAGTCATACCACCGATACGCGATACGGTTCCTTTAAAGCACTTACTTATCACTTCTGCTGCTATGCCCAATGCTTCGAAAGTCTGTGCACCTTTGTAAGAGGCGACGGTTGAGATGCCTAGTTTTGACATGATTTTGAGCAATCCTTGGTCGGCAGCGCGTATATAGGATGTAATGGCTTTGACACTATTATCGATGTCTTTGAATCTTCCGGCTTCGCTGAGATTTCTGATGGTCTCGTAAGCAAGTGACGGATATACTGCATCAGCACCATAGCTTAATAAGCAAGCGATATGATGGGTCTCCCATATATCAGCACCATTGATGATGAGAGACACGCGGTGTCTTACCCCTTTTTCTACCAGAAAATGATGTATCGCGCCACAGGCCATCAAGGATGGTACAGGAAGACTGCTTTTATCAATAACGGAGTTATCTATGAACAGTAAGTTTGACCCTTCACGGACTCTGTCTAGCGCTTGTCTGCAGAGCATATCTATAGCCTCTTCAAGACCTTTTGTGTCGGTATGTTTTGTAAAGTAGCTAGTTAGTACACCGGCTTGAAAATAGTCATGTTGGATTCCTAAGAGTTTGAAGTAGTCTCTTTCGGACAATATTGGACTGTTTAGTCTGATAAAATGAAGGGTGTTATTCTTTCTGTCTAGAATATTAGATGTGCCCCCAAGTATGGTTTTTAGGGTCATGTATTCACTCTCACGAAGAGAATCTATAGGTGGATTCGTAACCTGTGCAAATTGCTGTCTGAAGTAGGTTGATATGTGTTGCGCATGTCTTGACAATACAGCCAATGGGGTATCTGATCCCATAGACCCGACAGCTTCCTTGTGGGTTTCCACCATGGCTTCGATGATGAGTTCTTCGTCTTCCCGTGTAAAACCATTGGCTGTTTGTCGCTGGAGGAGGGAGAGATTTGGGGCAGGTGCATCAGGCAGTCGTGCAGATAGTTCGCTGATGTCAATCTTACTTTCACCGAGCCAAGATTTGTAGGGCAACCTATTGCAAATAATTTTTTTGAGATCTTCATCGCCTACTATGCTTTGCTCTTCGAGGTCGGCGATAAGAATTTTGCCGGGTTCTAGACGTCCTTTATGTGCTATTAATTCAGGATTTATATGTAGTACGCCTGTCTCAGAAGCCAGAATTAATCGATTATCTGTTGTAATGTAATATCTCGAGGGTCTCAGACCATTGCGATCAAGTGTGCCTCCTACGACTACTCCATTGGTGAAACACATACTAGCAGGGCCGTCCCATGGCTCCATAAGACCATCATGGTATTCGTAGAATTCTTTTTTGTAATCCTCCATATGATCTGCATTTTGCCAGGCCTCAGGAATCATCATCATCATTACATGCGGAAGCGATCTTCCTGCCAATACCAGAAATTCTGCTACATTATCAAATATGGCAGAATCGCTACTGGTTTCGTTAAAGATCGGCATTAACAGTGCTAGTTCTTCATCGGTGAATACATCGGATTTCATCACTTTCTCCTTGGTAATCCACCAGTTTTTGTTACCCTCTATAGTATTGATTTCGCCGTTGTGAGCGATCATTCTGAAAGGTTGCGCCAACCTCCACAGTGGAACAGTATTCGTAGAGAAGCGGGAGTGGACTAATGCAATCGCAGATTTCAAATCCGGCTGCTGAAGATCAATATAATATTTACGTACTTGACGCGAGTTTAGCTGACCTTTATATACTAGCGTTTGAGAAGATAATGAAGCGATGTAAAAATCATCCTTTAATTCCGGTAGTTTTTTTATGACTTCATGTGTGATATGTTTTCTAAAAACCAAGAGCTTACGCTCCAATGCTTCTCTCGTAATATCCTCAATGGGAGCCATAAACAGATGTATAATATCCGGCTCGGATTCCGATGAACTAACTCCTAAAACATTATTATTAACGGGAACCTTTCTAGTTCCCAATATTTTTAGTGATAGCTTTTCCGCAGATTCCTGCATACATAACGCTACTTCAGCGTGATGCTTGTCTTTCGGCAAGAAGACACAGCCGACGGCATATTTACCCTTGGGGGGCAAAGAAAACTTAAGGTCTAACTTTCTAAAGTAACTATCCGGTAGCTGTATCAATATTCCGGCACCATCCCCGCTATCAGGATCACACCCACATGCACCGCGATGTTCCATGTTCTCGAGCATGGTCAGGGCGTCACTTATGATACCATGGCTCTGTATATTTTCGAGATGCGCTAGCATCCCGATTCCACAAGCATCAGACTCCAGCTGGGGGACATACAACCCCGCCGTATTAAGATAATCCATAAAAATTTATTTCACGATGACTAAAAACAATTTAAAGTTAATGATTCAATTGAATAAATGACTAATCAAATACTATTTTAAATGAATCATTAACAGCCTTACTTTACCATAGGGCTATTTTTCGTCTTAGTATTTATAACCATATGTTATTAGATGAGCCTAGCTAGAGCATGGGGTAGAATCAATAGAAAACCCTTGAATTATCACATATTATAAAAATATTTAACATATAATATACACATTATAAATTATTTATGCCATATTTGTGCTTCGTACGCTCATTTGGCTTTAACCACAGTTATAATCGAAGAGTGTCGAAGCATATTCCATCCCACAATTCAGTATAGATTCTATTTTAAAACCTGACAATGAGTGTGTCTGAGCACATTAGTGCACGGACTAATGATTGGCTCAATTATTGCAATCAGTATTTAATAAAGAAAACTATACGTAATGAGTACTTCTTACTTTGAACCTAACTCATCTCTTTCACCTGACAGAGCGAATCATTATTCGTTTATCAGCGTACTGGCCATGATCTTACTCTCTTTAATGACCTTTACCACAGTTAACCAGTTGGTTAAAGGGGAAGGCGATCATATTGAGGGTGTATCTAATAGCCTTTCAGAGAAACAAAATCAGTCTTTCAGTAATCCTCCCGGCTCATACACCCGCGCTATGGCAGGAAGCGGATCACTTTTATTGACTAAGATGGCGACTTATGAAGATAATGATGCATCCGGAACGGTCACTTTGGGCGATTCGGTCGTCTTCATGTTTACTGTCGAAAATAACGGTACAGAGGATGTCAGTGATGTAGTGGTCATTGATCCATTAGTCGGTGGACTATTTACCGGGTATGACTTTACTGGAGCTTTTACTGGCAGTGGTGTTAACTATGGGCTTGCTTCATCTTTTAATGGCAGTCCTTTCTTTACGGGAAGTGGTGTTCCACTATTTAGCCCCGGAGCAGTAGGTTCAATGAAGGTAAAGTACCCATTGTCAGCTGTAGATATCGAGAATGGCTATGTACTAAATACAGCAACTGTAGAAGGAAGTTGCCCGGGTGGACCTGTTAGTTCGATGGGTTCTGCGGTAGTAAGCCTTCCCAATATTATGGATATTAACATAGCAGATCCGTGTAACTGTGCCGATCCACTCAATACTAAAAATGGAGCTTATTATTACTTCCACGAAAGGGTTATCCTCAGTGGAGCGCCAGGTGTACAGTGGCAAGTTGATCCTTCTTCTGTAGGTATCTATAATGCAATTGGCAGCCCCATGGGTGCTATAAATATTCCGGAAATATTGGCTGAATCAGGTGTGTATCAACTAGACTTCTGGGTCAGAATTGGGCAGCCATATAATTTCGTCGCTCAGTTGACAGGGTCACCTCTAGGGATCACTCGATCTATCGGTGGACTGTGTACAGAAGTATGTGATTGTGATCCTTCGGCTCCATCACCTTCTCTAGCATGTCCCGGTAAAATTAATATGACACTCGGGCCTAATTGTTATGCCACCTTTGATCCTTTCGACATAAGCATGGCTAATGGCGTAAGATTAGAAATAAGCTTCTATGATAAGAAGACAGGCAGAATCATCGGAGATACACTACGCAAAGAGCATGTCGGTCAAGAGATAGCCTATCGGGCTACTGATCCATGCTCGGGCACGCATTGCTGGGGTGATATCAATCTTGAGCTTAAGCTTGAACCGCAAATCGTTACTTCAGCGAGATATGTTATGTGTGGAGAGAATTATCCAGAGCTTCTCAGTTTGACTCAACTAGGATCATACTACAATAGCACATGCTTTTTGCCATTAAGTAATCTGAGAGATTATATCCGTACTGTGGGGGACAAATGTGAAACGACTTTTGTGATCAGAACGGTACTGGGAGATTCTTATCTACACGATATCAAGAAAACGCATGTATTAAGAATAGATACTATAGGTGAGTTACCTATTACAAGAGACATGATTACTTGTCCTATAGGATCAAGTATATTCGATGATCCTTTGGAGATAGCATGTAATAAGATAGACGGTTATCCTACACCGGCAAAGATAGAAGCTTTACTAGGCGTCCAGGCTGCATATCCACATGTCGACAAAGGAGAAGTTGTTACATCAAGAAATGTGGTAAGACAAGTGATCACAGAAAGAATTGAGCCAAGAGAATTGATAGTCAATGGCATAGCTGGTATATACAATGTTATTGTAAAAGATACGACGAGTGAAATATTTGTGGAATATGATACAGCTTACGTCGCATTAGCTATCAAGGAAGGTCAATTCTGTAACCTGGCGGTAAAGTATGACGACGAAAACTTTGAATCATGTTCTGGGCCGCTGAATAAAATCAAGAGGACATGGACTATACTGGATTGGTGTTCCGGTATGTTCTACGAATGTGAGCAGTTTATCACGATAGTAGATAAGACACCACCAGTGATTAAAAAGACAGAAGATATCTATGTGGATGCTTCTCCATGGACTTGTATTGCGGAAGCACAGCTTACAGGAAGTGCCACAGATGATTGCAGTTCTGTCAGCTACAGATGGAATGTCTCTCATGGTGCTGTAGATTCAGCAGGAAGATTAACCGGTATCACTTTATTAAATGGCCGAGTTACAGTAGAACTGCTTGCTATAGACGCATGTGGAAATATCGCCCGAGATACTTTCTTTGTACATATATTGGATAAATCTGCTCCGGTAGCGATCTCCAAGGATGAATTGATCGCTACGATCATACCTGGCGGCATTGACGGTGGTACTGTCAAAGTAACTGTTGACAATGTCGATGCAGGATCTCATGATTCCGGATGTGGCGACATAACAAGATGCTTGCTTTTACCAGCTGAATGGGAAAATCCAATAATCAATCCTCGTACGGGTAGACAAGCAACAGATGAGGATGGGAATCTATTGTATAGAGCAGCTCAATGCGATCATGATGGAATATTTGTTGCATTGACTATCAATGGCAAGGATACTGTGCGACAATCGATTCCGTATGTCATCTGCAAGGATTTTGTTAAATTCTGTTGTAAGGATATTGGAACGAACAGAGTATTATTAGTTGTCAATGATAATTCACCGCATTCTCCGGCTGGAGTGAGTTG
Organism: uncultured Saprospiraceae bacterium; assembly: GCA_964396595.1. Lineage (GTDB taxonomy): Bacteria > Bacteroidota > Bacteroidia > Chitinophagales > Saprospiraceae > CAYNFR01. Next base: position 71,157 of record CAYNFR010000007.1, on the reverse strand, counting down.
GACGAATATAATTGTTGAAAACAAACTCGCTCCTCTTGTAACATGTCCTGCGCCTATTACAGTGAGATGTGGTCAGAAATATGAAATACCAAGACCAGTCGTCATTGAAGGCCCATGCGGTAATGAAGGTCTGGAATATAGTTTGCTCGAAGATATTGATGGTTGTGGTGCGGGTAAAATTGAAGTGATCTGGACTTACAATGGCAAAGTGGTCTGTAGAAGTCTTATCAATGTAGTAAATGACAATGCATTTGACCCTACATCTATCAGATGGCCATTACATCATACCGGAGAATCTCTTCCAGGCTTAGTGCGCGAATGTGTAGTCATAGGAAAAGATGCTAATGGTAAGGACATTTATGATATCGAAGCTAAAGCAGGTCTGATCGACCAAAATGACAATCTAGCTTGTGTAGGATCTGTAGATGACAAGCCTGTATGGTGTGATAGCCATTGCAGCCTAGCCGTAGCTAGCTACCAAGATACAGAAGTAGTAGCCGGTGAAGCTTGCAAAAAAATAATTAGAAGATGGACCGTCATTGATTGGTGTACTTACAAACCTAATTCAGGTGCGGATGCCAATGAGGACGACGTTGAACTCATAGATGATCAGTGGATCACGGAAGACAGCAAGTGTGAAACTTGTGAGAAGTACAAAGGTGAACGTAAGGATGTATATTTTAGATACACATCCAATGTGAAGCGCGATGGATATTACACATTCGATCAAGTAATCAAGATTGTCGATGACACACCACCTTCAATATTCGCTGATGAGACATTCGAAGTACCTATTTTGGATGGTGCTACGTCCAAGGACGATAATTTTAACAACTGTAAAGCTTCCGGCATTGTAACTGCTTATGTATCAGATCTATGTGGAGAAGCAGCACTTGATCCTTCTACTATCCGATGGGTTATCAGAACAGAGAATAGTGCCGGGCAGATTATTGCCGGCCCTAAAACGGCTACGGGTGGTACAGCTACGATGACAACAGGTGTAGGAGGAATAAAAGATATCCATTTTATTCGCTGGGAAGCAAGGGATGGATGCGGTAATGTTGCTACACTGCGGACAACTGTATTGTTCGTTGACAAGCAGAAGCCGACGCCGTTGTGTATCTCAGATCTTAGCACAGCTACGATGAGTACGGATGGCAGTGCGACGATATGGGCAGAGGATTTTGATCGCGGATCATATGACAATTGTAGTGCTGTGAAGGTATACTTCAAAGATGCTCAGGGCAATGCCACTTCATCACTGACATTTACTTGTGCTGACATTCCGAATGGTCGCGTGGCTGTTAAGGATATCAGACTTTTCGTAGCAGACGAAGCGGGTAACGAAGAGTTCTGCTTTGTAAGATTGAGAATAGATGATAATGCGGATGTTTGTCCGGATGTAGAAGTAGGAGCTGCCTTGATCGCAGGAGAGTTACGTACATCAGAAGGTCATATGATCGAGAGTGCTGAGGTGAGACTTGGAGAGAGCAGGGTTCACATAACAGGTGTCGAAGGAAAATATGCCTTTGAAGAGCTTGATATGGAAAGTACTTACCAAATCTCAGGATACAGAAATGATAATCCACTCAATGGGGTATCTACACTAGATTTAGTGATCATTCAAAGACATATATTGGCTAACAAGCTGCTAGACGATCCGTACAAAGTGATTGCTGCGGATGTCAATGGAGATGGCCGCGTAAGTGCTATTGACTTAATAGAAATCAGACAGTTACTTCTTGGTAAACTAACTAATTTCCGCAATAGCCCAAGCTGGCGATTTGTAAATGCATCACAAACATTTGCTAATACCAATAGACCTTGGCCATTTATCGAGCATATCATGATTGATCCGCTTAGAGAAAATATGGAGGATCAAGACTTCATAGGGGTCAAAATAGGAGACGTTAGTGGTAATGCCATCGCTAACAGTACATTAAAATCACGCACTAGATCCGGCAATGATCTTAGATTAGCAACCGACGACATAATGCTGAAGAAAGGGGAGATTATTTCGTTACCATTCGAAGCGAGTAACTGGCATAATATTGCAGCACTGCAAGGAACCATTAATACTGACAATCTGGAAGTGGTAGGTATTGAAGGTATCAATATGCCTATCGGCGAAGAGCACTATGCAAAAATCGATGATAACACGACGACGATTGCTTGGTATAATATGAATGGTATAACATTCGAAGGATATGCATTTGAGATCGTAGTCCGCGCTAAAAAGGATGTTATGCTGAGCAAAGCCATGAGTATAACGTCAGGTGTCACCGAAGCAGCTGCTTATACTGATGAAGGTCAAGAGTGGGGAGTATCACTTCAGTTCAACAGATCCTTACTCGAGGAAAATGCCGCAGAGATACTACTCGGTCAGAATACGCCCAATCCATTCAAGGATGAAACGGTGATACCGTTCACACTGACAGAATCGGGAAGGGTAACCATAACCGTTACGGATATAACTGGTAAGCTGGTATATAAGCACCACTCTCTTCGTGAGAAAGGCTTTAATACCCTCAGAATAACACAAGATGAGATCAATAGCACAGGCTTACTATATTACCATCTCGATGTAGATGGACAACGCCTGAGTCAGAAAATGATACGATTAGATTAAGGATTAATCATAGAGATAAAAAGGGGGCGTCATATGATAGCCCCCTTTTTTATGAGCTATTAGCAGAACATATCGAAAGCACTCACGAGATTAGCAGCGATCATTTGTGCTGACCTTCCTTCAATATGATGTCTTTCCAACATATGAACAAGACGACCATCTTTAAATAAAGCTATGGCTGGTGATGAGGGAGGATAGGGTAGAAGATATTCCCTTGCTGTTGCTGTAGATTGCGTATCTACTCCGGCAAAGACAGTGTATAAGGCATCAGGCCTCTTCTCGTTCTGTAAGGCCATTTTAGCTCCTGGGCGAGCATTGGCTGCAGCACATCCACATACAGAATTAACCACTAGTAAGGTGGTCCCCTGCATATTGTCAAATACCGATTTTACTTCATCGACTGTTTTGAGGCTAGTAAAACCGAAATCCGTAAGATCTCGAGACATGGGTATTGTAAGTTCTATAGGATACATGTTTAATTATTTTTAGGAACAATAGAATCTTTTTCGAATCTCCGTAGAGACAGGATACAATATTAGAGCATTAAGGTTTAATAAAGAACAGCTTTTCTTGTATTATACATGAATTTACGCGTAGAATATGGCGAAATGTAGCTCTCTAAACCCAATTGTCATTACGTGACAGGTAATAAAAGCGAATTTAGTGCTTATGATGGTGAAATTTTATTTTGAGAGATTGGATGCATATCTACATCAAGTTTAGATCTTATCGGATAATAACATAACCATTGGTATTTATCGATCCACAATGATCTAAGTAGAGGAGTCTGACCAATATGTGATCTAGGAAAAACAAAAAGCCCAGCTATATTAGCTCTTGCTTACCTTGTTTTCTTTTCATAAGATTCAAAAACATCCCTATCTGAAGATGAAATCGAATTTGTTAATTAATTTTTAGAGGTATAGGGTAAATATTTTGTTTTATTCATGGACTATTTATTTCTTTAGCCTCGTATTACTCAACCTTATAAAACCCTCTGAATGTTTACCAACAAAAATGGAAATACCGATAATGCAGCCAACATCCGCGAGATGGGATCGGGAATCAATAGTCTCGGAGGAGGCTCCGTGATTGTGGGAAATATCAAGACAGAGTCAGATTTTCGCCTAGATGGCATGCTTGATGGCGATTTGGATTGTAACGGCAAACTAATTCTAGGTCAAAAGGGAAAGATTGTAGGCAACATTAAGTGCGTCAATGCGGTAATAGAAGGGGTAATCAGAGGCACTATCATCGTAAAAGAGCTGCTTCAAGTAAAAGAATCCGCTGAAATTAACGGTAACATACAGACAGACAAACTCATGGTACAGAGCGGTGCAGTTTTCAATGTCAAATGTGAAATGGGAGGCCAGATAATCGCGCCAAAAGCCATCCCTGAAATTAAGCACGCTTCTTAAGAGTGTGAAAAAAGAAAGAAAGACAAGCGGTCATTCTTACCTGAAATATTCCGGATTAGCGATTCAGATGTTTGTATTGTTATTTGTCGCTATGTGGGTCGGACAAAAGATAGATGCAATCTTAAATTTGGACAATCCCTATTTTACTGTTGCCTTATTGCTACTGATGCTCGGGGCATTTATGTTTAAGCTGATCAGAGATGTGATGCAAAATAAGTTATGACCTACATAGCTTTCATCATAAGAACCATGCTCTTCAGCGTTATTATATGGGGACTGTTGTATATACTGTTTGGTGCAAGAGAAATGGTTAGCGTATTAAAAACACTGAATATGTTATCTGCTTATCTTACCATCAATCACCTTCTTATCTTCCGCATAAGTAATTCATCTATGAAGAGTAAGAAAGGCACAGGCTTGATGGCGGGAATGTTTTTTTCGTTTTTCTCAAAGTTTATTATCGGAATATTAGTCTTGGGTGTCATAAGGTGGACATACCCTTATGCGGACATACATTTCGTCGGGGCGGGGGTGTGTGTGATCATCGCACATTTAGTTTATCAGGTCTATTATCTCGACAAACTGAATAATCAGATTTGACTTTATCGCTTAGATTCCGGGGGAATAGTAGTGTATTATACGCGTATTGGCCCTGCGCTAGCACGGTGATTCGTCTAGGATCATTTTAGCTTTTAACTAAGAATGGCAGGCTTTATGACGATGGGCATAAATTTGAGTACTTATTCAGTAAGTAGGTGAAGCTCAGTTACTTATTCAGGTAGTTAAACTCAAAAAACTGGCGATAGCTATTAACGGATTTCTGATTCATTACTTCTCGATAGTTTTTCTGATTAATGGCGAATAACTCGTAGCTGAAGGTATTAGTATCTATATAGTTTGACCCGGCTCTGATGGCATTATTGTAATAGACCATGGCATCATCTTTATTGTTAAACCTTCTGATAAGAATAAATGAAGTCTTTGCTTCTTGGTCCAATACCATATCGCCCAGTCTAAGTCTTTTCTCCTTGTAGTATTTTTCGTTAAAGGCCTCTATTTTTTTGTTAATCTCTTCGATCTGACCTTTGTTGGCGTTGTAAACCACAACGATCAGATAATGCAATCGATCATCTTCCAGCGCAAATGTGGCAAGATCTTCAGTAGTTACATCTTTGCCGAAAGCGGCATCATCACCTCTTATGAATCTTAATAGTTCTCGAGCATATGTCTGCTCGGGTGTATTATTATATTTAAGGATGACGCCTCGGAGCGCATTAACATAATCGTCTTGACCTTTAAGCTTACCGATTATCATTGCCTTGAGGAGGTCAAATTTGGCAATCATGTGATGATCTCCTGGAAATAAGTCAGCAGAATTAATCAATCGGGAATAAGCATCATCATGTCTATCAGCTGTGAATAGCTCATAGGTTTTATCATAATAGAGTTCGATTTTTCTCTTCTCCGTCATTAGACCATCTTTGGAATTGGGATTTCGGAGGTACTGTGCAAATTCTGAGTGAGGGTATTCTTCCATCAATTTATTAAAGTACTCGTTCGCCTTGACTTTATCATTGATGTCTGTATAATTGAGGTATTGGAAAAAATAGACCTCGGGCTTTTTGTCAAATTGGGGGTGCTCGTGCAGTAATTTTTCTAGCGTTACACCAGACTTTTCATATTTATTAATCAGCGTTCTGAATCCCGTACCTAGTTCATACATTGCTTTTTCTCTTGTGGCAAGAGCCGTAGCGCGATCATCGGGAGATGTAGGTATCTCGCGAAGGATTTTATTCATTTCTATATCCAGATCTTCTGCTGAGAAGCTAGGTGCGGCCCCGTCTGGCGAACTCATATCAAGCAATGTCCTGTCTGGTCTGTTTCGTCTTCGCCAGTTGTTTTCTCTTGTGCGATCACTTCCCCATCGGGTGATAAAATCACGAAAACCGCGATCTTTCGATGCTGGATTGTAAGCGAAAAATTTACTATCCCCGGCGAGTAACGGAGCCGTGCTAGCTACACCTGAAGGCATGGATGATTGTTGTTCAGCCTCAGATTTTATTTCAAGACTTGTACGCGCCATTTTTTCTGCGTATGATCGGAGTTCTTTTTCCGGCATTTCTGACAATCTGAGTAGGCTATCCTTGAGATTGATGGTTTGAATATTGAGGGAAATACGATGCAGGTTTCGCGCCATTCCATCAACTTCGGGTTTTCGTTTGTCTTTGGACGTAATGACCATTGCTGTGCTATCGAAGTAGTTTTTGGCTTTGACAAAGTCTTCTTTTGCATAGAAGAGTGTTGCTAGTCGATAGAATAACTCAGTTTTGTCTGCTGATCCACCGCTTTCGAGTGCCTTGTTAAAATATTCCAGAGCAGCAACTTCATCACCGGAGGCTAATTTAATTTCGGCTATGGAAGAATAAATGCTCGACCTAAAATTTTCGTATTTAGCTTGATTGGCTAGTCTGTTGAGTTGATTGACGGCATCTTTTTCTGCAAGCTTATGAGCTGCCCAAGAGTTTTTTATTTGGTTCATTTCAGCATGAAGGCGCACTTCAAAAGATGGATTGTATTTCTTGACTTGTTCGTAGGCGGCAAATGCTTCATCAGCACGTCCTAATCTTTCGCTTATTTGGCCTTTAATAAATGCCATACGTGCTTTCACTCTACCGTTAGCGGACATGGAGATCGCATTGTCAAGAGCGGGAATTGCATTATTAAAATCCTCCTGGCCGACATAGTAGTCAGCGCGTGCAATAGCCGTGAGCTCTTCGAGATTTCCATTCAGCTTTTCTTCACTTTCGAGCTTGTCCAGAAAGTAGTTAGCTTCGAGCCATAAAGATCGAGCGATATAGGTCTTGGCGAGCCAATAAACACCTTCTTGATATGCTGGGGTGTGTTTTAGAAATCCGCCTGTGCTACTTTGCAGCTCAGTCACCCTCGGTGGAGGGGGTTTGTTTTCAAATGAAGCGATATATTCTTCATCCGGATCAAATGATACTTGGTTGGTATTTTTTGTATTGGAGTTGTCAGGAGCTTGAACATTGGCTAGTCTTTCTTCTAACTTAGCTTTGGCATCTTTAGCTCGTTGTTGTGGATTTTTCTTTCTGTTCTTGGCAGCTTTTTCTCGCTCCTTTTTAGCTGCTGCCCGATCTTTTTCTTTAGCCTTTCTGGCCTGGTCTCTTTCAGATTGTTGAATTTTTCGTTCTTTTTCTGCTTTTTTTCTTTTGTCTTGGCTGGTTTCCTTAATAGTGGGGGAAATATAAACTCTTGAGTCCGGATCTTTTGGATTAAAATCTGCGACGAAATATTCGAATGTTTCTTGCGCTGTCTCTAGATCACCTTTTAAATATTGGGCTTTGCCCATCAATGCATAACAGTCATCTACCCACTGACTCGGTTCGTGAAGTGCTGCCACCTTGGTAACTTTTTCGATCACCTTGTCCATGTCTGATTCCAGAATCGATCGATCGAATTCAGCGTTGTACTCGTAAATCGGTATGATGGTCGAAAAATTGTCCGTGTGACTGATTTTAATATCCTCGATATTTTTATTATATAGCTCCTTGGCGTTAAAATATCCATTGTAGCGAGCAGTCATATCGTGATATTTCTTGCCAATAAAGCCAACATCTTGTTTGCTTTTTTTGACAGTCTTACATGAACTTATCGCAAGCACGCTGAGAACAAGAGGAAGATATAAAAGTAGATACTTTCTCATAGAACATTGAAACGTCAATTGACGTGAGATTCTTATATATAAGCCATTTTAAGATGACATTGGCTTGGTAAAAGTAAGCCATTATGTTGTTTAAGAGATGAAATAATGACTATTGACCTCATCGTATGTGAATAATATCTTGGGCAGAAACATGAAATAAATCGATCTTTGGACGTCATTATGTTAAACATCTGCTAGAATGGCGAAAGATAAGACGGCTAATAAAAGCAGGCATTATAAGATGGTTTTTCTCAGGTCAGACGATCTCCAAGAGGTAAGATCAATTGATCTATCAATTACAGGCATCTATGTACTGCTGAGTAGTTTATTTATCATTATTGGTTCTGTAATCTGGGCGACGGCAGCCTATACGCCTCTCAGGCAGTTAATTCCCGGATATGGACAAGTACAGTCCAATGATGAAGTTCTTAAACTGATCAAATCGCTCGAAGATATGGAAGTATCAATAGAAGAAAGACAGACCTATCTTAATGCATTCCGAACGATTATCACAGGTGGGCAGGGCGACACGGACTTGCTAAAAAACATTGAATTAAATCCTGTGGTAAATCTTCAGACCCCTTCTTATACCGGCGGTGGTTCTGCTCAATCACAAGATGGTCAATTGACAGGTTCGTCAAGAATAGATCTCTTAAAAGTACTTTCATTTAGTCCTCATATAATTCCTGTCTCAGGAATAGTGAGTTCGCCCTACGATCCTTCAAAGAAGCATTTTGGCATCGATTTTATAGCACCCGCCAACACTGCAGTCAAGGCATTTATGGATGGTTATGTGATTATGGATGGATGGGATATCGAAACAGGGTATATTATCGGTATTCAGCACGAGGCTAATATTTTGTCTTTTTATAAGCACAACTCGCAATTGTTAAAAGAGAAGGGTAACTTTGTCCGCGCTGGGGAGGCTATAGCGATAATAGGTAATACAGGGACGCTTTCTACCGGACCTCATTTACATTTCGAGCTGTGGCACAATGGAATTTCTATAAACCCTTCCGACTATTTAAAATTATAAGAATGAGTAAGCACGAACTTAAGGTCATCAAAGACGAATCCGGTAAAACTCTTAGTCCAGTACTATCTGAGGATATCAAAAACTATCTCATCGATATTGATGGTACAGTATGTGATGATGTGCCAAATGAAGAACCAGAGCGAATGGTGACTTGTGCACCGTATCCTGACGCCCTTGAAACCTTAAACAAATGGTATGATGAAGGTCATATCATCACATTTTTTACCTCTAGGACGGAGGAACACCGAAAGATAACGGAGACATGGTTGAAAAAGCATGGCTTCAAGTATCACGGGTTATTAATGAATAAGCCACGTGGAGGAAATTACCATTGGATTGATAATCATATGGTTCGTGCCACTAGATTCAAAGGTCGCTTTACTGACTTAATCAAGGTCACTAAGGAGATCGAAGTATTTCAGAAGCACTAAGACTAGATTTTTTCGTCGGCAGCTTAGGATAATGTGAGCTGATCTACTGAAATTAATCCGGCTTTATACTCTTGCCAGATTAAATAGCTTTTGCTTATTATTAAGCTAACTATCCAGCAGTATTATCTCAGATCAGCACATCATTAGTCAGCAGCAAGATCGGATGATATTTTTTCTCCCACTGATTAACCGGATAATGATCAGCCATGTTTAATTGGAACCCTTTATCATGGGTCTGAAATGGTATGCAATATCCCCTCACGAATTAACCGAATAATTACTAGTTCAATAATTCTTTAAGTGCTTCGGTAGCAGTAGGATATGTCCAGGTAAATCCTGCATGCATTATCTTGTCTGCACTTACACGTGAACTATTAAGGACAACACGGCTCATTTCACCGAGGGCGACTTTTAGACCTATTGCCGGTGCTGGAAGCAGCAAGGCTTTATGGTTGCCAGCCTGAATAAGGGAATTCATAAATGCTTTGTTAGTCAGGACTTCTGGTGCAACAGCATTGTAAATACCATCTAATCTTGTTGATATGCAATAGTTTATCATCTGAGCCAAATCATATTCGTGTATCCAACTCATATACTGATTGCCATTGCCAAAATAATTAGCGATCCCGACTGGTAAGGTCATGGTCATTTTGGGTAATGCGCCACCTTCAGTGGATAATACTGTTCCGATCCGCAGGATACATAAATGATCGGATACGTCACGAGCGGCTGTGGCTGCTTCTTCCCATTTTATGCAAACTTCGGAAAGAAATTCTTGCGTCACAGCACTAGTGTCTTCATACAACCATTTCTCTCCACCATCTCCATAATAACCGATTGCGGAGGCGCTGATGAAGCTTTTGACTCTTTTGTTCTGTTTTTTTAAAAGTTCGACTAGTAGTTCTGTGCTTTGAATTCGGCTATCTAGTATTTCTTTTTTTCGACCGGCAGTCCATCGTCCATCAGCGATACCGGCTCCTGCAAGATTAATAATATGGTCACAATCGGAGGCTCTTGGATCATAGGTCTTGTCGGATGGATTCCAGCGTAGATCTTCGGGATTTCTCGGATTTCTAGTCAGAATATAAACTTCGGTATGTGGTTGAGAAGAAAGCAAGTTGCGTAATTGCTTCCCTACTAGACCTGTGCCACCTGCAATAAGAATCTTCTCCATTCGATGCTTAATAACATCCTAATTAATGACGCTTGAATCCAAATGTTCAATCCACACTTGGTTTTTTAACAAAAGCTTAGAATCCAATTCGTCGTTAATAGAAATGTTTCTAACTTGTGAGAGTTATTCCTGAATATAGAAGAATGATTAAGGATCTGATGTCAGCGCGGCGTTTTAGCATAGTTTTTAGGGTATCAACACTAATATTATTTAGCTTTTTGGTTCTATTGCCGTCATGCCGCCGTGCTGAAGTACGCAGTGTTGAGGCCATTGACCAACTGACCTTACGGCTCAATAGAGAACCGGAAAACTTGAGTCCCGTATTATCGAGTTCTTCATTCGCTCGTGAAGTACATGAATACATCTACTTGTCCTTATGTGATTACGATCCGGTTACACTAGAGATGACGCCCGTTATTGCCAAAAACCTACCTGTCAAAAGGTCAGAAAATGGCAAGGAGATATATGACTTTGAGATTCTTGAGGATGCTTTATGGTCAGACGGTATGCCCATCACAGCATATGATTATGTATTTACGATGAAGATGGTGGCACATCCACAAGTAAAAGCCAGAGGGTGGGAGTCACTGCTAGATGATCTGGAAGATATCATTGTTCAATCAGACAACAAGAAGTTTTCGCTAGTCACTAGAGGAAATTATTTTCTAAATGCAGAGGCATTTATGACCGCAGAGTTGTTGCCGGCGCATATCTATGATTCAGAAGGCGTATTTGATAAATATTCTTATCAGCAGTTAAAGGATAGAAGCTTCGCCAATCAGTTGGGAGATCAAGATTCTGCTTTTAGGAGTTTAGGGGAAGCTTTGTCAAGTGCTCAGTTTACCAGAGATATTATCGTGGGATCAGGGCCTTATACACTGGGTAAGTGGGAAGCAGGTCAGTATATATTATTGAATAAGGTTAGCGCATACTGGGGTCTTAAATATCCAGAAAGGCTATTATTAAACCAAAATGTTGAGCGGATCCTTTTTCAGATTATTCCCGAAAACAATACCGCGCTTCTCCAATTACGAAATCAGCAGTTAAGCTTCATGGACTTGTCAGGGCAGACATACCTGGATTTTGATGATCTACAAAAAGATAGTTTAGCGACAGATAAATTTAGTTTCCGAACGCAAGCCACCTTGCGTAGTATTTATTTGTTGTTAAATACACAGAGTCCATTGCTCTCCGATGTTAAGGTGAGGAAGGCTCTGGCGCATCTGATGAATGTAGATCAACTGATACAACAAGTAGAAGGAGGATACGGTACTAGGATTGTCAGTATAATTCATCCGGCAAAATCCGCCGCGCATAAAAATCTGAAACCCATAGGCTACGATCGTGTTAAAGCGGAAACCTTACTTAATGATGCTGGTTGGATTGATACCGATGGTGACGGAATAAGAGATAAGCACATTAATGGCCAGAAAACAGACCTGCGTCTCAGATTTTTTATTTCCGGTAGCGCTCCTAGTGAAGCGATGTTTGCCATGCTTGAGCAAAGTGCTTCTCAGGCAGGAATCAAAATAGAGTCGATAGTCAAGTCAAATGCCAAGACGACAGAAGAGAACTACCATACAGGTGACTATGAAATAGGTACACGAGTAGCTACACCTGATCTAGCACCTGATGATCCGTATAGTTTATGGCATAGCACAAGTATTGGACAGGGCGGATTTAATCATACTTTTTTTGCTAATGCAGAAGCGGACAATCTTATGGGGTTGATTCGGATGACGAGAAATGAAGATGAGCGCTTAAGGGCTTATCTCAGACTGCAGGAGATAATCTATGATGAGCAGCCGGCGATATTTCTTTACTCTCCGATCAATCGTTATGTTATTGACCCATCCATAGAGCCACTGCTCTCATTGAAAAGACCGGGCTATTTTGCTAATGCTTTCACTTCACGTAAATAGCAAGACTTCATGCTTACATATACGATCAAGCGACTAATAGGTATATTTCCTACGCTTGTTCTAATCACTCTGTTATTGTTCATTCTTGATCAAATAGCTCCGGGAGATCGTGTGGCGCGAACTTTAGCAATTGAAGGTATTAGTCCTGATCGGTATATCGAGCAATATCGGATCACTTATGTCAATAAAGCCAAAGAACTTCACTTCGATAAAGCTCCTTTTTATGTGGTCATGACCCCACAATATATGCCACAAGAGATAATGCAGATTTATCCTTTAACGCTCCGAAGTTCTATTAAGAAATTATCTCACCGGATTAAGAATAGAGAGCTTGCAAAAAAATATATCGATCTCATCCAGCAGATAACTGCCTCTGGTTTTAACGAGAATAATGGGCAGAGAATCTGGAATTTGATTCTGCTGGAGGATCATCCTGATAAAATTCGTTCTTACATTCCTTCGATAAGTCCGCATGTGAATAATCATCCCTTATTGAGTGAGTGGATTGCTGTTACTAGCACCCTTAAGCTCAGCGAAAGTACATTTGCTGTCCCTCGCTTTGAATGGCATGGAATGAATAATCGTTTTCATTACTTTCTATCTCAAGCTTATCATTTCAGGGAAAACATTTCGCTTGTTGATGGGAGAAAAGCCACTGTCAAAATTGGGCAAGCGCTAAAGTGGACTATTTCGGTAGGTTTATTGGCACTACTTATTAGTGCCGTGGCAAGTCTTATATTGGCTTGCCTTATGGGGATTTACGAGGGGCATTGGATGGTAAATCTTATACTTGTCAAGTTGATTGCTGTGCTAAGTATGCCTGTTTTCTGGATTGCCACAGTAGCTTTAGTCTTTTTAACATCAGACTTATATTCTTCTTGGTTGCATTGGTTTCCAGGTGTGAGTCCTATGATCATCACGGATGAGACATCAGTATGGCTGATCTGGAAGGATTTTATAGGCAAGCTAATGCTGCCAATACTTGTTACAGCAATACCCACTGCCGCTTACTTGACTAAACTCATCTACACAGACATATTAAAATACAAGAGACAACCCTATGTTCAAGCGGCTGTTTCACGTGGGTTGGGTATAATTAAGATAATGCGTGCCTACATTCTTCCTAATGCGATGCTCGGATATTTGACCGTATTGTGTGGAGCGATCCCGGGTATAATATCGGGATCTTTGGTAATCGAGCTGATATTTAATATCCCCGGTGTGGGTCTGCTCTTAATCAGAAGTATTGAGCAACAAGAGTGGCCTGTCATCATCCCATTGGCGATGCTGATAGCTGTAATAACAATTGTGTCGTATCTGCTATCGGATCTATTGACGGCATATTTCTTTCCTCAGTCTCAAAAGAGTTTCACCAATGCTTAAGTCAGATGTGTAAGAATATGATTTCAGGTGGCATGGGAGGAAGAATTGTGCTGAGCTATCTGGCATTCATTGTTGTGCTAGGCTTATGTAGCAATATATTGGCTAAGAAAGACCGGGGTTGGCTGAGTAAATTTGACCCAAATGAAATTGTCGGTACAGCAAAGATTTTTAGCCCTCCGGGGACACCCGCAGGTGATGGCAGGGTGTTTATCTTAGGATCTGATAATCTCGGCAGGGACGTATTGAGCAGAGTACTCCATGGGATAAGTCCGGCCGTCTTCATAGGTATACTATCGACAGTGGTTGCTTTATTGATAGGCGTGCTTCTTGGAGGCGTATCCGGGTATTATGGCGATAAATTGAAGCTAAAGACTATACCGTTTGCTATTGCAGTAGTGCTGTGGGTGCTTTTAGTATTTGAATCATCTGTGATTATTCATACTGAAAGGTCTTTTGGAGGTTTGTTCTCTTCGTCAACGGCTGTAATAACTTTGGTATTATGCGGATTGTTAGCGACCGTTTTACTGTTTAGGAATATAGGAGGTAAGTCTATGAGAATACCTGTAGATTCATTTTATCTCAAATTGATTGAGATAAAGAGGGCTATTCCCACATTGATGCTATTAGTTGTCCTTTTTGGTGTGGTAGGCAGGGTAACAGCGTTTAAAATTGCCTTGATATTGGGTGTATTGACTTGGACGAGTATAAGTCGAGTGACAAGAGCTCAGGTAATGAGATATAAAGGGGAAAATTTTGTTGCTGCTGCACGAATATTGGGGCATTCTGATCGACATATTTTCTTTCGACAAATAATGCCCAACATCATCTCTGTTCTATTGGTGATTGCTGCGTTTAATATAGCTAGTGTTATTTTGCTCGAATCAACATTGTCCTTTTTAGGAATAGGTCTTGAAGCTGATATAGTGAGCCTCGGGCGCTTATTGGCACAATCGAGAGAGTATTTTAAGGCTTGGTGGGTAGTATTACCTCCGGGATTACTGATTTTTTCTATGATTTTCTGCATCAATTTTATAGCAGACAGGCTTTATCAAGAGGATTGAGAAAGAAAATTATGTGTTGTGAGTCAAATAGTTATTTTTGACTAATATATTTTCATTAATAGAAAATAATCTAACATAATAGCGTAAATGTTGAAATTTATATAGTTATAAAATAAATATATATAAAGCCTCGAATATTGATTTTACAAGGGTAATCCCTTTTTTATTCTAATATGTTGTCCATTACATTTATTTAGCTTTACATTTGTTTTGCTAAAAATTATTCAATAACCTTAACTAATAAAAAGTTATGAACAAAGGAGATTTAATTGATGCAGTAGCTGCGTCAGCAGGAATTACTAAAGCACAGGCGGGAGATGCAGTGAACACTGTTTTTGCTTCAATTGAAGCAGCGTTAAAAACTGGTGATACGGCATCTTTTGTAGGCTTCGGAACATTTTCTACATCTAAGCGTGCAGCACGTGAAGGAAGAAACCCGCTTACTGGAGAAAAACTTAAAATTAAAGCAAGAACTAGCGTAAAGTTCAAGGCAGGTAAGTCTTTAGCTGACGCTGTGAATTCATAATAGTTGTAGCTAACATCTATTTTATTGCATTAAAAGGGCAATCTAGTTATTTAGATTGCCTTTTTTTGCGCTACAATAAGGAGATATGACACAGAAAATTATAAAACTTCAGAATATCGCCTCGCAGGTGCGAAGAGATATCATCCGACAGACTAGCCATGCACAAAGCGGACATCCGGGTGGTTCTCTAGGCTGTGCAGATTTTCTGACAGTTCTTTATTTTGATATTATGAAACATGATCCGGAATTTGACATGATGGGACATAATCAGGATGTTTTCTTTTTATCTAATGGTCATATTTCTCCGGTGTGGTATAGTGTACTAGCGAGATCAGGATATTTTCCGGTGTCTGAGTTGAAAACATTTAGAAATATTAATTCGCGATTGCAAGGTCACCCTACCACACATGAAGGTCTTCCGGGCGTAAGGGTGGCATCAGGATCTCTAGGTCAAGGACTTAGTGTCGCTGTAGGTATGGCCATGTCTAAAAGAATCGACAGGGATCCTGGTACAGTCTTCGTGTTGACAGGGGATGGCGAATTGCAAGAAGGACAGAATTGGGAGGCAATAATGTCAGCAAGCCATTACAAACTGAACAATCTTGTTGCTGTGGTCGATGTAAACGGACAACAGATTGATGGCCCTAATGAAGAGGTAATGAGTCTCGGAGATCTAAAAGCTAAGTGGAAGTCGTTTGGCTGGCAAGTTTATAACATGGATGGCCATGACATCAAGCAAATGATGACAACATTGAAGCGGGCACGAAAGTATGAAGCCGGTCCGGTATGCATATTAATGAAGACAGAAATGGGCAAGGGTGTTGACTTTATGGAAGGTACACATCATTGGCATGGAAAAGCGCCTAATGCTGATCAAACCGAAAAAGCACTTGCCCAGTTACATGAGACTTTGGGCGATTTTTAGTGAATTATTTATACGATAAAGCGAAAATACAAATGAAAAAGGCTACGAATATCCAAGTTCTAGGTAAGAAGGCGACGCGTGATGGCTTTGGGGAAGCAATGGCTATTCTAGCCAATGATAATCCTAAAGTTGTAGCATTGTGTGCAGATCTGATAGGTTCTCTCAAATTGGAGAAATTCATTGAGACATGTCCTGAAAGATTTATTCAGGTGGGCATAGCTGAAGCCAATATGATCGGTATAGCTGCCGGATTAGCAATTGGTGGTAAAATTCCTTATGCCACGACCTTTGCCAACTTTGCTACAGGGCGAGTTTATGACCAGATTAGACAATCTGTAGCTTACTCACACAAGAATGTTAAGATATGTGCTTCTCATGCCGGATTGACATTGGGAGAAGACGGTGCGACACATCAAATATTAGAAGATATCGGAATGATGCGAATGCTTCCAGGTTTTACGGTTATTAATCCCAGTGATGCGACCATGACACGTAAAGCAGCCGTAAGTATTGCAGAGCATTATGGACCAGTTTATCTAAGATTCGGAAGACCTAATTGGCCTATCCTTATGTCTGATGATGCACCTTTTGTTATAGGGAAGGCAATACAATTATCAGAAGGCGATGACCTCACCATTATTGCATGTGGGCATATGGTATATCATGCAGTTGAAGCTGCGAAAATTCTAGAGGACATAGGTGTCAGTGTAGATTTGCTGGATATGCATACCATTAAACCTCTGGATGAAGAGGCAATTGTAAGATCTGTATTAAGGACGGGAGCTGTTGTAACTGCCGAAGAACACCAAATGAATGGAGGTCTCGGTGATGCAGTGGCGCAGGTGTTGGCCAGACATTTACCATCACCTCATGAATATGTAGCCGTCAATGATAGCTTCGGTGAAAGCGGCAAACCCAACGAGTTATTGGAAAAGTATGGATTGGGTATTTCTGATGTAGTACAAGCAGCTAAACGTGTAATAGCAAGGAAGAACTAGAAATTTGATAGAATAAATCCGGGTATTCAGACTTATATATCGCGAAATGCAATAATTTAGAACGCCTATATCTTCAAGCAAATAGACTTAATCACCCAATCAAACAAGATAGTAAATCTGTAATATGAAGTTCAATACCAAAGTTATACATGCAGGCATAAACCCAGATCCATCTACTGGAGCTATCATGACGCCGATATTTCAGACGTCCACTTATGTTCAGAAAGCCCCTGGAGATCACAAGGGTTACGAGTATGCACGCACACAGAATCCCACACGGACTGTATTAGAAAAAAACCTTGCTGCTCTTGAAAATGGAAAAGAAGCGGTATGTTTTGCAAGCGGCTTAGCCGCAATGGATGCAATTATCAAACTATTAAGTCCGGGCGATGCGGTATTGAGCACTAATGATTTATATGGCGGTTCTTATAGAATGATCAAGCGGATCTACGAAGGATTTGGTATAAAATCGAGCTTTATAGACATGTCAAGAAGTGAAGACATCAGAAATCATTTGACAGACGATGTCAAATTGATCTGGATTGAGACGCCTACTAATCCGATGCTATCCATAGTCGACATAGAAGCAATTTGTTCATTGGCAAAGGAGAGGAACATATTGGTATGTGTTGACAACACGTTCTCTTCACCTGTTTTGCAGAATCCACTTGATGTGGGAGCGGATATTGTACTACATTCTGCCACTAAGTATATAAATGGTCATTCAGATGTGGTACACGGCTGTGTGATAGTCAATGATGCTACACTTGCAGAAAGACTAAAATTTATTCAGAATGCTACAGGTGCAGTTCCGGGGCCTATGGATTGTTTTTTAGTACTACGAGGTATAAAAACGATGCATTTGAGAGTAGAGCGCTCTTGTCAGAATGCGGAGAAAATAGCTCATTTTCTGAGGTCGCATCCTAAAGTTGACAAGGTTTATTGGCCAGGATTCTCCGATCATCCCAATCACGATATAGCATCTAAGCAAATGCGTATGTACGGAGGAATGGTTTCATTTGATATAAAAGGTGGTAAGTATGATGATGCCGAAAAGGTCTTAATTGGTACGCACTATTTTTCGCTTGCGGAATCCTTGGGTGGGGTGGAGTCACTTATCGGGCATCCTGCGAGTATGACTCATGCAAGCATTCCACGAGAGCAACGATTAAAAGTTGGTCTTACCGATTCATTAATAAGACTCAGTGTGGGGATTGAAGACATTGACGACTTAATTGATGATCTTTCTCAAGCATTAGAAACAGTTTAAAAATTTTCTAAGAGTGGCCGAATAACAAAATTAGTCACATCTTTGCACTCTTCGTTTAAGCCCGGGTGCTGAAATTGGTAGACAGGCACGTTTGAGGGGCGTGTATGGAAACATGTGCGGGTTCGAGTCCCGCTCCGGGCACCCTTCCACTTTTTCACAAAAAAATGTACCCTTTCGTGTGACTTTTTCTAAAGGTTGCGTCATAAAATGGTCGAATGAACAGATACATAAGATAAAGATTTTTTGGTTGATGCAGTTATGGAAGGCTCTTGTACTTGTGCAGGGCCTTCTTTTTTGGACTATTAGGCATGACAATAAGATTGCTTATTGTTAAGATGATTTATAGTCCGGTAAATGACGTGGGACGGAAATAAGTCAAATTTTCACACCGTTAGGAAGCTAACTCCCTTATAGCATTTATAAGCTGATCCAGATCTTCCTCCAAGACGAACAAATTAGTACTTATTCTGACAGCACTTCCCCATTGGCTGCCTACTGTCTTCGAGTGGATATTGTATTTTTCATCTAGAGTCTGTAGCACAGATCCCACGCTTTTATTCTTGATGGAAAAGCTTGCAACGCCGCCATATTGACCTTCTAATGGTCTGGTATGAATCTTGACATTGGGATGATCTCTGACTTTTTCTACCCAATAGCCGGTAAGATGATTGAGTCTTTCTTCTTTGGCAACCGCACCTATCTCGTCATAAAAGTCCAGACTCCCTGCCAAAGCTATCTCTGTATAAAATCCTCTTGTGCCTAAATGTTCGAATTGTCGCGCAGTATTTATATCTGATTCATTGCTTGAAGCGAAAGCATGAATTTTGTCAAGACTATTTGCATGTGTAAAGAGCATGCCAGTACCATGTGCGGCATTAAGCCATTTATGAAGACTGCTGACATAAAAATCGGGGTTTATTTGAGCAAGATTTATACGTCTGTGACCTACCATATGTGCGCCATCTACTACAGTGACTATCTCTCTATTGTATGCCTCTCGAATGATCTGTTTAATAGGAATGATCTGACCCTCACGATGTGTCATATGTGTAAGTATGATTACACGTGTCTTTTCTGAAATGGCATCTAGATATTGTTGTATGATGTTTTCGTCAGGCTCACTGAGATTAATGATCAGTTTATTGAGAGAAAGTGCATCTCGTTTGGCTCTGTTTTTAATGGCATTGACGACATAGGGATAATCATGATCGGCATAGATTATTTCGTCTCCGGCCGAGAGTTTGAGATTTGAAATAATAGTATTGAGCCCTTCGGTAGTATTGCGCACTAAGCTGAAGACGCCATTATTTCCATTACAGATATCTTGAAGTCGTGAGATGTTGTGGTTTTTAATCTTTTGCCATTTACCCCATACTTCATAAGGCGCTGCTGAATTAAGCTCGTGTATGAGATTGCAAGTGTTTTTAATCAAGTGTGAGGGCATGACGCCGGCACTTCCACTGTTAAGATGGAGCTTATCCCAATTTCTCACCGGAAACAATCCCGCAATATAGTCCCAGTCATGATCTTTGATCTTGTCAGCACAGTATTCATTTCCTGCGATTGACTGAAGTCCCACATAGCTTGAGATAGATGCTTTACCGATATTGTCTATAAATTTTCGTCTATCCATGTCTTGTGACTCTAAACTTGTAACTAATACGCTATGATCCCTAGAGATTGTCCATAAAGATTCGTAACAAGCACAGCAAGTAGCGCTAGATGTGCTATCTCGCCGTATGCAATATTGCGCCAGCTATTTATTTTCATACCGATGAAGATGGCAAGTGGACACGCTAAGACAAGTATATATGAAGGTTTTACTTCTCGATAAATAAATACGCCCAACAAAAAGATCAACAGCAACCAATAGAGCATGTCAATCTTTTTTCTGGCTTCAATCTGCTTTTTTTTCAAAAAGGAATAATAACCAAATACGGCCATCGCCAATAACAAGCCATAGGTGCTAACCAGTATAATCTCGATAAAATCACGCGGCATCAATGTATTGATATTCGTAATGATACCGAATTCCAATAAATCTTCATTGGGCTTGCCCGAAATAAAAAAATCGGCAGCAATATATATCCATAAAATAGCAAACATCCCGAGAATCATTTGTAGTATCTCTCGAGAGTTATAACTTCTGAGTACTATTAAAGCGACAAATCCGACAAGTAGCGTGAGCAGAAGGGGTGGATCCGAAAAAAAAGACATCGCTGAAAAAATACCAATGTTAAATATTGACGATTCAGCCGATTGATTTTTATATAGTTTGCCTATCTCCAACACTGTGAGTATAACAAATGTCAGACCGATCAATGTACTGCTTACAGATTGTAATGAAGGACTGATACTCGCGATCAGCACATAAAACATACCCGGTAAGGCGGAGGGGCTTTGTAGCACGGCATTACGATTACACCAATGATTAATAATGAGCGCATGTGCATAAACCAAAGCACATCCTACCAAATAATTTAGGGCCACACTATTTTCAATCAATCCTAATATCAATTGAGAAAACAGCCCTTCATCTGTAGGTGGATCTGCAACCGTACCGGTAATTAAGCCATAAGCCCTCAGAATACACACATAGGGTAGTAAAAGAAAAATATTGGAAACATCATTCGCTTTAAAAATGTTAACCATGATTACCTGCCTATCGGTTTAATTCGCTGTGTAATCTATTGGAATGAACCTTATTACTTGAGGCTTCGAGATATATCTGTCGATTACGATAAATATCCAATGCCAAATAAATCGCCTGGCGCAAAGAATCAGGCTCAGCCAGATTTTTTCCTGCAATGTCATGACCAGTACCATGATCCGGTGAGGTCCGAATGACATGTAAGCCAGCTGTATAATTGACCCCGACACCGAATGTCAATGCCTTAAATGGGATTAAGCCCTGATCGTGATACATGGCCATAACACCATCGAATTTATGATATTGACCTGAACCGAAGAATCCATCCGCACCATAGGGGCCAGAAACCAAGATACCTTCGTTTTTAAGAGACTCTATAGCCGGAGTAACTATTTGTATTTCTTCTTGACCGATTACGCCATTATCTCCGGCATGTGGATTTACACCCAATATGGCAATCAATGGTCGCTCAATCCCGAAATCTAGTTTTAATGATTCGTTCATTACTCTGACGCCGGTACTTATAGCATCTATCGTAATAGACTTTATGGCCTCTGTGACAGGCAAATGTGTGGTCAGGGTGGCAATCTTTAAATTGTCAGAGACCATCATCATCAGCTCTCGACCAGCCTGTCCTATTTTTTCTGCGATAAACTCTGTGTGACCAGGATAGCCAAACCCGGCTAGATTCATAGCTTTTTTGTTAATTGGTGAAGTCACTAACGCGTTGATCATCTTGTCGTTCAGATCTGATACAGCTTTATCAAGGGCAGCATAGGCTGCTTTACCACTGTCTTCGGTTATTTCACCCAGTTCGATTTTGAGATTCTCATGCCAGCAAGTTATCACATTGATCTTATTCACTAACGCTTCACTGGCATGATCAATATTCACAAAACTAAAGTTTCGATCACTGAATATATTCTTGAAGTAAGCCATTACCCGAGACGAGCCATAAATAATCGGCGTAAATCGATTATGCCAATAAGCTTCACTGAGTGTTTTGATGATAATCTCAGGGCCTATCCCGTTAATATCACCTATTGATATTCCTATTTTCGGTAAATCCATTGACTTGATTGAGCTTCAAAGATACATTTAACCCCTGAAGTTATGAAGTAAGGATTTCGTTAAAATAAAAAGAGAAGGGCCACAGTCCTACCTGAATACCCTTCTCAAGTCATTACCATATAAATCAAGTTTAGATGCTCTTGCCGAAGTTCCTTAGTGTTAGTTAGATAGGAATAAATACGAGCTTCTGTGATTTATGTTGATAATTAACTGATTCTACATGTTTAGTAATCCTTGTGGTTGATGTCGTTTATTCTATAAAGCATCATAAAGCATGATACTAGATTCCATAAAGGACATCTTCCAGCCGGTCTCGTGTCGGTTATACTCCGTGTCAGTACTTCTACTGTTTACAAGATCAAAGATCTTGCGTGTATCGTTTATGATCTTCGTATTGGTCCGACGATTCTTCCTGTTAATATTTCTCATATATGTAATTTACATATGTGTACACTTGATTGAGTGGATTCCCAATAATGAGCAGCCCACTCAACCAATCCTGCGTAGATTAATTCTACATTATCTCTCCAATCTAGCAGCAGAAAAATTTCTGATGCTTAAGTTATTACTACTTGATGAGGAGGTTTGTTTTTGATGTAACGGTTATAGATAGTCTCTATTTCCAACGACTAAAGTTCGTCGAAATCAGGGATTATAATGTACCAAATGCCTAAAAGGATGTCGTAAATCATTTCTTTAAATTTTTGATAATACAAAGGTAGAGGCCGTTTTTGGGTAAAAAAAGGACAGTTTTACACTAATTTAGTGACCTAAAATGAGTGCCTCTAGAGCAAAAAAAAACGATAATATCTTGTGAATCAATTATTTATAATTTAAGATGAGAGCACGTATTGTACATGAATTAATCGAACTAGTTGAGAATTCTCATCTAGAACTTAGCAGCCAATCAGTACTTGATGGCTTAGATTCCGATGTATTGAGACGGATTAAGGAAAATATTCAGAGCAGTATAGATGGCAAGAACACGGGAATAGATGTAACAATGAATGAAGCTCTGGATGCCATAGCTCAGATGAATGACGTCATTATAGCATCAACTAATAATATACCTTTCAATACTAGATTGGGTAATGACTATTTTGAGCTCAGTAAGCTTCTGCTTTTGGCAGAAATTATGCTCAGATTGACAAGACACAGAGTTGCCTTATTCATTGCAAAAGAGGTGGAGAAAAAGTCTCGCACGATGAAGTTTATTCACCTGATCTATAAGGCATGTGCGATACAATATAGGAGTAATTTTCATCTTGGATTACAATCGGCTGCTAAATCGTCAAAGGATCGTTTTAAACGATTCTTAGAATATTATAAAGTCGAAAATGAACTAGAGATGGATTCGCAAGAAATATTTAGCCACTATTTTAAGTCAAAGATTAATGATTATTCGTTGGTTTATAGCTGCGAAAAAGTGGAAGAGCATTACACAGATTATGTAGGGATTATTCCATCCTTCTACTTTCATAACAACTATTTCTTTGTATTACATATCAAATATGTGCTACGCAAAGATTATGATGCCATCCCTATAAATGCGCATAAGGCGTTGAGTTGGCATAACGAGAATGCACCCGATTATGCGGTGGGTATTTTATCCTTCAAATCAATCTTAATCACCTATTATATTCAAAAAAGACAGTATGATGAAGCTATGAATCATATTCAGTCCAGCTACCCACTACCTCAAAAGAATTCTAACTCATGGTTTAGGCTGAAGGAGAATGAATTTCTATTGCTTCTTCATAGCGGAAGTTATGATGAGGCTATCGAGTTATTTTATGAAGAATACAGTAAGCGGTCTTTTGCGAAATTGGTAAGTAGCCATAAAGAACGATGGCGGCTATACGAAGGATATGTTCAGTTTATCATAGCCGTGGAGCATGGGACGAAGCATCCTCGGTATAGACGGTACAATGTAAGTAAGCTCATCAATGACTTACCCAGATTCAGCAAAGACAAGAGAGCCATGAACATACCCTTGCTAATTATTCAACTCTTATTTTTTATTCTGAAGAAGAATTATAATGAAGCACAAGAACGAATAGAGGCATTGGGCAAATATACCACACGTTATCTGAAGCAATCGGATACGTTTAGAAGCAGTTGCTTCATCAAGATGTTACTTATGATACCTAAGTTTGGTTTTAACCAAGCCTCTGTAGAACGACAGGCTTTGCCTGTATATCGGATACTTACCCAGTCTGATATACAATTAATTGATCAACCATTTGAAATAGAAATCATTCCATATGAAGATTTATGGAATATCATCCTTAACAATTTAAAACCTAAAGGTCAATATAGGTCCAAAAATTTAGAACTTAAATCCTAGTGATAGACTAAAACTCAAGTTTCTAGTCTTACGATCTTCGAATATCAGACTGCCGTCAGGGTTAACATCTCTATAAGAAGCGTCGCCTGCGGCATTGGTGATATCTCTGAGCCCATACTCCACTCTGCCCATCAGATAGAGTCCTCTGTTCAAAAAATAGCTTACCCCGCCTATGGCGCCATAATCAAGTTTATAGTAGCGGTTAGCCTCTTTGGTTTCGTGGTGAAAGTATGCTGTTATGACACCAGGGACATCTATATCTACACCATCGACGATAATGGCAATCGGTGGGGCCGGTACAGAGCCAAAAAAGCCAGAATTAAGTTGGCCGGGCAAATCTGATCGATAGTTGAAATTAAGACCTTGTCTGAAAGCATGGTCTTTTTCGCTTCGTTTTCCACCGAAGATTAATGTTCCTGTAGCAGTCGGATTTAATAGCATGCCTACATAGCCCCCGGCAAATACTTCCCATTTTTTATTGATACGTAAGTGAAGCGTCTGCGGTAACTGCAGATAAGCATTCGAATGAATCAGATTGATATCTGTACTATCCCTCAGGACATAACGATTATTGTTAAGACGACGGAATAGATAATAACCATTATCAGATTCGTATTGATACCTAGCCCCATTTTGGATATAATTGATTTCAGATCGCAAACCAAGGAAATCATTAAAGTTCCACTGGAAATTAACCCCAAACTGGAACCCACCCGAAAGCTTATGACGTTCATTCGCACCTAGATCACCATTGAATGTCGACTGGTTAATGCCCGCTCTTATACCTATGTTCCAATCTTGACCAACTGTAGATGTAATTATTGCGCAATACACTACAAACGTATATAAGAATCTCTTGATCATATTTCTTCTTCTCGATATCAAGCGCCAAAGATATGGCTTTCTTGTACTATGCATAATGCTATTCCGCACACCTTCATCTGTTGTTATCAGCTACCCATAAATCAGGATGAGCATGAGAGGCAACGAGATCAATTAAGGAGTGGTGAACCACAAATCTGTTATCGATGTACATTAACCAAATACACCAACAATTATTTTCGGCATACAAATTGCTTTTAATATGCTGAATGTCAATCAAAAAAACATTATAAAATAATATAATATGTAAATTTGCCGGTATGAAGACATTTTTCCTGACTTTAATACTCTTATCCCATTGCGCCAGCATTTATGGATTTCAGCTTGCTCCTTGTGCCATAGAACAGGAGTTACATAACTATATACGGGATAATTCTTCTCGTCATCAACAGAACTTGGGCAAATATGATTCATTCAGATCTCAATATGGCCAAGTGCAGAAGACCTTGCCTCAAAATCCTTGTCCCAACGGAATTACGATCATACCGATAGCTTTCAATATATTTCATGAAGGAGAGCCTGAAGGGGTAGGGTATAATTTTGCTGTTTCTGAACTTCAGTTGGCGGTTAATCGTCTCAATGAAGATTTCAGTGGGTATAATGCCCGTCGAAGCCATATCACGCGTGTTTTTCATAAAACGGATGCCGGGCATACCTGCATTCAATTCACAATAGGTAAGATCAATAGAATGTCCAGAGCTAGTTGTCCCACGTCTCATCAAGGGGCTATGAGCTTTGAGCTAAGTAAATGTTTGCCGGGTGGTGCAGGGGCAGGCAGTGATAATGATCCGCACGATTATCTTAATGTATACAGTCATTTTATGGCAAGCGGATTTTTGGGTAATGCATCTTGCATCCCGAACCTATTTGGCTCGTGCAATACAGCTGCTGATGGTGTAACTATAGATAGAGAGATTTTGATCCCTCGTATCGGGTCTACAAGTCCACATAGTCAAGGAGGTGTCCTATCCCATGAAATCGGTCATTGGCTGGGTCTACCACATGTAAATGGTGATATCAGAGGAGGTGGATGCGAGGGCGATGACGGATTTGATGACACTTTTCCACAAGAGCAACTACAACATCATACTTGTCGAAGTTTAAGAATTCCTAATTCTTGTAAAACACCGGACAATGTATTCAATTTCATGGACTATGGTCATGATTGCGTCAAGCTCATGTTTACGGCTCAGCAGGCAGCGCTGATGAACGCCGTACTTAAACACAATAGAAAGAAATTATCCACATCATACAAAAGAGGCAAGGCTGATCCTGTACTCGACATCTTCAAGAAAAATACTAAGAGCAATACAGCGACACCCAAATTTGAATTTGTCAATGCTCGATGCTTCGTAAATCTGAACTTATTAGAATATATGCGAAAATGGTATCCTGTAGAAGGGAAACCACTTGTTGATGCCGGATTGACTTTGTACTACTGGACATTTAGTAATGGTCATATAGAACGAAAAATATCCGGTATTGATCTTGCTCAATATCACATTTCACATCGAGATCGATTTCAAGCAGAAAACACCATATTAAAATTAAGAAGAACAAGATGGGACCCTATCTCATTGCGGTATTTGCCGGAGGAAGAGGCAGGAGTAATCTTGGTTTCGATTACCGATTGTGGTACACCACCCAATGACTCCATCTCTGGAGCGATAATGATCGGAAAAGAGACATGTGAACAACAGCAATTCTATCTTAGTCGGGCTACTCCATCTGATATGCTTCATCTGGATTGTAAAAACGATGCATTCAGCAAGGATGTTTGGTTTCGCACGGTTGTGCCGTCTTCAGGGGCTATTCAGCTAGATGCATATAGGCTTGAAGGGGAAGCTTTGCCTCCCAGGATGCAATTATTTACCGGATCAAAGCTCACGGGTAATTTAATGTGTTTGGACGCACGACCTCACATCCATATACAGAAATATGATCTTGTACCTGGTGATACTTTATTGATAAGAGTTATCAATGCTAACGATGAACTTGACAAAGGGGTATTCACAATTTGTGTAGAAGATCCCCCACTCAAAAATGAAGATTGTATTACACCTTTCATTCTACATGTCGGAAAGAGTTGTGACATTAAAGAATTTCATAATTATGGAGCATTAATCTCCAATGTGCCGGATTACAGTTTTGCCTGCGGCAATGGGTCTATTATGCCCGATATTTGGTTTGTGGCGCGCGTACCGGAGGAAGGTCGTATAGGTATAGAGACATTCGCGGCTGATGGTGGGGTTTCAGGAACGGTTGTGGAGGTATTCAGTGGAACTTGTTCAAATTTGAATCTCTTGGGCTGCAGTGGTAATAAGTCATATTGGCCTCTGTATGATGATTTTTCAAAAATAGAATTATTCAAGCTCGATCCCGGACAATTAGTTTATATCAGAGTCGGAGGATCAGGCCGTGTTGTAGAAGGGCACTTCGGCTTATGCACCTATGTGCCTTCATCGGAAAGCAATGAATGTAAAATTACGGCCATAGTAGTCGGAACTTCGTATGAATGTCAAGGAAGTACGAATACCTATGACCAAGAATTAATTGTGCATTATACCGCACCTTATGAGGGATCAGTGCTATATATCAATGATCAATATTTTGATCTTACAGAAAATCCACAGATCATATTACTAGAAGATTTATTGGCCAGTGGCCAAAGAGTAGATGTAATCGCTAACCTAGTGAATGAAGAAGACCCTGGATGCTGGCAGTCCAGCTTCTATCTGGCGAAAAATTTATTTCGTGCCCCGGAGGAATGTAGCGAGATAAGACCTATCAATGATGAGTGCGAAGGCGCTATATTTATTTATCCGTCTGATGATCTTTATATAGATACTTTTACCAATATAGGGGCGACATGGTCATCTGGGCACAGTGAATATTTTGCCTGTGGCAATAGTGGTTATAGGCCTCAGGATGTCTGGTTTAAGACGATCGTGCCGCTGACAGGAGGTGTCGATATCGGATTACCACTTCTCTACAATGAGAATAACATGATCTTAGAAGTATATGAAGGCACTTGCGGGATGCTTACATTGATCGACTGTGATCAGTTTTCTAGGTCTTGGGGTTCGTTCAGCAGGATTATCAGTCAGCGTCCCGGGGACACGCTTTACATAAGAGTAGCCGACCTCAATAGCGATACACAGGATATTTTCTTATTGTACATTTCAGAATACACCCCACTTAATCATACGGAAGCAATGACAAATTTATCCCACTTTACAAGCCATACGGCGTCCGAGTCTAGCTACAGCAAAGCATCAATTAGGAATACCGTTACGATCGGCCCTAATCCCGTTTTGACAGAATTCAGAATCACCAATCATGGCGAAACAGATATCTCGGCACTGATATATAATATCGAAGGACGGATTATAGAACGCGTCAAACTGTCCGCTTTTGATCAGAAGACCATTGAGACTTCTACTTGGACTAGTGGAATGTACTTCGTAAAGTGGGCTGATGAACATGGATCTTGGAGTACGGAAAAAATCATTGTTCAGCAGTTTTAGATAGTCACTTCACGAAGTACATCATCAACTCAGCAATGATACGAGTGTGGTGTCAAGCTGATATTATTGGTCTCAATTATTGTATTTATTTCTGTCTTCTATACCTGGCAATACTGCTATCGCCATAATTAGCAATATAGAGGTACCCGCCATCGACAAATATGTCGGTAGGTTTATTCACTGATGTAGCTATCTCCTGCATGATTTTTCCTTTGTGAGAGTACAACAATACACGATCATTTTCGAAGTCTGTGATATAAATAAAGTCCACATCTACATAAATCCCGGTGGCAGCATTGAGTTCGTCCGCTTCACCAATAACACGTTCTAATTCTCCGGATAACAGGAATACTTGTACGCGATTATTGTATGCATCTGCTACATAAAACCGGCCATTGTGGATGCTTACATCCGTTGGGTAATAAAACTCCTTTGGTGCATTGCCTTCTGTTCCGATACTAAGCCATTGCGAGCCATCGAGCGTATACACTATACGGTGATTGTAAAAATCAGCAATCGCTATGGTCTTCCCGTCAACTGATATGCCCGCCGGCGCGTCTAGCTCAATACCGATATCCAATGTATCTATCTCACGCTCAACACCCATCACCAATATGGCATCTGATCCATACGAAGGGATGAACATCCGACCATTGTTAATATCTAAATGCATAGGACGATCTAATCCATCCTGACGATAAAGCTCGCCGCCCGTAAAATCAATAGCCACGAGCGCATCTCTGTCACTATCCGTCACCCAGATAGTATCCTGCTGAATAAATAAGCCCAGCGGTGTAATACCGCTGAGCTGAATTGTTGAATCCAATATGAATTCTTGTTTTCTACTGCATGAACATAAGGTAAGAATCACGCAGCCAATTACTATTTTTAAAAACGATACTTCTTTCATTTTTTACTTCTTTCTTTTGTATTTGCAACAAGCAGGTAGCGTTTTATATACATCATCGCCGGCTTTGAAGTTTTGTGTGTCATGACCTACAGCAACAATTTTTCGTTCTACATCATCAGCACTGACGACAGTGTTATCAAACTCGATAAGTAGTTCTTGTTTTTTTTGATTCCATTCGGCATTGGTAACACCACTTACTCCCAGCGCTGTGCGCTCGATGCGTTTCTTGCACATAGAGCATTTGCCAGAAACGGCCATCGTAGCCTTATCGTTGGCTTTGAACTGACTTGGTGCGGATTCAGACTGCAGGGATTTTTTTGTTACCGTGCCATCACCTCGCTTGACTTCGATCCACATGGGGGTGTAACCGGCTAGTTCCACTTGTCGCTCTACCACTTCTTCTGAGAGGGCTTGATCAGATGGAAATATAAAGTTCATGACACCTGTCTCCATGTTGATTTTTACCTGACCAATGCCTTTGAGCTCTTTGAATTTTTTTTCAAGGCCGTAAGCGCAGAAAGGACATCCGAGGCCATCAACCTGAACTGTAAAATGATCTTTATCAGCAGATTGTGCCATCAAGTCATTATTAACAGTAGCTTGAATCAACAAAAAAGAAATAAGTACAAGAAAGCTTGAATAGTTATTTTTAATTAGAGTTTTCATTTTTAAAAAAATTTAAGGTTTAAAAAACATATGATGAACCGACGTAAATGCTTCTTCTCGGGGAAGTCACGTAAGGTTCTTTAAGTGGAAGCTCAAATGCCACTTCGATAGTCCATTGTCCAAGAGCATATTGAATACCTGAAGAGTAATGTATGTCAAGATATTTATGCGTCGTGTGGTAAATGGATGTGTATTCGAAGTAAAGATTAATCTGATTTACAGGATATATAGGTGCCAATAATGGTAGCCCAAATCCGAGTTTAAACATCAGCTCGTCCATGTCACCATTAGGTACCCAGTTATAGCCTAGCTCTGATGCTATACCAAACTTGATTGACTCATATCCTAAGATCATGCCCAGGTAGGATTGATATAATTGAGTTGACATCCTGGGTAATCCTAGATTTTCACCTGTGGGCAAGGTTTGAACGGTCTTGATAGTAGCTCTAAGTGTTTTGGCGGTCATGTCGTTGCGATATATCTGGTATTTTCCAAATAAACTTATGTCCCCAAGTGAAGATCCTCGCGTACCTTCCTTAAAATTATAGCTTACATAGGGCATATTTACACCTACCAAGAAATCTGATGATGGTAAATAACTCAATATCACCGGGATTCGCGTAAAATCGCCTAGCTCTGTTTGTCTGAATTCAGTCAGATTGCGTAAGATCAAGTTATTTTTACCTAACATGATCGGATTATCGACAGTGATCGGGGGACCTTGTGCGGGCAGTTCTCCCATGAAGAAGCCGATTGATAGAATAGTAATAATTATATAATTCTTCATTTTTTGTGTTCTTAATATCTAATGTAAAGTGAAAAATAGTGACGGAGATCTGAGTAGTGAAACGCAGATTAGTCAAGGCTATCTCGCTAAATCAGAAAAGAACACACTAACACCGGTATGTCTTTGACCAGAGGTGGTGGCCGATAGTATTGAAAAGATATTGGTGACCCAGAATCATGTGAAAGCGTTCTTAAAGAAAAAGGAGCTAATACTAGCTTTAAATCCAGTAACTCCGAGCTTAATTCCGACTGCAGAAAATCTTGGTCTAGTGATAGTTTTAAACTCTCGTTTTTGCAGCAATCGTCATCATGTGTGAATGTACACAATGAAGCTTTTGAAGAGGCGCAACAAGTCTTTTGCTCTCCCAAGACGGTGATCCCTGCAAGCTTATCCTTGCAATAATGAAAACTTACAGTCCATCCCATCGACACAAAAGCCATCCATATGGCCAGTAGCTTTATTAGTCGAGAAGAAAGACTTTTGTTGACTTGCATGATCTCAAAACGATCGAAATATGCGGTTAGTTTCAATTGTAGATGAAAATTCTTTTGGTTTATGATAAACAATGCTGGAAATAACATCAAATTGCATACATTATTCAATCGGCAAGCATATATCATACGATGAAATGGCAAGGTAAAGAGCACAGTCGCAATGTTGAAGATAGACGGGGGAGTCAGATGCGCCGCGTAGGTGGCGGTATAGGTCTGGGTGGAATCATACTTGTTATTTTAGCAATCCTGTTTGGGCAGGATCCTACGGCACTGCTTAATGGCCTTAATGAACAAGGCGGACAAATACAACGCCACCAAGCTAATTATATGCCGAGTGAGAGGGAGGAAGAACTAGCAGAAATGGTAAAGGTTGTCCTGAAATATACCGAAGACGTGTGGGTTGATATTTTTCGAACACAGCTAGGCAGAGAGTACAAGCCTGCCGTATTGGTTCTTTATACGGAGAGTGATCAATCGGCATGTGGATATGCACAGAAAACCAGTGGACCATTTTATTGTCCTGCTGATCAGCGTATATATATAGATTTGAGTTTTTATGATGATTTGAGGACTAAGTTTAAAGCACCGGGGGAGTTTGCTTTGGCTTATGTAGTTGCTCATGAGGTCGCGCACCATATACAGCATCTTCTAGGGATCACGACTCAAATGGATGCACAGCGAGGACGTATCAGCAAAGAAGCTTACAACAATCTATCAGTACGCCTTGAATTACAAGCTGATTTTCTCGCAGGTGTATGGGCTCACCATGCGCACAAGAAGTCCAACATACTAGAGCAAGGTGATCTCGAAGAAGCCATGCGTGCGGCGGCAGCTATCGGAGATGATAGATTACAGATGCAGGCTCGAGGATATGTTGTGCCGGAATCCTTTACTCACGGCACATCAGAGCAACGGGTGCGGTGGCTGCGCAGGGGCTTACAGACCGGTGATATCAATCAAGGCGATACATTTTCGGCTCGCGAGCTATAGATTCATACCGATATTGATATTCGTAAGTTATATGCGATTTTAGCAGACCGCAACCCAAGACAACCATTAGACATAAATGACAAAATGATAACAGGAAAAGACATAATAGACTTAGGATATAAACCAAGCAAATGGTTCAAGGATGTTATTGACTATGCTAACCAAAATCAGCTTAGTGGTGACAGCTTGAAGGACTATATTGAGTCGGTTCGACCTAAATATATTGACCCGCATTCTGAGCCTGTTGACTTTTATAAAAACATAAGAGCCGAGACAAACGAAGAAGCGGACAATGTAAAAATGGTTCTTGACACAATGCAAGACCTTATGAAAACACCAACTTTGGTTGGTGGTGCAGTTATGCCAGACGCTTGCCCGACAGGAGAAGGACAAATTCCAGTTGGCGGAGTTGTTATTGCTAAAAATGCAATTCACCCTTCAATGCACAGTGCAGACATTTGTTGCTCTGTAATGATGACAAATTTCGGAATGTTATCGCCAAAGACAGTTTTGGATATGGCTCATTCGGTTACACATTTTGGTGGTGGCGGACGAGAAGAATATTCAGTTTTACCAAAAGGCTTTGAAGAAAAAATCGCACAAAACAAATTTCTAAATTCTGAACGTAGTTTAAGTTTTGCAAGAACACACTTAGCGACACAAGGAGATGGAAACCATTTTCTATTTGTTGGTATCTCTAAAAAGACAGGGGAAACTATGATGGTTACGCACCACGGAAGCCGTGGTTTTGGAGCTAATCTTTATACACAAGGAATGAAAGTGGCTGAATATTTCAGAAAAGAAATTTCACCAAAAACAGCGGAGAAAAATGCTTGGATACCTTACGACACAGACGAAGGAAAAGCATATTGGGAAGCATTGCAATTGGTCAGAGAGTGGACAAAACTAAACCACACGACAATTCATAACGCAACAACTCAAAAACTAAACATTGACCCTTTTGACAGATTTTGGAACGAACATAATTTTGTTTTTAAAGAGAATGATTTGTTTTATCACGCCAAGGGTGCAACGCCATTGGACGACAAATTTGTGCCTGACAGCAAAGACGGTTTACGACTAATTCCATTGAATATGAGCGAACCAGTTTTAATTGTAAAAGGTAACACGACAGCTAACAATTTAGGTTTTGCACCACACGGAGCAGGACGAAATATTAGTCGTGGACGACATAAGAAAAACAACTCTCATAAGACAATTGAACAAATCTTTCACGAAGAAACACAAGGATTAGACATTCGTTTTTTCTCGAACCACATTGACATTTCAGAACTACCAAGTGCATACAAAAACGCTGATATGGTAAAAAGACAAATGCAAGAATTTGGACTTGGCGAAGTGCTTGACGAAATTATGCCTTATGGTTGTATTATGGCGGGAGATTGGGAAATTGACGCACCTTGGAAAGTGAAAGCAAGAGAGAAGTATAACAACAGACAAGAAAACAGCGGAAAAACTGACGAATGAAAAGAAAAACCGCATATGACAGTCGTTTGGCAAAAAAGCGGGTTCAGTTACTTAATTGAAGCGTTGTGCTTCTTATCAAGTTCAGTGCTGGCAGACAGTTTTGTACTTCGAAGTCTGCTTCTTCTCCAAGCACCAAAACGTATTCAGTTATCTCCTTTCAGATCAGTAAATCAGTCGTTATCCGTACGATTGTAGGGCGTTTTTATTCGCGCTGATTACGCAGATGAACGCAGAAATTCGTCAGCCTAGCTGATTTGCTGCCTTTTAAAAGAGGAAGAATAGCACTATATCACTTAAAGAGAAATAGCTGAATTATTACAGAAGTATTATTCTGTGCTTGACTAATCGTCCTCGCCTTCAAGCTCTCGGATGCGATAATCGGCTTGTGCCTTAAAAGGTTCAGCGACTATTTTTTTGTATGCTTGAACGGCTTCTTTGTTCTTGCCAAGTATCTCGTAAGTGCTGCCTTGTGCATAATGATATTTGTCGGGTGACTCTTTTCCGGCAAGTTCTATAGCTTGATTGATGAGTTCTATGCTTTTGTCATTTTCATTTTTTTCTGCATAAGACTTAGATAAATAATAGAAGACTTCAGGTTCATCTGTTTTTAGTGATAAATACGCCTCGCCGGTTTCG
This sequence comes from uncultured Saprospiraceae bacterium, assembly GCA_964396595.1. Classification (GTDB taxonomy): domain Bacteria; phylum Bacteroidota; class Bacteroidia; order Chitinophagales; family Saprospiraceae; genus CAYNFR01. The sequence goes on along the minus strand of CAYNFR010000007.1, from coordinate 36,212 downwards.
ATTGCGGCGTCGTAGTTTTTTGCCACGAATTGTTTTCCTACAACATTCATCGCTCTTTTATATCTACTAGCCACCCTATCCGGATTATCTTCCGACTGGCCTTTGTCTCCGGAAATAATATACTGTTTCACTGCTTCTGGGAGATTGCCTTGCTCTTCATATACGCGAGCGATACCTTCATCTATTCCGGAATTATTGGGGTTATAGTTTTTTGCCTTTTCATATGCTGCAAGAGCCGCATCGAAATCTTTTTCTGCGAGTTTGCTATTACCGAGATTTATAGCTGCTACTCCTGCATTCTTGGTGGCTAGCCCAATGATTTTTTCTTCGCCTTTTTCTGCGGCTATCGTCAATGCAGCCTCCATTGCTTCCAGTCCTGCTTCATAGTTTTTTTCTTTTAGTAATCCCATTGCTTCGTTATATGCAGAAACTGGTGTTTTAGATTGTCCGAACAATGAAGATTGAGATACTACTAATCCTAGAAGAACAAAAAAAGAAAAAAGAGTTTGCGGGCGGAGCGCTTGAATTGACTTCAACATGATTGTGTGTTTTAGATAAAAAAGAATTCTATAAATGAAAAGCAACGATGACTTATTGCTCTTTACCGACGCGCAAAATAGCAAATACTATGGCGATGACAAGTAATTATTGATGCAATATTGCGCGAAAAGTCAATTATCTCACTCTTTTTCCATGTTTTACGACCATATGAACATCCTGAAGTAGGACGATATATCGAAGCACATCGCCTTTTACGGCTATAATGTCGGCATATTTTCCCTCGGAAATAGTTCCGTACTTGTCATCGACTCCCATAGACTTCGCCGGCCAATAGGTGGCAGCTTTGATGGCATACATCGGATCTATACCAAATTCATTGACCCATACGTCTAGCTCATTCCAGGTTGATTGACAATGAAACTTCATCGGTATTCCGCTATCTGTACCGATCAATAGGACTACCCCTGCGTCTAGCAATTGTTTTACTTTTCGCTCAAGCGTTGGTTTACGACTTGGTGTCAGCTGGAAGTAAGACATACGCCCAGGATGCCTAATGCTGCCCGAGATATCGGCTATAATATCATCAGGCAAGTCCAGATGCCAACAGTCATTATCCAATTTCTCAGGGTTGTCTCGCACATATTCATAATTGTATAGTCCTTCGACTGTAGGCGTCCAAAAAAGAGGGCCGAGATTCATCTGAGCGGTTCTTTCTTTTAACATACTCAGCACATCTTCAGGATACTCAGGTGCTGAAGATAGACCTGTGTGTTCAAAACAATCTACTCCGGCTGCCAGTCCCACTCTTATTTCTTCCGGTCTGTGCGCATGAGCCACTACCGTTAAACCGCGTTTATGTGCTTCGTCAACCACTGCTTTAACTTCTTCTAAAGTCATCTGATCTTGATCAATTAACTTGATACAATCGACACCGCTATCTGCAAGCTTTTTAACTTTTGCCCGCGCATCTGCTACGCCTGTTACCCCCCAACGGAACGCCTCTGTTCCCGGGTATGGTTTATGCTGAATAAATGGCCCTGACATGTACATAGTCGGACCGGGAATTTCACCTCTGTTAATGCGATCTCTGACATTGAGACTTGCTTCTAATGGCGCACCGAGATCACGTGCGCTTGTGATCCCTGCCTGCAATAGCTGATGGGCAGAAGAAGGCATGATCACATCTTCAAATCTATCTATATATGCCGTGTCCCAATGTGTATAATTAGAATGACCATTGATCATTAAATGGACATGCATATCCCATAGTCCAGGCAAGACACTCATACCTTCCGTCGAAATAACTTCCGCATCGGCAGGAACAGCAAGATTTCCTTGATGACCTACAGCGACAATTTTTTCGCCTTCGATGATGATTACGCTATTATGTATCGGCTTACCACCGAATCCGTCTATCAGCGTGCCTCCGACTAGCGCTGTCTTTTGCCCAAAAACCATGTGGCTCACTGATATGCACATTGCGACAGCTATAATTCTATTCATTTAATACGCGTTCAAGTATTTACGGGAGCAAAGTAATCAATAATAGTCTAATCACAAAGGTGCAGGATAATGCTTTGCTTAGAGAGAGTCTATACGGCGGGTTTTTGCTTTTGGAAGGTAATGTTTTCATTAAAATGAATAGTTTTGGGTGAAAAGTGGGAGAGTTTATGGAAGCAGTTCATTGGTTGTTGTTAGTGAAGTCATTGCATATCATTAGTTCGGTAGCGTGGCTGGGTGGTCTATTTTATTTAGGTAGAATATTCGTATATCATGCTGAAGCTATGGACCGTCCTCCCGCAGAATCTGCAATACTGATTCCTCAATTGTCCTTGATGGAAGAACGCGCATATCGGATCATTTCAAACCCAGCAATGATGTTTACATGGGTCATGGGGCTTGTGGTGCTCCATTTACATGGATACGATTGGTTTAAAGTAAATGTATGGATGCATATAAAGTTGTTGTTACTCGTATTGCTAACGGTCTACCATGTACTCTGTAAGAAATATATGTTAAAGCTTAAGGATGGACAGTTACCTATGAGCTCCTTTAACTTTAGATTGTTCAATGAGGTGCCGACTTTATTGCTGGTAGGTATTGTCTTATTAGCAGTTTATAGGAATACCCTGCATTTTGGCATCGCCTTTTTAAGTATAATTTTACTAGGAGTAGTTTTTTATTTTTTTGCCAAAGCCTATCGGCGTATGCGGAAGGCTACTTAGGATCTTCCTGAAGGGTAATTTTAATGGCTTCACTATATCCGAGATCACTATTTAAGACGACGGTCTTTCCGAGTTTACCATCTGTTATATGGATGGCTGTAGTATTGGGTGGTATTTGACCTACGTTGTCCGCTCGGAGTATGAGATAGTTGACAGGTTCTGTAAGTAGGTATCTAAATTTTATTTTATCCTTTCCTGCTTCGAGATATTGGATAATCCAGTCATCATTGAGCTTGACGGAGATTACATCATTGTCGATCTTTCCATCATCCCATATATAAATGTCAAGGTACTTGTTCTTGACTGTGATGGAGTCTCGCAGACTTACTTTGCGATCAGCTAGGGTAAGAGGCTGAGGATCGTTGCGCTTATAGCGTATTTTGAACAAGACATTGTTGACGTCTGCGGCGATAAAGGATAATGTGTTATCTATCAATCGCCACTGTCCTTCGCGATTACTTTCATAGTCCACGACCTCTATATTACTTGGGAATACCCATACATAGTTCAAGAATTTAAATCCATCCGGTATTGCGAAACATCCGTAATAGCCATCCTTAGATTCATCGAAGCCATTTTGGAAGATATACAAGCCATCTCTGATGGTTAGATCTTGGCGCATGGAATCCTCGCGTATAAGTGAAAAACTGCCTCTGTTAAAACTTATTTGGTTGTATTTTTCGTCGAGATTCGGGATTAAGGTGTATTCGGGAGGGGAAATAAAACTAAAAACATCCTCCGGATTCTTGCCCTTTTCGATATAGTGCCAGCTAGTCATTCGACGAGAGTCGACCTTCAAATAATCTTTGTATGTCACCCCATCTTCGTTGACATATCTTACGAAGTCAGCATTAAAACTCTGCGCAGGCAATCGTATTGATCCCCACACAAGAATGGCCAAACTAATCCAAACTTTCATGTAACTGCTTTATTCATAGCCCGTTTCTTTCAAATAACTATCGGCTTCATATAACGAAAATACATAATGCGACAAAAGAAAGACATTATCTTCACAATTTTGTTATTATCAGATGGAATGGATTCCTAAACTTCCGTTAAAAATTTGACTACCTTAGTTGTACCACTAATTGATACACTATGAGTCGTATAGGTGTACTACTTCAAAATTCCGTTCCTGTTTTCTTGATTGTTATGTTGATATCAAGCATGTTGTCTGTATTGCCTGCGCAAGAATCGGGTCGGCAGCGAGCGCGAGAACATGGATTGCGTTTTGGGATTTTTAACACTGGTGAGTTGAATGCCATTACAGATGTACCCGGTGTGAGGGTAGGGCATATTACGCTTATCGAGGGTTCGGATATTCGTACAGGCGTGACTGCTATCTTGCCTCACTCAGAGAATCTCTTTCAGCAAAAAGTACCTGCGGCCATTCATATTGCAAATGGATTCGGCAAACTGGCAGGATATTCTCAGGTGAAAGAATTGGGCTTACTGGAGACACCCATCATTCTGACCAATACGCTTAGCGTAGGGGCAGGTATCAATGCGGTGGTTAAATATACCCTTGCGCAAGCGGGTAATGAGGATGTCAGGTCGGTCAATGCCCTTATAGGAGAAACAAATGATGGCTACCTCAATGATATCCGAGGGATGCGCCTTGGCGAAAAGGATTTCATCGCGGCAATTGAGCGTGCAGCAGATGGAATGATGGAAGAAGGAAATGTCGGGGCTGGCACGGGAACAGTCTGTTTTGGATATAAAGGAGGTATTGGTACCTCTTCTCGTGTTTTGCCGCGATCGATAGGGGGATATACTATCGGGGTGCTTGTCCAGACTAATTTTGGTGGCGATCTGATCATAGAAGGTTCTCCGATCGGCAGGGCGTTGGGGAAGTATCCATATGCGAATCATCTGAGTGATAATGGGGATGGTAGCTGTATGATCGTAGTCATGACAGATGCCCCACTTGATGCTCGTAATCTGGAGAGATTGGGAGCCAGGGCAATGCTGGGCATGGGACGCACTGGTGCGTCAATGTCCAATGGCAGTGGAGATTATGTTATCGCTGTATCGACACACCCCGCGATGCGTATGCCCCATGATGTAAATGAATATTCAAGCTACAGTGGCGTCCCATTACACAATGATCAAATGTCTCCTTTATTTTTAGCGGTGATCGAGGCTACGGAAGAAGCGATTATAAACAGTTTATTTGTCGCAGAGACTATGATAGGAAGAGACGGCCACAAGATAGAGGCATTGCCAATAGAGATCGTCTTGCCTTTATTGAGGAGATAGGGGCAGTCATAACTTTAAGAAATGTTTTCTGTTGAGAATGATTGGAATGTATCTCAAATGGTACTGTTGTGTATTTCTTTATTGGTTTTTTTGGAGTAAGTTGACCTTCGAATTTAATTGTTTTCAGATAAGGTTTTATGAATGTCTTTCACATTTTTAAATCTTCCCACTGTACTTCTTGGTGGCTTCTTGGCGATTTTTATGGTTAAGCTATTCCACAGAGTTTCAAAAAGGACGCACGGACTTTCGCTAAGGTATAATTACTAAGGATATGACCTATCCTAGGCTTGTTAGATGGTTTTCTCGGGCAAAGCGCGCTAAGATATGCGCAATGCGCGCGAAGGAATTCATCAGAAAAGTCTTGCTAGGGTCGCTGGTGCTTGATGTGTGAAGGCGACTTATCTTGTTTCACTCCTAAGGATAGGGTGTCTGAAGTGTTATACTAGAAATAATGCCGAAATGTAGGACAAGCTTACTATGATAAGACAGAGCGAAATATTGTAAGTAATGTCAACCAATATATGAACCGCATTTAGGACATCCTAAGCTACAGAGACGAGCGCATTTTTTTTACAATTTTCACTTAGTTCAGTAGATAAAATTTCTTGAATGTTTAAAAAATATAATGCAGGAGTAATTACCTTGTAGCATTAACTGTTTGATTAGTCTGTCAGCGATTAGCTGACTAAGTACCTCAATAATATTCCAATGTCAAAAAAACTTGATCTTGCAGATTACCATGAAATCTTGACGGATAGATTCGAGAATTTACGTCCTGAAGAAGCCTGGGAAAAATATGCACTGTCCGAAGAACAGATAGAATTTTTTAATGAAAATGGTTTTCTATCCGGTGTGAAAATTCTTGATGAAGAACAGATCCAATGGTTTCTCGATGAACTGACGGATATAACCAGTGGAGATCATGAAGGGCATGATTTGTATTACGAGTTTCATCACAATGAATCATTTGATCCTGATGCTGTGTTGCTTCATGCACTAGGTCACTGGCGTATATCTCGTGCCTTCCATGATGTGCTATGGAGTCCGCGATTTGTAGTGGCAGCGAGCCAATTGTTAGGAAACAAGCCTGTACGGTTTTGGCACGATCAATTATTCTGCAAACCCGCCCATCATGGAGGTGTAGTAGCATGGCATCAAGATTATAGCTATTGGACGAGGACTGTGCCGATGCAGCACTTGACTTGCTGGATCGGACTCGATGATGCGACTGAAGAAAATGGTTGTCTGCGATATGTACCAGGCAGTCATCGATGGTCTCTTCTTCAGAAGCCTGAGCTAGCCGGTGAATTCGAAGGCTTAATGGATTTTATATCAGAAGATCAAAAGACAGCTTTTAATAAACAGATATCTGCTGAATTACCAAGAGGGTATGCTAGCTTTCATCATCCGCTGACGGTTCATGGCTCTACGGACAATCGTTCTCCACGCTCGAGGCGAGCTTTTGTGATTAATGTATTCGCCGATGGTACGCGCTCTGACACCGATGAGTCATTGCTCGCAGGAGTGCCGCCTGTGTCGAAAGGGAATACACTAAGAGGTAAGTTTTTTCCGTTGCTATTTACTCCACCACAGCGACGATAGAAGCTTATTGAGCAGTATATGCTTATAGCTCTAAAATCAAACTGCTCCTGAGTAAGCAAGCGTATTCTGCATGCGTAATATTTTTGATGTTGGGGTATTGGTTCTGATATGTGGCTCATAAATAACTGAGGTAGGAAGTTCGGCGCATTTCGTCCTTAAAAAAGAGATCAGTACATCATAAAATTTGATTGCGCTGTATTGATCAAGTCTGAATATTAGACAAAACGCTAAGTTGGCATGCAAAGCACTGAACTTGTTAAAGTGTCACGCTGCCTGACGCAAAACCCGTGTGCCTGTTGCACAACTATTCCCATCAAATATACTACATCTACATAATCTCATCTATTTTTATGTAGTTGTGCATTAAATGTTTGAATATCAATGATATATACATATTTAGTAGTATAATTATGACGTGCAAAGAATAAAATCTACAGACCTCCAATTATGGCATCAAGTCAATATGGAAACCTTGGTAGCCTCTGATCACTACTATAGGAGGCTAGATGCAGCAATTGATTGGACATTTCTCTACAAGGAGACGGAAGGGGTTTATGGCACTGAAGGTCGAGAAAGAGAAATGTAAAAACTGTCATTTACGACATGAATGTATAGGGAAGAGTGATTTTAAAAAACGAGAAGAGAGTATAGACAAGCCATATTACTATCGCTGCACGAGAATCTACATCGAAATCCGCATTATTCAAAAATGATCAGTAGGATACACGCTCGCACGCTAGAGCCGGTATTGGGTACATTTTCAATTTTATGTCGCTTCGTCGTGTCAATGCACGCGGAATGTTGATAAATATACAATAATAGCGGCGCTGCGTTACAATTTTGAAAAAACTATTAAAGTTTGATAGAGCTATATCAGAGATTTCAATCAATATAATGTCAATAGAATACAATGTCCAAATAGGCTCAAAATGACCTCTAAATGTCCATTCTTCGAATATCAGTCTCTACGTGTTGCTATAACCCAAGACGGATTGGCAAGCGAAAAATGGAGAATATAAGCTAACAAGACTTGAATTAGGATTAGCTGACTTGGAAATTGGATAAAAAGGTGTCAAAAGTGGATGGAAGCGCAACGGCTACCCTTGTTGTGTGAAGTTTTATTTTTCAAGTTGGGCAATTTGATAGTTTAACAAGTCCAACTTTGTTATAAAATACTTCCTTGACAAAAGGTAGTTATATTCGTTTGTAGCATTGAATAGAATTTGAAGATTGTCGTTATAGTATTCCGTGCCATTAAAATATTCCCATTCTTTAGAAAGATATTTTTCAATAATTTCTTTTGTTTGTTGGGATATTTCGTTTTTTAAAATTTCATCTTGTATCAGTTTTGTTATTTCTGATTTTAGTTCAATTTCCATAGGCTGAAGGGTTTTTAAATTCTCTCTTATTTGTTCAAAAGGAGTTACTACACTTATAAAACTTGTTGCATCACCAATATTGTTGTACAATGCTATTTTATTATCATATTCTGAATCTTGTTTAAAGAAGTTGATATACTTTTCTTTCAAAATAGTAGCATTACCTTTTTTTTGGGCTTTGTTATAAAAAAATTTATAAATATTTATGTCGTTTTCCTCTATTATTTCTCTAATATTGTTTTGGTCTATTTCTATTTTGGAAATTAAATTCTCAGCTTCGGTTGATTTATATTTTTGCCCATCATAATCAAATGATTTTATATCATATTCCTTTTTCGTTATGTGCGTTAATATATTCTTATCATTTTCAAGCGCAATGAAATCATATACCATATCTACTTTATCTTGACTGAAGAACATATCCATTGTTTCTGAAACATTGAATTCAACTATACTATTTACATCAAATTCAATTGGATTTTTGTTGTCGTAATAACAATTATATTCTGGAGGAAGGCTATTTTTATAAAATGTCTTTGAATAATCTGTCTTAAATTCCTCAAAATCTAATGAAGTGGTATTTTCAGTATAATTAACTGCTGAAAACAACTTTTCTGTGATTTTTTCTTGTGTTTTTACGTCGTTTTCAAACAGTAGAATTGCAGGCTTTTCATTACCTGTTTTATGTATATTGGTCAATTCTAAAGCCCTTATTCGTTCTTCAGTATTTGGGTGAGAAGCCCATTGGTTGTTGATAGTTAATTTTGATTTGTTATACTTACTTAAATCAAGTTCAGAAACTATAGGTAAATTATTTTTGAAAGAAAGCTTGTTTTGGGTTGCTAAAAAATTCATTACAAAAGCCTGCTCTTTGTAAATGTTTTTACTTTTTATGTTGTCTGGTATTTTTCCATCATAATAGCCTAACACAGTATTATAAGAATGATCTGCTAAATCCATTCTCAATAAGGATTCCTTTAAAGGTAAGTAGCCTGCAACATTTGCGGCAATTTGGTCGGCATGAAATTCCATTTCTCTTGACAATGCCATGTAGCTGATATTTACGAATTCGTACATTTTTCTTAAAACCCACTGAATTCCTTGAATTATTTTTACAGCTAGGGAAACAAAAAACGAAAAATATCCACTAATATTTGCCCAACTTTGAATCATCTTATCAAATCCTTCGTTTTCATAAAGCATATTGAAAATGACTTGATTTACATTATAAACATAGCTCCCCACTTTCATGCTACGTTGCGAAAAATGACCAAATTCATGGGCTAGAATCGCCTTTAACTCTTGCTCTGATGTAGTATTAACCAAGCCTAGTCCAATTTGTAAATTTTTGCGGATTGGGAATATCATGCTCCAAAAGTTGGAATTATAAAAAACACAAGCATTTACATCACTTGACAAATAAACACTTTTAGGAAAGTCCGTCTGAACTTCATTGACAATTTCTCGGATAAATGAAAAAAGTTTAGGCTCTTCCTTTTCAGAAATCTCAACCAAATGACTTCTATCTATCTTATGTTGTTTGAAAATAAATTTGAACAAAAATACGAGGATAAAGAATCCTAAACTTGCAAGACCAAGACCTATCCCAATTGTTATTACCATAGGATTTGCTACTATCAAAATAATTCCTCCCATAACACAAAAAACTGTCACTGCAATTGCAAAGGATAAGAGAATTAGATATGTGATTATAAACAGGATAATTGCAAAAACAGCCTTACCTGTCATTTTTTTAAAGTTAGAGGATACTGCTACGTTCATAATTTGTTTTCGGTTGTAGTTTTTGGTTAGTTTCGGGAAAAATTCACACAATGTTTTGCCGTTTTGCGAAGGCGGGTTTTTTTAGCACTAAACTTCATTAGATGCACAATGCTTAAATTTATCACTTCAATCTCATAGAAGCACGAACCATCATTCTTGCCAAACGGCTGTGCCTGTTGCACAAGTATTCCCATCAAATATACTACATCTACATAATCTCATCTATTTTTATGTAGTTGTGCATTAAATGTTTGAATATCAATGATATATACATATTTAGTAGTATAATTATGACGTGCAAAGAATAAAATCTACAGACCTCCAATTATGGCATCAAGTCAATATGGAAACCTTGGTAGCCTCTGATCACTACTATAGCAGGCTAGATGTAGTAATTGATTGGACATTTCTCTACAAGGAGACGGAAGGGGTTTATGGCACTGAAGGCCAGGAAAGTATTGATCCTGTGGTATTTTTTAAAATGCTACTGATCGACTACATCAACATTATACCATCCGATAGAGCTTTAATCAACTTCTGTAATGAGTCACTGGCGGCGAGATGGTTTTTGAGGTATGATATTGATGAATCATTACCTTGGCATAGCGCTATTAGTCGTACAAGACAGCTATATGGCGAAGAGATGTTTTTGAAATTATTTGAGAATATCTTAAGACTTTGTGTGAAGAAGGGTATGGTACGGGGCAGAAGACAAGCAGTGTCTCGTGCTTATATTAAAGCGAATGCCTCTATGGATAGTTTGAAAGAAAAGGATGTTATGGATGATGTTGAAAAGGATGTATTGAAAGATGGAGTAGATCATGTGAACGAACTCAATGCCGGATCAGCTTATAAGGTACAAGCGAGTATGAAGAAAGCAGTAGAAAGACATCACGCATGAAAGGCAAAGGAGTATAAAGGAATGCTGGGACATGTTGACAAAGCCATCGTTGTGAATTAGTATGTCAGCGGCCATTTGATTGTCCACTAGTGTACATGCTGAGATCTCTTCTTCTGCAGTAGATATGCCGGATATTAGATCTTTTGTCGGGACATTGACCATGATTCTGGTTTTATTATGGGGTTGCAGTTTCTGAACAAGATATTTACATGGTTATATCTGGCCACTTTCTTAATTCGTCTGTAAATTATTACATAAGAAGGGCTTCCCATAGTGCCTTCATCAAAGGCCATTATAGGACTTTGTGACGAAACATGATGCCATACAAAAGGGGTTTGTGGTGTGATGATTTGAATTTATTTTTTTATGGATACATACACCATTAGTACGGTAGGCTCGTTTGTTGTCGGAGGCTTGCATTTGTTGGAGAGATACGGAATTATTAGCGTTTTAGTCTGACTATAGAGTCGTTGAAGCATGTAATGTCTTTTGGTTGATTGAACTGTCATGCATCTGCTTGGCAATATTTGTTAGAAGAGGACTATAATACGTTCTCACGCTAAGGGTATGTATTGCCCACGGATTTTGGCTGGAATCTTCCAGATTAGTTTTATAAATGTATTTACTGGCTTATTGATCATAGCTGAATAGTTATAATCGTTGCGCAACTTGTTATATATTCCGGAGCGAATTATTTAATGACGATACGGGCTAAATAACTATTTTCGCCCTATTAAAGGTCATCATGGAACACGCTGTAGAGATTCGCGTCGCCAATGAAGGTGATACGATTCATTCTTTTACCATTTCAGAATGGTATGTTAAGTCGTCAGAAGAGCGCGGTATTGGGATTGCCAAAAGACCGCCTGAATATATAGGTTCTAAGATGTCTAATGGCAATGCCATTATTGCTTTTATCGATGGCCGTCTTGCCGGATTTTGTTATGTTGAAGTATTTCACAATGGTGCTTATGTCTCTAATAGCGGCTTGATAGTACCCAATGAATTTAGACAACAAGGACTTGCCAAACGTATCAAAAAGATGGCCTTCAATCACGCACGAGAACGCTATCCCGATGCCAAGGTATTCGGTATAACGACAAGCGATGTAGTGATGAAGATCAATAGCGAGCTGGGATATCGACCTGTGGCATATAGTCAACTGACGACAGACGAAGAGTTCTGGAAAGGGTGCAGCAGTTGTCGTAATTATGAAATACTCACTAAGAACGAGCGCAAAATGTGCATGTGCACCGCCATGGTCGCACCATCAAAAAATAGTTCTGTCATGAAGAAGGATGTCGTACTGGCATACAGTGGTGGGCTTGATACCTCTTATTGTGTGCTGTATCTTAAAGAGAAGGGGTTTAATGTTCATGCCGTCATAGTGAATACAGGTGGTTTCACACCTGAAGAAATACAGGATATAAAAGCCCGCGCACTGGATATGGGTGCCGAAAGTTTCAAGGTCATCAACAACGAAAAGGATTATTATCAGAAATGTCTGAAGTATCTGATATTCGGCAATGTCCTGCGCAATAATACTTATCCGCTGTCCGTGAGCTCTGAGAGGGCATTTCAGGCTATCGCTATTCTGGAATATGCCAAAGAGATGGGGGCTAAATATGTAGCCCATGGCAGTACCGGTGCAGGTAATGACCAGATAAGATTTGATGGGGTTTTTCACAGCCTTGCCAATGATATAGAGGTTATCACGCCTATTAGAGAGCAAAAACTATCTCGTCAAGAAGAAATTAACTACATCAATGCGCGCGGGTTCAATTGGCAGGAGTCTAAGAAAGATTACTCCATCAATCAAGGATTGTGGGGGACAAGTATAGGTGGTAAAGAAACTTTGCGCTCACGTGAAGGTCTGCCTGAACACGCCTACTTACATCATTGCGAAAAGGAAGAAGCTCAAGAGATAAAACTGAGCTTCCGACAAGGACAACCGGTAGCCATTGATGACCGCGTGTACATGTCCTCTGTCGATCTGATCAAAGATTTAAACAAACTGGGCAATGCTTACGCTATCGGTCGTGATATGCACGTGGGTGATACCATTATTGGTATAAAAGGGAGAGTTGCGTTTGAAGCGCCTGCTGCATTAATGATTATCAAAGCGCATCATTTGCTTGAAAAGCATGTCTTAAGCAAATGGCAGTCTCACTGGAAGCATCAGCTGGGTGACTGGTATGGGATGTTTCTTCATGAAGGAAAGTACTTTGATCCGGTCATGCGAAATATCGAGACTTTTCTCAGCGACACACAGAGCAATGTTACGGGGGATGTTTGGATCAATATGCTGCCATATAGATTTGAGTTGGTCGGTATCCAATCACCTCACGATCTGATGAATCCGGATTTTGGGCAGTACGGAGAAACGAATACAGCTTGGACAGGTGAGGATGCCAAGGGCTTTACCAAGATCTTCTCCAATGCCGATAAGATCTATTATAGTGTTAATAAAGACGAATTGCCTTATGATTATTAATGTAGGAATAGTCGGAGGAGCAGGATACGTCGGAGGCGAATTGGTCAGATTACTGCTCAATCATCCTAATGTGCATATTTTAGAAGTTCAGAGTGCTAGTCAGGCAGGTCGCCCCTTATACCATAGTCATCCTGATCTCCGCGGATGGACTGACTTGACATTTGTAGAAGAAATGACTACTTCACCTGATGTTATTTTCTTGTGTAGCGGACACGGTCAATCCAGGAAGTATCTTCAGGCGTATCCTGCTGACCCCAATCAAGTAGTCATAGATCTCAGTGCTGACTATAGACTCAAGGAAAGTGGTAATCCTTTTATCTACGGACTTCCGGAATTAAACAAAGATCAGATTACAAGGGCTAAACATATCGCTAATTGTGGTTGCTTTGCCACAGCTGTCCAATTGGCCTTATTGCCGGCAGCAGCCGCCAAGGCTATTCAAGATGATATCCATGTAACCGCTATTACGGGATCTACCGGAGCTGGCCAACAGCCATCAGAGACAACGCATTTTTCATGGCGAGACAGCAATGTTTCGATATATAAGGCTTTCAATCATCAGCATCTCGGCGAAATTTATCAGAGCCTTCATCAGCTCTGGCCTACATGTCCGTCAAAGGTGCATTTTATTCCTATGCGAGGAGATTTTACAAGAGGCATATTTGCCAGCTTGTACTTTAAGACTGATCTAGACAAAGAGTCGCTGAAAAAACTTTATAGCGATTATTACGCGGACGCAGCTTTTGTCCACATCTCAGATAGAGCGCTAAGCCTTAAAGAGGTAGTGAATACAAACAACAACTATCTGTACATCGACAAGGTGGACGATATGTGTAGGATTGAATCTATCATTGACAATTTGCTAAAAGGTGCAGCGGGACAAGCTGTTCAAAATATGAATCTCATTTTTGGTCTCGAAGAGGCGGCAGGCCTTAGGCTGAAAGCTTCGGCTTTTTAAAATGGTAAGCAATGATTGAGCACGGCAAGTTAATGAAACCATACGATGTTTATCCGCTTTATTCGATCGAGCCGGTGCGAGGGAGTGATGTTTATGTCTATGACAAGGAGGGCAAAGAATATCTTGATTTTTATGGAGGTCATGCGGTTATAAGTGTCGGGCATAGCCATCCTGAATATGTGCGTCGTATTACAGAGCAATTGTCTTCAATGGGCTTTTATTCTAATTCGATCATCAATAGTTTGCAGCAAGATCTTTGTGATAAATTGGCTCTTGTTAGTGGGGTGAGAGGATATGATTTATTTTTAATAAACAGTGGGGCTGAAGCCAATGATAATGCATTAAAGCTTGCCTCTTTTTACCGGAAAGGGAAGAAGTTTATCGCTCTTGAAAAAAGTTTTCACGGGCGCACCTCCGCAGCGGTGAATGTTACACATAGCGGAGGTAAATATCAAGCGCCTATTAATCATGGCATTGATGTATCATACTATTCGGTGGATGATGTCGAAGGTATTGTCAAGGCCATAGAAGCGGGGGATGTGACTGGGGTGATCATTGAAGCAATTCAAGGAGTGGGGGGATTGGACATGATGAATGCAGCGGGTCTTAAAGCGATAGAAGCTGCTTGTCGACGACAGGATACTATATTGATATTGGACGAAGTCCAATGTGGTTATGGGCGGTCAGGAGAGTTTTTTGCTTTTCAGCATGCAGATATTGACCCTGATATAATAACTATAGCGAAAGGTATGGGTAATGGATTTCCTGTCGGTGGTGTATTGGTTAAAACGGAAAAAATGCCCGCCGTACATGGGCAGCTAGGCACGACCTTCGGTGGCAATCATCTTGCATGTGCGGCTGCTATAGCCGTATTGGATATCATCCAAAAAGAAAATCTCATCACCAATGCGGAGGTCAGAGGTCAAGAACTTTCCGAATTATTATTACGTGTCCCCGGTGTGAGAAGAGTGAAAGGCCGAGGCCTGATGATAGGGCCGGAGTTTGATATGCCGGTTGCTGCATTGCGCAAAAAATTGGTCATGGATCATCAACTTTTTACAGGTAGTGCAGGAGATCCACATGTATTGAGGTTATTACCACCGCTGACCATTAGCGCCGATCATATATCTATCCTTGAGGAAAGGCTGATGAAGGCCGTCGGGGAGATAGGGCTCTGGTGAAGGATTGACTAGTTTAAAATTATTCTCATTATCAAGGCACTTAAGAGCTACCTATTGACGAGATAAAAAGCTATTTTCACCTTCATGCTTTAATTAAGAGATATGATGAACAGGAGACATTTTGCTAAATCAGGACTCTGTTTAGCCACCGGACTTGTAGCTGCACCGCCAGTATTGAGGTCAGAAATAGACATTATAGATGCGAAGAGATTTATACCCGCGTTAAGAACAGGTGATCGAGTAGGCGTGATTACACCTTCTTCGCGCCTTTTGCCTTCGGCAATAGAAACAGCTATCGAACAAATGGAGAGCCTAGGCCTTTCCCCTGTTTTATCTAAGTATGTAACTGAACACAATGGATTTCTCGCGGGCACAGATGAACAACGTGTGGAAGACATCAATACCATGTTCAATGATCAAAGCATAAAAGCAATCTGGTGTGGAAGAGGGGGGTATGGCTCTACGCGCATATTGCACATGCTTGATTATAAAATGATCAAGCGAAATCCTAAACCATTCATCGGTTATAGTGATATCAGCGCTTATCATTTAGCGATCTACAGAAATACCGGAATGGTCACATTTCATGGGCCGATTCCGAGTGTGGTAATGAAAGGCAATACACGCGCACACTTCAAGAAGCTATTCTTACAACACGATCAGATTGATTATCGCTTTGATGAGATGGAATTAGTAGGCCCTACAGACAATTATGACCGACTGGAAGTATTGAGACCCGGTGTTGCAAGGGGTAAATTGATAGGCGGCAATCTTACGGTGGTATGTAGCATGGTAGGATTTTCTGACGAGCCGGATTTTAAAAATAGCATCGCCTTTTTCGAAGATATCGACGAGCAACCATATCGTGTCGATCGAATGTTGACACAGCTGATACATGGCTCAAACCTCAAGAAAGCTAAAGGAATCTTACTGGGGCAATTTACAGATTGTACAGCACGCGATCCTAGCCTGTCCTTCACTTTGGTAGAGGTACTTAAGGAACGATTATTACCGCTGGGTATTCCTATATTGGCTGGCGCTCCTTTCGGGCATGTGCCTGACAATCTTACTATTCCAGTCGGTGCCATGGCAACTCTCGATGTAAACAAAAAGCGACTCAGAGTAGAAGAAATCTTATTCAGATAGTCTAGACTTGTCTGACGCACAATTGGTATTGCGGATACACTCCGCCCTAATGTTGCGAATAAGCGATATAGCAAAGTGATATTCGTCATAGTTCCGATCAATGTCCGGGCTCATAAATGAGCCGTAAGAAGGTGCTAAGACGCTCTGATGCTCTTTTAGCCGGAACACCAATCACGATGCCTATTAATAGATTATCTGTTATGCCTACCCGCATTTGAGGCCTCATCACCATCTTCAGTCCTTCATTATCAACATATTTGTTAACCTCCACACCAATAAAATTTCTCGTACCCGCAATCATATAATGAAAATTGCTGTGGATCTCCCAGGTAGTGTGAAGGGACTTATGCTTAAAATTCTGCTCGAAAGCAGGCCCGGTGTAGAGTAGGGTATGGAAGTTATTACCCCAACGCATAGCAGCGATAAAAAATGGATTGTACAAGTTGCCTTTAAGGAGTTTTTCTTGTCCATAGCGCTTAAAATCAATCATTTCAAACTCATGGAGATATCCTATGGCTAAGGTCGTTTTGTACTTTTCTGATACTAAGAAGGAATATTGTGCCGCGAGTTTAATGCTATTTAAGTTACTTCCGGGCGCTTCATTGTTACCATTGGTGGGGTAATAAAACGAGAATGGAAGCTCTATTTCAAGACCTAGCCTATTGATAGGTGCCCATTCATATTCTACTAGTGCTGTGTACTCGTCATACTTGTCATTATCGGTCAATCCAAAACCGATATTCCATTCTTTTTCCCCTTTTCTGGCTCCCAAATCTCGTATAAGATCAATATAAAGGGGCTCAGCATGAAGGATTTTGTCGGGTTCTTTAAGTTCTTCTACTTCGTGTATAAAAAGGCTATCCTTTATTTCTTTCGAATCAAGCTCGTTTTGAGCTTGAATTTGAAATGCAGAGAATACAATAAGCGCAAATACAGCAATTCGTTTGACTATCTTCATTTCTAATCACCTATTAATTATTTACTAGTAAGAGCTGAATAATGTAGAGTATAATTGTAAAAGGTTTATAACGACACATAGGTTTGTGTTGTTGTAGGACATTTTGGATTATGATCTACGCCGGTGCCGTATCGACAAAGATTTGATCTGATGATCAGGGTCTTTTTTTCCCAACTGAGCTGGCTGATCTATATTCTATTCGCGGCTTAAATCTGTTCATTCAGCGACTTGATCCTACTGCTCTAAAATGGGGCATAGTTATATTAGCTATTGAGCATAGGATCTCTAAGGTGCAAGACGTTTGATCACCCATTCTCCTTCTGTCCGGCTGTACACTAGTCTATCATGAAGCCGATTACGACGACCTTGCCAAAACTCAAAGTAATCCGGTTTCAGAATATACCCTCCCCAATGTGGTGGTTTAGGAATATGTTCCTTATTGGCGAACGCTGCTCGGTATAGTTCTAGCCTATCTTCCAGTATTTCTCTGGAGGGTACCTCTTGACTCTGAGGAGAGGCCCATGCTCCCAGTTGGCTGCCCAGTGGTCGCGATTGGAAATACTCTTCTGAACTATGTTGATCTATTTTTTCAACAATACCTTCTATGCGTATTTGTCTTTCTTGCTCCTTCCATAGGATCAAAGCCGAGGCGTACGGAAATACGGCTAATTCCTGCGCTTTTTTACTTTCGTAGTTAGTGAAAAACACAAATCCTGAATCACAGACGACTTCTTTAATCAATACTGTACGAGAGCTGGGTCGTTTATCTGAACCTACGGTAGATAATATGAAGGCATTTGGCTCAAGTAGATTATCAGCTATAGCATCCTTTAACCATAGGTCAAATTGCCCATAAGGACTTCTTTCGAGATCTTCGATATCAAGTGTTCCGCGTTGATAATTTTCTCTTAGACGACTAAGGTCAATTTTCTCCCTGTTCATCAATAGCTATATTTACATGCTTTGATCCTTTAAAAATTTTTCGCTCTATCATGAACTTCAATTTATAGAAGAGCCAGTACATATTGGGAACAACAATCAATGTCAGAAAAGTTGCAAAGACTAGTCCATAAATTACTGTCCAAGCAAGAGGTCCCCATAGGGCTGTGGTGTCACCACCAATGTATATCTGGGGATCGAACCTGCTCACAAGTGTGAAAAAATCAAAGTTAAATCCGGTTGCGAGTGGGATCAATCCCAATACGGTCGTAATTGCCGTGAGCAACACTGGCCTCAGTCTTGTCCCGCCACCCTCAATGATAGCCGCTCTGATATCTTCAGAATCCATATCGAGCATATGATCAATACCCAATGCCTCACGCTTGCGCTGCACCAGCAAATTGATATAATCTACTAAAACGATAGCATTATTAACTACGATTCCTGCAAGAGAAATGATACCCACTCCGGAAAAAATTACAACAATACTTTTACCTGTAATGGCATAACCCAAAAACACGCCTATAGTGCTAAAAAATACTGTCAGAATGATAATGATAGGCGAATAAATGGAATTAAACTGACTGACCAAGATGATGAAAATGGTAAAAATTGCTACTAAAAAGGCGCCGTTGAGGAATTCCATATCTTCAGCTTGTTGCTGTTGCTGTCCGGTGAATGCGTACGTGATAGTCAATGGCATGTCGTATGCTGCCATCGCTATTTTCATTTCTTCCACGATCTGATTAGCATTATATCCGTCAATAGCATTGGAGTAGATTGTTATCACTCGCTTCTGATCAAGTCTTTTTATTGAGCTGTAACTGGTTTTATACTCGAATGAAGCTACGGCACTTATGGGAATCTGAAGCATCCTGCCTTGGCGTGCCTGATCTCGGAAAGTTATTTTCTGGTTTATCAAGGCATTAATATCGTATCGATATTTCTCGTCAAGACGAACGACAATAGGATATTCATCTTCTCCTTGTTTAAACTTAGACACTTCTTTGCCGAATACAGAAGTACGAATATTGCTAGCGATTTGAGCTGTAGAGAGGCCATATCTGCGGGCAGCTTCTCTGTCAATTTTTATTTCCAGTTCGGGTTTCTTGAGCTGGACATCGAGAATAAGTTCTTCTACACCAGGAATTTGCTTGCGATCGAGATAAGCCTTGATGTCGCTGCTTACCTTGGCCAATTCATCAATATCTTCTCCTACCAGTTCGATATTAATCGGCTTACCGATGGGTGGTCCCTCGGAATTCTTGTCAATTACAATGCTCACGCCTGCATATCCTTTAATTTCTTCTCTGATAGCATTCATCACTTCTCTGGTGGTGATCCCGTCTCTGTCCTTATAGGTGACAAATGAAGTAGTGATACGTGCTTTGTGTGGGGTGACACCAGGCTCAGGTGGACTCATGGGATCCGAAGTGTTTTCTCCGATCTGCGTCAATACCTCCTCGACGATTCTCTCGTAAGGCTTGATGGCGCGCTTTACATCTTCTTCAATAGCTTTGACAACCCTATTGGTGGATTCGATATCTGTGCCTAGCGGAAGATCTACAAACACATTGACATATGTAGGATCGGCACTTGGAAAAAATTCTATCGGAGGAGTTTTTACAGCAAGTAAAATGATCGCACCGATAAGCAAGGCAATAGTACTTAAAAACACAACTAAAGGGCGAAAAGACTTCAGGGTGGCACTAATAAAAATGTCATACTTTTTTTCTATCGCCGGTAAGATCTTCGATTGAAAATACAAGCCTCCCGGTCTGAATAAAAAGAAATTAACCATTGCTACGCCTGTGGCGATGATCAATAAATTGCGCAACCAGATAGTCCCGACCAGGTGAAATACGCCTGCCAGAAACAGCATACCAAGTGCACCGAGGATGGCGTTTTTTCTTTTTCGTCTCACGCCTTCAATCGTCGGAGCGCGTTCATCAATGTTCATATATCTGGATGTCAGCACCGGATTAATCACTAATGCAACTAATAGTGACGATGACAAAACAATCATCAGTGTGATGGGGAAATACTTCATGAATTCACCCATAATCCCCGGCCATAATGCCAGTGGAATAAAAGCGGCCAATGTCGTCGCGGTGGAGGCAATAATCGGAACAGCTACCTCTCCTGCACCTCTTTTAGCTGCATCAGCGGGCGCAAGTCCTTCTTGTCGATAGCGATATATGTTCTCTACAACGACAATGGCATTATCCACTAGTAATCCAAGAGCTAAGATCAGTCCGAAGAGGACAACAAAGTTCAATGATACTCCTGTAATATTTAAAAACAATATTCCGAGTAGCATTGACAGCGGTATTGATATACCCACGAATATGGCATTGCGAAGTCCTAAGAAGAATAATAATACCACGACCACCAGAATAACCCCGGAAATGATACTATTTTCCAACGTGGCTACAGACTCCTTAGTAGTAACAGATATATCATTAAAGATTTTTGTAGAAATATCAGGGGGCAAGTTTCTCTTTTCGTATTCAAGCAGATTTTTGATTTTATCGGCTGCATCAATCACATTTTGCCCTCTTCGCTTGACTACGTCTAGTGCGATCACCGAAGCACCATTGGAACGAGCGTAGCTTTTGCGTTCTTCAAAACCATAGCTTACTTGTGCAATGTCTTTTAGGTAAATAGGTCTTTCATTTTCACTTTTAACAACGAGGTTTTCGATTTCTTCTACTTTTTCAAACTGACCTTTGACTCTGATTGATCTTCGGAAGTCATTTTGTACCAGCTCACCAGCCGAAAGCGACAGGTTTTCTTGGGCCACTGCTGTTTCAATATCCATGAAAGATACTTGAAGGGATTGCATTTGAAATAAGTCCACGTTGATCTTAACCTCTCTATCCAATGCACCTTTAAGATTCACCTTATTTACTTCGCGCATTCCTTCGATCTTGTCTTGTAGATACTCGGCGTACTTGCGCAGTTCATCCATACTGTAATTGCCCGACACATTGACGGTCATAATGGGAAATTCTGAGAATACTACTTCCAGCACGGTAGGTTCTACATCGAGGTCATCAGGCAGCTCGGGTTTTGCTTTGTCAACAGCATCTTTGATTTTTCTGACGGCTAGTTCTTGATCTACGTCCGCCTCGAATTGGACTAAAATAACGGAGAAATCTTGTATCGATGTTGATTTAATATCTTTTACACCTGTAATAGTAGCAATCTCCTTTTCAATAGGGCGAGCGATGAGATTTTCAATTTCGGCAGCACTATTTCCGAAGTAAGGTGTATTGATATAAACTGTCGGAAGACTTGCTTCGGGGAATGATTCCTTGGGCATGCTGCGATAGGATCTCAAGCCGAATAACAATATCATCACAGCTACCAATAAAATGGTCGTTCCATTGTCAACTGCAAAATTTGTTAATCCGAAAGACCTTGTTTTTTGAGTAGTAGACATAAGTGATACCTTAAGGGATTATTAGTTAATAATTTCAAGAAGCTCACCATCACTCACATTGCGCGTGCCTGTGGTTACGAGAAGCTCGTTTTCAGATAATCCATTTGTTACGATGACAGCCCCACTGGTTTTTTCACCTGTGGAGATGTATCTCTTAGTAGCATAATATTTTCCTTCTTTATTAGATGCGATGTAAACGAATTGATCACCATCGACTTCTTGAAGTATGTTTTCGGAGCCGATCTGTACAACATTTTTAATATTGATCTCAGGGATGCGCATTTCTACTAATAGATTTGGTTTGAGCTGTGACTGATGGTCTAACGGCTGAATTTCGATCGCTAATGTTCTATTAGCAGGATCTATGCTTCTGGCCATTTGTATGATTCTTCCTTTGCCTGATAGATTTAATGCCGGATAGTATAAATCGAGCATCAAACCTTTTTTAGCAATGGTAAGATATCGTTCAGGCAGATCGGCATTTACTTTTAGTTTATTTGTGTTGAGTATTAGTACGATCGGCATTCCGGGTGAGGCGACTTCGCCTTGCTTCAACATTTCTCTATCCACTACACCGGATATTGGTGCATATATCGTAGCCTTGGTCAACTGAAACTTAGTCGTTTCGAGATTTTTTTCTAGTCTTTCTACACTGTTTTTTGCTTGCAGGTACTGGACTTCAGAGCCGATCCCTTGAGACCACAACCTTTGTTGTCTTTCATAAATATCTCGTGCAAGGGTGAGGGAAGTTTCTATCTCAGCAATCACCTTATCTACAGACTCCATGTCTATTGTTGCGATAATCTGACCTTTACGGACTGCATCACCTTCCTTGACAGTTAAACGTAATATTCGACCGCCTACTTCACTAACTGCATTGACGGATTCATCTGCGATCACATTGCCTTGTATATCTACAAATCGCTCGAAGTCAGAAAGTTTTATTTCTTCTGTACTGACGTATTTAGGTCGTATTTGAAGACTAGGGTCAAGATTTGCAATCTGAGCTGATAGCGAATCAATTGACGCCTGCAATTGAGCCATTTCCTTTTTCTTTTCTGCTAAAAGTGATTTTTTTCCTTCAAGGCTGTCGTCAGATTTTGTATTTGAGCAAGCTTGCTGAATTATGGCTACAGTGAATAAGCTCAGGATGTAGAGTATATTTTTCATTTTTATAAACTTTCTTTTTGTACGAAATGGAGGTGATTATTTTTTGTTTTTTAATATTTCGCCGGTAGCAATGTCGAGATCAGTCTTAGAAGTAAGTAAATCATATAATGCATTGATGTATTGTGCTTGTGCCCCATATAGTGTGGATTCTGCCTGAATTATCTCTATACTGGATCCGACCCCCTCTTTAAATTTGATTTTAGTCCTATCGTAGATTTTCTCACTCAAGGCTAGCGATCTTTTCGCATTGTCTAGTGCTAGCTTGCTATTTTGAAAACTGATTAAGGCTGTAGAAACTTGAAGCGTGAGTGCGCGGTCAAATTCTTCCAATTCTATCTCGCGTTTTTGGAGTTCTATTTTTTTCTTTTCAATTCTGCTCTTGGTCGCTCCACCATCATATATCGGCACTCTAGCCCGGAAACCCACAGAACCACTACCGATAAACCCTGCTTCGCGACTGCTGAAGAGATTATCTCTTTGTAAGGCCTGATCGTAGCCAAATGTCCCGGTAACACTCGGATAATATCCTTGTTTAATCCTGTCTAGATCAAGCTTATCTAAATTGATAGCATCTGCCAGGAGTCTATGCTCAGGTCGTTGATTAGGATCAAGGGTTAAGACGTAATCTAGCGGATCGAGAATAAATTTTTCTACCACAGTATCAAACTCTTCTGTCAAGCTTATAGGCTGGGTAATGGGGTATGCCATTTCGTATTTTAATACTGCCTTGCTGACCTCTATTAATTGAACAATTTTCTCTCGATCGATGCTTAGATTTTCTAATGAAACCTGAAGTCTGTCTACATCTAGTTCTTCTGCAAATCCCTCGTGATAAAAAATTTCAGTTTCTCTAAGTGTCGCATTGAGATTGTTAATATTGTTATCAAGAATGGCTAGATTGCGCTGTGCAATCATGACATTTTGATAAGCTCTTGTAACCCCATGTACTAACTCTTGCTCTGTCAGTTGTACTTGTTTTTTGGCAAGGTCGATGTATGCTTTAGCCGCCTTCAAGCCTTTGAGATAATTCCCATCGAATAGTAAACCCTCGACATTAATCCCGGCGTTAAACTGATGACTTCTGATAAATCCCAGACGAAAGATCTCAGGCGGCCCGAGATCTCTGACAGGAATGACACCCTCGTTAAATAATACTCCATATACAGATGGCCCTATAAAGTCTGGCACGGGATTTACAGGTCGGGCATAGAAGTAGGCGTAGTTAATATTACTGGTTACTTTGGGCATACCTATTGATAGAGCTTCCTTGTAGTTCCAGTTAGCATTGCTATTTTCTAGCTCCGCCACGCGTATTTTATTATGCTTATTTAGCGCATACTCGATAGCCTCGGCTAGTGTGAAACTATCCTGGGCAACAGTGGTATATACCATGCACAGCATGGAAAAAGTGTTAATGTAGGTGCTTAGTTTTTTCATTGATCAAATAGTTTAACTCCTTTTAATCTATCGCGACCTCGTTGGTTTGCTATGCCATAGAGGTGATACTTCAGATGCTGGAGAATGATGTTTTGGGCATTATATCTGGAGGGGTCAAATCTTTGATTGTCAACAAGAGCAGATGTTTGTGATAAATAAAGAATGGATAGAATTTCCGGATCTATATCAGACCTGTAAATACCCTCTGTTATACCACGATGAATATTCTGTATCATCACCTCTCTGATGTATGTATCATGAAACGCTAGTACCATAGCCCATGTCTCGGGAAAAAATTTCTGTATATCATAGTTGAAGGCAGGCTGTAGATCCTTAAGGCAGATCATCAAATATTGGGCTAATTGTGCGATCTCATCTAACGCGTCAGTAGCCGTCTTCTTAATGTCTGTCATGACTTGCATCTCCTCTTCGATATGCTTCGTGACAACCAGGTGAAGTAAACTTCGTTTATCCTTGACGTGTTGATACAATGTTTTTTTGGACATGCCTAGTTCTCTGCTGAGGTCGTCCATGCTCACAGAGCGGACACCTAGCTTAAGAAACATGCGTTGAGCTGTTATTAATATTTTCTCTTGTTCTGTCAATTGTCCAATATTATGTGTATAAAAACTATGGAAACCATTAAGGGTTGCAAAGTTTACATAAAAAAATAATTGTGGGTCAATTATTCTATTAATTAGCCGCAAACCCGTAAAGAAGTATCATAATCATCGATTAATATCCTTCCGCACACATGCTTAATAAATGGCTTTTTTATATTTTGAGCTTCATTTACGCTTGCCATTATGATATACGATTCAATAGACCCCATGATAAAAAGGGTGATTTTAACGGTGCTGTGTTTACTTACTATGTCAGGACTGGTATGGGGGCAAGAGTTAGAGACATTTGCACATAGATTGGATTCTGTGATACAGATCGGTCTGGATTCTGCGGCTTATCCCGGAGCGCAGTTGTATATCAGCTACAGAGATAGCGTTATGATCCACAAGGCTTACGGGCATCACCAATATGATGGTCGCATACCAGTTACTACGAACGATCTTTATGATGTAGCTTCGATTACTAAAGTGAGTGCCACGCTGCCACTTTTAATGCAACTGTATAGTCAGGGTAAATTTGATCCCGATGCGCCTCTTGTTCGCTACCTTCCCGAATTAAGCAATACCAACAAGGCCAGTATAACGTATCGTGAGATCATGGCACATCAGGGAAGATTGACTCCGTTTATTGTTTTTTGGCGTCAGCCACAGAAAAAAAATGGTAACTGGCGCCGTAGGTCATTCAGGACGAAGCCAAATAAAAATCACACTGTTTACATCACCGAACAACTTTACCTGCACAAGAACTATCACTGGCAGATGTATCAATCAATAGCGCATACTGAGCTGAGACCGACATCAGAGTATGTTTATTCTGACCTTCCCTTTATCCTTACACCGCTAGTTCTTGAAAATATCACCGGGATAAAATTACCTGCCTTACTTAATGATAGAATTTTAGATCCGCTGGGTATTAAGAGGCTGAGCTTCAATCCTCGAGAAAAGTACTCACTCAGAGAAATCGTACCTACTGAGATGGATACCTTTTTCAGAAAGCAGCTGGTCCATGGACATGTCCATGATGAAGCAGCTGCTATGCTAGGTGGGATATCGGGTCATGCCGGGCTATTTGGTAATGCCGAGAGTGTGGGTAAATTATTTGAGATGTACACAAATTATGGCTTCGCCAATGGAATTCAAATAGTAGATAGTGCCTCTGTAAAGGAATTCATTCGCTATCAATACCTGGAACAGGGTAATCGCAGGGGATTAGGCTTTGACAAGCCAATGCTCGAATATGATCCTGAATTGTCTTATATTTCAAGGGATGCGAGCAGTGAGAGTTTTGGTCATGGTGGTTTTACGGGAACTTTTGTCTGGGCAGATCCGGAGCATAGACTCGTCGTTGTTTTACTGACTAACCGGGTTCATCCCACCCGTGCGAATAGGAAGTTGTATACATTGGACATACGTCCTATTATTCATCAGTTAGCCTATGACTATCTGACAAAATGAGTAGATCTAAAGAATATTGGCCGATGAGGCCACAATAATTGCTTCGCATGCATGGGATTATTCTCCTATGGCCTCTTTATCTTGCGTTTTTTTAAAGAGTAACTACCAGATGTCGCGTCCAGACCCTTATCATATTGACCTGATCAGATTGATCTTAACGCATTGGCGTAGAATATTTATACCTGCAATCATTGTAAGTGTGGTCACGGCTGTCATGATGTTATTACTACCGGATTTTTATCGCTCGGAGACTAGCTTTTATCCG
The DNA here is from genome assembly GCA_964396595.1 of uncultured Saprospiraceae bacterium. Classification (GTDB taxonomy): domain Bacteria; phylum Bacteroidota; class Bacteroidia; order Chitinophagales; family Saprospiraceae; genus CAYNFR01. The sequence goes on along the minus strand of CAYNFR010000007.1, from coordinate 9,492 downwards.
CTTAAGGATCATGTCGGACTCGGTATATCAAGTCAACAGCAAGGTGAACTCAAGTATTATGGAGGCAATGACGAAATGGATAGAGTACTCAATGTCGGTACTTCCAGCTCTTTTATCTATGATTTTGCTATTTCTGAGGCGCTGGATCGAACCTACAATATTGATATATCAGCTAATAAAGGCCGTCATAAGCTCCTTATAAAAGTCAAGAAACTATACGCACTGCATAAGTCAGATCGCGACGCGATTACGCTATCAATGGAAGATAAAAACCCCGAAAGGGCCCAAGAGCTCACACTGTCGGCATTTAGTAAGTTGAGTGACAAGATTACAGCGCTTAACAAACAAGGCCTGATGGAGATGTATGATGCAGCTGAGAGTAATCGGGAGCAACTGAGTAGTGTCATTGGGCAACTGTCGGAGGAACTGCGAGAAATCAGACTCCGGTATGGTGTTTACGATACCCAGAGCCAAGGCGAATGGCTAGCAAAGCAAGAAGGAAGTGGGAGCAATGCACGCACTGCCGAGAAGATAAAACTGTATAGTGAAGGGGTCGGTAAGGTAAAGCAACTGGAGGCAAGTATCGAAGAATATGCACGGCAACTCGCCTATGCAGGATCACATGCTGCTCGATTGTCACAAGCCATTGAAAGAGAGGTGCCCGTATTTCAAGTTGTAGAATCAGCTCAGTTACCCTTTAAAAAATCGAGACCCATTCGTTCATTATATGTATTGGCCGCCTTTAGCTTAACTGCTTTTATGTCAATAGTCGGATTGCTCATCCGTGCAGGTCTAAATAATGACTAGTTAATGTCGGTTAGTAAGTTTATCGGTCGACCTTATTATTTACTACCGGCTATAGCATTGATTTTTATCATCATGAGCGTTCTCCTTGACACACCGCTGTGGTGGAGCTTGCTTTTATTGAGTATACCTTTATTGGCAGTAGCCAGTTATTATCCCACGTGCTTATTTTACAGTTGCTTTTTTTTGTTACCCTTGTCGATCGAGTTAGAATTGCCAATGGGTTTGACAACCGATCTAGTCAGCGAGCAGATACTATGGGTACTTTTCCTATTCGTGATATTGCTGGTGTTGCGACATGGATTGCCACATAGAATGCTCCACCCGATCACCTTATTGATAGGGGTGCATGTTTTTTGGATATATTTAAGTTCGATTTTCTCCGCGGTGCCGATCGTGTCCATGAAGTATTTTCTGTCAAAGTTGTGGTTTATCATTCCGGTGGCTGTTTTCCCCTTTTTTATTCGAGGAGAGGCGTATAACATTCGTCTCATCGCCAAGGCATTCGTATCAGGTAGTCTTATTGCCGGCAGCTATTATATGTTCAAATTTTATCAAGCAGATATGGCATTTGATGCCCGCGTTAATGCAGGCTCTCCTATATGGCGAAATCACGTGAACTATGCCTGTACATTGTTGCTTGCTCTGCCCTTGGTCATTTTTCTATATCGCAGCTCGATCAAAGGCAAATTAATCTATTTCATACTGGGCTCTATCATACTGGTAATGATCTACCATGCTTATGCTCGGGTAAGTTATTTGGCCTTAATGGCCTGGATGATCATATGGTTTGTCATTAGATTGCGATTGATAAAGACAGTGGTATTGATTATTTTAATCGGGTTCACCGGAGGTATCGGGTGGTTGGTACACCAAAACAAATACCTTGATCTGGCATCAGATTATGAGACAACTGTCACGCAGCACAATTTTGATGATCTCATCACGGCCACCACTCGGAAACAAGATATCTCAAGTATGGAGCGGGTGTATAGATGGGTTGCCGGCGCGAATATGATTGTAGAAAAGCCTATGACTGGCTGGGGTCCCGGTAGTTTTTATTCACAATACAAAGCCTTTACCCTCCATCGTTTCAGAACTTATGTCAGTGATAATCCTGATAGATCCGGCATACATTCTTATTTTTTAATGATTGCTGTAGAGCAGGGTATTCCGGGCTTGATGATATGGTTGATATTGATCTATATTTCACTGAGTACTGTTCAGCGCTTATATCATGAGCAGCGCGATGGAGCGCGTCAAGACATTCTCTTCATGGTTATTGGGATACTTGCAGTAACCATAGCGATAAATCTGATTAATGATATGGTAGAGGTAATTCAGATGGGAGTTATCTTTTGGTGGAGCCTCGGCTTACTGGTGTGGTTTGAAAACAAGGGTGCTAGCACCAGGGTAAACGCCCAAAAGTACTAACTAATGGGTCTATAAATTACATATAAATAGATGAATATCAATATGTTAAAAGATAAAATAGGATAATAAATAGGCAAGATATTGTAAATGCAAGTGTGTGAACCTTATCATTTTTTAACTCAATAGTTTGGAATATTATTTCAGGTGTCATATATGCGTTTATACCACTAGTACAAACGTGATAACGCACATAGTGCACATATCAATGGATATATGGCTATTGAGTTGCTTGGGATATTTCAATCCCCGCCTCCGGAATCTTGTCAGCCCACCATGGTCAATTCCACCATTCGGTAATCTCAGAGCGGGTATTTCGGCAAGCGGTGGACAATTTGGCTCTCGCCCAAGTGACAAACCTGTACACGACTACAGCATTAAACTAGGAAAATATTTGGAAGGATTACCCCTTTAGAATACAGGACAATAAACCCCGCGTAATGATCCAGTACAGATCAGATAGTTTACAGACAACTCAAATGATCCATTGGCAGCTGCTGCTTGATTAAGTTTCGATACATTGTAATCATAGCTCAAGCCTATTCCATACTGATTAAAGTCAAATCTGGTTGTCAAGATAAGTGCATCAGAATGAATCCCACCATCTACTCGATTTCCTATGCGATACCACACCCCGGCTTGAAAAAACTGCCCGAGATCTCCGGTATTGCCGAGAGGTGATTTGTCCATTTTAAATCGGAAACTGGTACCTGCATTGATTTGCATGTGAGGCCCTTGGCTCATATAAACGACGTCAGGACGAAGGCTTAGCGTTTTACCAACAGGCAATTCGCCACCGGCATGAATGGTTATTCTGGAATATAGACTTTCTTCTCTATTGAGAAAAGATACATTAGGTCTGTTAAGGTGATGCATTGCCCCGCCTATATAAAAACTCTTTCGATCTCCCAGCGTGCTAAACCACAAGATTCCTCCGGACAAATCGGGAAACAAGAAGTTCGCGTTAGGGATGATCTCAGCTGAGCCTACACTTGGGTCAAACTGGCCATTAGTAACTTGAGAAGGCCATCTTAAATCACTGGGGTTTACTCTTCGTTGTGTTAAGCCGGCATCCGCGCCAATGTTTAGATAATGTGCTACGCTTCTTCTTCCACCAAGCTTTTTACTAAAGGAAGCAGATAATCTCGCTTGTGTACTACCAAATCTACTTGCACCTGCCACATCACCCCAAAGGGTACCGCCGACACCAAAAAAGTCATCCTGTCCGACAGCCATTCTACGGTCATAGGATCCTGAATAGGTGTTGTACGCATTCGCACCGAGGACGCCCGCCCATTGATTGCGATAGTTTACGATGGCACGCTGATCGCAATTCATCACACCGGTCAATGCCGGATTGAGGTTGAGCGGGGACATATAAAATTGCGAAAAATGGATGTCTTGAGCTGTTATACTCAGGCTAACCAGTAGCCCAATGACGATACCAAAAAACTTGCTGTGTTGTCTCATTTACTTGTCTATTGTCTTCAAAAGTCAACATCCTCAGTCGTCAAAAATATTGGCTTTTGGGTTGAATACGGCATCCCAATCCGATAATTATACGAATATCTAATTTTTTAGGTAGATATCATATTATTATTTATCATAATTTATGCCAATTTTCAACTGCCATCTTTATTTCATTTCGCTTCATGATACATTGCGGCAAGGATCAAGGCAGAAATACTGATTAAAAACGACGTTTTAAGCTTCATAGTATAGTTTCAAAAATTTGTATTTTAGGATGTTTCGAATTTTAGCCTCGACGGATGTTGATTGCCTCACAAAAAGCTTGTCAGCGTAACTTATCTCCACTTTGATTGTACTTTTAACCTTTATTCATCCGCTTCATAGCCCAATGGAAGACAGAACAAAAATGGTGATCAGTCCGGTATCCCCTCAAGTGACACATCGAGAGAGTATCATCATGCTGGGCTCGTGTTTTGCCGAGGTCATAGGTCAGCGATTATATGACCGATTATTTAAGGTCTTGGTAAATCCTTTTGGTACAATTTACAACCCTGTATCTATTGCTCATCTGATCGATAGTGCGCTTAATGGCTTGAAGATTGATGAAGATGGCTTCGTAAGATATGATGATCAGGTTTTGCACTATATGGCGCATAGCCAAGTACGTGCTGATAGTAAAGAGGGATATATCAGTATCATGGGACATTTGAAGCAGCAGTTTAAACAGTTTATATGTGATAGTTCGTATGTGTTTATCACCCTGGGATCAGCTAATGTCTTCACCATGCGCAACTCTGGCAAAGTGGTCGCTAATTGTCATAAACAACCGCAGCAATTATTTGACAGAAGGATGCTTACGATCGAGGAGATAGATATTGCACTCAGAAGCATTGATGACAATATCAAAAGCTACAATCCCTCCGCCAGACTTGTCTTCCAAGTAAGTCCCGTGCGCCATATACGTGATGGACTGGTAATAAACAATCGCAGCAAGGCACGCCTGATTGAATCTATCCATAGAAGGGTAAATGCCGGAACTGCGGAATATTTTCCATCATACGAACTAGTACTTGACGATCTGAGGGATTATCGATATTACAACACAGATATGACACATCCCAATGAGCTCGCTCATGAATACGTATGGCGTAATTTCAGCAGTTGCTTTATGGATCAAGAGACTTTATCTCTCGTCGGCCGAATAGAGGCCATTGCTCGCGGACAAGCCCACAGACCCTTCAATCCGAATAGTCAGTCTCACAGAGATTTCCTCAATAAACTCGCTCTCCAAATAGACACCTTGAAAAAAGAGCATCCGCATTTGAATTTTGATCAGCTTCCGTAGTTCAATTATTGAATAAATCAGTTTATTTATGGCAGTTTAGCATTTAAAATTTCACCTATGATTCGTTTTGGCACTTTACTTCTTACATGTTTTCTCATATTGGCAGCTTGCGCCACAAAAAAAGATGTAGTCGCTTTATCAGAATGGCGTCCTTTGTTTAATGGTAAGGATCTCACCGGTTGGATTCCAAAAATTCGAGGGTATGAAGTGGGCGATAATTTTGCCAATACCTTTCGTGTGGAAGACGGATTGATCAAGGTACGGTATGATGGATATGATCAGTTCAGCGCGAGATATGGTCATTTATTTCATCAGGAAATTTTCGGCACTTATCGTCTGCGGGTAGAGTATCGTGTAGTCGGAGAGCAGGCTAATGGTGGTGAAGCTTGGGCGACTAAAAATAGTGGTGTGATGATTCACGGGCAGCCCGCCCATACCATGCTCAAGGATCAGGATTTTCCTATATCCATAGAAGTTCAGATACTAGGGGGTATAACCCCAGGCGTGGCTCGGCCTACGGCCAATCTCTGTACTCCCGGTACAGAAGCTTACATGAAGGATAAAAGAATAGAGCCCCACTGCACCAATGCAGCCGCACCGACTTTTTATGGCGAAGAGTGGGTAATACTAGAAATCGATGTTACACCCGAGGCTATCATTCATTATGTTAACGGACAGGAAGTCATGCGCTATCACTCACCTGAGATCGGTGGTGGAGTCGTCAATGGTTATGATACTGAGATAAAAAAAGATGGTATGCCGATCAGTTCAGGCAGTATATCTCTTCAGAGCGAAAGTCATCCTATCGACTTCAGAAGAGTGGATATTAAGCCGTATAAGTGAAGCTGATATTCTAAAAAACAAGCTTTAAAAAGACATCCGAATCATCATCGAAAAATTTCTAGGAGGCTGTATTCTAAATCCCATCTCGTCTATCGTCCCATCAAAATTTCGGTCCGTCGGTCTCCCTTCTGCAAAGTATAAAGTGTTAAAAATATTGCTAGCTGTGAGTTGTAAGTTGATTGATGAGCTAAGCTGATAATTGATCTGGCTATTTAACACGGTGTATGCAGGCAAGGTAAAATCCGGATTATTGCTTAGTTCTGTAAAACTGCTACTCACATGACGCGCCATGACCATTAGCGATAATCGTTGATATGGAGTGTAGTTAAGGGTAGGTGTGATAATGAAACGTGGGGCGAGTATGTGTTCGATATTTCTGAGATCCGTGCCAGCTGATTGATATTCAGAGATATTCGTCCCCATGAGGGAGCCGGTAAGATTAGCGAAGAATTGTGCTGACATATTGAGCTGTGCCATCATTTCTAAGCCATAGCGTCGACTGTGCGGCACATTTTGGCGTATCTCCATATATGACCGCTCCACCAATGCACCAATCTTGGAGATTTCGTTTCGAAATGACATGTCAAATACATTCACCTCCAGCGAATACTTATTTCTCCGGTGTCTCCATCCTAGTTCGATATCGCGGACGCGCTCGTGGGCAGATACGCCATTCAGCAGATCGGTACGTGTCGGTTCGCGATTGCTGTAACCCAGACTTAGATAAAAACTATTAGCCTGTGAGGCTTGATAATGCAAGCCACCGACCCCGTTAATGAATAGCCAGCTTCTGTCAAATTGCTCGATATCTGGCGTGTGAGTAAGAAGATCGTAGCGGTTGATCATACTGATATGGCGGAGTTGACCACTCGCATGTACGTGCCACTTACCAAAACGTACATTGTACTTGCCGAAGGCAGAGATTTCTTTTTTGTCTGTCAAGTCGCGTTGATACGGATCTGTACTAAAAGGGGATATATGCTCCGTATTGGTGCGTGACATGGTGTACGCGTGTATGCCGGCTGACCAATCACTTTGTGCATGTTCGCCCGAGATTGTGGACATGAGTCCATGATGCTTGTTATTGAGGCCATACATATACTGAACATTGTCGAATGTGTAAGGAAACACTCCAAAGGCTCCATTGTAATAGTATGTGGTGTTGAGATTGAGATGGTTTATTTGCCTGGCATGTTGTATTTGCACTTGTTGTTGAGCAAAATCATCTATATCATTGAGGCCATTAAAATTCGTACGTGGATCTACCAGGATATCCGAGATAGGGACATATTCGTATGCCTGACCATTCTGTGTTTTGCCGGCCAATGCAGTTATCTTGATCATATCCTTCGATCCTACATATCCTCCTGATAGAAACAAAGAATACGCCTCTGCTCCGGAATTATATTTGTATCCGTCTGTGCGAAAATGTGACATGCGGGTATATAGACTTACACCTTGAGCAAGTGTGCCGGAATGAACTTCGGCAGAAATTCTTCTCGTGCCGAAACTGGCTAAGCCCATCTGCACATCTGTCGATGGTGATTCTTGGGACATTCTTGCGGATTCAAAATTAACCGATCCGGCGAAGCTGGCCACTCCGTGCTTGTCAGCCGCCACACCGCGTTGTACCTGAACGCTATGGACGCTGTTGAGGAAATCCGAGAAATTAGAAAAATACACCCCATGATCAATCATGTCGTTTAATGGCACGCCATTGAGGCTGATATTTATACGATCCTGGTCGATACCTCTAAGCCTGAATTGGGCATAATTACCCATATCCGTGCCACCATCCGAGTAAGAAACGATCGAGGGTGACAATTGCTGTAAAAGGGCTGCAGGATCTTGTCCATAGTAAATACGCTCAATAACCATGTTGTCGATACGCTGAAAGCTCACCGGCTCGGTATCTCTGATTCTAGAAGATTGAATAGTGATATTTTCAATCGTTAGTTTTTCAAAAACAGTGGTGTCTTGAGCGATCATTGGGCGCCCGCCCAATATTAAAACTATTACAAAAAGTGCATTTTTCATTTTCCTTCGTCTCTGTGTAGCACCCCGAATAATCGAGATAATTAAATTTTTAATATGCTTACAGAGCGTGAGAGAATCTAAACGACAGCCATGTCGCTTTCACTTTTTCCTACGCCGGCATTATCCGGATCAGGTATAAGGGTATGATCTCAGCACCCGCACGTCATCACGGGGCACCCCTGGAAGCAAGAACAAAACTAAGCTATTAGCCCCAATGTTTCGGCTATATAATTAATTATTTTCGCCGACCGTTCTTCTTTCGTCCCCTGAGCGACGAAGTAGGGGAGTCGGTGTTTTTCGAGATAGTCGCGATATACTGCGAATAGTTTTTCGCGATCTTCCGGATTTTCGCGCAAGGGATCTTCTTCATAAGGGATGTCGTAATGCGTCAATATGTACAGATCTACATACTGACGTCTCATCTGATGTCGTATCCATGGATCTACACGTCCATATTTAATCTTTGACCATATATTGATGACGAGAAGATCAGTGTCCCATATCACTAGTGGGGGGTGTTCTGTTATACTTTTCTTCTGTGCAGCATATTGTCCATGTGCTATTGCCAATAAGTCATCTTCCACATAGGGTCGTCCTAGACAGGTGAGATATTCGCGGGCATATTCCGGCAGAAAGTTAGTGTTATATGATTCAGCCAAGTCTTGCACCAGAGTGGTTTTTCCAGTGGATTCCGGGCCGGTGACACAGATGATTTTCATGGGGCGTCGGCTGTTACATTAGAATTTTGGATGAGGTAGGTCTTGTTCCAAGCCTTATAACCCCATACGGCCAAGATGATATACAACATGTATAAGATAGAATAAAAGAACAGCTCTTTATAAAAGTAAATGCCTGTGGCCAATATATCCACCACCAACCAATAATACCAATTGTCTAGATATTTCCGTGCTGTCAACCACATAGCCGTAACGCTTAACACGGAGGTCGTACTATCCCAATAAGGCAATGAAGCTTCCGCTATTCCTTTAAATAGAAAAGGAAGAAATATCAGAAATTGCGCAAATAAATAGATACCAATGATGCTTATAAGACCTATCAGCGTGGCTGATTTTAGCTTCATTTTATTGATGGTAACAGGCTCTCCTCTGTCTTGTGGTTTACTGATCCAATAATACCATCCATAGATGTTCAGCAATAAAAAAATAATGTGTAGTAGAAGATCGCCATACAATCTAGCCTCCCAAAAAATTACAAAAGACACCAATACATACGCTATCCCGAATGGCCAAGTCAGAATATTCTCTTTGATCAAAAATAACACACACAGTAGCCCGAATACCAGCCCAAATGCTTCCAGATAAGCCATGTTGCTCAAGTATTGCCAGATTTCTTGTATGATCTCCAAAAGTCACGTATTTAGACGGTTTTGCAATGCTAATCAATTATTCGAAAGTTGCGCCATAATTCAATGGGTAACTGAGGGGGATAAATTTTTTAAAATGGCACATACGGGTTACGGGTTGCGGGTTACGGGTTGCTGGTTGCCGGTTACGGGTTACGGGTTACGGGTTGCTGGTTGCTGGTTGCCGGTTACGGGTTAC
>CAYNFR010000006.1:0-124861 GCA_964396595.1 uncultured Saprospiraceae bacterium | reverse complement strand
CCCGCGACCCCCTGCGTGACAGGCAGGTATTCTAACCAACTGAACTACCAGACCATATTAAATCGAAGGGTTCATTTACTCTTCGAGCGGGTGCAAATGTATAACGCTAATTCTTCTGTTACAAACTTTGCTACGCTTTTTTTATTCATGTTGTCAATTGGTTAATCGGTGGTATGAGATATCAAGTTGATTGATTATATTGAGGACGATAATAGCGTTGTGTTGAAAAGACTATTGATTGTTTCTGCTATATTTCTGGGAGGGTGGTATCTTTTAACAAGGGATTCTGACAGGATCGACTATAACCTTGATGTAAAGCCGGTTCTCAACAAACATTGTATTTCATGCCACGGCGGTGTTCGTGCCAATGGCGGATTCTCGCTTTTAAATAGAGATCAAGCTTTAATAGTGGGAGAATCAGGCAATTATCCCATTGTGCCGGGGAATACGCATAAGAGTGAATTAATAAGAAGGATTAAAAGCAAAGATCCTTCAGAACGAATGCCATTGGATAAGCCGGCTTTGACTGATCGAGAAATTGGTATATTGACTAGATGGATTAAGCAAGGTGCTCCGTGGGGAATACATTGGGCGTATGAGCCCATTAAAGCACCTCAAACTCGGATGCCTAACGCTTTAATGAGTTTCGTCTCATCCAAGTCAGCAGAAGAGCATTTTATAGACAGTCATATCAATAGGAAGCTAGTACAAAATAAGATCAAGCCCAAGGAAGAGGCTTCGCCGGAAGTATTGGTGAGGCGCTTAGGTTTTGATCTGATTGGATTGCCACCACCGAGCTCGCTTGTTGAGAGATATGTTAATAAAGTGATTTCCTACGAAATGGTGGTGGACAGTCTATTGGCAAATCCCGGATTTGGGGAAAAATGGACATCGATGTGGCTTGACATCGCGAGGTATGCTGATTCGAAGGGTTTCGAGCGCGACCCATCACGAAGCATATGGCGCTATCGAGACTATGTCATCCGTGCATTTAATGAAGATTTAGGATATGACCGATTTGTCATCGAACAGATAGCCGGAGATCTACTTGACAATCCTACTGATGATCAGCTCATCGCTACAGGATTTCATCGCAATACTCAGACAAATGACGAAGGAGGAACAGATAATGAAGAATATCGCATGCTAGCGGTCATGGATCGTGTTAACACTACATGGGAAGGTATCATGGGAACGACGATGGCTTGTGTTCAATGTCATGGACATCCTTATGATCCTATCAAGCATGAGGGATATTATACTTCGTTGGCCTATTTTAATAATACACGTGATGCGGATACGCATCGGGATTATCCATGGTTGAGGTTTTTAGATAGTATCAATACATCAAGACTCGATTCTATAACTACCTGGATTAATAAGGTGGAATCATCAGAACATGCTCATCGTATCAAGAATCAAATTAAAACACTCCAACCCATCATCTATTCTATTGAGTCTGATAACATGCTCAATGCTGAGCATTACGATACCAAGTATCTCGGCCTGCGCAATAATGGATCGGCAAGGTTTACGAATATTCCGTTGTCAAATGTTGAGATAATACTCGTTAAATTAATCTCCACTGCCGGCAACGGAACACTCAATATAAGGTTGAATAACAGACAAGGCGAGATTATTGGGGCGATCCCCCTTAAGGACACTAAATGGAAATACTCGCTTCATGAAATTCCACTGAAGCCTTCCAAAGGGAATCATGACCTATTTCTGGAATATATACATGGAGAAAATGTAGATCCCAATGCCATGATCGTGCAATTGGATTGGTTGTATTTTGGGGAGGGTTTCCCTGGTAAGGGTTTAAGTGATCATCGGAAAATGAAAGAGTTATATCATCAATTGTTGCTGGCAGAAATGCCTTATACCTTGATTATGTGGCCTAATCCGGATGATCGACAAAGAGGGACTTTTTTGCTTGATAGAGGTAATTGGTTGACTCCTACCATAGCGGTAAATCCTGATGTCCCTTCTGTGTTGGCATTTGCCGATAGGCCTAAAGATCGACTGGCTTTTGGGCGATGGATAGTAGATAAAAATAATCCCTTGACTGCGCGCACATTTGTAAATAGGGTGTGGGCGCAGTTGTTTGGTCGGGGCATTGTGGTGACATTAGAAGATTTGGGTTCACAAGGAGATGTGCCTAGTCATAGGGAGCTGTTGGATGAATTGGCTTATAGATGGATGTACGATTATCATTGGAGCGTCAAGCGACTGATTAAAGAAATCGTTCTCTCGGATGCTTATAGAAGAGATGCATCAATTTCTGTCGATCATCAACGCATTGATCCGTATAATCAGTATTTGTCCAGAGGGGCGCGACGGCGATTATCTGCAGAGGAGATTAGAGATCAGGCATTAAGTATATCGGGACTCTTAAATTCGGACATGTATGGTGCTCCGGTTATGCCTTATCAGCCTGAGGGGTTTTGGCAAGCGCCTTATAGTAGTGAGCGATGGGAGACGAGTCAGCAAGAAGGGCGTCATAGGAGAAGCATATATACATTTATTAAGAGAACATCCCCTTACCCTTCCTTTCAGATATTTGATATGACTCAGCGTGAAGTATGCACTGCCCGCCGTATCCATACGAATACACCATTACAAGTGCTGGTTACATTAAATGATTCGACGTATAGAGAGGCTGCAGTTGCTTTTGCAAGCAGATTTTTAGATGCGGAATATGTGGATCAGGCGGAAATCGATGATCTAATACGTAAGATGTATTCTTCAGCTACATTCAGAGAAATAACGCCGGAAAAATTAGCCGCGCTGATGGCCTTGTACCGATCCACGGCTGAACAGCTATTAACAGAGCGATTTACAGAAGAAGAAGCTCATCGAGAATCAATGAACATCGTTGCTACGGCTATATTGAATATGGACGAAATACTAGTAAAATAATATGAGCAGAGTAAAGGGATTGTCAAACGAATTACGGCTACGCAATAGTCAACTCAATACGCGTCGAGAGTTCTTGAAAGTCGGTGGAATGGGTCTTGGAGCAATGGCTATGGGATGGATGGGTTCATGCAGTGTGCCTAGCAAAAATGATAACTTAGTTCACCAGCTGCTGGCTCATGCACCACATTTTGCCCCGAAGGCCAAATCTGTAATTTATCTACACATGGCCGGTGCACCTTCTCAATACGAGTTGTTCGAGCTTAAACCGTTGCTCAATAAATTAAGTGGTCAAGCTTGCCCGACATCATTACTTGAAGGCAAGCAGTTTGCCTTTATACGTGGTGTGCCCAAATTACTGGGATCTCAAGCTCAATTCACACAAGTAGGAGAGTCGGGACATTTGGTTTCTGATCGTCTTCCTTATTTCAAAAAAGTAGCAGATGAGGTGAGTTTTTTAAGAGCGGTACATACAGATCAATTTAATCATGCTCCTGCACAATTGCTCATGCACACCGGTTCTGCAAGACCCGGACGTCCGAGTATGGGTAGCTGGGCAGCGTATGGTCTGGGCTCAGAGAATCAGAACTTGCCTGGCTTCATTGTATTGACATCAGGTGGTGCTCACCCTGACGCCGGTAAGCAAGTATGGGGTAGCGGATTTTTGCCTTCTGTGTATCAAGGTGTCCAGTGCCAGTCAAAAGGTGACCCCGTGCTCTATCTTAGCAATCCGACCGCTACCTCGCGCGATGTAAGAAGGCTGACGCTTGATGCTATTAATCAGGTAAATGAATTGACCTATCAAGAATTCAACGATCCCGAAACCGTTGCCCGAATAGCTCAATACGAGATGGCATTTCGCATGCAAATAGAGGTGCCAGAGGTGATGAATATAGCTAATGAGCCACAATACATTCATGAATTATATGGAACAAGTCCGGGTAGAGAATCTTTTGCCAATAATGTCTTATTAGCACGAAAGCTGGTGGAAAAGGGGGTACGATTTGTTCAGTTATATGACTGGGGATGGGACACTCATGGCGTAAGTAAAGATACGGCGCTGGAGATAGGTCTTATCGACAAATGTCGGGAGACAGACAAGCCTATTGCTGCGCTATTGACTGATCTCAAACAACGTGGACTACTGGAAGAAACACTTGTCGTGTGGGGAGGGGAATTTGGCAGAACGCCCATGCAGGAAAATCGAAATGGGGTGGCTCAGATATATATGGGACGTGACCATCATCCTGACGCTTTTACCATGTGGATGGCTGGTGGTGGTATAAAGAGAGCTTATTCACATGGGGAGACAGACGAGATCGGATTTGCGGGTGTTACAGGTCGTCAGTCCGTGTTTGACATTCAAGCGACTATTCTGAATCAGTTAGGCATGGACCACGAGAATTTCACTTATGAGTTTCAGGGCAGACCATTTAGGTTGACGGATGTAGAAGGAGAGCTTATAAAAGACATCATCGCCTAATATATGGAGTATATTGGTCGCTTTCACATACTGGTTCTACATATACCCATAGGTATCTTGCTTTTGGCGGTATTGATGGATTGGTTGCGACAATTGCCTCGATTTGCACATGCAGCTTCTGCGGTTACGATTGTATATGGCATCGGAGCAGCAGCTGCCTGTGTGGCATGTGTTACCGGATATATTTTGAAAATCACCGGTGAAATTCCTCCTGATAGTGTGTCTTTACATCAATGGTGGGGACTATTGACAGCTATTCTATCCTTGGTTTGTTATGGAGCGAGTAAGTACACAAGTCATAATATTTCCAAAGCTATAGGCTTGGCAATGGCAGTTTCTTTATCTATAACGGGACATTTGGGAGGTAGCCTGACTCATGGAGAAAATTATTTGTCGTTTAGTGCCAATCGTGTAGAGACGCGATATCCGGCCATTGATATTTCAAAAATGGATGAAGTAGATATTTATAAAGACATTGTCGACATAATCTTGCACAATAAATGTATCTCCTGTCACAACAACTCAAAAGCCAGAGGTGAATTAAGACTGCATTCATCGGAAATGTTAAGCATCGGTGGCAAAAGTACAAAAAGGATTGTCGGTATTAAGACCAAGTCAGTTGTCCAATTAATAGGAGATCGCATCTCGCTTCCATTACGAGATAAGAAACATATGCCTCCATTGAATTCAGCTCCCTTATCGCAGGAGGAGTTGGACATTTTTAAGATTTGGGCAGCTTCCGATGATTACTTTGACAAAAAAGTTAAGGATTTTTCTCAATCGGAATTATTAGAACAGCACATTATTAAATGGGTAAATGATTTTCATAATGATGATTCAAATAATTTGGATAATTCAAAAAACATCCCTGCTGATATTCCGCAAGTGAACCTACCCGGTATTCCTATGGCAGTGGTTGAAGAGTTAAGGGGCTTACATGTTAGTATATTACCAGTATCCCGGAGCAGCCCATTGATCAATGTTAGTTTTGTTAACGTCAGAGAGATCAGCAAGAGACATTTTGAATTACTGCAGGAGATACGCTTGTATATATTAAGTTTAAAATTAAGTAATCAGATTTTACCCGATAATGCTATTCAGGTGATCGGTGGCATGCAACATCTTCAAAGACTATTTTTGGATGGAACAAATGTTGTGGATGAACAATTGAAAGAATTGAAGGGAATGAACGAGTTAGTTTATCTAAATGTCTATAATACTGAGATTGGACAAGAAGGACTTCGATATATTAAGGGCTTGAGCAAATTGAAGAACGTCTATTCTAATACGATAGAAAAGTAAATTATGAATTACTTGTCTCGACGACGCGTCTGAGAAGAGTGCTGACACGGAGGGATTTTGTCCAATTGTGAAGCTAAGATATAGAGAATAGGAGAAGGTGTAAGTATGAGAGGACTAAATGCTGAAGGACTATGCGTGAGTTTAAAAAAAAATTGCACGAGGTCGATTTTGATAATCAGACCTCGTACAAAAAAAACTGTCGTATGATAAAATATATTTAAAAGCTGAACCCTGCTGTTAATTTAAAAAAGGAGTCATTTCCCTCTACAAGATCGGTTCCGAATGAGAATCTCGCGAATGGACCTCCGTCGGGTGCTGTAAATTGGATGTAAGGGCCTAACCATTGGTAGACATCTGTAGAACTTGATACATTAGAGCCTCCTGAGTTGATTAAATGTTCAAAATGTAAACCCAGGCTGAAGAATGACGACGCTTTGAATCCATAGTTAGCCCAATAATGTATATAGGATAGTGTAGTTCCATTTGCACTGGCTTTATTGCGTAAGGGTGCATAATATCCTAGATAGAATTGGCCTTGGGTCTTGGCGTTATCAAGGTTGACTGTGAGATTGGGGACAAAACCATCTCCAAAAATAGCTGGCCCTGCTGTTCCTGACGAGAGCAAGTTTCCGCCTAGAAATCCTAATTGAGGATTAATGGAAAGACTTTCTGTAGGTTTTAAGTTAATACCAAGACCGAATTCGGTCCAGTTGCCCCAAGCACCGCCTGTACCTCCTGACCAAAGGATTCCATAGAACGTGAAAGCTGATTTCTCGCTGAGGTCGTAAGAACCTTGGAAAAAGGGATAGAATCCAAAAAACTGATCTGAATTAAGGCTGACGTCAAAACTAAATTTACTTTCTTCTTGGGCATTGAGATGGCCGTTGAAGTGACAGAGTGTAGCCATCAAAACGATGGAAAAGGACAAACGAATAGTAGTAAAGACTTTTTTCATGACTTCGAATTTTTAAAAAATGATAAAATATCCTGAGATCCTCAGGTAGATGAATTTACTGAACCATCAAGGCATAATGGGTATCTATGTCAGAATAGGCTTCCATGCCGTGTTCTGCTGCATCTAGACCTTTCATTTCTTCATGATCGTCAACGCGTATGCCAATAGTTTTATTAATTAGTGATATAAGGATAAAAGCGAAAATAAACGTGAAGGCACCGATTGAAAAAATACCGATTAGCTGTTCTCCGAGCTGCGACAAACCGGCTTTTTCGCCAAAAATACCTACTGCTAAAGTGCCCCAAACACCGCATACTAAGTGTACAGATGTTGCTCCTACAGGGTCATCTAACTTGAGTGTTCGGTCGAAAAATATTACTGAGAATGGGATGATGATACCAGCGATAAAACCAATAATTATGGCTTCCCCCGGTCCCATTAGATCTGCGCCGGCAGTAATACCGACAAGCCCCCCTAGAATACCGTTCAGCACCATGGATAGATCATGTGTTTTAAATAGTTGATGAGATGTAAAGAATGCACCTACCGCCCCACCGGCTCCGGCTAAGGCTGTTGTCACAAACACAAGCGATACAGCCATCGGATCGGCAGAGAGTACACTCCCTCCGTTAAATCCAAACCAGCCAAACCATAAAAGAAAGACTCCTAATGTAGCTAAGGGTAGGTTGTGCCCCGGAATCGCTTGTATCCCTTTATCTGTATATTTGCCTTTGCGGGCACCTAACACAATGATACATGCAAGTGCAGCCCATCCGCCCACTGAGTGCACGATCGTAGAGCCTGCAAAATCATAAAATCCACGACTGTCTAGCCATCCACCTCCCCATTTCCACATGCCGGTTAAAGGATAGGACAGCGATAAAAAAACAATGCTAAACATTAAAAAGGAGTTAAGTTTTATACGCTCTGCTACAGCCCCACTCACAATCGTTGCGCCTGTGGCTGCAAACATCGCTTGAAAAATAAAATCAGTCCAGTAAGTATAAGCACCATCGGCATAGTCAATAGCTCCTGCAGCCCCCTCAGGCACCGAAAGTAAGAAACCCCCGAATCCTATCAATCCATTTATCGACTCTCCCGGATACATAAGATTGAAACCCATGAAATAATAGCTTATCAGACCGATAGAAATAATCATACAATTTTTAAAAAGAATGTTTACCGTGTTCTTTTTGCGCACTAAACCTGATTCTAAGCTCGCAAATCCAAGATGCATTATAAAGACCAAGGTGGCAGATATAAGAATCCATAAATTATTGGTTGTAAATAGTTCTTGACTCATTACGTTTTGTTTAGATAATGTTGTAAAAAAATGTTTTATACTGATTAGATGGCAGATTCGCCACGCTCTCCGTTTCGGATACGAACTGCTTCGACGACATCATAAACGAATATTTTTCCGTCTCCTACTTCGCCGGTTTTACCGGAATGCTCAATAGTTCTGATTATTTTTTCGACATAATGGTCTTCGACAACTAGGTTCATCTGTAGTCTTGAAATGTAATCAGAGCCTAGATCAGCGCCTCTATAGGTCTGTTTCTTACCCCTCTGCAACCCATAGCCTCTTATTTCATGAAGAGAGAAAAAAAGAACATCAATACTGGCTAGAGCATCTCTAACTGCATCAAATTTTGACGTCCGAATAATTGCTTCTATTTTTTTCATATGCAAGGTTTAATAATATGGCGCAACTAACTATTTCGTTGTTTCGCTGGCACAAAACTAGATAGAGCATGGAAAGCTTAAATAATTTAATATTTTTACCCATGTGATCTTCAAATAGTAGTTTTATTTATTTAAATAATTGATTAACAGATATATATATAATTTATTGATGTTATGCCTATAAGTTCTTCAGACCATCTTTTTGTCTTGATTCAAAGCCTTACCAAGGCAGAAAAAAGAAATTTTAAGCTGTATGCGACCAGGACACACCAGAAAGAAAAGGCCATGTTTATTACGCTATTCGACAGTCTTGATAGTATGACCAGCTATGATGAGAAGGCCTTATTAAGGAAGATTCATCCCATTACCAAAAGTCAGTTGCCTAACTTAAAGCGACATCTGTATAACGAGGTATTATCAAGTCTGAGAATGATTTTCGCACACAAGAATCTGGATTTTGAGTTCAGACAGCAGATGGACTTTGCTAGAATCCTCTACGGCAAGGGTCTATATATCCAGAGTTTAAAAACTCTTGAACGTATTAAGGGAATAGTACATAATAGCAACCAGAATTTATTGTATTACGAATTGCTGGAGTTTCAAAAAATGATAGAGGAGAAGCACATCACCAGGAGTAGATCGGTAAAGAACAAAATGGAAAATCTTTTGGATGAATCTGAGCAAGTGTGTCAAATACTCAGTAACTCGAATAAGCTTACAAATCTTAAAATTAAGATACACGGTCTTTATATTCAGATAGGGCACATAAAGTCAGAGAAGGACTTGCTGATAGTGACAGAATACTTTAAGTCGCATTTGCCTACGCATACATATGATTCATTATCTTTTTTTGAAAAAATATATCTTCACCAGAGCCATGTATGGTATAATTATATCCTGCTTAATTTTGAGAAATGTGCTGATCATTCTCGCAGATGGATCGAGTTGCTTGAATCTGATGAGCGGATTATTTCGAATGACCCTGATTTATATATGAGGGGCTTACATTACTGGCTCACAAGTTTGTATAGTCTAGATGATGAAGTGCAATATATCGAAGGAATAAGAAAGTTTGAGCGATTTCGAGATACGTATTACAATCGATTAAATAAGACTTCAGAGGTTATATTTTTTCTGTATTATTATTCAAGTTTGTTCTATAAGTATTTTTTGCAAGGCCACTATACTGAGGGACTAAGCTTAATACCGGAGTGTGAAGAAATGTTAGAATTATACGATCCATATCTTGATATTCATAGGGTGTTAGTTTTTTATTATCGCATGGCATGGATGTATTTTGGATGTGGAGATTTTGATACGGCTATTGATTATCTCAATAAGATTATCAACCTGAAGGCCGGCCATCTGCGCGAGGATATACAATGTTATGCTCGTCTGATGCATATGATAGCTCATTATGAGTTAAAAAACTATTGGTTATTAGAATATCTTGAGAAGTCTGTAAGTCGTTTTTTAGATAAGATGAAGGATAAGAATAAGGTGCAGATGGAAGTTCTGAGTTTTATGAGGAAACAATTAAAAAGTTTAGATAAACCTGACTATACTTTATTACTGGAAACAAGGAAGAATTTATTGAGAATATCGGTGGATCCGTTTGAGAAGAGATCTTTTTTGTATTTGAATTTTTTGGATTGGGTAAATGCGAAACTTGAGGAGGTGACTGTAGAGGTCATAGTGAGGCGAAACAGGGAACGAAGGTAGTATAAGCACTTACGAATGACAGTCGTCTCGCCTCGATACGTTCTCGCCTGATGGACGTTACAATTAGAAATATTGATGTCCGGGGTATCTAACTGACTTCTGATTGTGATTTTATGACGTCAAGAAAAATATTGAATTTGGTTCTTATTCGAGGTATATCCTCACAGGTAATAGGTTTAAAAATAATAGCCCAATACCGGATTCACTTTTAGTTAAACGACTACTGGGTACAACTTCCATCAATTTGCCACCCATGCCTGTATTCATAGACACCCTTCCAAGACCGCAGAAACCGATTTGGTCTGAGTTTTACAACGCCGCTTGGGCACCATTTAACGCAGCTGCTGACAATTATACAGACAATACCTCCGCTACTCCATTAGCTCAGAATAAAGCAGGAGATGGTGGCGAAATTGTATTCTTGCCTCCAAGCAGATATAGCGTTAATGGCTCGCTTGTCATTTCCTAGCAAGTAGAGCTTAAAGGTGCTCTTGACATTGCTAGGGCACATATAGACCCTGTTACTGTGTTCCATCCGCAAGCAGGAAAAGGCAGTGGATCTGATGAACCATTCATTACAATGCAACCACGCAGTGGATTAAGAACCATCATATTACGATACACCTATCTTGACGGCGCGAATGAAAGGTGGAATGACAAGACTATCGCCGCGCTTTAATTATGAAAAGAAGATTGACAATATAATGTTGAAAAATAAGAGTTTAATCGAAATCTAATGCTTTATCATTAATTTTATGATATCTAAAATTAAAAATATCTAGGATATAATTCTGAAAAACGCGCCACGGCCGACGATGACCTTGCTTAGGTAAAAGGTGATTATTGCGGAGGATATAACCGGAATTAAAATCTAAAAAAGGTTCATCTCGGATGTCAATCTCGCGCATTCTAGGGATACAAGTTTTTAAGTTGTTTTTTTTCATATAATTCAGGAGTCTACATACATACTCGGCGGTGAGATCACTTTTTAGTGTCCAGGAGGCATTGGTATAACCGAAGCTCAAAGCCATATTGGGGATATCTGTAAACATCATACCGCGATAGCAATAACTGTCCGAAGGTTTATATTGCTGGCCATCTATGTCAAGTGAGATACCTCCCAATATTTTTACCTTAAGACCGGTGGCACAGACTATGATATCGGCATCGATACACTTGCCAGACTGAAGAAGAATGCCCTTAGTCGTAATATGATCTATGTGATCAGTGATGATTTCTGCTTTTCCCTCTTTTACAGTTTTAAACAAGTCACTATCTGGTATGAGACATAGCCGTTGGTCCCAGGGGTTGTAAGGAGGGTCGAAATGTTTATGATCGAATTTTTCAGATCCTATTTCTTTTTTTGCAATTTTAATTAGAAAATTCTTTGATGTCTGAGGCCATTTTCTGAAAAAAGAATAAGAGCCGACGCCCATGAGGATATTTTTCCATCTTGATAAAAAGTAGGCCATCTTGAGTGGTAGTACTTTTCTTAAAAAATTTGCTATTCCATCTTTTTTTGGTGCAGAAAAATAATATGTCGGTGTGCGCTGTAACATGATGACAGAGCTAGCTTTCTTGGCTAGTTGAGGTACGATGGTGACGGCAGTGGCACCGCTTCCGATAACGACGACTTTTTTATTTTCGTAGGTTAAATCCCGAGGCCAGTGTTGCGGATGGAATAATGGGCCTATAAAATTTTCAGCCCCTTTTAACGCAGGCATATATCCTTGATCATAGTCATAATAGCCTGAGCAAAGAAATAAAAATTGACAAGTGTGATTTTCAATAATTCCTGATTGTTTATTTATAACCCCCAGGGTCCATTGAGCCGCGGCAGAGCACCATGAGGCTGTTTTTACCTCACTGTTAAACTGTATGTGTTTTACAAGATCATTCTCTTCTGCGGTCTCTCTGATATATCTCAGGATGGCCGGACCATCTGCTATAGCGTCGTCGCTTATCCACGGTTTAAAGGAATATCCCAGTGTATACATGTCCGAATCTGATCGGATACCGGGATATTGGAACAAATCCCATGTGCCACCAATCGCTTCTCTAGATTCTAGAATTTTAAATCTTTGGTCACTGCATCTAGTCGTGATATGATACGCTGCTCCTATACCGGAAAGTCCGGCACCTACAATGATAATATCAGTATGATGCGATGCCGCACGCGCATGGTTCATAAAGTCGGATATTAATTTAACAGCTCTAAGCTAGGAATATTTGAGCTACAGTGCTATCACAATATTAGCGTGTAAGTCAAATTGTGCCGAAGGCGGTAATTTAGACTATCGATAGAATTCGAAAACTGCTAGAGGACTATCAAAAAAAGTCCCTTATCTTTAGGTTAATCTTTGCGGCTCTACCGGCTTTGCGATCAAGAATCTCACACCAAAACGCACTACATAGTTATACAACAATGCTGACACAAGAGCTTATTTGTCGCCGCATGTTCAATTTGACAGCGAAGTACTTCCATTGGTACCACTCTTTACACGCCTGCGCAAGCATATGTTGAAAAATGGAGTGACTCTAGTGGAGAGTAATTTATGATGTGTGACGACTGCACAGGGTACTGTCACGAGCTAGAATTATTTAGCCTTTCGGGTTAAGTAAAGTAGATGACTGTAGAACAGAAGATATCCAAGTTTAATACTATTCATCATTGATAAGAAGCAGAGCCGCTCAGTTAGATAATTAATCAAACGACCGTTCGACTTTATATGTCGCTAGAAGATTGTCAAAAAATCTGCTAAAGCAATCCGCCAAGATGCGTGATAGCTACGATCAGGATTGTAAATAGTCACTATTCTATCTTCTATGGGATCACATTGATTGGGCTGCCATGAGAGAATATATCTTATCGGTGGTTGATTTTCAAATGCAGTTAATTTAACACGTGAATGCAGATAAAGTCCGATGCTGTCAGCAAGCTTTATAATTTCGTTGTGCCGATAGGCAGGGATTAAAAGCGAAAGTAGGCCGTCAGGCTTGAGCAGCCTTTTGGCGGCACTGAGTATATTGGGCAGCAAATCGTGTGATTCATGCTTCGCTAGTGCCAGATGTTCATCAGAGGGCATTAGACCATTGGTGTGATAGGGTGGATTTGAGACAATATTGTCAAGTGAATTGTCTTTGAGCGTGTCAACAAAATCGCAAAAATCTTCCTGACGAGCCGATAAGCGAGTACCGTAGGAGCTATTGGCAAAATTCTCTTTACTCAGTTCTACAGAGCGAGGATTGATGTCTATGGTCGCGACATGAATATTATCGAATCTTTGTGCAAGCATCATGCTTACTACGCCGGTACCGCCACCTATTTCAAGATTATTGTACCCCTCAGCCAAAGGACACAGCGCACCTAAAGCCAGACTATCCGTCGTGATTTTGAATACTTCAGGGTCTTGTGCCACCCCAAAGTTCTTAAAATAAAAAACTTCTGTGTCTTTCGTAATGATGCTTTCCATCTAAATTTTTATATTACCCCATGCACAAATATCGCTTAATTATGAGACAGTTACAGAGTAGAAGGGATTTTTTAAAGACCACATCCTATGCTGCTAGTGCCGGGATGTGGGCTTGTGCATCGCCCATATCAGCACTAGGATCGACACGCGCTACATATAATGTCGCATTGATCGGAACAGGGTGGTACGGCAAGAGTGATCTGTTTAAGATCATACAGGTGGCAGATTGCCGGGTGTCGGGACTTTGTGATGTCGATAGTAAGTTGTTGTATGAAGCGCAGGGGCTTGTTGCCGCCCGATCGATAGATGGTCATAAGCCCAATCTTTATCGTGATTACCGCGATTTGCTTGCTCTTGAAAAACCAGATATTGTGTTGATAGGAACACCTGATCACTGGCATGCCTTACAAGCCATTGATGCTATGAAAGCCGGCGCACATGTATATCTACAAAAACCTATAAGCGTAGATGTCCTCGAAGGAGAAGCTGTCTTACGCGCTGCGAGGCATTATAAAAAGGTAGCACAGATAGGACTTCAACGGCGCAGCACGCCGCACCTCCAATGGGTCAAAAAGAATATTGTCGATACGGGGATGCTAGGCAAGATTTCGCATGTCGAGATGTTCTGTTACTATCACATGCGCTCTTCAGCTAACCCACCGCTTCAAGAGGTCCCTGATCATTTGGACTATGAACTATGGACAGGCCCGGCACCATGGAGACCTTATGACGGGCTGCCGCACAGAGGGTGGTGGCGTGCATTTATGGAGTACAGCAATGGTATCATGGGTGACATGTGCGTGCATATGTTTGACGCAGTCAGATGGATGTTGGGACTAGGCTGGCCGCATACTATTTCCTCAACAGGCGGGATATATGTTCAAAAGGCCGCTAAGTCCAACACAGCAGACACCCAGACGGCCATTTTCCAGTATGCAGAACTCAACTGTGTGTGGCAACATCGTAGCTGGGGCACAGCGCCAGATCCTGAGTATCCATGGGGTTTTGTGATATACGGTGAAGGGGGAACTCTCAAGGCTGATGTTCATAAAAGCGAATTCATCCCTCGTGGACAAGGTGGACGCATCAGACGTGATGTATTGCTTGAGAAAGAAGAGTATCCTGAAGATCTTACAGAAAAAGATATAGAGATTCATACCGCTCCTGCTACGCGAGGTCAGATGAGAGATATGATCTCTGCTATCGAAAATGGTACAAAACCTATCTCAGATATAGAAGAAGCTTACATTTCCACCGCCAGTTGTATAATCGCTAATCTCTCTATGCGGCTTAACAGGCCATTGCGTTATGATCCTTTACTGAAAATAATTGAGGGAGACGATGAAGCTACGGCATTGCTGCGCAGAGAATATCGTGAAGGCTACATTCACCCGGCAGATATGCGGTTTTAAAATAAATTACGGATTTCTTGTCTCGGCGGCATGACAAAAAGGAAGACTGACGAGGACGGGCTTTGCCCAATTAGGGTCGTCTCGTCTTGCGGACGAGCCTAATATTAAGAATGAAAGGTTGAAATTAGAAGGTCGAAGGACATCATGAGTGCATGCGCACTGAAGCACGGAGAGTTGACGTGACATATCTCGGCGACGCGATTACAAGAGAACTGACGAGATGCCGGAGGTGGGATATTGAAATGAGGCAGACTACTAAATACTTCTGCAGTCTGTCGAGTCGAAAGATATGTAAACTGCCTTTGGGGACGAAAGATACCTTTATCCTTACTCTAGCGGTATTAAGTCATTGGCCGTAGGCCAATGACTATGATGTTGTGATCTAACGTTATAACTCTCTGATCTTGACATTCTTGAACCACACCTTGTCGCTGTGATCTTGGAGAACGATCTTTCCTTCTTTGGCTTTGCCAAATGCGGGCCAATCGTGAAATTTACTCTTGGCGACAAGCTCATCCCATTCTGGTGAGTGCATGGTAAACGTAACCACTCGATGACCATTCTGCCAGAATTCTACATATCCATCACGAGAGATGATACGTATATTATTCCATTGGCCGGCAGGCTTAACTGTCTTATACTTAGTCTCGATCATATCATACAGATCTCCGGCTCGATGTGTCGGATAGCGTGTATCTGGATGACATACATTATCCAATATTTGCATTTCAGGACCCGTGAGGTATGGGGCACTGTAGTCAGGGGATTCGACTACATTCCACATTATACCGCTATTGCCACAGTTTTGGATTTTCCAATCCAGTTTAAGTTCGAAATTTTTGTATGATTTATTTGACGTAAGATCGCCACCCGCTTTTACAGTCGGGTCAAGATAGAAGCTCGTTCCGTCTATCTTCCATCCGGGAGTTACTCCGGATTGATTGTAAGTATGCCATTCATTCAGGTCTTTACCATTGAAGAGTAGCTGGAAGCCGGCCTGTTTTTCAAATTCCGTTAGCGTATTGTCAATAGCTACAAAAGACTTAGTACTCTCAGTAACGGGTAGATTTTTAGGAATTCGATTCATGGTATACCAACATTCACTTGACCATAGTTGGTTGCCGCTCTGGCTGATAATACCGCTACCCAAATGTAAATAGACGACATGATTGGGCTTGATGCCATCGATTGTGATATCGACTGCGCGTCGATCTTCGGATATGTTAACGTTGCGAACTTTAAGGCGTTGCTGTCCCAGTTTAGGGCCGCCATATTCAATCGTGGGAAGGTAATACCACTGCTCTATTTCATAATCGCTCGGATTCCAGCCTTCTCCCAAGGCAAGTGGTTCGGTAAACTCTATTTGCAGGCCATTGGAACGTGCACGTACGGCGAGCATTTCAAATGTTGTTTTTCCGTTGTACTTAAGTCTTTCTAATCCATACCATTTTTTTCCGGCATGAGACCAGTTGCCCGGATTTCCTATGCCGCCTACATAAAGAGCACCATCAGGATTCCAGACGATGCGGTTGACTCCACCCTCGAGACCTTGCGTAAATCTGAAAAGTGCGCCTTGCCATTCTCCTTCTATTTTTTCAGGAAATACACGCTTGATGCCACCATTCGTCACTTCGCCATGGATAAGCTGATTTTTGTAGGGGCCTACTTCGATACCGATAGGAGTAGAGGGAGAATTGCCGATTTCGTCTTGAGGCAACCAGACGACAGGAAGTTTTTCGCGCAGCCCCGCTGTTCCTATAAAATCGACAGAGCGCGACCCATACCATGCTCCTTCTGAGACGTGTACGATCTTAGAAGAAGGTAGCCAGTCTCCTTGGTTATCAGCGATAAATAACTGGTTATCAAGTCCTATACCGATACCGTTAGGGGTGCGTAATCCATGGGCGATAAAGCTCAACTCACCTGTCTCTCTATTTACCTTGATAACTTTTCCTCTATCCGGAATCTGGGGCTGAGTGCTCGCACCTCCCGGCTCGATAGCTGTCGCAAGAGCCGCATAAAAATGACCATCTAGATATTCTAGGCCAAATCCAAATTCATGAAAATTGGGGGATACTTGCCACGAGTCTGCCACTGTGCGATACTCATCAATGATTTCGTCATTGTTCAAATCTATGAGATGGGTGAGTTCATGTTTTTGCATGATGTATATCTGATCATCTACGACCTTTAGACCTAGTGGTTCAGCTAGACCAGAGGCTATTTTTTTAGATGTGATCTTGGTACTATCTCCGGAAGCTAAATTATCTAAAATGTAAACAGCACCTTCAGCATCCCATGTGCTGACGACAAGGCGTCCGTCAGAGAGCAAATCCATCCCACCTACCTTGGGTTTAAAACCTGCCGGTCTTGCGGTGCTGAGATCGAAAGATGGATGTACATTATCTAGTGGTGTTTGGTGTCCGGGTATACGCATAGTAGTAGCCATCGGCAATGACAGATCACCAATGAGATGGTGATCAGCTATTTTATGAAAGATAAGCTCCTGAGGTATGACTTTCCAATTCTCTTCACCTTCCTTTCTATAATTGAAAGATAAAAATGCGCCGCCACCACCTTGTTGATATCTGATTCGGAATGGGTGGTAACCTTTTGTCAACCGAGCGCTGGCGGATACGACTTCTGCCCCATGCTGTCCGTCATTGTCAGCTATAAGTGTATTATGTAATTCCAGAAGGCTCGCATCGTCACTCCATATTTCGAACTCATAAACACCAACTTCATCAGCGTAAAAATATCCTTCAGCAGTCAGGGCAAACCACTCGCTCAATCCAGCAAAGTCGGCATTGGACATATTGTCAAAATTGGGCATTATGCCCGCCATCATTGGCGACAGTTTAGTAAAATCGACAGTTTTCACTTCTCTTACCTGAGGGGAAATGGAATATACTCTTACCAGTGCACCGGTTATTAATTCTTTTTCTTCCAATGATACATTGTCAAAACTAAGTGCTGAGGCCGTTTTTTTATCATCTTTCTTCACGGGATCGTCGAGATCAAGAATGTATCTGATCATGACATCTAGTTCATTGTCACTGATTTCAGGATGGGGTGTCATGGCGCTCTGTCCCCAGACTCCACTACCGCCATTTTTTACTTTGTTGGCAAGCATTTTTACGTTACTCTCCGAGTCCTCGTATCGTTGCGCTACTGCGCGATAAGAAGGTCCGACAGTATATTTTTCGATATTGTGGCAAGTCCGACAATGGTTTGCCGCGATAAGTCTGGCACCCAATGGTGTACTGGCATCGTCAAGCTTGAATTCTTCGGGACTATTAGGATTGGGGATTAAGGCTTTGTCTGTAAGGATCAGATTTAAGCGTGTTTTACCTGTTTTATTAAGCGTCAAAGAAGCTTTTATGTCAAGTACTTCTATTTTGTCGTGCTTACGGGGAGTACTTTCTAGGATTGTGAAATCGCCATCAGTCTGAATGTGTTGCTCAACTATGAGCGAACTAGCATTGGTTAAGAACGTAATGTCGATATTGCCAGGGTTGTCAACTACATGAAATATCCTTTCGAAACCTATTTGACCGGATTCTGAGAGGCTATAATCCACCTCTTCATCAATCATAATGTTGCCCTGTGCTGTATTAAGCTGATGTAGGATAAAGGCTTTGCTATTCATCACGCGGTGTCCTCTATACTTATAGGTATATGGAAGAACGGAATTACTTGATTTTAACTCCCATGCGCGTGGTGTGGTATTGATGAAATACGCATCTCCCATGGTCAAGGGTTGAGGGCCATGGGCATATGTAAACACTGCGCCGTCAAAATGTACTGCTCCTTTCCACGCTTTGTATAGTTGCCCATTGGCTGCCGAATAGGCTGCCCATAGATTATTGTGCAGGGCAAGGGTAATCATCCTGGGCTGCAAATCAAGTACAGACCTGAAAACAAATGGATCGTGAGGCCTTGCCCTTTCTATAGTTGATGCTTTTTTTTGACAACTATTCAGAATGATTAGAGAAAAACAAAGGAGTACAAGAGAAGCAAATATGTTAGAACGCATGTCAGAAAGTTTATTGCAGATGCGAAGATACTCTCTTGCAGAATAAGCGTGACCTACTTATTAAGGCTTTACATATATTATTTTTTTAAATATTTTTTATATAGATTATAGGTAATGGTTTTGAGAAAATTATCTTTGAGCGTTATTCTGGATTAGGGAAGACATTTAGGTTTTTTAGATGATAAAAGTTACGTTTCCTGATGGGGCTGTGAGGGAATATGATTCGGGAACGGACGGATTGAGTATTGCACGCTCTATTAGTGAGGGATTGGCGCGGAATGTACTGTCAGTCAATGTCAATGGTCAAGTTATTGATGCCAGCCGTCCTGTGCAAGGTGATTGTCACATCCGATTCAATACTTGGAATGATAAGGATGGAAAGTCCACTTTTTGGCATTCTTCGGCTCATTTGATGGCAGAAGCCATAGAGAGTTTGTTTCCGGGAACTAAATTTGGTATAGGTCCAACGATCGATCAGGGTTTTTATTATGATATTGACCTAGGGGAGAAGGTCTTGACGCCACAAGATTTTAAGGCGATAGAGGACAGGATGATGGAATTGGCGCGTCAGAAAAATGCATATTTACGCAGCGAAGTGCCTAAGGATGAGGCTATTGCCTATTTTGAAGAAAAGGGTGACGAATACAAGATTGAGCTTCTGCAAGATCTGAAAGATGGCGAGATAAGCTTTTATCAGCAAGGAGAGTTTGTTGATTTATGTCGTGGGCCTCATATACCGAATACAAGTTTCATAAAAGCGGTTAAGGTAATGAGCCTCGCCGGTGCTTATTGGCGTGGAGACGAGAAGCGCAAGCAGATGACGAGGGTTTATGGTGTAAGTTTTCCGAGCGCGAAGGAGTTAACAGAGTATCTCACTTTAATCGAAGAGGCCAAAAAACGTGATCACAGAAAACTAGGCGCTGAGCTGGAGTTATTCATGTTTTCTGAAAGAGTAGGAGCCGGATTGCCAATATGGTTACCCAAAGGAACTGCACTACGCACCAGGCTGGAAGATTTTCTAAAACAAGAGCAGATTAAACGGGGCTATCAACCTGTCATCACGCCACATATCGGTAAGAAAGATCTGTATATGACATCGGGTCACTGGGAGAAATATGGAGAGGATTCGTTCAGGCCCATATCCACGCCGCGCGAGGGAGAAGAGTTTTTA
Source organism: uncultured Saprospiraceae bacterium (assembly GCA_964396595.1). Taxonomy (GTDB): domain Bacteria; phylum Bacteroidota; class Bacteroidia; order Chitinophagales; family Saprospiraceae; genus CAYNFR01. The sequence continues at coordinate 104,702 of CAYNFR010000006.1, read as the reverse complement.
CTTAAACCGATGAACTGTCCTCATCACTGTGAGATTTATGGACATAAACCGAGGTCATATAAAGAGTTACCGGTTCGCATAGCAGAATTCGGCACGGTATATCGCTACGAGCAGAGCGGAGAGCTTCATGGACTGACGCGTGTACGAAGTTTTACGCAAGATGATGCGCATCTCTTCTGTATGCCGGAGCAGCTCAAAGATGAGTTTTTGGGGGTGCTTGATCTGACGATGCATGTGATTAAGAAGCTTGGTTTTGACAGTTTTACGGCACAGATCAGTCTTCGAGACCCGGAAAACAAAGAGAAGTATATCGGTTCTGACGACAACTGGCAGAAAGCTGAGCGAGCTATAATTGAGGCGACACAAGAGATTGGATTGGAGACGATCACGGAACTCGGCGAAGCAGCTTTTTATGGCCCTAAGCTGGACTTCATGGTCAAAGATGCTCTTGGTCGCAGCTGGCAATTGGGCACTATACAAGTCGATTATAATCTTCCGGAGAGATTTGGATTAGAATATATTGGCTCCGATAACAAGCCACACAGACCAGTCATGATTCATAGAGCGCCTTTTGGATCTATGGAGCGATTTATCGGTGTGTTGATAGAGCATTGTGCTGGTAAATTTCCACTGTGGCTGACACCTGAGCAATTGGCTATTTTACCGATTTCAGATAATCAACTGGCTTATGCGAAGCAAGTCTTGAATGAGTTAGCCATGCATGATATACGAGGGTATATAGATGATCGCGCAGAATCGATAGGCAGAAAAATCCGCGATACAGAGATTAAAAAAGTTCCGATGATGCTGATAATCGGCGAAAAAGAAGCTTCTTCAGGGCAGCTTTCTCTGCGTGTGCAAGGTGATGGTGATAAGGGGAGCTTCACGATAAATGGGTTTATTGAGCATTTTAAACAGTTGTTAAGCTAAAATCTACGATGCTAGTTAACCCCGAGAGATATTTAGTCACATCTGCCTTGCCATACGCCAATGGCCCACTGCATATAGGACATCTCGCGGGTGCTTATCTTTCTGCCGACATATATGTCAGGTACTTGAGGTTAATGAGAAAGGACGTCGTATATGTTTGCGGTTCAGACGAGCATGGCGCTGCTATTACGATAAGAGCCATGAAGGATGGCCTCAAGCCTCAAGAAGTTATAGACAAGTATCATGCATTATTCAAAGAGGCATTTGAAGGTATTGGTATTGCATTTGATATTTATCATCGGACATCTGATCAGCTCCATCATGAGACGGCACAAGATTTTTTCAGAACACTGTATAAAAAAGGGGAGTTCGAAGAAATAGAGTCGGAACAGTATTATGATCCAGAGGTCAATCAGTTTTTAGCTGATAGATATATTAAGGGCACTTGTCCAAAATGTGGTCATACAGAGGCTTATGGTGATCAATGTGAAAAATGCGGGACAAGTCTGAGTCCTACAGAACTGATTAATCCCATATCAACATTGTCAGGGGCTTCGCCAATATTAAAAACAACTAAGCATTGGTATCTTCCACTACAGAAGCACCAAGAGTGGCTTCAAGAGTGGATAGTCAATGGCAAGGTTGGTGAAGATACGATTCACGATCCTACACAATGGAAGAACCATGTCATCGGGCAATGTAAATCCTGGCTAGAAGGTGGCTTGCAACCAAGATCAATGACCAGAGACCTTGACTGGGGAGTAGATGTGCCACATGAGATTCCGGGGTCCGAGGGTAAGAAAATATATGTCTGGATGGATGCCCCAATAGGCTACATCTCTGCGACAAAACAATGGGCTATCGACAATGGAAAAGATTGGGAGCCCTATTGGAAAGATTCTAAAACAGCGCTGATACATTTTATAGGAAAGGATAACATCGTCTTTCATTGCCTGATATTCCCGGCCATTCTAAAAACCCACGGCGAATATATCCTTCCTATAAATGTACCGGCTAATCAATTTGTAAATCTCGAAGGCGATAAGCTCAGTACTTCCAGAAATTGGGCCGTATGGGTCAACGACTATTTACATGATTTACCTCACAAACAAGACGAATTACGTTACCACATGATCAAGACAATGCCAGAATTAAAAGATAGCGAGTTCACGTGGAAGGGCTTTCAAGAAAGTGTCAACTCCGAGCTAGTTAATAACCTAGCTAATTTTATTAATAGAGTAGTGGTGTTGACACACAAATATTACGCAGGCATGGTGCCGTCTTTTAATCCTGACCAGGATTTTGCTGGAGTAGGTGGAGAAGAAGATGACATGGGCTTTCATGACTGTGAGATGCTAAGATTGCATGATGATCTGCAAGATTTGTCTGAATGCTTGCGCAATTTTGAATTTAAGAATGCACTTCAATTATTGATGAAGATTTCATCACAAGGCAATCAATTGCTACAGTTTAATGAACCCTGGAAAAATGCCGTTAAGCAAGAAGAAATGGTTAAAACTGTTATGAATTTGTCTTTACAAATAGTCACGGCGCTAAGTGTCGCTATGTCCCCATTTCTGCCATTTTCATCTGTAAAGATCAGAGAGATATTGGCTTTAGAGCCTATTCAGAATGGTAATCTTGAAGAAATATTGGATAAACTAGCAGAGGGAGAAGACTTAATTCCCGCAGGTCATATTATTAATGAAGGCGTACATTTATTTACACGAATAGATGACGATGTAATAGACAAGCAAATAAAAAAACTGGAGGCCGCCTCAAAACAAAACAGCATGGTCGCTGCATCAACCGTTGCCTCCTTCCCACCTATAAAGGAAGAAATTCAGTATGATGATTTTGCCAAACTGGATATCCGTGTTGCGACCGTATTGGCTGCCGAGCGCGTACCAAAGGCAGATAAATTATTGAAGCTAGAGCTACAACTAGCCGGTGAACAGCGCACAGTTGTATCGGGAATTGCGGAGCATTTTAAGCCGGAGGATTTGGTTGGTAAACGGGTAAGCTACCTGGCCAATCTCGCTCCAAGAAAGCTGCGCGGCATTGTATCAAGTGGTATGATATTGCTAGCCGAAGATGCCGACGGTCGCATGAGCTTTATATCACCTGAAGATGAGATAGCGCCGGGCAGTATAGTAAGTTAAAGAGCTTACTACTTTAGTACTTCCTTAAAATAGTCATGAGTCAGTTTTAATCCTTCGCTGCGATCAACTATTGGACTCCAGTTCAATATGTCTCTCGCTTTTGTAATGTCGGGTTTTCTGACTTTAGGATCATCAACAGGAAGCTCAACAAAGCTCAGTGGGGATTTACTACCGGTGAGCTTTATCACTTCTTCTGCAATATCACGAATCGTTATCTCGCTAGGATTCCCAATATTAACGGGGTAGCAATATGAAGAATCGACCAGTCTGTAAATTCCCTCGATCAGATCGCTGACATAACAGAAAGACCTTGTTTGGCTTCCATCGCCAAATATGGTAATTGGCTCTCCCTTGATAGCTTGGGAGAAGAAAGCCGGGAGTGCTCGACCGTCGTTTACACGCATCCTCGGGCCATAAGTGTTAAATATTCGTACTATGCGAATATCCACCTTATGATAGGTGTGGTAAGCCATGGTTATAGCTTCCTGGAAGCGTTTTGCCTCGTCATAGACTCCTCGTGGGCCGATCGGGTTGACATTTCCCCAATATTCCTCTGACTGAGGATGAACAAGTGGATCTCCATATACTTCTGATGTTGATGCTATCATAAATCGAGCACCTTTTGCCCGTGCCAGACCTAAGAGATTGTGTGTTCCAAGACTGCCTACTTTTAATGTCTGTATAGGCCATTGGAGATAGTCGATAGGGCTGGCGGGTGAGGCAAAGTGCAAAATGTAATCCAGGTGTCCAGGGATATGTACGAACTTAGATACATCATGATGATAAAAACTGAAATTACCCAAAGGCATCAGATGCGCTATGTTATCCATAGAGCCTGTGATCAGATTATCCATACCTATTACCTCAAAGCCATCATTGATATATCTATCACATAAATGCGATCCTAAGAATCCGGCGGCTCCGGTGATGAGTATTTTTTTCATATTTCTATGTCGGTCTTCCAATGCTTATGTAGTTGAAGCCATGGCTTTTCATTTCCTCTGGGTCATAGAGGTTACGTCCGTCGAAGATGAAAAGATCTGTCAGTTGTTTTTTAAATAACGCTATATCCGGATTTCTGAATACGCCCCACTCTGTCATGATGACTAGCGCATCAGCCCCTTGGAGGCATTGCGTCGCGTTATCGGCATAGCTCAGTTTATCTCCGTAAATTTTTTTGACATTGGCCATGGCCTCAGGATCAAATACGCTTATAGTGCAAGTCTCTGCCAGCAGATCATCAATAAGGTGAAGAGCAGGCGCTTCGCGAATGTCATCCGTATTAGGTTTAAAGGCAAGACCCCATACAGCTATTGTTTTACTTCTTAATTTTTCACCATAAAACTCCTTAAGCCGTTGGAAAGCAATATCCTTTTGTGCTCGGTTAACCTTCATAACTGAATGAAGGATCTTGAAGTCATAATCGTAATCGGCGGCTGTTTTAGCAAGGGCCTGAACATCCTTTGGAAAGCAAGAGCCACCATAGCCGACACCGGGAAACAAGAATCGCTTGCCAATACGATTGTCACTGCCAATACCCAATCTCACTTGGTCAACATTCGCCCCGGTGAGGTCACATAGATTGGCTATTTCGTTCATATAGGAAATACGCATGGCGAGATAGGCATTGGCTGCATATTTTGTCATCTCGGCGGAGCGTAGATCCATAAAATAAATAGGATTCCCCTGACGGACAAAAGGTTTATATAGTTCATTCATCATTTTTTTAGCCCGCTCATTTGTTACCCCTACTACTATTCTGTCAGGCTTCATGAAGTCATCCACTGCCACACCTTCGCGCAGGAATTCAGGATTGGAAACGACATCAAATAGATCACTATTCAGATTTTTTGCCAGGACAGAGGCGACACGCTCTGCCGTACCTACAGGTACTGTACTCTTATCAACAATGACCTTATAGCTCGTTATTATTTTACTTAACTCGTCGGCTACCGTCAAAATATACCTAAGATCTGCGGATCCATCTTCTCCCGGAGGGGTCGGTAAAGCGAGAAATATGATATCTGCATGACTCACTGCTGTTCTGAGGTCTGTGGTAAATTTAAGTCTGCCTGCTTTTAGATTTCGTTCGAAAAGCAACTCCAATCCCGGCTCAAATATGGTTATCTGACCTCCTGACAAGGATTTGACTTTTGATTCATCTATATCAACACAGATTACTTGATTACCATTTTCAGCAAAGCAAGTTCCTGAGACGAGTCCTACATAACCGGTTCCGACCACTGCTACATTCATCTCGTATTATATTTTATTGTTGTGAATAAAGGAGCCACAAAGCTAATCTATATCTATTGACTTAGACTTTTTGAAACTCTTCTAAATACTTCTTCTTAATATATCGGAAACTTTGCTCACTCATATTAGTCCACTTGAAGCTTTGGGCATATTCTATCTGAACTTCTACTTCAAATTTGTCTTTTAAGACAGCTCGTGAAAGTTGATTAGCCAGTGCTTGTGGATCATTGGCGTCAGCCAAGTAGCCATACTTTCCTGCTACCTCCGGCAGACTTGAGTTATCAGAAGTGACCACAGGAACTCCGCAAGCCATAGCTTCCAAAACCGGCATCCCAAAACCTTCATATAACGATGGATAAATAAAGGCTTCTGCGTCACTATATAGATACGGCATATCTGCGCGATGGATATAACCTAGATAAATCACATCATCAGAATACCGCGAGAGCTCTCTTAACTCTTTGATAGATCGCTTTAACCATCCTTTTTTTCCGGCTAAGAGTAGCTGTTCGCCTCGGGTAGGATTTGCATCTCGGTAGAGGTCATAAGCTTCTATAAGCTTTTCCAAGTTTTTACGAGGCTCTAGTGTCCCCAAGAACAAAATATACGGCAAGTACACACCATATTTTCCGAGAATCAAAGGATCTTGCTTAGGTGAGAAATCATCATCGACGCCGAGCGGGATGGAGGCGATTTTGTTTTCTGGGATCGCCAGGTGTTTAAATACGTCTTGTTTAGTGTGTTCTGAATTGGTAATTATCAGATGTGTGCGGCGAAGAATGGATGGCAAAAACTTACGCTGCAAGAACGAACTTGTCCATCGATGCCACTGCGGGAATAAAATCGGAGTAAGATCATGGATTACGGTCACCCGCATGATATGAGGCGGTAGATTTAAAGGCCCGAAATGTGCGGGTTCTATCATGATCTGAATGTCTAAATCTACGGCATGTCGCGGAATCGTTTTGTAAAGTCTCCAAAATTTTTCTGCGATAGATTTGCCTTGAGGAATGACAATCTCAGTGATATTTTTTTGTGATACTCTTGCGAGCAAATTATCTTTTGACCTGAAGATATAAAGATGATCATCTTCTGCTAATAACTGTGCTAGACCTGAGACCAGGTTCAGCGTATAATAATGTATGCCGGCATATTGATGATCAATCGGATCAGCTATTATTCCTATCTTTAAACCAGACACTATAGCTTATTTATTAAATGCTGATTTATGCAAGCCGGGAATAATTCTTAAAGCATTCTCGTAATAGAGTTTTTTTAAGATCGTCTCCGGAAGATCAAGTCCGTACATTTTCCAAAAAGCGTGGTAGCGTTTATAATAAGGAAAATATTCATCGTCTGTCTCTAGTACTCTGAAGTAAGTATGATACTCGTCAGGGACATAAGAATCTTTTCCAAATAAAACCCGGTCTTGATATTTATGAAAGAACTTATTGGCCATTCGTGGTTGCCTTCCGAGTTCTGCGATGACCGCACCTATCTCTACGTACATATTGGGCATTTCATCAAGAAGTTTTGATAAGTGGTCGAGATCATTGGCGTACCATCCAAGGTGGGCGTTTATAAAAGTGGTATTGGGGTGTTTACGGAACATTTCATGTTGCTCCGAGATAATGGTCTCCCATGGGGCAGGCTTGTCGTTTTCTCTTTTGCGCATCGGCCGTAACTTTAGCTCAAGCCATCGTTCATTCAGGCTGTCAAGAGGATCCCAGAAGGGTTTTGGGTCTGCGCTGTGTATTAAAATAGGTATGCCCAATTCGCCACATTTTGCCCAGATCGGATCAAGGCGCGTGTCATTGACTCTGATTCGTTCTCCGGCAGAATCTTTGTTATCCATTCCTTGAGATTTATACAGCTTCAGACCTCTGGCACCAATGCTGACGTCATATTCCAGCTTTTTCAGCGTACTCTCTAAAAAATCCGGCTCGTCAATACTCCTAAGCTCAAGATTGGTAAAATTAACGATGCGGTCTTCGTAGCCGTATTTCTTGATATTCTCTATGATGGCTACTAATCGCTGGCCCCCTTGGCCACTAAGATTCACGATGATTTGCATATTAAGCTGATCCATTTCTCGGATTAGTTTGTCCAAATCCATTTCATCCATGCGCCAATGATGACTGTGTACATCTATAAAAGGAAACGCGGAACGAGTCTTGGGATTTTCAGGCACGACCAGGGTTGAAGGCGGATCGTAAGCCTCAAAATCCATGTTTATTTCCAGGATTCTGTTATTCTGCCCCAAGGCTTGAAGACTCAGCAGGAATGTCAAGAATATTAATTGTGCTCTCATTTTTTATCTTAATCTTATGCTCAACTAAAGCTTAATTACCTTCTCAATTGCGCGAACTTGCTGTCAGTTCAACGAACTGAAATATTTTTCAGCATGATTCTGCTTAGTTCTGTGAGTTGGTTGAGTTCGTACAATCGTGGCAAAGATAACATGTCGATATCCTTCGAGGCTTTGTAATTGATATAATCTTGGAACAATATATCGCCTACACGCCTCGGATTATATGCCGCTCTGAAACGAACCCCTCCACCATTTACGTCATAGTCATACGCTAGATAATCCATCCTGAAATTGGTTTTATTTATCCAATAGTAGAATATGTCTTGGTGATCTACCCCTCCTCCATCTTTTCTGAAGCTCACCCGTATCACATAATAGAGGTCATTTAATATTTGTGTTTCTCCGACTAGTTGAGATATAACGGCTGCATCATTGAGAGACTGGGGGAGCATTGCGAAATACACAACAGAATTAATCGCTTCAACTCTTCCGAATTTTGACTTTTCATCAGGAATTGTAAGTTGATTGTTTTCATATTGGGTGTATCCATGATTCGTTAACACCTGCCGGTGGCGAATCTTATTTTTGTCTTCGTACGAGCGCGTGTATGAAAAGCTACCTTTTTTAAAGGAAATATCATATTCAAATTCTCGAAAATGAAATCTGATATTGTATTTATTGTACTTCTTGCCGCCATGATGAAGCCGACATTGACTGATTATTTCGGTAGAGGTCAAGACTTTATCTGGCAAGTTTTGATTGAATAAGCATAATATCAATAATAGCGGCAAGAGCATGATAAGTTAATGAGAGGGTGAATAATTGATAGCTTCTAAAAATTGGTCTTCAGACCAGATGGTAACGGTGCCGAGGGCTTGGGCTTTTGTGAGTTTGCTGCCGGCATTAGCTCCCACTACTAGTATATTGAGTTTACTACTCACAGCACTTATGGTTTTTGCGCCTGCCTGTTCGGCAAACTTTGATGCTTCATCACGCGTCATCTTTTCGAGACTACCGGTGAAGAGTATCGACTTGCCAGCAAGCGGCAATGAGCCAATATCCGATAAAGGTTTATCCTCGGCAGTCTGGCTAAGGTTCACCCCAAAGGATTCCATTTTTCTGAGCATGTCAATGTTCGCCTCTGAAGAAAAATAAGCAACCATATTTTGTGCAAGCACAGGACCGACATCTTTAATGGCGGTATAATCTTCTATTGTCCAATGCGCTAAGTCCAACACATTATTGATCCTTTCGCTTATAATCTTGGAAGCTTTTTTACCCAGGTGATGGATGGACAGACTGGCAAGGAGTTTTTGGAGGGGGTTTTTCTTGGCAGCTTCGATGGCTTTTTTAAGATTTTCGGCTGACTTAGCTCCAAAACCCTCTAATTGACTGATTTTAGCATAGTCCAGATTGTAAATATCTGGTAGATCTTGAACCCATCCTAGTTGGTAAAATCTTTCCACATATGATCTGCCAAATCCATCTACATCCATACCATCTTTGGAAACATGGAAAATGAGCTTTTGCAGTTTCTGTATGCCACATGTGCAATGATGACATCGCCATGCCGCTTCGTCTTCCTCTCGTGCTAGTTGTGCTTGCTGTAAGGGATCAGCAGGACATATCGTCGGAAAACTAATGACCACTTCCTGACCTGTACGGAGATTATCTAAAGATTTAACAATATAGGGTATGACATCTCCGGCTCGTTCAACGACCACGTGATCGCCGATTCTCAGATCCTTCGACCGGATAAACTCTTCATTGTGAAGGGATATACTTGATATGGTGACACCTGCCAGGTGAACGGGCTCTACCTTGGCAACAGGGGTAATAGAGCCTACCTTGCCTACCTGATATTCTACATTGAGTAGTCGTGTGGTAGCTTGTTTAGCTTGAAATTTGTACGCTATGGCCCATCGAGGATGATGCTGGGTAAATCCGCAGCGTTCTTGAATGGCAACATCATTTACTTTGATCACTAGACCGTCTATTTCGTAGGGATACTTATCACGACGATTATTCCAAGTGTCAACTAGTCTAATGACCTCTTCTATACCATTGCACAGGAGTTGATCAAGATGAACCTGAAATCCCAATTGATCTAGCAAGGCAAGTTGTTCTGCATGGGTTGAGATACGATTCAGCACATTGTTGTCCTCCGAATCAATGGCATAAGCCAACTGAAAGCCGAAAAAGTCGACCCCTCTTTCACGTGTTTCATTTGGGTTCTTAGTTCTTAAGCCTCCGGCGGCAGCATTTCGAGGATTGGCGAATGTTCCCAATCCTTGAGATTCTCTTAAGGTATTTATCTTTATGAAACGCTTTTTATTGATTACCGCTTCCCCTCTGATTTCTGCTTTAACTATTCCTGATTTTGTGAACTCTGTGCGCAAAGGAACTGTGGGTAGTCCGCGCATATTCGGTGTTATGTCTTCTCCTTGTATCCCGTTGCCTCGGGTAGCGCCTCGTACGAAATAATCATTTTCGTACACTAGAGCGACACTGCCACCATCAAGTTTAGGTTCTACTGTATATAGAATGTCATGGCCAGCGGGGATTGCTGCGAGCTTTCTTACTTGCTCGTCAAATTTTTTAAGGTCAGCTGCGCTATACGAATTATCAAGTGAGAGCATCGGCGTATTGTGTTCTACACTTGGCAGATCGCCACTTAAGTCTTGAGAGACGCGCTGGGTAGGGGAGTCAGGAGTGATTAATTCGGGATGATCATTTTCTCGTTTTTTAAGAAGTTTATAGATAACGTCATACTCGGTATCCCCTATGACAGGATCATTTTTAATGTAATATCTCCACTCGTGATATCTGAGCAATTCTCGAAGTCTATCGATATTCAAATGATTTATGCTAGCCGGATGCGCAAGAATTAATTTAGTCTCAGCAATAAGATTTACTTCTTCTTGTGGTGATATAATCATGATATATTTATGAGATGCCGAGTTCGGCATTTTTGCCTTTCACACCGCGATAGAGATTTGTGATAAACGCCATATCTCGACTCATATTTTCTGTGGTATAATAGGCATTTTTTATTCTGATTAATCTGCGTTCAAAATCAAATATGACGGGAATTATGGGCACTCCGGCCTGTCTGGCTATGTAATAAAATCCGGTTTTTAGTTCTTGTACTTTTTTACGTGTCCCTTCCGGTGTAAGAAGGATAGTGTGTTCTTCAGCGTTTTGAAAATCCTGAACTGCCTGCGACACAAGATTGGCATTGCGACTTCTATCCACAGGAATGCCGCCTAGTTTTCTGAGAGCCCATCCTGTGAGACCCTTAAAGAGTTCTTGTTTCGCATAGAATTTGCACTCTATATTATACCATATTTTTACCAATATACCAACAAAAAAATCCATAGAAGAGGTATGGGGGGCGACTATCAATATCTTCTTTTTAAGTTCATAAGGATATTCTCCATCCACCTTCCAGCCTATAGCACTGTAGATCCATTTAGCGACATTCCGCTTCATCGTTAAGCATTTTTGAGACTAATGTAAATATAGTATAAATGTGCTATTACTTATACCTTAAAAAGTCATGTCATATCCGGTTAATTGATTTCAGATCAGCTTATCATTAGTCATCTGTAAGACCGTAGATAAATGTGTACTCCGCAGATTACGAAGATTGACGCAGAAATGGATCAGGTGTGTTTAATTGCTATCCGTTTTTATTTCTGAAACGCAGCACATAATCCGCTCAAGAAAGTAAGCCATTATTTACAAGAGGTCTGAAAGAACTAATATTGTAGGTCTAATGTGGAAGTGTATGCTAGTTTAGTTCTGTACAATACTTCTAAATCTTATTGTTGGTGATGAAATATAGGGTTTTTACGAGGCATAACTTATGTGCAGTAAGTGATATTTGATGTTATAATCCTATCATAACAATCCGAATACATTCGGTTCGTTAGAACTTTTTAGAACCTGCCATATTGATATTCCGGATCGTAGGGATCATGTAGTTAATGTGTGTCTTTATATAGCCTATTATTGAGCATTGTACGAAGCGGTAATTGTCAATTGTGAATGATTTTGATAACTGATCAACATTAAAAAAAAATAAATCATGAAGTACATCACAGCACTTCTTTTTTTCACTTGGTCCATAAACAATATAACAGCGCAATGCTTTCCGGATCGGCATAGCACCAATCATGACGCGGGCTGGTTATCATGTACAACAAGTGCCAACCCCAATATTGCACGAGGTAGTGGACATTGGATAATGTATGACTTGACATTTCCTTATAGTTTGACTGAACTACATTTGTGGAATTATAATCATCCACAATTTTTAAATAGAGGAGCAAGACAAATTATTATCGATGTCAGCAATGATGGCACTAACTGGACACATGTGGAGACTGTAGAATTGCCCCAGGCGAATGGTAGGTCAACATATGAAGGAGTTAATATTATGAATTTTAATAATACTCAGGCACGATTTGTGTTAATAACAGTTCAGACTAATTGGGGAGGTTCATGTTTTGGACTTGCGGAAGTGCGGATCGGGGTTAATAGTACGCTCAATTGTGAGCCCAATTTAACGCTTACAGCAGATCTGACTTCGCGAAAGTATCTTGCTCAACAATCAATCAACATATCTTCTGAAGTAATAGGAGGGAATGTTGTTTTGCTACAGGCAGGCCAAAATGTGAATATTAATCCGGGATTTACGGTCAGTAGCATGTCCGAATTTCAAGTGGATTTAAGCCCGTGCAACTAAAGACTTTAGTCCCTCATTTGATCTCCTAGAGCTCAATTCTTTAGAACCAACACCGAGAACACGTGAAGAATTATTACCCATTTGCTATTGCCTTTCGACGATGCTTGACCATTGTTTGTGTATTTTTATTTGGCACGATGAGTGCCCAGCAGATAGATATACAACCATATCGACTCAAGAGCTCTGATCAAGCACTCCAGCACATCAATGAAATGTTTTCTGCATTTCAACTGGTCGAAGTAAAGACTGACTTCAAGAAAAAGAGTAGGACAGACCAACAGATTATTTCGATACCATTTTTTGGGAGCAGGGTGGATGTAAATTTAGAAGAAGTCTCTCTATACAGCCCACACTATACAGCTCAGATAGTCGGGCAAGATGGGTTAACATATCTGCCTAAGCCCAATGCTAAAACCTACAAAGAAAAAGATGCCTCGGTACCTTCAAGGTTGACTGTAACGGCAGACTACGTTTATGGATACTTCACCCATAAGGGTATCAATTATTATATCGAACCCATCAACCAGCTTGCGTCATCTCTGCCTCAACATGTACATATTGTTTATTCAGCAGACAAGGTCTTAAAAGCGAGTGAAAAGTGGCAATGTGCTGCGGATAGTCACATGGAGCGAACTGAGGAATTGGTAAAGGATCAAAAAAATAATTCATGTGGCATGATCGAGATCGCTATAGCTCTTGACTATTTATATGTTAACAAGCATGGTGGCGCGTCAGCAGCTATTGAAAAATCTACTGCCATTATGAACATGGTAGAAGGAGATTATGCAAATGCTTTTAATCGGGGATTGAGGTATCAGATTGTTACTCATTATGTATCTAATTGTGGCAACTGTGATCCCTGGTCGGCATCAGTTGACCCCGCCGTTTTATTAAATAGCCTTACGGCATGGGGTCCAAATGGTTTTGGGGTGCAGCATGATCTGGGTACAATATGGACAGGTAGGAATCTATGCTCGGGGGGTAGCTGCGGAGTAGCTGGTCTGGCGTGGATCGGATCTGTTTGTACGAATTATAAATATTCGATACTCGAGGATTTTACTTCGACTGTATGGGCATTACGCGTGTTGACGTCTCACGAGATAGGTCATAATTTTGGTGCTGGTCATGATTCCGGTGCCGGGAATATTATGGCTGGCTCTATTTCTCAAAACACTTCGTCATGGTCTCAACAATCGAGAAATGAAATTAATTCAAGACTCCCGGGTTATACTTGTCTTGCGGATTGTCTTATAGGCTCTTGTTCGGAGATAGCGAATCTGTCTATTTTATCTTGTCTTCCGGGAAGCCCATCAACCTATGCGATCGAAGTAGAAGTGGCACATGGCGGCGGGGGTGGTTCTTCGGGATTCAGTATAGAAGTCAAGGGTCAGTCCTTTTCATTCGGCTGGCAGGCTAGTCCGCAGAAAGTAACTATTATAGGATTGGTAGCTACCGGAGAGCAACAAGTATATATACGGATACGCGCCAATGATAATAGTGATTCTAATTGTTTTGGAAGCATGCTATACGACGAGCCTAACAGCAACTGTAGTGTAACTAAGACATACGATTTTAATGATTGTCAGTTACCCGCTAATTGGACGACTGCGAGCACCAATATTTATACATGGAACGGTGGCGATCCACGTGTTCAGTATGAATGGAGATTTGGTGATGCTAATCGATTATATTATCACTATAATCAAGGGGCTAATAATGCTACCACAAGAACCTTAGATGGCACTTGCATGGTATACTTTGATGATGATGTTGTAAATCATTCGCTTTATACCGGTGTCATTACGATAACGACGAGCACCTTTGACTTAAGCTTTTACGATGAGGCAAGCGTATCATTCGACTACATGTTTCACCGCTTTAACGAATCGCCTAAAGGAACGAACGCCAGCTATTTCTCTGTGGAAATATGGAATGGGGCATCTTGGATAAATATTCTCACAGATAACACGAGTAAATGCGTTTATTCTGCGGCATGGACAGCACCATGCCTTGATGCCTTTACTGCCGATATTACACCTTATTTAAATAGTGCCTTGAGATTTCGCTTTATATATTCTGATGGCAATAATTCTTCATGGACTGGTACAGTCGGTATTGATAATCTTATCATCAATGCTTCAGTAGATCCATCCAGCGGAGGATCTGCATGTGACCAGGTTGTTACGATCAATCAATCCGTTACTTCGGGTCAATTTCAAGCAGCCCAGTTAATCAATACACAGGGGAATGTATTCTTGACATCGGGAACGACATTGACTTCTCCAGAGTTTATAGTTACCTCAGAGTTTACGGTCAGCACAGGAGCGGAACTTTCGATATTGGCGCAGGGGTGTAATAATTAGTGTGATTAGAATGCTGAAATGCGTAGTAAGACGGCTGTAGCTTTTGAGCTTTGTATGAACCATCGTAGAGTTTCATAAAGCAATGATTTTTATGTAACTTTTCAAGCGTTTTTAATCGAGAGAAAACTTGTTTTTCACTCGATTATTTTCTCCATTCTCCATTCTGCTTTCTCCATTGATAATCCTAGCACAATAACAACGAGTAAATTATTGACAATTGACTAATTATACAAATACCTTGACCTATTGCGATCTAGATCTCTGAAGAATGGGTCTTTAGTATCCTTGATAAATCGGATGATTTCGCCGGTGCTTTTCATTTCAGGGCCTAGGCGTTTGTCCACATTGGGAAATTTGTCAAAGGAGAAAACAGGCACTTTTATGGCGTAGCCATCCATATTATTTTCCACTTTAAAGTCCTTCAATTTTTTTGTGCCAAGCATCACTTTGGTAGCAATATTAAGATAAGGCACTTTGTACGCCTTGGCGATAAAAGGAGTTGTTCGGGAAGCACGAGGGTTGGCTTCGATGACAAAGACTTTTTCTTCCTGTCCTTTGCGCGCAGGTCTTATGGCAAACTGTATGTTGATTAATCCTTTGATATTCAGAGCAAAAGCAATCCGTTTAGTATATTCGATCATTGTGGCGATCACTTCATCAGAGAGGCTATATGGCGGCAGTACGGCAGAGCTGTCGCCAGAATGAATTCCCGCAGGTTCGACGTGCTCCATTATACCCATGATCATTATATCCTCTCCATCGCAGATCGCATCGATTTCTGCTTCTTGAGTTCGTTCAAGAAAATGATCTACTAGCACCTTATTGTCCGGCATGTGTTTGAATATACTTAAGACTTGACGCTCGAGTTCTTCATCATTTATTACGATTTTCATGCGCTGGCCGCCCAGTACATAAGATGGTCGTACTAGTACCGGATATCCGATACGTTTAGCAACTGCTAGTGCGTCATCTGCGGTTTCTGCCACACCATATTCGGGATAAGGTATGTCAAGTTTCTTCAGTAGATCAGAAAATGCGCCTCTATCTTCAGCTAAGTCCATATCCGGAAAAGCTGTACCGATGATCTTGATGCCATTTTTATGAAAAGTCTCAGCAAGTTTTAAAGCCGTTTGACCACCAAGCTGGACAATGACACCTTCCGGTTTTTCGTGCTCAATGATCTCTCTGATATGCTCCCAGTATACCGGCTCGAAGTATAACTTATCCGCTACATCAAAATCCGTAGAGACTGTTTCGGGATTGCAGTTGATCATGATGGATTCGTATCCTTCATCCTTGAGCGCCAATAGTCCATGTACACAGCAATAATCAAACTCGATCCCTTGCCCTATCCTATTGGGGCCGGAGCCCAATACGATAACTTTCTTGGGATTGCTGCTGCTGATGCTTTCGTTTTCCTGATCAAAGGTAGAATAAAAGTATGGCGTCTGTGCTTCAAACTCTGCCGCACAAGTGTCCACCATCTTGAAGACTCGCGTGATACCGAGCTTATAACGCTGATTGGTAACATTGGCCACATCTACACGCATCAACCACGCTATCTGGGTATCAGAATAACCGGCCTCCTTGAGCTCTTTAAAGAAGTCATAAGGAATGTCTTCAGGAACATTGTATTTAGACAACTTATTTTCCATCTCGATTAGATCCTTGATCTGTCTGATGTACCAAGGATCCATCTGTGTCAGATTATGTATCGTTTTACTGGGAACACCCAGTCTGAGGGCATCTTTTAGACGGAACACTCTATCGTCGCTGACTTTTTTTAACCTTTCTAGAATATCTTCAGTCCTGAGCCATTCTTTCATATCCGCACCGAGGCCATGACGATTATTTTCTAATGATTGACAGGCCTTCTGCAAAGCTTCCTTAAATGATCTGCCGATCGCCATTACTTCACCGACAGATTTCATCTGAAGACCTAGTGCATCGGACGAACCTTGAAATTTTTCAAAATTCCACCTTGGCATTTTGACAATCACATAATCTAGTGTCGGCTCGAAGTATGCAGATGTTGTTTTAGTAATCTGATTGTTCAGTTCGTCTAGGTGATAGCCGATGGCCAATTTTGCCGCAATCTTCGCAATGGGATATCCCGTTGCTTTACTTGCTAAGGCTGATGAGCGTGATACCCTGGGGTTGATTTCTATAGGTATAAGATCCTCTGTTTCAGGATTGAGGGCAAATTGCACATTACAGCCTCCGGCAAAGTTTCCTAACGACCGCATAAGAAGTATAGCATCATTACGCATACGTTGATATGCTGTATCAGACAATGTCATGGCAGGTGCCACTGTGATGCTATCTCCGGTATGGATGCCCATAGGATCCATATTCTCAACCGTACATATGATGACAACATTGTTATTGCTGTCTCTCAATAATTCTAATTCATATTCCTTCCAGCCCAACACTGCTTTTTCGACCAATACTTCATGTGTAGGTGAAGCATTAAGACCGCGCTTGAGAGCCTCATCAAAATCCTCACTGTTAAAAACAAATCCGGCACCTGTCCCACCAAGGGTGTAAGAAGGCCTGATCACTAGAGGAAAACCTATTACTTGAGCAGCCTCTTTACCTTCCAGAAATGAATTAGCAATAAATGAAGGGGCTACAGACATGCCTAGCTGGACGACATGTTGTTTAAAAGCTTCGCGATTTTCTGTTAGCTCGATCGCCGCGAGATCTACACCTATTAGTCTAACACCATATTTCTCCCAGATCCCATGATTGCCTGCTTCGATAGCGAGATTTAAAGCAGTCTGACCACCCATGGTCGGAAGTACTGCATCGATTTTTCGCTCTTGAAGAATTTGTTCGATGCTTTCTACCGTCAATGGAAGTAGATAAATATGATCAGCCGTAACTGGATCTGTCATGATGGTGGCCGGATTAGAATTGATTAGACTCACTTCTATTCCTTCTTCCCGCAGAGAGCGCGACGCTTGCGAACCGGCGTAATCGAATTCGCAAGCCTGACCTATTATTATCGGACCGCTTCCAATAATCAGAACGGACTTAATGGAGGGATCTTTAGGCATCTCAGAAAATTTGCGCAAATATATGGTATCGATATAATTAACATTGATAATGGCGCGTGAAACCTTGTTTTATATTTGTGCGTTTCTCACTCCACCTAGGAGGTATTAAGTAGTTTGATTTTTAAATACATACCTGTTGAGCGTTCTCTTTTTTTGAGCTATAATATTCAGATTATTGATGAAAATATTGGTGACTGACAGAGTGCATAATTTGCTGATCGAAGGCTTATCCAGACTGGGCGATGTTGATTATGCGCCTGATATGAGTTACGCAGAGGTGCAACAAGTGATCTGTGACTACCAAGGTCTTGTGGTTAACAGCAAGATTATCTGTGATAAAGCATTCTTGAATAAGGCTAATCAGCTGCTGTGGATAGGGCGGCTCGGGTCGGGATTGGATATATTTGATCTTAAAGAAGCGGAGCGTCTAAATATCAAGGTGATTAATTCGCCTGAAGGCAACGCCAATGCTGTGGGAGAACATACCTTAGGGATGCTCATGGCACTGATCAACAACATAGCTAGGTCAGCCAGAGAGCTATATTCCGGTCAATGGCAACGCGAGGCCAATAGAGGTGTAGAACTATCAGGAAAGCGAGTAGGAATCATAGGATTAGGCCATACAGGAGGAGCATTTGCTGCTAAACTAGCGGGTCTTAATGTCCATGTAGTGGCATATGACAAATATCTGGAAGAAGTACCGGCCGCGCTTTCGCAAGTTCAACTGGTGAGTTATCCCGCATTGATATCTTTATCAGATGTGATATCCTTCCATGTCCCGTTAACAGAAGAAACACGAGGCATGGCGGATAGAATTTTTTTTGATACTTGTCGTTCAGGTGCAATTGTGATGAATACATCAAGAGGTCAGGTATTGAATAGTACTGATTTGTTGAAGGCGCTTGAGTCAGGGAAAATAAGCGGGGCAGCGCTAGATGTCATAGAAAACGAAAAACCAGAAACTTGGTCTGCGCCGGAAAAGAAACTGTATAGAGCCTTGATGAGGCATCCCCGCGTGGTCATGACGCCGCATATCGCAGGATGGACTAAAGAATCGTTGGTCAACATAGCTACTGTACTTTTAGACAAAATTGAGCTTTACCAGAAAGAAGTAATTGAGCGATGAGCGTTTTTTTTAATTGTCAGAAACTAAAATAGTCCTAATCACGTTTTGAATAACTTTACATAGTGGGCAAGCCCAATAATTTCACTGAAATTTAGATAACAAGGATTATATGAGTAAAATAGCGTACTTAACACCTGAGGGATATTCTAGGATCAAGGCTGAGCTCGAGAGGCTCAAAACGGACGGCAGAAAAGAGGCGGCTAGAGCTATAGCTGAGGCGCGAGAAAAAGGTGATCTCTCAGAAAATGCAGAGTATGATGCTGCAAAAGATGCCCAAGGTATGCTCGAAATGAAGATTAACGAGTTAGATAAAGTCATTGCCAACGCTCAGATAATCGATCCTTCCAAAGTGGATACTTCCCAAGTGTCTATACTCACCAAGGTTCAAATCAAGAATATCAGCATGAATAAAGTCATGGAGTATACGCTTGTCTCAGAAAGCGAAGCAAATGTGAAGGAGAAGAAAATTTCCATTGATTCGCCTATCGGCAAAGGATTAATCGGTAAGAAAGTAGGTGATTTCGCGGTTGTCAAGACACCTGCAGGAGAGATGAAGCTAGAGATTATGAGCATTTCGCTAAGCTAACACTGTGGCGAGCATTTTTACTAGTATTATCAATGGTGAGATACCTTGTTATAAGGTAGCAGAAGATGATAAGCATTTCGCTTTTCTTGATATTTTTCCGGTCGCCCGAGGTCATGTACTTGTAGTGCCTAAAGTGGAGATAGATCGACTCTTTGATCTTGAAGAAAAAGATTACGAAGGTCTGATGCTTTTTGCCAGAAAAGTAGCTAAAGCTATCGAGCAAGCATTTGACTGCGATCGAGTAGGGATGTCAGTAGTCGGTCTTGAGGTGCCACATGCTCATGTGCATCTGATCCCCATTAATGCGCTATCAGACATGGATCTGACCAGGGAAAAGTTACGTTTGACGCCGGAGGAGTTTGGCGGTATAGCACAGCGGATAGGCTCTTACCTTATTCTTTGATGCGGTGACTGTTGTCATGTATAAAACTCGCCCATCCGCTATGTTTTTTAGAAGAGGCTTTTGGAACTAGTGGATTCATTTGTTGCCAATGGCATACGGCCACTGCTAAGGCATCGGATGCATCGATGGGGTGTTGATCAAGGTTTAATCCTAGTCTACTTGCTAGCATGGCGGCTAATTGCTCCTTGGATGCATTTCCATTACCGGTGATAGCTTGTTTAATTCGTTTAGGAGAGTATTCGGTTATTTCTAAGCCCATAGTCATCGCAGCAGCCATGGCGACACCTTGGGCTCTGCCCAATTTTAACATGGACTGAACATTTTTTCCATAAAATGGCGCTTCGATAGCCATATGTTTGGGCATGTAGGTTTCTATCACTTCTTGGAGTTGAAGGAAAATCTCCTTTAGCTTAGTCTGTTGATCATCGTATTTGCGAAGATCAAAACATCCCACATCAATTAGCCTACAATCCGGACCATCAAGCTGGATGAGGCCGTAGCCGGTGATGTTAGTGCCAGGATCAACACCAAGAATTTTAATGTTTTGTGACATGCGGTAAATGACTTAATGGAATCAAACACAATAAACGAACGTTTATATAGCGTAAATAATGTGATAAGCTATAATTCATTAATTATTCGTCATTATATCGTGGCATGAAACAGACTTTCCGGATTACATTTATTATACTACTGAGCCTTCTAGCGACGGTGGGTCTATATACAGTACTCAAACCATGGCTAGTTAAGTCGTCGAATACCACAGTCCAAGCACATATTGTGCGAGATAGAGTAGAAAAAGTGATGAAACTTGTCGTGGTGGAGGCGCAGTATTCTGAGATTTACGATTATCAGCATTTTACATTGGCCGATGTATGGCCATTACGAAAAAAGGCCCTGGTAAAGGTTCAAGCTAAGGTTCAGATGGGTTATGATTTCGAAAATTTCAATCTAGAGATAGATAGCCTCGCACGTAAAGTGATTATTTCGGATACTTTAACTCCGAAGATCCTCAGTATAGAGCACGATCTTGATTTTTACAGTTTTGAAAACGGTTGGTTTAGCATGATCAATAATAAAGACATCACAGAGATGGGACGTAAAGCTAAGGATGAGATCCGGAAGGCTGCAGAAAACAGTGATTTGTACCTCAGGGCGGAAGAGCAGAAAAAGGATCTTTTTGAACTATTGGAGTTGAGTTTAAATGCAGTAGGCTGGACATTGGAGAGGCGAGTGCCTCAATTATTGATGGATTGAATGGGCTAGGCAGCATAATATATAAGTGCTGCGTTAAAATAATCAGATGGGTAGGGTGGAGAATATAGGAATTAGTGCTATCTTAACCGCATGGGAATGGTTTTCGACTATAGTAATGAGCGTCACTATCTTTCTGCCTGTAAGCAGAACGAGAGATGGGCACAGGAATTATTATATAAGGAGTACTATTCTAGCATGATGGCAGTATGTATTCGTTATGCCGGTGACAAGGCTGAAGCCATGGATATTCTGCATGAAGGCTTTATTAAGGTCTTTGCGCACATCCATCGTTATCAAGAGGGTACCTCATTAACGGCATGGATGAAAAGAATCATGGTAAATACCGCCATTGACTTCTACAGAAAACAAGTTCGCCGGAGGACGGAAGATATAGAAGTTGTAAGCGAACTGTCAGCACTAGAGCCGGATGTTTTAAATCAGTTGTCAACTAATGACATTCTGAGCTGTCTACAAGAACTCACTCCTATCTATCGTCAGATATTTAATTTATATGTCCTAGAAGGTCTACCTCACAAAGAGATAGCCGAAAAAATGGGCATTTCAGAAAGTACGTCGCGCTCAAATTTAGTAAAAGCAAGAACTAAACTAAGGGCATTGATTGAAAAGAAGGGTGAACGTTATGGATCAAAGTAGCTTTGATAAGATCATAAAAAATAAGTTGCATGCCCATCAGGAAACTGATGCTGACAATTCGTGGCTCTCTTTGAGTAAGAAGATGGACAATTTGTCCATAGAAGAAGCAAAGATGAGCGACGAAGAGTTCGATAATTTTGTCAAGAATAAATTAGAGAAATTAGAACCTGCCCATGCAGATGGTAATTGGGATGAATTGGCGGATCGAGTTAGCCGGGAAACGATCAGGCGCAGAGAGCGTATAGTACCTAGGATTATAGAATTAGGTATCTTGCTGTTGTTACTCAGTACTATACAACAATACTATAATGGTGTCAAAGCGCCTCATCAAGTCATTCTTGCTGAGCCAGAAAGCCAGTTTATGCAACAAAGTCTGTTATCTGGAGTGACTATGACAGTAGCTTCCGTTACAGTTGAATCGATCAATTCAGAAGGGACTGCATCAGATACAGTCCCTAATTTTGTGATCAATGGAGCTAATCAAATTGACGAATTAGTAGTTTCCAAAGTTGCAACTGAAGAATTGACAATGCTTAGTTCTTCTTCAATTCCTTCTTTAGAAATGGCTGAGCAACACCATGAATTAGCACTCATCCCGCAACTAAGAACTTTAGATATCCATACCCTACCTATCGCTAGAGTATTTCCTGATATAGGCATGAATGACGATATAGGTATGAATGATAATATTTCGGATGAAACCACTCATAAATCAAGTGCCCAGTGGTGGATAAGTGTTCCATTATCCTATGATATCAATACGATGAGCTCTACACTTACACCAAACTTCGGAGGTATCATCGAAAACTATAACAGCAAAGGGCAGTCAATCGGATTACTATTGGGTAGGCAAACGAAAAATATTGAGATACTTACCGGGGTAATTTATGGAGAGAAGAGCTTTAACCCTCTTCCTGTTACAAATTACGATGTGGCAAGTAGCAGTAGTTTCATAGAATCCCGTTTAAATAAGATACATATCCGCCAGCTATCTATTCCTGTATTGACCAAATTTATTTTGCCCAGTGACAAAAAACTCCAAGCGTATGCGATTGCAGGCTTAGGCATAAATACCTTATTGAGTTTAGACTATGATATCAAGAGAAGTGTGTTGCCTATGACACGCCCCATCAAAGATCCTAGTGCGAATCTTCTCAACTTAAAGGCTCTGCCACAAGGAATACTTCAAGAAGGAAGTCTGGCGAATAATACCTATTTAAACTATTCCTTTGGAATCGGAGTACAATATGCGCTTCGCAAAGATGTACACACATATATCCAGCCGACATATTACTCGTCAACGAGATCTCAAGTCAATGATGTGATAGGTCATATGCAGTCATTACGGGTTGAAATGGGTCTAAAATTCAGATTATAGGCCATTTTTCAACACATTTCAATAAAATTTAATATGTTTTATGTTAAAATTTAATCGACTACATATTAGATATTTATATAAAGTATTACCTTAGCCTCCCAAAGTGGCATATTATCTAATGGTATGCCTCAAAATTTAATGGATGATGAAAACGTACAATGCACTAGTTGCCTTCCTTTTTATTTTTGGCACATATCAATTACATGCTATTCAACAGTATGATATCCGCTTCGTTATAGCTGATGTTGACTGTCAGGCTAGGAAATTATGCTACGAGATTCAGCTCAGATCTGCCAATGGTCAAGCCTGGAATCTTGCAGATCAGAATTATCGAATCTTCTATGATGCGTCCATAGCTCAGCATCGGTCTGCTGACTCCCCTAAGTTATTACTACCTTCTACGATGTATACTTCTATATCCATGTCAGCAGATATTGGCCCAATAGATGCGGGGGGGTCGGGAAAGCTGTCGTTTGATTCGGATTTAGGGTTTTTGAATTTTTCAACCATATTGACCAATCAAAGCCTAGGGGGGATAAATCTTCCTGCTAATGGAGACTGGGTGAGTACAGTGGAGTTGTGTTTCAATGCTACAGCTGAATTAATCAGCAACCCCAATGCATGTATGCATGCGGTATGGGGGAGGATGGGACTGACAGATGATTACGCCACGGCGTTTGTTGAGGTGACGCAGTGGTTAGGTGCTAATAGTACCACTTCGGCCCTTCCTAATAGGTATCATGATCTATCAGCAGAAGATGGAGAAAGAGCTTGCATCACAACCTTATGTGACCCAGATGCTCCTAGTCCCGAAAATACGCCCGCATTATGTAGCGACGGTATTGATAATGATGGTGACGGACTGACAGACTGTGAAGATCCGAAATGTCAGCAATTTGCCGTTTGTGCACCACCAGAAAAACGTTACGATATCAGATTAGAGCTGGCACGTGTGGATTGTGTTACCGGTCAAGCATGTTATAATGTTGAGATTAGGGGATTCAACAATTCATTTAACCTAGGCAATCAATCGTATCGATTATATTATAACTCTGGGGTAGGGACTTTTGTGAACGCTACGAGCTTGTTAGGTAATAATTACACACCGTTGACACTGATCAACGGTACACCTATTGAAAATCGTGATGCTACCGGATTAGGTAGTCTGTCATATGAGAGCACCTTAGGATTTCTACATTTTAATATTGATCTGAGCAATCAGGCGCAAGGAGGTGCTCGATCTATAGGTTCCACGAATTTTGTACCTGCTGCAGAGATATGCTTTAACATGACACCAGCTGCGATCAGCTCAAGAGATGTTTGTTTTGATGCAGATTGGGCACGCAGTGGCGTTACGACTAACTATAATCAAGGAGTAGTAACCCTTAATGAATATACAGGGCCTAATAGTTCCTTCGCGTTGATACCTAATTCATTCGGGAATTTATCCAGAGCCACAGGCAATAAGTCATGTTTCGACATGTCATGTGGAGCTAGAGAGCAAGGTGAAGGTCAATGCAGCGATGGCATAGATAATGATAACAATGGCCTTATCGACTGTCTGGATCCAGGATGTAGCAACGCTGAAGTATGTCGGCAAAACTGTAATGCTCAAGCTCCAGTCATTACTCGTAATTAAACTATCAATCGAGATATAAGAGAATCCTTAACATCAAGAATTACACGAAAATGAAATTATCTCTGAGTCTCTTGAACATAAAATCTACAATCTTCGTATTGGCATTAATGCTGATAGGAGAGGTAGGATATGGACAACTATGTGATTATGCCACAGGTAATCTCACTATCTCTACACAAGGTGGCAATCTGACAGAAGATTATGCTAACCGTTTTGTGGTGACAGATGTGCGAGGAGATATCATCTCTGTGAGTAATACGAATATAGTATCGATTCTACAGGAAGGGTTTTATTTAGTATATGTCGTAAACTACAGAAAAACAGAAGTGCCGGAGGGTATAGAACCGGGGAAGAATATTGATAACATCTCCAATGGCTGCTTTGATGTAAGTATGCCCAAGCCAATAACCGTATGCGAAAATGTTGAGCGATGTAATTATTGCTTGGGAGAAGAAGTAAGTCCTAATACTTCTGGCGGCAACAATAACTCAGATTATACAACGAAGTATGTTTACACTAACGTCGCAGGTGTTATTGTTGATATTTTGGATGAGCCTTTTGTCGAAAGATTGGACACCGGGTTATATAATTTCTTTGCTGTCAATTACGAAACAGCTGCCGGAATCACAGGTCTTGAGATCGGAGAGCGAATCTATAATCTTGCTGGTACTTGTCTTGATATTAGTGCAACACACATTGTATCGGTTTGTGATCAACTTAAGCCGCGTATATTTTTTGATCTTAGAGATTGCGATATTTTACGGACGGCCACAATAGGCGTAGGAGGCGAATATGTTACATACGAGTGGAATACCGGAGCTAGGACACAATTTATTGATATTGACGCCACCAGAGCTTTTACCTATCAAGTTACAGTTACGCTTGCTAATGGGTGTATAGGATTTGGTACGCAAGTGATTACCGGTAACGAACCGGCAAGTATAGGTGATTTTGTCTGGGAGGATCTCAATGCTAATGGTACCCAAGATCCAGGTGAGCCGGGATTAAATGGAGTTCGGGTAAATCTTTATACCGACTTTGATCGCAATGGACGTCCCGATATACCAGGATTTCCGTCATGTACTACTGTGACATCCAATGACCCGGAGACTGGTTTACCGGGTTACTATAATTTTAATGTATATCGAAGTAATTATGTGGTAGAATTTGTCCTTCCCGGTGGATATAAATTTACACAGCGCAATGCGACCACTGACGTAGAAAGAGACAGTGATGCTGATCCTGAAACAGGATTGACTAGATCTATTGGTGTGATAGAGGGGGAGAGAAGACGCGATGTGGATGCCGGGGTTACTTCTTCTGCCAGCATCTGCGGCAGAGTATGGAGAGATATTGACGCAGATGGTCGTCGTGATGATGATGACCCGGGAGTCAATGATATAATAATCAGCCTTGTAAGAGCGGATGGGACTATACAGGCAACTACGACGACGTCCACAGATGCGGGGGGCGTAGACGGAAGATACTGCTTCGACAGTATTCCGGCGATAACATATTATCTGCGTGTAACCACGCCTGATGGCGTGATAAGCACACTACCCAAGGCTACTCCTGATCCTACGCGGGATAGTGACGCGACAAATGGCAACGGTCCTAATACAACAAATTTAATTTTATTGAGATCAGGAGATCAGTTGGATCATATTGATTTTGGTATTTATCAAGGAGGTACAATCTGTGGTCTTGTATTTCGTGATGAAGAAGGAGGTCGGGAAGCCATCTATGATGAGGGGATAGATTCGCTAATACCATTCGTATGGGTTCAACTATTGGATAGTCGAACAGAATTCATTGTTAAGCAAACTGGGACAAATATTGACGGAAGGTATTGTATATCAGGGATTCCTATAGGTTCATATACAGTTAAATTCCCAAGTGTCGGAGGGATGTCTTTAGTGACAGCCTTACAAGGAGATAATCCATTAATAGACAGTGATGCAGATCCTAATACACTTAAGACCCGTGTACTTTTTGTGTCTCCGGTCGATACTATATATGGTATTAATGCCGGCCTTAGATTAGGGACAGTGCCGGTTGAGTTGGTATTTTTTGATGGATTCTGGGATAGAAATAAAGATGTAAATAATCTCAAATGGCAAACAGCATCAGAGATAAACAATAAACATTTTGAGCTACAGCGTGCCTATGGCAATAATGGCAGTTTTAAGACAATCACTACCATAAGGGGTAAAGGAACGACACTTCGCACCACTAACTATGAGTATGAAGATGCCGATATTGCAGCGTCAGGCACCTATTACTATCGGTTGAAGCAGGTGGATTATGACGGGGGATATGAGTATTCGAGGATTAAGCCGATAGATGTATTTAGGACGAAGTCCAATATTGAGCCAGCATTGACCTTGGGGATCAATCCAAATCCCGCCAGTGATTATATTACTGCTAGAGTAAAAGTCCAAGGGAAAGAATTGTCCAAAGCTGAATTATGGGATTCAGCAGGTAAGATCGTACGCACTTGGCCGCTAATGAAGCAATCCAATGGCGTTCTTGAAATCGAAGTCTCGGTAGCTGATGTGCCTGCTGGAAGTTATTTGTTCGTTATTTCATCTGATGACGAATTTATCAAAGAGGCAATACAGATAATCAGATAAGGAATATAAGTTTCAATATAATATCAAAGGCGGCGATCATAATCGTCGCCTTTTTTTTGGCAATTGGTGCGCCCTGATTAGTTGATGGCGTCTGATAATTGTAATTCAGAGAGTTCATATTTTGAGCTTATTGGGCTGTCAAGCCCCATGCATACCTTAAGAGTCTTAATTTTACTGCTGAAGAATTGTAAAATAAGGATTCTACTCTTGGCCTTATCTACTTATATACACAACTATCAGCTATTGGCTTGTTCATCTAGATTAAATATGCGGGTAGGTGGCTTCTGATAATACAAAGTAGTTATTTTACTGCCGCTTAATAGAAGTCGGCCGGGGTACAAAGGAATGTTTCTCTGAACCAAAACGACAATGACTTATTTGGTTGATATCCTTACCAGCTTATAAAGGCTTATACATGAAGATAGCGATAGCACAACTTGATTACCATATTGGAAATTTCGAAGGAAATCTTAGTAAGATTTTGTCGCATATTGATATGGCAAAAGAGAAAGGAGCGGATATTGTCGCATTCGGTGAATTAGCCGTATGTGGATACCCGCCGAGGGATTTTCTAGAATTCAGAGATTTCATTCGTTTATGCGAGGAGAGTATTGAGGCTATAAGGCAGGCCAGTTATGGCATTGGTGTTGTATTCGGTGCGCCAACTGTCAATCCGGTAGTGGAGGGTAAAGACTTGTACAACTCAGTTTACTTTGTGGCAGACCAAGAGATAGTACATGTTCAGCATAAAGCCCTATTGCCTACTTATGATATATTTGATGAATACCGTTATTTCGAACCGGGCCAAGAGTTTCGAACCCTTGTTTACAAGAGCAAACGGATAGCGCTAACGGTCTGTGAAGATATATGGAATGTGGGTAACGAAAATCCGCTATACACGATCTGTCCACTTGATGAACTGATTAAAGAGAAGCCGGATTTTGTCATTAATGTATCGGCATCTCCATTTAGTTACAATCATGCCGTTTTGCGTAAAGAAGTTCTGCGAGCTAACACGGACAGATATGGCGTGCCGATGTTTTATGTGAATCATATAGGTGCACAGACAGAGATAATATTTGATGGAGGGTCTATTGTCATCAGTGGAAATGGAGCGATATATGATGAAATGCCTTATTTCGTAGAGGCTATGTGCATTTATGATCTCGAGGAAGTAACGAAAGGATTGTACAACCGAGATCGTAAGGAGTCTAAGAATGTTTTGATTCATGATGCATTGGTACTAGGCGTTAAGGACTATTTTGGCAAACTAGGTTTTAAAAAGGCTATCATCGGGCTATCAGGAGGAGTGGATTCTGCATTGACTACCTACATCGCTACTCGTGCGCTGGGTGCAGAAAATGTACATGTACTATTAATGCCATCTCAATACTCGTCTGATCATTCTATATCCGACAGTCTGGAACTTGTGCGCAATCTCGGTATTACATCTGAAATCATACCGATCGAATCAGTCTACAATAGTTATATGAAGGTCCTTAATTCAATGTTTCAAGATAAGAAGCCGGATATCACGGAGGAAAATATACAAGCGCGTATTCGTGGCATGTTGTTAATGGCCATGTCCAATAAATTCGGATATATACTCCTTAACACAAGCAATAAGAGCGAGGCTGCCGTGGGTTATGGCACCCTCTATGGCGATATGTGCGGTGGCTTATCTGTGATAGGAGATGTTTACAAAATGGAAGTTTATGAATTATGCGGATATATCAATCGCAATGGCGAAGTAATTCCGCAGCACATTTTAGACAAAGCACCATCGGCAGAGTTGCGCCCGGATCAGAAGGATTCTGATAGCTTACCTGAATACAAGGTATTAGACCCAATTCTCTATCAATACATTGAGCATCGCAAAGGACCAGTGGAAATCATTGAGATGGGTTTTGATAAAGCGCTTGTGAATAGAATCTTGAGACTTGTAAATATTAATGAGTTCAAGCGCTATCAGACCCCGCCGACACTCAGGGTTAGTGCTAAGGCATTTGGGATGGGACGGAGGATGCCTATCGTAGCTAAATATCTCAATTAATGTGATAACACGCCACTTATCTCTTCTCGATAAGGTGATGGAATGTCGTTCACGTGCGGCATCGTTGGCATTGGCAAATGATTTGCTTATGGGCAAATACAGTATGGACAGTTTTATGGAATTGTTTAACTCTGATGACTACAGAGTGTGCCAGCGTTCCGCATGGCCTTTGACAATGATTGCTGAGACGCGACCCGATATGTTGTATCCTTATCTGAGTAGGATGTACGATATGGTCATTTCTCCCAAACATGATGCTGTACTTCGTAATATAGTCAGAAGCTGGCAGTTTATGGTTTTTCCCGGGGAATATGAAGGGATGGTATATGATAGGTGCTATCGTATGATATCTGATTCGTCATACCCGCATGCTGTCAGGGCGTATGCCGTTACGGTGTGTGTCAATATTGCAGAGCGTCACCCTGATCTGATCGAGGAATGTGATCTTTTATTACAAAACATGAGCTTAACAGACATACCATCAATAAAAGGGAGGATCAAACAAGAATCTAAGAGGTTGACAAGAATGAAAAAAACCTTAAGAAATAATTAAGATTTTTAATTCTACCATGTAACTTTCTTCGTTTGTATCGCGTCATTTCAGTATAAACTTGTTAGTATGAAGAAGTTATTACTATTTGTCGTTGTCTTTTTTATTCTCAGTTCTTGCCAAAGACAGATCGGTTTTGATCAGTTTTATCAGCAGAATAAGCGTTACGCTAATATAGCCCTTACGATACCTAAATGGCTCGTGATGCCCTTTATACCAAGGGAGGAAAAAGAAGTGATCCGTGATCTTGCCAGAGGAATGTCTCGTGTACGAGTCATGGTAAAATCTGATGAAAGGAATAATGCGCTATGGGCAAATTTTAAAAAATTAACCCAACAGTCTGAATATGCTAACTATGTATATGTAAAAACTGATGATACCAAGGTCGAGCTATATGTACGAGAATCTGATAAATACATCCATGAAATACTAGTAGGCTATACAGAGGAAGAGGAAGCAGTCTTGGTAGCCATTCAGGGCAGAATGACAAAAAGCGATTTTCAAGAAAGGTTAAGCAGAGTAATTAGAGATGCTGAATAAAATATCGAGCCCGTTAAGTAAGGATGAATAATTATCTATATTCTTCGAGATATTTAAAACAATCTTTAC
This sequence comes from uncultured Saprospiraceae bacterium, assembly GCA_964396595.1. Classification (GTDB taxonomy): domain Bacteria; phylum Bacteroidota; class Bacteroidia; order Chitinophagales; family Saprospiraceae; genus CAYNFR01. Next base: position 73,983 of record CAYNFR010000006.1, on the reverse strand, counting down.
AAGCCAAATTATGTGGAATCTCATGCTCTCGCAAATCCCGCAGATAGACGCAGAAACTCTTCAACGGAATTAGCCAAATATGCGGCAATAAAATCACTCACTGATTTCAATAATCCATTAGCCACCTTGTGATAATTCTGCATTTTTTGGACCATACATCCTACGTTTCACTTTGATTAGCTAGAATATAACTACCAAATAATCGCCCTGAAAGGGAAGCTCAGTATCTCCTCATCTCTTTATACGGCTGCGCGATGGGTAACGAGTTGTCAGCGTTATTTCAATCCCCTACCTCCGTCACCTCGGCAGCACTTTTTACAATCGCACTGCCGAGACAAGTATCACGTCAGCTCTCACCATGATTAATCCGACAAGACAAGGCTCCCTTCCAAGTGGGACAACAAGCCGTATACCACCTGATAAGAACAAGGAGTGAACTTTTTTTAAAGGGTAACTAAATAAATGCCTCTTATGTGATTTGTCTCAAGAGAAATAGTGGAATAGCTACTATAAGATTACGGGCATAATCTATTACGTCAGTAAGCTAATTCGTTTTCCGAAGTAAGATCTCGAGACATCGTAAAAACTTGTTTCTCTTATATGAATATGTCCGTATTACAATCTTTCGACCAATTATCGAATACATTTTTTTCTCTGGTCAATTCATCATATACCAATACCGTGCGACAGACATTATGTATATCGTCAATGTACTCTTTAAACACCACATATATTCTATTGCGACAAATATCTACTTTGGGTCCACTCTGAATTGAGGCTTTTTCCATAACCGATACTGCCAGTTTTAAGTCTGTATCTTTTGCAATCACCGGAATTAGTTCCATATGGCCTAGGTCAAAAGTGTTTTCAAGGATTCCACTTATCAGGTAGACCTTATAGATAAGTTGGCTAAAGCAATAATTGAAGTACATAGATGATCCGAATACTTCGATCTGTGGGGAAACTATGTTAGGGCCGAACATGAATGCTCTGTAATCATTAAGATTTTTTTAATGGGATTTCTAGGAGACGTGATTTGCCAAGTGATTGATCAAGATGTATGAATTTTTGCGAGGTGTTATTGAGCTGGTGGTCAGTGACACATAAGATTATGTCATCCCAATACTCTAGCATATTATAAGAAACTAAATAAGGATTGGCAAAGTATATCGACTCTGAATCCTTAATATCTAGATATTCTTTAATGTTCAAGAATAGCTTTAATGTTTCTATCTGCGGCTTATTACTGTATATTCAGTGCATCGCGTTGGCGGATAAAATAAGAAATGTGGTGTCATTTTTTAAATAGTAATGTCGTGGTATGGCTTTATGTCGAGGAGTACAAACTGTAATGGTATAGTATTGTTTATGAAAAAATTTCGTTCAGGATGATTAAATAAACCAATGGCACTTATCTTGCTGCAATGTTCAAGCTGGATAAAAGACGTTTCTTTTTATTACTAGGGCCGATATTATTTTTGGTCATACGGTTATGGGTGTATCCGGTCGGACTGAGTGTGCAAGCGAATGCTGTATTGGCGACCACAGTATGGATGGCATTATGGTGGGTGATGGAGTCTGTACCTATTGCTGTGACAGCCTTGCTGCCTATTGTCTTATTTCCATTGGCGGGAGGTTTATCATTGTCAGAGACTACGGCGCAGTTTGGTCACAAGTATGTCTTTTTGTATTTGGGGGGATTTGTGCTTGCGATTAGTATTGAGAGATGGAATGTACATCGTAGGATAGCCTTGTTTATCATTCGGTATATAGGGACTAGAGCGGACAAGATTATACTGGGGTTTATGATCGCCACAGCATTATTGTCGATGTGGATTTCGAATACAGCCACCTCTGTCATGATGCTTCCTATTGGTATGGCGATCATCAGACAACTAAAGGATAATCCCACCACCCATGAAAATGAAAATCAGATTTTTGGAAAAGCATTGATGCTTGCTATTGCATATAGTGCATCCATCGGCGGTATTGCGACATTGGTGGGCACACCACCCAACCTTGTTCTCGCAGGTGTCGTAAGTGAGTACTATGGTACTGAGATCAGCTTTGCTAAATGGTTTGCTTTCGGATTTCCAATTAGTGTACTTTTATTGATCACTTGCTGGTATTATTTGACACGCTTCGCATTTACATTAAATAAAGAAGAGATTCCAGGCGGAAGGCAAGAGACGGAGCGATTATATCGATCCTTGGGACGGGTGAGTTATGAGGAGAAGACCGTATTGGTCATATTTGTTTTGACTGCACTGGCATGGATGACACGCCCTTTTTTACAAAAATGGGTCGGGGAACTTGATGATACGATTATTGCTATGATAGCAATGCTTGTTCTATTTGTCGTACCGAGTTCGGATGGTAGTCGTAGCATCGTATGCTGGGAAGAGGCGGTCTCTTTACCATGGGGGATTATCTTGTTGTTTGGCGGTGGCATGGCATTGGCTCAGGGTTTTCAGCAAAGCGGACTAGCACAATATATCGCCAACTTATTAAGCTTGTTAGAAGGTATTTCTTTGTTAGTGATCATATTGGTGGTTATAGCTGGGGTTAATTTTTTAACTGAAGTAACTTCCAATCTCGCCACCACGGCCATGCTGCTTCCGATATTGGCGACATTGTCGGTGACCTTAGGGGTAGATCCGTACATCTTATTACTGGGTGCTACGCTGGCGGCTTCTTGTGCCTTTATGTTACCTGTGGCTACACCACCCAATGCGGTAGTTTTTGGTTCTGGGTATTTGAGTATTGTCGATATGGTTCGAGCAGGCCTAATGATGAATATCATTTCGATAATTTTTATCACATTATTGGTTTATTATATATTGCCCTATTGGTGGGGTTTCTAGCGTTTTAAAGATCTGGATGGTTGGATCTTGAGTAGAAAATCATCCTTCTGTTAGCTTATCATTATTTAACTTCGCCTTACTAGAAATCTCGGACTATGGTCTTTTTAGATTTTGAACAGCCCTTGGTGAATCTTTATGATCAGTTATCAACTATGCAAACTCTTGAAAAAGAGGGAGATATAGATGTTAGTGATAAAATAAAGGATTTGGAAGCCTTAATTCGCAAGAAGAGGAAGGATATCTGTATGGGATTGACGCGCTGGCAGAAAGTGCAGCTATCAAGACACCCTTCTCGGCCCTATACCTTGTATTATGTAGACCAGATATTCAAACGATTCACAGAGCTTCATGGTGATAGAAAGTTTGGAGATGACAAGGCCATTGTTGGGGGATTTGCTCAGTTGGATGGTCACACAGTTATGGTAATCGGCCACCAGAAAGGTGTCAACACTAAAATGCGTCAGTATCGCAACTTTGGAATGGCTAACCCCGAAGGTTACCGTAAGGCAGAGCGACTTATGATGCTAGCTCAGAAATTTGGCATTCCTGTCGTAACGTTGATAGATACGCCTGGTGCTTTTCCTGGTATCGAAGCAGAAGAAAGAGGTCAGGCTGAAGCTATAGCGCGATGTCTGATGGTAATGTCTGGGCTTACAGTGCCTATTCTATGTTATATCATAGGAGAGGGAGCTTCTGGTGGTGCTTTGGGTATTGGATTAGGAAATCGGATTTTCATGCTTGAATATACTTGGTACACGGTCATCTCACCCGAATCTTGCTCCTCCATCTTATGGCGTAACTGGGATCATAAAGAGGAAGCTGCCGAACTGCTGAAATTGACATCAGATGATATGAAGGAATTTCAAATGATAGATGGTGTTGTCAAAGAGCCGCTAGGTGGAGCTCATGTAGAACCCGACAAGATGGCTAAGGCTTTAAAAAAACATATGAAAACTCAGCTTGAAGAACTGTCTGCTATGACCCCGGATCAACTTATTCAAGATCGGATTGATAAGTTTCAAGCCATGGGTAGATTCATGAATGTTAAAGAAAAGTCGGAAGACAAAAAATGATTAAAAAATGGCTGTTTGATCGGAAGTTTAAGCGCTTGCTTTCTGTGCGCAAGCCTGTAAAGGTAGACCGAGTGAATACGGTCGATTCAGTTACTATCTTATGTTCAGATGATGAATGTAAACCCGAGGACTTGTTGAAAGCTGCGGGTTTTTTTCAGAGTATGGAGATATCGACGCGCGCATATCTGATCACCGGCAAAAAGAATCATCCACCCTTTTATGGCATAGAAATAATTGGTCCGGAAAATTGTCATTGGAATAATGTGCCTTTAGAAAGTGCTTTAGTAGGATGGTTAGAACAAAAACCTGATTTCTTATTAGTCTTAAACAAAAACAATAATCCGACAATCTCTTACCTCGTAGCTGCTTCTAATAGTAAACTAATCGCCGCAGTTGATGGAGATATTCGGGAGAAACCCATTGTTCAGATTCTACTAGATCCTGCTGAGTGCAGTGGTAGACCCCTTCGGGAAGTAAGTAAATTAGTTTACGATATCTTGCTAAAAGTAGGAATGAAGACGCCTATTTTGGGTTAATAAAACAAAGAGAAGTTGAAACATACTCAGTTTGTCGGAACAGGTGTAGCGTTAGTAACGCCATTTAGGAATGGAAGGGTAGACTTTGTTGCTCTTGAGAAAATAGTGCATTATGTGATTGATAATGGTGTCGACTATTTGGTAATGCTGGGTTCGACGGGTGAGACTGCTACGCTCAATAGGGGAGAAGCGCGCTCGATACTTGATTGTGCGATAGCTACCAACGCAAGAAGAGTGCCTCTTGTAACCGGAAACTTCACAGGCAACAATACACTTGATCTGGTAGATGAGATTATAGCATTTGATTTCAGCGGTATTGACGCGATATTGTCTTCAAGTCCGTCATACGTCAAGCCGTCGCAGGAGGGTATTTATCGACATTATATGGCTATAGCTGAGGTGTCCCCTGTGCCTATCATATTGTATAATGTACCCGGACGCACGATGTCCAATATGACTTGGCAGACGACAGTGAGACTAGCTGAGGCTTATGATAAGTTTATAGGTATTAAAGAGGCGACCGGCAACCTTATTCAGACGACCAATGTCGTTAAACATAAACCTGCTGATTTTTTTGTCACATCAGGTGATGACGAAGTCCTAATACCGATGGTTTCGGTAGGCGCCCACGGCGGTATCTCTGTCATTGCAAATGCTCTGCCCAGACAATTTTCGCAGCTGACTAGGTCAGTATTGGTTGGCGATTATGATACTGCTCGAAGGATTAATAACCAGATTTTTGATCTGCATCATTGGTTGTATATAGAAGGGAATCCCGTAGGGATTAAGTCTGCTATGCAAGTCTTGGGATTTTGCACCAATGAAATGCGCTTGCCACTACATGAAATGTCGAAAGAGAATTATCGTGAATTAGAAAAGACGATTAGAAGTGTTATAGACTGATTTATCCCTTTGAAAAGCGTTAATAGACTACATTATAGCGTTGAAACTAATGCAGTGATTTTTTGATTTGGTCAAGTTTATTTGAGGATCTTAATCTATATGAATGGCTGAATAAAAACTTGTAACGATACTTTTCTAGTGCCTAGTCAAACCTCTACAGTCTTAATCTTCTCAAATGATCACGTAGACGGTCATGTAGGATAGCAATATTTTCTCTAAGCATTTGATAATCAGTCGGGAAGGGTTCAATGCGTTTATTTACTTGCTCAAGACTAGCTGCGCTGAGTGCTCGTCGATCGCCAGTGAATTGACCACCTTCACTAGAAAAGTTTACTTCACTAGTCAGGTTGTCTCTTATCACTAGATTTGTGTTATAACCGTCACGGGTTTCTGCCGAAGCCACTATTCGTGAAGCTTTACTACGTCTTATTAGTTCTACCTCAGCCGATATCTCAGTGACTTCTCTGGTGCGTTCGATCACCCTTACGCTATCAGCACCTACTGAGGTTCTTTCGTCGGCAAGTCTTTCTATGCGATCTTTGTCCGTATATCGATTAACGTCCTGATTTTCTGGTGTAACGAATACATCAGCGAGTGTTAATGTAGTAATTAAGTCAAACTCCTTTCTGACGACATTAGAAGTATAATATCTCACTTTGTTAGTGCCTAGGTCGATTTCGGGTTCGCGGAGAAACTGTTGAAGATCGACAGGCAACCTCACAAGACTGGCTTCGTCCCATCGGATCAAAACATGGTGAATGGACGCTTCCTCTGCCAGCAAAATTTTTTCTCTAATAGTAGCCTGATTGGGGTTGATAGAAGCCACTTGTTGAAAATTATATAATGCCTCGGATGCAAGTCTTTTATCATTGAGCCTTTGTGCATCTTCCAGCATTTTTACTCCATTGTTGTAAAATAGTTCGGCAGCTTTATCTTGTGATTCACTCAATGTTGCTTTGATCGGGAGCAAGTCTATTTTGGCACGGTATCCATCTTTGCTAGATAATGGTAGTAAAGGGTAAACGAGCTCTTGTCGATAATCGATTTTTGAAGCGCTTTCATAAATTTGATCCCAGCGGGTATCACCGCTTTGGCTTTTGAGGAAGTTGATGCGATCCATATCGGCGGCATTGGCTTTAGCCATCGCTTTTTCTAAGGCTTTGACATCCTTAGACGATTTTGAGGAATTGCCGGCTAGCTTTCTCACAGCTATTTCGATGGCTTGATCATAGTTGCCTCTATCGACTAACTTGTCCACTGATGTACAGGCAATTGTTAAAAGGACAAGGAGAATTAATGATAAACGGGAGGAGTTCATAAGTATAGTGGTTGATAATTCAATATTACGTGTGACCGTACAAGATTAAGGAATAAAAATGAAATCCGGATCACGGAGATACACACAAATTTATAGAGACAGCAGAATCCTGACACCTGGGAGAGCAAAGTATGGAGAGTGGTAAAGAATCAAATGAAGCTCCAGCTTAAAATCTGTCCATCGCTTGAACCAGATAGGTCAATACAAAAGGAAGACCCACCCAAAACCAAGAATTTACGAACACCAACATCAATAATGTGATGAAGGTAGAAATCAGGAATAATGTCCAATATTTTTTCTTCGAGTTCGCTGTGTGATCTGACATAACTTAATAATCTGGTACAAAAATATTATTTCTTCAGAATATCAACGTGTATTTCCGACATGAGAAATTAGACAACATTAAGAAATAGCAGAATCGGGACGATTATTCTTTCTTCAATATATCTCCGATAATTCTCGCGCCATGATGTCTTGTGTTTTCGATGAACAGTTTGTTAGTAGCCATACCGGCATTGACGACACCGGCTATATATAATCCTTCAACTGCTGTTTCTAGTGTGTCTTTGTTACATATCGGTGTTTTATTGACATCTGTTCCGATAGGTACATTCAATCGATTCAATAAATCGTAGTCAGGCATGTAGCCGGTCATGGCAAGGACAAAATCATTGTCAATGGTTAGGTTTCCGGTGGGGGTAACAAGGTCTACCTGCGTAGGGGTTATAGCTGTGACGGTCGTATTAAAATAAGCTTTAATAGATCCTTCTTGGATACGGTTCTCAATGTTGGGAAGAATCCAATATTTAACTTTTTCGTATAAAGTAGCTTCACGAATGGCCATAGTTACTGTTGCCCCTTTTTGCCAAGTTTCGAGTGCCACATCACAGGCTGAATTTGCGGCGCCTATCACTAAGATCTTCTGACCAATGTATGGGTGAGCCTCATCATAATAATGCTTTACCTTGGGTAGATCTTCTCCGGGGACATCGAGTCGTCTGGGTTTATCATAAAATCCTGTGGCAACGACGAGATAGCGGCTGCGATAGTTATTTCGCGTGGTCTTGACGACGAATATTTCATCATTTTTGTCAGCACTTAGTACTTCTTCGCGATACTTGATATTGAGTGTATAAAACTCGATTATTCGTCTGTAATATTCGAGTGCTTCTCGTCGTGTCGGTTTATCTGAATGCGAAATGAACGGTATTTCTGCGATCTCAATATTTTTGCTCGTTGAGAAAAAAGTCATGTTGGCAGGAAAGTGAAAAATAGAATTTACCAAGACGCCTTTTTCTATAATAATATAACGAAGACCGATACGCTGTGCTTCGACGCCAACATTAATTCCTGACGGTCCTGCCCCGACTATGATCAGATCAATCAACTCCATAGGCTGCGATACGTCAAGGCAGATCGAATTATCGTATTAATGTAATGTCGCCTTCTGCTTTAAATTCATCATCCCCTGAGGTATACCTCGCCCAATAGAAGTACACATCACTCGGGAAAAAATTTCCATCTTTCTGTCCATCCCATCGGTTTGTGACACTATTGGAAACGAAAACTTCTTGTCCCCAGCGATTGAATATATGTAATTCGTAACTGCTGATATTGGGGCAGTCGTTTTCAGGGCCAAAGGTTTTATTGTTTACATTATCACCTTCAGGTAAAAATGCATTAGGCCATCTTAGACAGTCTTGACCCGGAGGAGGTGGTATACAGTCATTGAGATCCTCTCTTGAGACATCAGTATTGAGAACGCTGGTAATTCCGCATCCATCTGTTACTGTAACCCTATAATTACCGGGCTCTGTCACGGAAATATTTGCCCCCGTAGCACCTGTATCCCACAATCTTGCGAATATGCCCGTTCCGGTAACACTTAAAGTAAAGCGAACACCCGGATCACAAGATCTTTCAAGTGTAGCACTGAGTGGTGGCACAAATTGACCTTCTGTAATCAGTACAGCACCCCGTTCATTACAGAATTGATTAGCCCGTGTCACAGTAACTTGACCAGGAGCCGAAACAGCAACGCGTATAACATCCCTTGCACCGGTTGACCACATCAGACCTTGTGCATTTTCAACTTGAGCAGTGATCGCAATCGTTCCATTCTCACAGACATCCTCATCTGTAACAATTAAAGGTATTGGTATCTCGCGTTGAAAATCTGATTGGCTGAGAGAATATGAAGCGTTTTCAGAATTACCACAGATATCTGTCACCGTGACACGATATGTACCGGGTGTGATTACGCTAATTACTCTGGTTTGTTCACCCGTTGACCAAGAGAATGTTTCTATTGCCCCTTGTGTTTCAGCGACTAAAAATATTTCACCTGTCTCGCAAACAAGACCGAAGTTGGGCAGTATTTCAGTAGCAGGCAAGTCCCGAACAGATATAGTGAGGGTATCACATAATTCATAACATAAGTCCTCACCAATAGTGACGGTAAGCATATACATTCCTTCTTCCGTAAACAGTCTTATACTATCCATATTGCCGTCGTCCCAACGATATCTTACGGCTCCTCGGGTCGTTGCATCTACCACATATCTTATTGGATCTTGAGGGCAATAAGTCGTATCGGCCAATGACAGGGTAGGAGGGGTGTAACCTGAAAAAATTTGAGACTCTGAAATGATGGAATCAAGGTCCTCCGTAGCATTCAATGTCCAGCTTAATTCTGCAACTTCAAACCCAATGCTGTCAACAGCCATGATAAAGACGCTTTCTTCACATAGTGTTCGACCATTTCTATCCAGTTTAGCTAAATATGGTATTTGAAGATTATTGGCATATGGTGCGGTGGTTAGTATGGCTACACTCGCACTATCAGGCGTAACTATTCCACCGAGATATGGGGTAATTTCCGAGATAGAATCCAGTAAAGTCTGATAGCCGAAGCTTGAGTCCAAATCATAACTGATCACGAGGCCTAGTGGCTTGCCCATGCTATTATCTTTATATGACATTCCTAATACAGCGAAAGATGTATCCAACACAATTGAACCGATATGCGCTATTTGTACAGCGGGGTTTGCACTTTTGAGACTCCTTGCCTTTCTTAAAGAACCGTCCTCATTGAGGTGTAACATAAATGCTTCTTCAGGTATACCTCCATCAGCCGCCAATGTGCCCGTAATGACATAACTGCTGTCCTTCGTCTGATGAAGCTTCAATCCTGTCGGGATAATGCTTCTAAAAGGTTCTTTATAACTAAAAGACCATATCACTTCACCTGTGGTGTCAAGCTTAGTTAGGAAGAGAGGTCGATCAGGATCACTCGTGCTCCCTAACAAGGCATAAACAGAGTCAATAGTGAATATCATGTCATTGACCTGTTCGACAGTATTATTGTTGAGCTGCATCCTGTTTTGCCAGATTAATTCGCCCATTTCTGTCATTGCGCTCAGTAAGATATCCGGAGACTCACTGCCTGTTTGACTACTCATTAGCACTTTAGAAAAATAAGGTATAAGTACACCCGGCTTGTGTGTAAACACTGTTCTGACGTCGGTAATAGCACCGGTAACTTTTGACCAAAGGATGTTTCCTGATGGGTCAAGCGCAGTGATCATCTTGCTAAGGGAATCTTTCTCTAATTCTGCAGTAAATACAATGTTTCCAAATTCGTCAGCAGCAATGTCCCCCAGTTGTTTTATACGCAATGTGTCACGGTAAGTGTAAGTATTACTCCAGTTTATATCCCCTTTGTTAGTAAGAGACAATACATGGATCTTAGTGTAGCGATTGTCTTCAGGATCTAATTCCACCCCGAGCAATAAATAGCTGTCATTCACTAGAGCAAGACTTGTCGTATGGACGGTAGTGTTCTCGGTAGTATAAAGACGTTCAAAACTATCTTGTGCTATGATGGATGAAAGCATCACCATTGCGAATGCAAATAAGCTTAATTGCTTCATGAAACTCTTCTTAATTATCATAGTTCGATAGTTTATTAGCTCGTTTTATTGATTTTTGAGAATGTACAGATATTGTTGTGCATATATTGTAGCACCATATACGATTAGTACCTCTTAGGTTCAAAAATAAGATACTTCATGACTATATGTCTATAGACTTGAATGAAAGATCATTCTAATCCGCCATAAAGGCTTTTCAAGCTTATGCACTCCATGAATAATAACGTCAAGCAGGCCAATGTTGACATTGACAAGTATAGAAATAGTATTTACTTAAGGTGCATTTCTTTTTTTAGCTTATTGATTATACTCTTTTTCCAATGTAGCTAAGAATGACACTATATCACGTATCTCTCTTTTAGAAAGTCTTTGTTGTGCCGGCGGCATACTTGACATACCATCAATGCGTTCTGCTATATCCTTCTTTGAGATAGTTAGGCGCGTGTTATCAGCGTCTTCGACAAGTAGGGTCTCGCTGTTTTCCTCTTTGAGAATACCGGAGACTTCCCTACCATCCACTAATTCTAAACTTATCACTCCATAACCGGGAGCTATTCGTTTGCTAGGCTCCACTAATGCTTCTAACAATTCGCGCTTGTTTAACTTCCTGGCTATGCCATCCATAGCAGGGCCGACATTACTTCCGTAATCATTAATGGCATGACAGCGTGTGCATTGCGCTGAACTGCTCTGCCAGAACAGTCGTGCTCCTATCTCTGGGTTCCCGCCATCAAGACAATCGCTATACTGTTCATAAATATTGGCAGACGGTAAAATTGATTTTATTTGTGCCAATCTTCCAATCAGGACTTTCTGTTGAGAACTTTCTACTGCTTCCATCAGATCGAGCTGAAGCGTTGTTTTTAGTTTACCTTTTTCTAAGTCTGTCAGAAGGTCATTTAGGGTGGTAAAAGCAACATCCGTCTTAAGGGCAGCAATACTGCCTATTGCTTTCTGTATTTCGAAGTCACTTGCGGTTGACTTGATGATTGAGGCAAGTAATTTATCTGCAATATTAGCTTTTATCGAGCCATTGGATAATTGTTCAATAGCGGAGGTTCTGACTTTGGGGCTCTTATCTTTAAGTACTTTTCGAAGTACGACATCAATATTGTCATAATCTAGTTTAGCTATAGCGGTGACAGCAGATGACTTGACGTCGTCATTATTGTCTCTGTTTATCAATGCAGCTAATTCTGATGCTGCACTATTTAATTTAAGTTTTCCTACTGCTGTTGCGGCTTCTTTTCTGATGACGGCGTTCTTATCAGCGAGCAATCCCACTAATGTACTTCCTCCGGCGAGCTGTACCATGTTAAGATCCCGATTCATCTCTCCACGGTATCTACCATCTACCCGATCAAGGACTGAGGGCTTAGCCCAGATACCTAGAATTTTGGTCGCTTCTTCGCGCATGGCCAGGGGATTCGCGATGGATCGAGCATATTGTGCAACACGGCTATAATGTTCTGAACCACCTAGACGGAGATTGGCGGTTAGCACTCTTCGTATGATAACTTCATTAGTTGATTTAGTCGTTTGAAGGAGCGCAGCTAGTTGTGGTAAAGCATCAGGGATAGAGAAATCATCATGAATTGCTCTTGCAGCTTCAGCGACTATGTAATCGTCAGAATCTTGAAGAAATGCGGCTGCACCGGAATGCTTCATTCTGCGTAAAGAAACAACAGCCCCTGTCCTTACTGCTCTTGAGGGATGGGTGGATAAGGCCACTAATGGCTCGGATTTATTGATCCTTCCCAATGCCAAACTAGCAGCATGTCTAAGATATACGTCTCGATCATTATTGGCCTCGAGTAGGTCAATAAGGGCATTAATAGAAGGCTCATATGCTATTCTTCCCAATGCTTCTGCAGCGAAAAATTTTACACGATCAGCAGGATCGGTCAATAAGGTGATTAATTTCTCAGCCGGATCAGTGTATCGTATGTCACCTATCCACTTACATGCTTGTGCCCTAATTTCCGAATCCGAGTCATCAAGCAGTGGAATTAAATGTTGAGCAGCGCTCTTGTCATGGAGGCGAGCATATTGGGCTATGCCCCATATAGCATGGACGCGTGCGAGTTGATGGTCTTGATAATTAAGTGCTTCAAGTAGTGCTTTAAGACCATTGGTGCCTCTACGTGAGAGTTCAAATTGTGCTTTCTGACGGACACGCATGTCTTCATACTTCAGCAACTCTGACAGTTCGTTAATCTTCATTTTGCCATAATTAGCTTGGACTAGCTCTTTAGTTTTATTACGTGAGGCACTTGCTACATCTTTTGGGCTGTCAAGCTTCCATATCCTGCCAAAGTCTTTTGTTCCCCAACCATCAATCCAGTCAGCGATATATAGGGCACCGTCAGGACCAAAATCCATTCCCGTCGGCAATATCCCTGAAAGAATCTTCTTATCATCCTTAAATGCAAATCCGGCACCTTCCGGCTTCAATGTAAATGCGTGGACAGCAGAGCGTGCGGGATTACCCACAAACTCTACAATGAAGAAGTGATTCTTCCATTCAGGACCTAAAGCCGTACCGGGGTTGTAGAGCATGCCGGTCGGGCCATTCACATAATTCCGAATACACGGTATGATATAGGCAGGCGTCTCGGCATGTCTCGGAATGTGAAGTTTTTCGTCCATCCAGACTTTGTATCTGTTATTGTCCGGATCTTGGTATTTGCCGAATTGCCAGTTGATTCTCCACCCTGAATCATTTCCTTGAGGGATATACACTAGACGTTCACTTTCACCTGGATGATCTCCGTCATTATCTTCACTTATAATGTTGCCATATTCATCAAAGACGAATTCATGTGTATTTCTATGCCCTGCACTGAAAACTTCGAAGTCACTGCCGTCCGGGTTACATCTCACGATTACGCCTTGGTTAGGATATTTCCATTCTTTGCCATCAGGGCCTACACCGTTGAAACCTATATCGCCTATTCCCCAATATATTCTCCCATCCGGACCTACTCTCCCGCCGGACATGCCATGTGCACCAAATCCGATATGAATAGCATATCCATGACTTATAGATTCTTTAAAGTCTGCGCGTCCATCTTTATTTTTATCTTCAAGACGCCACATGTCAGGCCCTGTGCCTAAAAAAACGTAATCTTCATGTACCAGAAGTGCACCGGCGGGATCATTAATCTCTTCATTGAATCCTTCCACAAATAGTGTGCTGTGATCTGCCAATCCATCTCCATCGCGATCTTCAATACAGAAAATTTGTTCTTTCTGGACAGTGAGATCTCGCCAGTCGTGCGATCCATCACCGTTGAGATCAGGAAACCATTTATTTTCTTCACTACGTAATGGGTCAAATTCTTTACGCAAAAAAGCGCGACGATCTTCTACCGTCTGAAAGCTGATGGAGGCTGTTTCCCAATGTTTATAACCGCGAATATCAAATTCACTATTCTTCTGACGATTTGTGCGCGTGATATAGGCTTTGCCAAAATCATCCATATCCAGTGCTATAGGATCTGAGACTAGCGAGTCTGATGCCCATAGTGACAATATCAATGATTCATAAACCTCGGCAGAGACTTTTGATCTGATGTCTTCACTCAAGCGACGAGCTTCATCGGCAGAAAGAAAATTTTCAGGCGGGACAAGTGTGGGTTTATGATTGCAAGCCATCAGTATAATGCTCACGACACACAAGCTAAATGCAAGATTCTTCATATTCGAATGGTATAATGAATTGAGACTCCAATGTACTTTTTTCGTGTGTATTTATTCAGTGAGAATTAAATATTTTAGACTTTTGCACATATCGCTATCTTTGACTTTCACGGTTAAATTAAATAACTGAGATGCACATAAAATGCCTAATCTTTACAACGGTGTTGCTTTGGAGCGTGTTAGGCTATGGGCAATCAGCGGAAGGAGCTGAGCATATTTCGAGTTTTACAGGAGATGTAAGTCTTACGACCAATGGATTTTCGATTATTCCAATATTTTCACTCAACAACCCGGCCGTTAATGCTCTCTTTTCATGGAGAAAAGGAAGGTTTAGTTTTGATCCGGATATTCGTTTAGTGCCTGACTTTACACGTGGTGGTCTCATCTGGTGGGTGCGTTACCATATGATCGAAAAAGAAAAGTTTTCACTTAAAGTCGGCGCACATCCGGCTTTTACATTTGTCAGAAAAGATGTTATTATTAATGGTAAACCGCTTGAAATCTCTGAGCTGTTGAGATTCTTTGCCTTCCAAATAGAGCCAAATTATAAGTTTAATAATCACTTAGGTGTAGGAGCGATGTTATTGAGAGGGCAAGCATTACAAAGACATGGTATTCAGAGATCAAGGGTATTGTTTCTCAATACTATGTTGACGAATATACCCTTGGGGGGAAAGTTATATTTCGAGACCTTCCCATCTTTTTATGTTTTGCGAATAGATGATACTGGTGGCGAGTACTTTATTAATACGGCTGTATTGGGTCTTAAAGATTCACCATTAAGTCTTCGATCATCTATTAACCACACATTCAGGTCGGATATAGAGGGCAACATTGATTTTATGTGGAACGTATCAATTAATTATCATTTTAGATTAGAATATCAGCGTTCTGGACCCACATTCAGCGATTAGTCAGATCATACATTGATTGCAAAGACTCTGCTATCCGCTTTTTGTTCAGTAGATCAGCAAAAATCGGTAAGGTCAGAATGGTATTATTTCTTTTCCGCTGATTAGACAGATAGGCGCAGAAATAATTGAGTTGTGCACAATTCTTACACTACATTAGACTATAAAACAGTGATGCTTTAACTACTTAAATAGTTATCATTTGCTTGTTCATTTATTAATATTGCGCTATGTCATCATTACACGACAAGGGATTTGCGATTAATGCTCAGTATCCTGATATTGAACACCTCAGAAGATGTGCAGAACGTCGTATTCCGCGCTTTGCATTCGAATATTTGGAAGGAGGATGCAATGATGAAATCAATCTCAGACGCAATATTGAAGATATCAAGAAGGTTCTCTTACAGCCATATTATTTGCGGGATTACAGTCCGGTAGATGTGTCTGTTGAGATATTTGGCAGGCGGTATAATTCCCCATTCGGTATTTCTCCCATAGGTTTACAGGGGATGATGTGGCCGGGAGCTTCAGAAATATTGGCGCAAGCTGCAGTGGATTTTAATATTCCTTATGTACTAAGTACGGTTGGTACTGCGAGTATTGAGAAAATTGCGGAGATAACTCGGGGGTCGGCGTGGTTTCAACTTTATCATCCGCGAGAAGAGAAGATGGTTGATGACATCCTTAGAAGATTGGAGGTGGCAGGATATGATGTGTTGGTTTTGCTATGTGATGTACCTACATTCGGTTACCGAGCGAAGGAGATAAAGAATGGTCTCTCTATTCCTCCGAAAATGAGCCTGCGCAATATTGCACAAATGATCGCTAGTCCTCGCTGGTCTTTAGGACAATTAATGGCTGGACCGCCACGATTCCGAACACTAGATCCTTATATCCCCAAGGGATTAAATCTTAGGCATCTCGGGGAATTTATGAATCGGACGTTTGACGGTCGACTGAATGAAGATAGAGTAAAATCGCTCAGGGATAAATGGAAAGGTAAATTAGTACTAAAGGGTGTTTCCAGTCTGGAAGATACGCAGAAGGCAATCAACTGGGGCTTAGATGGCATTATTGTTTCTAATCATGGTGGTCGCCAGCTTGACGCGGGGGAGTCTTCGATAGAGTCTATGTCGCGTATTGCACACAGCTATAAAAATCAGCTTACTGTGATGATGGATAGTGGAATCAGAAATGGATCTGATATAGCTTGCTGTCTAGCTCGAGGGGCTGCTTTTACTTTTTTGGGAAGATCATTTATGTATGGTGTTTCTGCCCTCGGACGAGAGGGAGGAAGACAGACTATAGCCATCTTAGATCGCCAACTCCGGCAAGTAATGGAACAATTGTGCTGTGAAAAACTCAGTGATTTACCTAGTCATCTGCTCGAATAATTGAGCAGGTTGTTTGTTACTCAATTAACGCGAAAAGAATGCTCTCTTGCGACCTCGCCGATACCTTCACTATGGCCCCATACGCTGGCAATAAGTTGATATGACTGATCCGCTTTAAAACTATTTTCAGCACTCAATGTGTAAGTGTGTTTATAAACATAACCACTGGGTCTATGTATGTGTGGCTCGATAGGACGTTGATAAAGAGAACGACCGTTTTCACTTTCAATAATACTGATCTGCACATGATGGACTGTTTCATTAAGGGCACTGCTGAAACTAACTTCTATATCCAGGCTTTCGCCCAATGTAAATTCTCCTCTAGTCGGAACATTAATGCTGATACTATATTGGGGATCATCTGAGCCATGCTGTGGTTCTTCACAGCTGGTTAAAAAGATAACAGCAGAGAGAACTAGTATTATCCATTTCATTTTGTAAATTTAAGTAACATGAATATTTACGTAACAATCGCCTCTTTTCATTAGTTCTATAGTTTGACAAAACGCTGAGTGACTTGACTGGGGATTACAAGTTGGTAAGTGCCAGTTGGGAGATTATTGACGCTGATTGTCGTGGCTTCTCCGGACAAGATACCGCTATTAATCACAACGCCTTTCATATCAATTATTCTGTACTGAAATGAACCACCAGGCTGATCTAGCTGAATATTCAGCTCTGTGGTGACAGGATTAGGATAGAAAATATATTCCTGGGTCATCGACTCTCTAGTGCTGGTGGACATATCAGCTGTTATGCCTGTTCGAGGATAAGTCGTCACGACTTCCCATATCATTTTCTGGAGATAATTAGCCAATTGTTGAGAGGGAATGACTACGTTTCTCGTCTGGCTATCAAAAAAGTTGTTAGATAAACCTTCAGGAGATTTGTTAAAAACACAGGCATAATGAATCAACGCCATAGCATAGGAGCCGAGATCATTGAGGTGGATATTGTCAGAGAAAAATTGGCCAATGTTCGTGATTCCCGGAACGCGATTAGCGGCAATATCGTCATAGAGTCGTGCCATCATTTTGTGTCCCGGGATGATATAAACTGGAGGCGCACCTTGAGGGCGGTTCGCATTGGAATGGTCTTGCATTTTTTCCCATTCATCTTCAAGGGTATCCAGCATCTGACGCCAAGGGCCGTCTGCATGGTTAATATTTGTCCACGTCGTCCACAGGAGGGTAGGTGCGCCGCGGCCATTGTTGCCACGTGTCCATGCATTATTTACAAATAAGGATAAATGTTGACGTTGCTCAGCAATGCCTTCTATATACCATGAGGCATTATTGCCACCTTCATAATGAAGTGGTACTCGTTCGGTAATAATGAGCAGTTCCCATTGGCCTATATCATGCCTGGAAGAGGGTTCTATGTCGCGATCATTATTCCATCGCCAGCTTAATGGTGAACCGGGTATGGTAGATTTACCTAAATTATCCCAAGGGGCATTTAGCAGGTTGTGCATTAAATATCTGTATTGCCCCGGCCAAGGATGAAAAAGGGGATCTGTAAGGCTATGCCCTGAGTGAATTTGTCTTATAGAATACGGATAAGTATCCTTGGGCGGTAGCCCCATTTCTTGACTAAAAATATTGGTGCCTACAAATATTGTTGTTATGATGCACATAAAAGCGCTATTCTTCATGCGTCAGATGGATAAAAGTTAAAAAATAAATTTATTCTCACTCTTCAACGGATATGGGCTATCCTATGACAGATAAATCACTCTTGATAAGAACAGAACGATAATATTCGCACTTAATGAGATACTGTTCCATCTATTTTTTCTAATATTATCCATCGAACTAAACCTAAAATTTATGAAGCAATCATTAATAGTTTTATTAATTGTCTCGGCAGTCGGTCTTGTCGCTCAGGAGCGTTCATTGCCATTGAATCTTGAGATTACTACTAATCATTCTGAAACCATCAATGGAGCAGCGATTCAATATAGCGCAACGGTGGGGACTATTCCTGTATGGGATAATGAAGGGAAAGCTATTGCCTATGTTCAATACACCTACTATAAGCGTAGTAATGTTACGAATAGCGAAGAAAGGCCATTGTTATTTTCTTTTAACGGAGGTCCCGGCTCTGGCTCAGTATGGATGCACCTTGCTTATACAGGTCCTAGAATTTTGAATATTGATGACGAGGGCTATCCTGTCCAGCCTTATGGATATCGAGAGAATCCTTTTTCTGTGCTTGATGTTACGGATATTGTGTACGTCAATCCTGTCAATACAGGATACTCGCGCACGATTCCGCTCGATGGCAAGGAGGTAGATAAATCAAAATTTTTCGGAATTAATGCGGATATCAAATACTTGGCAGAGTGGATGAATACTTTTGTGACTCGTTATGCCAGATGGCCATCTCCTAAGTACATCATAGGAGAAAGTTACGGAGGCACACGGGTAATGGGTCTGTCTCTGGAACTTCAGAATAATCAATGGATGTACCTCAATGGTGTGATCATGGTATCGCCTGCAGACTATGCTATTCTGAGAACCGGAGGCCCTGTAAGCACGGCATTGAACTATCCATACTTCGCCGCCACGGCATGGTATCACAATGTTTTGCCAGCCGACTTACAGTCGAAAGATCTAGAAGTGATGCTCGAAGAGATTGAAGATTACACGATCAATGAAGTTGTTCCGGCATTGGCGCAAGGCGGAATGATCAGTTCAGAAAGAAGGATGGCAGTGGCTACCCAGCTGGCGAGATATACAGGCCTGAGCGTTAAAGACTATCTTGATAATAATCTGGAGGTGACGACCCAGTATTTCTGGAAACATCTACTCAAAGAAAAAGGAGCTTACAATATAGGTCGTCTTGACTCAAGGTATTTAGGCATTGATAAGAAGTTATCAGGTGTGAGTCCTGATTATTCTGCTGAATTAACATCATGGTTACATTCTTTCACACCAGCTATTAATCATTATTATAAGAAGGAATTGAAGCTTGATACAGATGTTAAGTATAACATGTTTGGGCCTGTAAGACCTTGGAATAATGAAAATGACAATACCCGTGACAATTTGCGTCAAGCGATGGCTCAGAATCCTTATCTCAAGGTGCTAGTTCAGTCGGGGTATTATGACGGTGCAACGACTTACTTCGCCGCTAAGCATACTATGGCGCAAGCAGATATGAGTGGCAGACTCACTGACCGATTTTCATTCAAAGGGTATAAGAGTGGACATATGATGTATCTCCGTCGTGAAGATCTTAAAAAGGCCAATGAAGATTTAAGAGAGTTCATAATATCATCTCAAGCTAATGGTAAAGCGGCCAAGTATTAATTGACCTGCTGAATTAATCTGGTAATAAAATACAAGCAAGCCTCCATTTTCCTACTTGGTAGATAAGATGGGGGCTTTTTTCTGCTCTGATGAAGCTAGTGTTGGACTAAACAACTAATGTTCCTACAGGATCTCCTTTCACCACGCGTCGCAGATTTCCGGAAGAATTGATATCGAATACGATGATGGGAAGGTTGTTTTCTTGACACATCGTGAAGGCGGTCATGTCCATGACCTTGAGTCCTTTACTGATCACCTCGCTAAAGCTGATTTCGGGAAATCTGATAGCCGTGTTATCAAGCTTTGGATCTGCAGAATATATACCGTCAACTTTGGTGCCTTTGAGGATGACATCTGCATTCATTTCATTAGCCCTCAGCGCAGCAGCTGAGTCAGTAGTAAAATAGGGGCTGCCTGTTCCTGCGCTAAATATCACTATACGGCCTTTCTCAAGATGTCTAATTGCTCTTCTGCGGATATAGGGTTCAGCTATTTCTTTCATTTCGATCGCTGATACGAGACGGGTGTACATACCGTGTTTTTCGAGACAGTTCTGAAGAGCTAATCCATTAATACAAGTTGCGAGCATGCCCATGTAGTCCCCCTGCGCTCTATCTATACCGGAAGCTGTGGCATCAAGTCCTCGATATATATTACCACCACCGATTACGATAGCAAGCTCTACACCTAGATCCTGAATACTTTTTATCTCGGTGGCATAATGTTCAAGACTTGATTGAGAAATGCCATAAGACTTATCTCCCATTAAGGCTTCACCGCTGAGTTTTAGTAGTATTCTTTTGTATTTCAACTTCATGATTAATGATGTTTTGGTTTAGAGAGCTAGTTATTAGTTACTTGATAATGATAATATTGATGCACAAACAAAAATGAATATTGGTGATGAGTTGACAAAAAAAAGGCGGATCAAAATGACCCGCCTCTCAATTTTATCCTAATGAGATGTGTTTGAAATCTGTAACCGTCAGATCTTTGTGAATTGATTTCAAATACGCATCTACACTTTTAGAAGAGTCTTTAACAAATGCTTGAGAAAGAAGTGTTGTTTCTTTGAAGAATTTCTGCAATCTTCCTTGCGCTATCTTTTCCAACATAGCCTCGGGCTTGCCTTCGTTTCTTGCTAATTCCTTACCGATTTCAAGTTCTTTGTCGATGATCTCTTGTGGAACATTTTTCTCACTTACGCCGATTGGCTTCATGGCAGCGACTTGCATCGCAGCATCTTTGGCAGGAGCCTCGTACTGAGGACCTTCAAGATTCACAGCTAAGATTACACCAGCTTTATATCCCATGTGAATGTAGGGTAATACCTGACCTTCGCCGGCTTTAGTGACTATTTTGGCAAATTCTTTTACCTCGATTTTCTCGCCAATTACGCCTACTTGTTCTGTAATTTTTTCACCGATAGTCAGGCTGCCTTCATACGGCAAAGCATTTAGTGATTCGACATTATCCGGCAATTTTGATAAGGCAATCTTTGCGATGTCTTGAGCGAGATTAATGAATCCTTCACCTTTGGCCACGAAATCCGTTTCACAGCTTAACTTTAAGACCACACCATTATTTTTGTTGTGGCTGGTTAAGGCGATAACAACTCCTTCATTAGCTTCTCTATCTGCTCTCTTGGCGGAAAGTTTCTGGCCTTTTTTTCTGAGAATTTCTATCGCTTCCTCGATATTGCCGTTAGACTCAGTAAGGGCGGTCTTGCAGTCCATCATGCCTGCACCTGTTATATCTCTTAATTCTTTTACGTCTTTAGCTGAAACTGACATTTAAATTATATTTGAATGTTTTTTTATAAAACTGATCGCTAGCAATTCATTAGCTTTTTTCTAACTCTGATTTGCTTTTTCTTCTTTCTTCTAGACCTTCATTGATTGCATTGACCATCATATTCGTGATAATCTTAATAGATTTAGATGCATCATCATTAGAAGGAATTGGAAAATCAACTAACCCGGGATTGCAGTTAGTGTCCACCATCGCAATCGTGCGTATACCCATCTTTTGTGCCTCTGTAATGGCCAGGTGTTCTTGTACAATGTCAACGACAAACATAGCGGCCGGAATTCTATTTAGATTGGCTACACCACCCAAAACTTTTTCCAGCTTATCACGCTCTCTCTGAAGTGTTAAGCGTTCTTTTTTTGTTATGCTCGTAAGTGATGCATCGGCAAGCATCGAATCGATAGTCTGCATTTTCTTGATGGATCTACGAATAGTAGCGAAGTTTGTCATCATTCCACCTAGCCATCTATCAGTTACGTATGGCATACCTACGCTTTTTGCCGCTTCAGATACGATATCTCTAGCTTGTTTTTTAGTTGCAACAAATAGGATTTTACGACCGGATTTGGCGATAGACTTCATTGCTTTGGCTGCTTTTTCGGCGCACTCTATCGTTCTGTTAAGGTCAATAATGTGGATTCCTTTACTTTCAGTGAAGATATAAGGCCGCATTTTAGGATTCCACTTGCGTCTCATGTGTCCGAAATGTACACCAGCGTCTAATAATTCTTTATATTCTGCCATGAGGATATTTCTTTGGATTTTAATAATTATTGAAGGATTTGATTAACGTTTAGAGAACTGGAAGCTCTTACGTGCTTTTGGTTTACCAAATTTCTTACGCTCGACAACTCGCGAATCACGAGTGAGATATTTGCGCTCCTTCAATGCTGCTTTGTTTTCAGCGTCAAGTCCTGACAATATTCTAGAGATGCCTAATCTTATCGCCTCCGCTTGACCTTTGAATCCTCCACCCGAAACATTAATACTGATATCGTATTGATTGCCCGCATTGACAATCTTGAGTGGATCCTCAATGTTGAATCGGGTATATTGCATAGGAAAATATTCCTTATAATCTCTACCGTTCACGGTAATAGCTCCTGAACCTGAACTGAGATATACTCTAGCGACAGAAGCTTTTCTCCTGCCTGTGGCATTTATTTTTTCCATAATTAAATAGTGAGAGGTTTAGCTTGTTGAGCAGCATGTGGATGCTCAGCAGTGGTGTAGACAAACAATTTTTTATACATAGCTCTACCTAGCTTTGTTTTAGGTAGCATACCCTTGACGGCTGATTCAACAACGGCTTCAGGTCTTTTAACAAGCATTTCAGCGGCTGTCCTTCTTTTAAGACCTCCAGGATAGCCTGTATAGCGTAGATATTCTTTTTGGTTGATTTTGTCACCGGTAAACCGAATTTTGTCGGCATTAACCACGATAACAAAATCACCAGTGTCAACGTGAGGGGTGTATGTAGGCTTGTGTTTTCCTCGTAAGATAGTAGCAATTTTAGTACACATTCTTCCTACCGTCTGACCTTCCGCATCTACGACATACCAATCTCTGGTGACGTCCTCTTTGCGGGCTGATTTGGTTTTAAAACTAAGTGTATTCACAATTAATGATTGTCGTTGTTCAAAAAGAGCCGCGAAACTAAACTTATTCAACTATTCTAGCAAGTTCTAATCAAAAAAAATACACCCACACTATCTGTAACTGATTGATTATCAGTAAAAATATTGCAATTATTTTGGAGATGCTGCACTGTAGCGTATCGTTGGTCTATTTTTCATGAGAAAAATGACAAGTCGAAGTTTACTCATCTATCGATAATAGCTGTCCATTGTGATCGATAATGATTAAAATTTCTTCTTGCTCACGCTTAAGTCTCAGCTCATATACGCCTTGATTTTTTCTTTCAATGATTCTGACTCTTGAGATAGTGTATCCGTCATACTTCGATAAGATCATATCCTTGAGATCATCTGGAAGCGTATCGTAATATCGGATCGTGTTCAGATGTGTGCGTGTCGGCATAGCTTCATGTTGTAGCTCGATGAATGTATTGGCCTGGTTGTTATTTTTTATCAACTCAAAAGCATCATACAGTTCTCCTGTCGGGGTAAAGGATTCGTATTTGAGTATATCTCCATCAATACTGATTACTTGATATAGCTGTGTGTTTTCGGCGTGTCTGTCACGTGTGACATCGGGGTATTCATTCCATGCATTTTTTTTGGAATTGTACATTTTTGCCCCGCTTATCGAGACGACATATACTGTTCCGGTGTGATCCCGCGTGTTTATGCCGGATGATGTGTTCTCGCTGATAATTCCTGATCTGCCTCTTGCATAGGTATGGTCATGACCTTGTAGAGCCAGATCCACACCATATTTGTCAAATAACGGCTTGAGAACATCTCGCCAGCCATCATCAGATCGTCCCTCGGCGGCGTTGAACAATGGATGATGATATGTAACTATGGTCCATCGTCGGGTGTTGTTGACCAACACCTCTTCGAGCCATGCGGCTTGAGACGCTTTATCTTCCATTGTATTTAATACGATGAGTCGAAGGTTCTGATAGTCTACATAGTAAACGGTTTCTTCCAGCCCTTGGCAGCCATTTAACGGTAGGGTAAACTGAGGCCTCCACTGCACACTTAATTGTCGCTCACTTACCCTATCTATAGCATCATATTCGTGATTTCCCACAGCCGGGATAGTCGGTATGGTGCTATGTATCCAGCCCCCGGCAGAAAACCATTCGTGCCATTCAGTATCATTATGTGCCCGGTTGATCAGATCTCCTGCGTAGATAATGAATGCAGCATCCGGTTTTTTTCGATATCCTTCGCGGACAACTCTTGACCATAAGTCCAAGATATTATTCTGAACATCACCAAAATATAGGAACGAGAATCTCCCGGGTTTGTCATCTGCTGTCCTAAATTGAAACCATTCGCTCCAGTAATCACTATTACCGACCCGATAGGCGTATAGTGTATTGGGTAATAAGTCAGAGAAAGTTGCAGAATGATAATTAGCAATGACTTCTGCTCTCAATACGTGGTGGACATCCAGCGTTTCTGTATTGGCTGTAATGCTAACAGCGTTCCGCCAGAATTTAGGTGCTGCCGTTGCGATAGCGATTTCTGCGACTCCGCTTTGTATATCCACACTTGTTCTCCAAGTCACAGACATAGAGGTAGCCGGATCAGCAGTGGGATTCAGTATTACTCTATCAGGATGAACAGTGGGTTGGTTCCACTCTGATTTATACTTCGGTGTTTTATATACGAATGGCGATTGCCCCATCATGTATTGTGCCCATAATATCAGCAGTACTATTAAAGGTAGTATGAATCTAATTTTACTAAATGTCAAAGTCATTAATCTCGATTATTAAGTTCGTTGATAATTCTCTTTAGCTCCTTGAGTATGAATGTCTCGGTTTGTATTCCTACGCTGACACTACAGAGATATTTACTATGGGGTATATTAAGCGATTCATTAAAGAAATATGGTTTTAATATATAGCCCAATGCATCCATCCCTAATCCGAGGATAAACTTCGGCCCGTCAGTTGCCATAAGCTCTTTCGTTCTTAAGGATAGCGAAGGTGTGGTTTCGCCGGGATGTGTGGCAAAAACTGCATTGCCTAGAGTAAAGCAGGCTATTTCTGTCAATACCGAATCACCAAATTCTCGATGGATCACGCCGGCATTCGACAGCATTTTGAATGCCTGATTCTCCAGAGGTATTAAAAACTTACTGCTACTAAATCTAATTTCATTGCTGCGCAAGTATGGTGCATCGGTAATATTAGCGACTATCTTATCAGCTATTTCACGTCCTCTGAAGAAGGCCTGACTATAACTTTTTTCTTCATGTTCGGGTTGTACCCACCCACCTATAGCACCCTGAAAAAACATATTCCCGCCTCCATGAACACTATCTAAGCGACCGTAATAACCACCTACATAATCTGAACTTATGTTATCAAAATCGGCATCCAGAAAAGTAGGATGACAAGCGAAATTGCTTATAGTCAAGACATTATTCTTGTCTGCATCAATCCATTGGAGTACTGTCAATGATCTGTCTAGTTCATTAGGTTCAGAGATATTAAATACCCATTCATGTCCATGCTCCTCAACGATATATCTTGCTGTGCAGGCTGTCTTATTTTTCCATGCTTCAATAATTACTTCTACAGTAAGATCTACTACTTTATTGAGATATACCGGATCTACCCCAGAGCTGAAAAAGTCTTTACCCCATATACCTACAACATCCGGCCCGGAGTGCGTATGTGTAGAGCTCATCACTATCCGGTCAGCAGGCAAAACAGGTAATACTTCTTTTATTTTTTCTCTTAACGCTGAAAGTTGGGGATGTAGCATGCCTATACAGTCAAATGTCACTAGCGTTACCACTTCATCACGATCATTGGAAATCACCCCCGCCTTTACATAAATCGGATCATGTACACCATTGAACAAGCGATCATGAGAATGTCCAGCTATATAAGCAGGTGTTGTAGGGACAATGCTACGTTGGGCGTAGCCCACCTCAAATATTGCTTGACATGTTGATTCTGATTGACTTAGAAGTATTAATAATATAGTAATCACATAAAATCTAAAGTCAAAGGTCACTTTCATAAGCCATGTTCTTTTAGTACAAATTCGATAATCCGTTTTTTTGGATCAATAGTTTCTCGATAATCTAGGTTGAGCATTGACATGTAGCTAATATACTGGTTTTCGGAACACTCCGGATGAATTCCTATCAGAGGAGTAAGACCAATAAGCTCGCTGCCCAGCATTGTTAGCTTCCATCTCGCTAGCTGGCTTTCTACCCATCCGTACAGCTCGACCATAGAAATAGAATTGATATCATATATATTCGTCGAAATCTGGCAGCATTGGTAAGTAGGCATTATCCAACCCAAAAATCTGACAGATGATAATTGACTGTGCTGTAACATATTTTCTTGATTACGTCCTTGAAAGTATTCGAAATCATCTCGTTGGCGTATGAAGTCTCTTGCTATCTCTTGGGCAATGGACAGGTCATCGGTGTTAATGCTCAAATTAAAGGCCACCATAATTTCTCGTGCGCCTACACAAGTAGCACCTAGCTGTGGATGAAACTGCATTGGGCCATAATCAGGGATCATTGTTTTATTGAGACATCTTGCTACGGCAGCTTGTAACCCTCCTCTTCGTAAGTAAGCTAGAGTGAGATGAGAAGGGCGGGTGGCTATCCGGTCATAGAGATAAGTAGGAAGATGATATTTATAACTTATGCCTTCGGCAATGTCTATTGCTAGTTGATTTGCTTCATCAGGAATGGATGGTTTATAACTAATTATTGGAACAACGTCTACTGCTCCTAAACGGGGGTGTCTCCCTTGATGAAGATTAATGTTAATCTGCTGTTCAGCAAATGAAAACATAACATCAATAACTGAGATTATCGCCTCTCGCCCACCGAAAAAAGTATAAACGGTACGATTTGCATCATAATTACTGTCAATATGGGCTATTAGGAGATCATCTATGGTATAGATTTTTTCGGTAAGTGCAGCTACTTTTTCACTATCTCTACCGATACTGATATTGGGGACGCTTTCGAAAAGCATGAATTTTGATGTGCTTGAAGTGCTAAAAATACATGATTGTGCTGATTCACTTTATGTATTGGATGTAAAAGAGAACTTTAGGGTTTGACTTTGATGGTTGAATTTTCTAAGCAAGAGTGAGTATTGATTTAACCACTCTGTTGAGATCAATCGTAATACATGTTACTTTCGCACTGCAGATAATAGTTATGCGCAATTGATCCCGTAGTTCAACGGATAGAATAGAAGTTTCCTAAACTTTTGATCCAGGTTCGATTCCTGGCGGGGTCACACAAAAGCATTTAAAGCATTAATCTCGTGCTGTCGTTTCATCTGAAATCCACTTTAAATATTTCTCATCACCTTGAATGGGTGTATAAATTATCTCCGGGGTATCGTAAGGGTGTGATGTGCTTACAGAATGACGTAGTTTGTCAAAGAGTAAGACAGTTGTTTTAAGAAGTATTAAATATTCTTTTGAATGTTCTATTCGATTATTCCAATGATATTTGCTAGTGATAGGACCAATAATTTGAGCGCAAGCAATGATCCTTTCAGCCAGTAGTTTGTCAATCAATAGATTAGACACCTCGAGCGAGGGGGTCGAGATTTGAACCTGAATGTACATGATACAGAATGTTTAAACGGCGAAGCTTTCACCGCATCCGCAGGTCCGCGCTGCATTAGGGTTGTTGAAGAAGAAGCCTTTTCCGTTTAGCCCTCCACTGAATTCCAATATGGTGTTACATAGGTACAGAAAGCTCTTCAGATCAGTGACCACCTTTACACCGTTATCCTCAAAGATTTGGTCATTGGGCTTGGATTCATTATCGAAGTCAAGCTCGTATGACAATCCGGAACAGCCTCCACTTGTAACAGATACCCTAACAAAATAGTCACTGCTTAAAGATTCAGAGCTCATTAACTCTGAAATCTTTTCTTTTGCACTGTCCGCTACAAATAACATGGCAATAATGAAGCTTAAGATTGATTTTTCTGCTGATAATCCTTGATAGCTTCTTTTATAGCATCTTCCGCAAGAACTGAGCAGTGAATCTTAACAGGAGGTAAAGCAAGCTCTTCAACGATATCCATATTGTCAATAGTCATGGCTTCTTCGATTGACTTACCTTTGAGCCATTCTGTTGCTAAAGAACTTGAAGCAATAGCAGATCCGCAGCCAAAAGTCTTGAATTTAGCATCTTTTATTCTTTGTGTCTCCTCATCTACCTCGATTTGCAAGCGCATGACGTCGCCGCACTCAGGAGCCCCTACTAGACCTGTTCCAACAGATTTTTTAGTTTTATCGAGGACACCTACGTTACGAGGGTTCTTGAAATGTTCTAATAGTTTTTCTGAGTATGCCATTTAAGTTGATTTTATTTCTATTATACAAATATAAGCTATAATAAGTTCATTAATGAGCTGTCCATTGAACTGAGTCAAGATCGATTCCCTCTTTGTACATTTCCCATATAGGACTCAATTCTCTCATGTGGTTAACACCATTGGCGATAGCTTCTATCGCAAAATCTATCTCTTCTTCATTAGTAAATCGTCCGAGGCTTAATCTCAAGCTCGAGTGAGCCAGATCATCGCCCAATCCCAATGCCATAAGTACATAAGATGGTTCTAGAGAGGCAGAAGTACATGCTGATCCGGACGATAATGCGATGTTCTGGTTGAACGTCATCATTAAACCTTCACCTTCGACATGTTTAAATGACAAATTCGTCACGTGTGGCATTCTATGATCTTCATTACCGTTGATATACACCTCTTCTAATCTCGACATCAATCCAGATTGAAGTTTGTCTCTTAAGGCAGATACGCGTGCGGCATCTTGATGCATTTCTAGGCGAGCTAATTCTGCGGCAGTGCCTAGGCCCACTATGCCGGGGACGTTGAGCGTTCCTGATCGCATGCCTCTTTCATGACCACCACCATCCATCTGAGCAGTTACTTTTACTCTTGGATTTTTTCTGCTGACATAAAGAGCGCCGCAACCTTTAGGTCCATACATCTTGTGTGCTGTAAAGGCCATGAGGTGAACACCTACTTCACGGGGAAAGGTAGGAATCTTACCTACGGCCTGTGTAGCGTCACTCATTAATAGCACGCCATGTTTTTCGCATATTTTACCTATTTCTTTCATAGGCTGAATAACACCAGTTTCGTTATTCGCCCACATGATTGAAACAAGTATAGTCTTAGATGTAATGGCTTCTTCGAGTTGTTGTAAATCCACTAGACCGTCTCTCTCTACTGCCAAGTAAGTTACCTCTCCACCCATTTTTTCGATAATCTTACAGCTATCTAATACAGCTTTATGTTCTGTCTGTAGGGTGATAATGTGATTCCCTTTGCGGGAATACATGTCATATACACCTTTCAATGCTAAATTGTCAGATTCAGTAGCACCTGATGTAAAAATGATCTCTTTGGAGTCAACTTGAAGCAGTTGCGCAATCTGATCACGTGAATAATCAACAGCTTCTTCTGCTTGCCAGCCAAAAGGGTGACTTCTGCTTGCCGCATTACCAAATTTCTGCGTGAAGTAAGGAATCATCGCCTCCAGCACCCTCGGGTCACATGGTGTAGTTGAATTATTGTCTAGATATATGTATTTTGAAACCATTATCTTTTTGTTTTGAACGCGCAAAGTTCTTAATTGTTTATCATTATTGCTTGTTTAGAACCTAATCTAGTTGAATAATCTTATCACATCATCTAAAAACAGCTTT
Source organism: uncultured Saprospiraceae bacterium (assembly GCA_964396595.1). GTDB lineage: Bacteria > Bacteroidota > Bacteroidia > Chitinophagales > Saprospiraceae > CAYNFR01. The sequence goes on along the minus strand of CAYNFR010000006.1, from coordinate 43,848 downwards.
TCATGAGTAAGATTAACCCTCATCTGGTTAAAGTTCTTGATAATGAGGTTTATAAATTAAAACCCCTGGAGTACTATGTAACAGGAATAATAAAGAACAAAGATGTTAATGTACTCGCAGAATCGATAACATTGCTCGAGAGCGAAAGTCGGCGTCATCAATTGATGGCATCAGACATTTTGAAGCATGTGTATTCGGCTGACAGACAGTCTTTACGGATGGGTATAACAGGCGCTCCCGGAGTAGGTAAAAGTACTTTTATAGATGTTTTCGGATCGCGATGGCTCGAAGATGGTGATAAGCTAGCCGTATTAACCATAGATCCCAGTAGTTCGGTGGATATGGGAAGTGTATTGGGTGATAAGACGCGCATGAGTGAGTTAGTCAGCAGAAAAAACATTTTTATTCGACCGAGTCCCAGTAGAAATTTTTTAGGTGGGACTAATCGTTTCACATTCGAAGCTATACTGATGTGCGAGGCAGCAGGATTTAATCGGATAATAGTCGAAACAGTCGGTACGGGTCAGAGTGAAATAGAGATAACGAATATGGTGGATATAGTCTTGATGTTGTTGCTTCCCGGAGGAGGAGATGACATGCAAGGTATTAAAAAAGGTGTTTTAGAAATTGCTGACTTTATTATAGTGCACAAAGCTGATGGTGATCAATTAAGCACGGCACGAGAGACGATTAAAGCATATCATCAGGCTCTGCATCTCAGACAATCACAAGCAGTAATTCAGACTTTTTCGTCGATTACACTGGATGGATTGCAAGAGTTGAAAGATAACTTATCTCGTTTATTCAAGGATAAGTCCAACTCCGGAGACTGGTCGGATCGTCGTCAGGGTCAATTAGATGTATGGTTCAAACAGAGTTTATTGCGTTTTTTGTCCGAAAATTTAGCGCGAGAATTAAATCAATATCCGGCATTTGTTGAAGCCATTCAGCAGAATAAATTACATCCATCAGGGCTTATGACGCAGTATCAGAGACTAATTTCTCTTCTTAAAGTCAATATATCCGAATAATTTCGCACCCTTGTGTTTCTGAGAATCACAGTAGTAGCAATATTAACCATTCAGCTGTGATTATTTCCAAATAGCAGTATTTAGGCCATATGAATATTTCTAATAGTAGATTTACGGGTATAATCATCTTGATAGGTCTGCTCTGTAGTAGTTGTACGATATATGCACAGCTTTCTAATCCTGTCAAAGGCGCGATAGCTATATCAGGTTCGTTCGGAGAACCTCGAACAACCCATTTTCATGCAGGCATAGATTTTAAGTCAAGACTCGGATATCCTTTTGATACGATTTATGCTGCTGCTGATGGTTGGGTCAGTCGATTTTATGTAGTCGGTGATGGATACGGAAACGCGATGATGATTAATCATGGCGAATTTTCTACTGTCTATGCCCATATGGCGCATTTTATGCCTACACTGGGGCAGTTCATAGACTCTGTCCGTTATGCTGTGCGTAGACATGAACATATCTTCGAGCCAGATACGAATATGGTGATAGTGAAAAAAGGCGAGCCAATCGGTATCCTGGGAAATACGGGGCGCTCAAGCGGGCCTCATTTACACTTTGAAGTAAGAAGGTCTGCCGACCAAGTAGCTTTGAATCCCTTTAAATTCGGAATAAAACCCTCGGATAAAGAAGCTCCCACAATTAAAGGTATTGTCATTTACAGCTTCAGTTCAGATGGGCAGGAGATACAAAAGCTCTATTATCCCGTTGTTCAAAAGGGAAATGGTGCATATGCATTAACGCAATCGGAATTATCCGTGCCGGCTATTGTCGTAGGCATTGGTGTACACTGTTATGATACTATGGATGGCGCAACCAATCATAACGGCATTTACAAACTACAAATAATGGCCAATGGTGAGGAAATATTCTCTTACAAGATGGACGAAATATCCTTCGAAACCTCTAGCTACATTCATGCGCACATGGATTATGAAGCTAAGCTAAATAAGCGTTATATCATGAAAGGTTTCAGAAATGTGGCCAACCCTATCAATATATACCAACATGATGAGAAAAATGGAAAAATAGAGCTGTTTGAACATGCTTTTACACCTGTCAATATTAAAGTGTCGGACATCGAACAAAATGTCTCAGAGCTGACCATCAAACTTAGACGGAATATGAATCTGAATTTGGAGGATATGGTGAAGCTTAATGCTGTTTATCCTATGGATAGTGTGTCACTCGAGTGCGGTAATTTTTCCTTATTTTTTCCTTCTAGAAGTTTTTATCAGCCTTCGCATATTTATTGTGAGAGTGGCCGCAATGATCTCAATCTTGCTCAGAACAGATTAATACCTCTTTTTAAAAATATCAGAGTAGACTACCGACTGGAGGAGATACCAGAGAATAAACAAAAAATGCTTGTTTACAGAAAGCGAGACCATGTCCTCACACGCATTCACCACGAATGGATATCAGACACTAGCATCCAATTTATTGTTAGAGACTTTGATCACTATTTTATAGGTATAGACTCCATAGCTCCTCAGATAGAACTCCTGCAATCTCCGGGCAAAGGAAAGAGGTTAAAATATAAGATTATGGACAACTATCAGTCTTCCGGTAGTAATACTATATTAAAGTATGAATTATTGATCAATGGCGTGTGGAGTTTATGCAATATGGACCATAAGACCAATACGCTATGGCATGATATAAACTTCAAGCCCAAAGGAACTCCTTATGAAGCAGAATTACGTGTAGAAGATGCTTCAGGTAATGTCAGTTACAAGAAGAGTCGTTTCACATATTGAACGAGTATTGTTGATACTTTTTGCTATATGTTTAAACAAAATATACCTTTCGAGGTTATGTTATCAAATGATAATCTTATGAAAATCAGCGTTGGTCAAAAAGCGCCTACCTTCGAAGCCTTAAATGAAAACGAACAAATAGTTAAACTTTCTGACTACCAAGGTAAAAAATTGATCCTCTTTTTTTACCCTAAGGATGATTCACCTGGATGTACGAAGGAAGCTTGTAGTTTAAGAGACGGCTATCGCCAACTCCAAAAATTGGGCTATGAAGTTCTAGGAGTAAGTCCGGATAAGGCTAGTAAGCACAAGAAGTTTACAGACAAATATGAATTTCAGTATTCTCTATTGGCCGATCCGGATAAGAAGATTATTGGAGATTATGGTCTCTGGGGTCCTAAAAAATTCATGGGCAAAGATGTGATAGGTGTTTACCGAACCACAGTTATAATTGATGAAGCCGGCATCATTACCCATATTATCGATAAGGTAAAAACAGACGCTCATGCGTCGCAGATCATTGAGCTGATTCAAAGCGAGATTAATGTATAAGAAGTTGATTAAGCATCTAAATAGTTCTACATAATATGTAACTAATCAGTCAGATGCTTTCAGGTCAAAAAATCAGTCAATTTTTTATTAGACAAGGCTTCTTTTTGAGTGAACAGCAGAGCTATTTACGAAAAAACAGCGGCAGGATAATAGGAAATGGGCATTTTTTGAGCGAAATTGATCGCAACCGATTAGTTACCATAATATTGTAATACTTTGATCTGCTTAATTTTGGTGATATTTGCCAAATGAAATTTATCGAACTCGAATTAGACGACACCTTGCTAGAGGGTTTGTCATACATGGGATTTAGTGAAACAACCCCTATCCAGTCAGAGGCAATACCAGCCATATTAAAAGGTCAAGACTTAATAGCATGCGCACAGACGGGGACAGGCAAAACGGCTGCCTTTGTACTTCCTATACTAAATCATATAGCCAAGCATCAGTCTGGAAAAACATCCGCCTTAATTATAGCTCCTACGCGTGAATTGGCTCTTCAGATCGAACAACAGATTCAAGCCTTGGCTTATTTTGTGAATGCGAGTTCGATAGCTGTATATGGCGGAGGGGATTCTGCTGATTATGTTACACAGCAGAGGGCATTTGAAAGTGGAGTCGATATAATCGTCGCTACACCAGGAAAACTGTTATCGCATCTCAATATGGGATATCTGGACTGTAGTGGAATTAAGTTTTTAGTCCTTGATGAGGCAGATCGGATGCTGGATATGGGATTTTATGATGATATCATGAAGATCATCTCGTTTATGCCGGCACATCGTCAAAATCTGTTTTTCAGCGCGACAATGCCTCAGGATATGCGCAAGCTTGCGAAAACAGTGCTTATAGAGCCTTACGAAATAAGTATTGCAATAAGTAAACCGGCGGAAGGGGTTCTTCAAGCCGCATACATGATTAACGAGTACCAAAAGATAGAGTTGATCAAATTGCTCATCAGCGAAAAACCAAGCTATAATAGCATCATTATCTTTTGTAGTACGAAGCGCAAGGTATTGGACCTCGTTCGTGCTTTATCCAAGGAATCTTATACAATCGAGGCGATATCGTCAGATCTTGAGCAAAGAGATAGGGAGTTAGCTTTACAACGGTTTAAAGCGAGACAGACAAGAGTACTGGTCGGCACAGATGTTATTTCGCGTGGTATCGATGTAAAAGAGATCCAGTTAGTCATTAATTACGATGTTCCTCATGATGCAGAAGACTATGTACATCGCGTCGGTAGGACCGCTCGTGCTGACACGTCCGGTGTAGCCATAACATTGATCAATGCAGAAGAAAGTTATAAATTTCGAAAAATAGAGTCCCTCATAGGGATGGAGATAATGAAGCTGTCTCCTCCTCCTAACTTTGGTTCTCAGCCGGGATATCATACTGATTCCAGACCAAAAAGTAGGGGTTCACAAGCTACAAATAGAGTAAATAGACCAAAAAATAGACACGGCAGAAGCAATGATGGAAGAACACTCAAAAGAAAAAATGCCGGATCAAAAGATGCTAATCAAACTTGAGTTTATTCTTCTTCCAGATCAGACATTACCCTTTTAGCGTCTTCAAGTTGTGATGTCATGATATAAACCTCAATACGCGCTGTTAGCGAGCCGGTTATCATATGTGTCGAATCACTCTTGTCTATTATCCATGCCGATATACCTGCATTTTCAAGAGCAGCTTTGTAGATATAAGCTTTATATCTTTCGATAAACGACTTTAAGAGAATTTTTTGTTCCATAATGACAAGTATTAACTGAAAGGAGAAAGTATACGTGAAAGCATATTCATGCCCGAACTAAAACTTTGGCCTTTTTTGAGGGTTTCCGGGGTGTAAAGGACAGAGATAGGTCGCTCAATTATCTTTGTTCGCTTGGAATGGGCGTGTTTTATTATTTCCATACAAAATTCAAATCCGTCATAATTGAGATTTAAAGTCTTGGCAAGCTCGCCATCGATGACTTTTAATCCGGACTGACTGTCGGATAAGAACTTGCCAGAGAGGAAGAAGCTGACGATATTTCCGAGCTTATTGAATATTCTACGACTACGGGGGATCTCGTTTTCTTGCAAAAACCTGCTACCTATTACTAACCCTGCTTCATGGTCTCTTATTGCAATCAATAATTTTAATAAATCTTCAGGGTCATGTTGCATATCAGCATCGATAGTAGCAATGTATCGCGCTTCTTGATCCACAGCATAAGCAATACCGGTCTGCGTAGCAGCCCCCGGACCGAGGTTGATAATATGATCGAGAACGATCACTTGATCAAATGATTCCGCGATCGCTCTTGTGGCGTCTGAGCTGCAATCATTTACCAGGACAATATGGGCGAAGCCCAATGCTGTTAAATTAGCTATCAATGTGCCGATGTACTTCTCTTCATTCTTTGCCGGAATGACTACATAGGTATTTTGGAGAAGCTCTTGCATAAATCGCTGGTTATAAAATTTCGTATATAGCGTAACTACCCGACTCGACAGGAGGATTGCGCTGGCCACCCGGAGGAAAAACACTTGCAACGATGTGAGTTTCACCATTAGCATCAACGAACTGATATAGTCTGTCTGTTGCCATCAATCTTACTTTAGGATTATTAATTAATGTATTTAAGAATAAGGTGAATTTTTTTCGTAAGGTTTGCTCTGGCGTTTTGTCTATTGTATGGGTATTAAGATCTACAATGATATACTTAATATTGCTTCGTTTATATACTTCGATGATTCGTTCTCTGTCGTTAGCTTTTTCTTTGATTACATCAATTAAGGCATAATAGACATTTAGCCCATCATCCTTATATACTCTCCATGGGTTATTTCTAATTTCAAATGATAAACTAGTACCGACTTGATATACGAGATCATTTGACTCATTGATTTGATCAAGCGCATTATTGAGATTTCTGTAGGCCGCATTGACGGTTTCTTCTGCGGAAAATAAGCCTGTTGAATACTTAAAGACGTTTCCGTCTAGAATGCTTTTGCCTACATGTTCGATGTTATATCCACCAATAGAATAGATATTACTGATACGCGACACATAGGCACAAGTGCCCCAGAATATCATTGTTCCTATGGCCAATCGTTTGTACATCGTAAGCGCTTGACTAGTTGCTTTTTTAATTAATAGATTAATAGACATTAGAAGCAAAGGGATGATTAAGAACCCATACCAGATGATACCTCCTGAGAGAACTAACCATAAGAATCCATAAATCAGGAGGACTAAAGAGACAATTTTCGTCTCCACCCTCATTTTTATAAATCTTAATAACAAGATCTGCGTGCCTAGCAACAAGAAAAAAAGAGTTGGGTAAGTTATATGGTCTTTTTGAGCCGATATACGCTCGAATAGAGCTACAACGGGACTTGCAATCATGGTCAAGCCATCATATGATGCCTTTAAAAGTTTTAAATTAAATGAATTCAAATCATTAGCGCCGAGTGCACCCCATTGTGTAGGCTCATACCACACTTGTCTAAGGTTGTCAAGTACTATAAAGGAATAGTGTAAAGACATACCTAGATACAGAAGAAAAAAAATAGCTAATGAATAAAATATTTTCTTTCTTCTGAAGAAGATAGCCATTAATCCCAATGGGATCAGGGCGATGAACAAATAACCAATATCCACAAATCTACCCTGTTGATTTACATTTACAGATATGTCATAGGGTATGGTTAAATAACGCGGTAATAATGTCTCATAACCGAAGTAACGCTGAACTTCCTCTCGTTTAACATTGCTCTCGATATCGTCCAGGAAAATGACAGTTGGCTCTTGTGGATTGGTCGCTTGACCGACTGTGCATTGAAAGATCAAAAAACTCAGCAGGAATGTAAATAAATATTTCATTTGTTTTCTTGTTGGTTTTGTTGTTCTTCGCGTTCAAGTGCTCTATGGTTTCTTATTAGGTCGTAAGCTCTAAATTCTGTCTGCGGCAGTCCTCCGAGTACCAAAGTCATAATATTAGTACTTTTTGAAAAGACATAATTTTTATACACCCACGGGCCAAAAGTGAGCAGAGAGCATAAGGCGAAGGTGGATATTAAACTTGTTGCACTCAGAAAGCTCTTTCTGGATTGTATTAAAGAATATAACAGGAGGGCAACACCTATGATCAAGAGGGCTACTCCGGTTTCATTTGCACTAAGGTGATACTCTCTCATACCGGACATCTCATCAAGTTTCAAGGTAATTATTAGACCCATGACGATTGAGCTGACGCCTATTGAGCCTTTCCAGTCCTTGGCATAATACCAGAGTGCTATTGCCAGACCGAATAGCAAAAACAGGCTAAGCACTTTAATCGATAGGGTAAAGCCCCCGACTAGTCCTAATAAAATCATAAAGCCGAAGTCTTTTTTTTCAAGCCTTTTTAAAACATCCGGTGAGTTTAAACTTTTTTGTTTTACCCAACCTATGAATGCATTTATCATACTTAATTGAACGAACAAAAGCGCAAGATCAATTTTATATTCGATTATCCAATGATTTGTGATCGCAGGTGTAACAATGAACAGCAAGCAAATCCCGACAGAGCTTGCTTCACTTAGTTTAAGATGTTTCACCGAGAGTTCATGCATGGTAAATAAAGATAAGATACCCCCTAATGTTGAAATAAAAAGACTTAATTCCGGGCTGTTAGCCAATAGGTATCCGGTAGCCTGTACCAATGCCCAAGCATGAGGAGCATAACCTTCGACGAGTCCATTGGCATCTCCTATCAATCTTGAAATGTTGATATAATAATTGCGTGCATCAAAGCCCAGAGGAAAAGGACTCTGTGAGTACAGATAATTCATGGTTAAGTAAAAGATCAGTAAGACCCCCAAGAATATACCCCAGAATCCAAATTTTTCAATCGAATCAATGCGCTTCCATAGCGTACCATGAAAAAAAGAGATACTTTTCTGATAATTGGCTAGGAGCATTTGAGCCAAAATCGCTGCCATAATCCAGGAGTTCAACAGATGAAAAGCACCGAATGCCATCAAGATCAGGGTGTAAATCATAAAACCTGTCGCAATATCAAGCATAGCCAGTGTCAATCCACCATGATCTCTTCGACCTATGAGTCGGCAGCGCAGCAAATTGCCCACGCTATAACAGGCAGCACATAATATCAAGGAGATGCCCAGGGTAAAAACAGACATTTTGGCAAGGTGGGCAAAATTCGAGAGACTAATTGGAGCTTGCCAATATTTATTGAAGGATATCGTGATTGCCCAGATAAAAATCACTATCAATACCCAGAGCATTATACCATTGACTTTTAAGCTTGGAAAGTTTCTAAAAAACCATTTTTTGTTAATCCAGCCTGCTAATAGTGTGGATATTAGCAATACAAACGTCCCCAAAAAATAATATCGGAAATAATAGAAAGATGGCCAATAAATAACCTCCTTATTGAGATAGTCAAGTGTTAATACACCTATCCATATCACTGAGAACACTATAAAAAACCATGCTTGACCGGTCAATTGTCTCAGTTTGCTGAGTTGTTCTTTCACCCCGTTGAATTTGAATCAACAAATGTAGCCTTAATATAATGTTTCTCCATGTGCTCTCTTGGTCATTTGGGTAAATTAAACCCTTTATTCCCCCAAAATAGGGATAACACATAACTCTTGACTAGCCCGAAAGTCTTGAATGAGCTACTTATGATTCTTCGTATCTCACACTGAATCTTTCTCTAGTCGTAGGCTAGATTGCCACTATCGCTTCTTGTGGCAGTTATTTCGGTTTTATAAATATGATAAGTAATCACTAATGACAATATCAAATATATCTTAATCATTACAAAGCCTGCCGCCCATTCTGATGACATACCAAACCAAGTCGGTGATAGGCCATACAGGATCCATAAGCCAAAAACAATTTTGAGTACTTCCACTACTAGCCCCAAAACACTCTTGTCCATCAGACTGGTGTATGCGAACACCGACAATACAATGTAGATCGAATAATAAATAATATCCGCAAAACTTAGATTCGCTAGAGATATAAGCAAATGGTACAGTATCAGATTATTTAATACGAGTTGAAACCAAAACCATGCTTTGGTCGGCATGCTGAAAGTAGTCTCATATTTTTTCATTGCGTAGACGTCATTCACTGATAGGACGGGATATTTATCTACAACATCCAGGGGGCGCCATCCTGTCGGCATAAACCAAATTCGTATCTTGTCCCACCAAATATTGGTACGCCAAGCATCTTTTATCAGCAACCAGAAATGTTGATAATTAATGATAAAAGGATTCCATGTTTTCACTTGTCGCTTCACTCCGTACACAGGTGGAACATCCGGAAGCTCCTCTTGAAAACTGCCAAACATCTTATCCCAAACAATGAAGATGGCTGAATAATTCTTGTCCAGATATTCTTTGTTTATCGCGTGATGAACTCGATGGTGAGAAGGGGTCATAAAAATATGCTCGAGAAATCCCATCTTGCCGATCAATCTTGTATGATACCAAAACTGCGCAAATAGGTGTAACGGAGCTGTAATAGCAATTACTTCTGTTGGTATACCGACGATAGCTAATGGAATGTACAGGAAAAAGTAAACACCGACTACACCGCTAATACTCTGGCGTAAAGCACATGATAAATTGTACTCTTCACTGCTATGATGAACGATATGTCTGTTCCACAGAACATTGTATTCATGGTTGAATCGATGTGACCAATACGAAGCAAAATCAATAAGAACGAAAGCGACAATGTACAACCATATAGGTGAAGATATCGTAAAAATGCCCAATGTGTTGTACATCCAGTCATAGCTGACTATGACAATAGATAGTCCGAGTAGATCTTTTAGCGTGTTGGTCATGCCCGAACTCAGACTTGATATAGTATCCATGCTTTTGTTGACCGGATACTTCATTATGATACTTGCGATGTACTCAATCACAATCAAGAGCACAAATCCCGGTATCGCATAACTCAAAACTTTGGCGTATAATTCCATGGTGTAAGTACATTGATGCTACAATTATACTTTAATTTTCGCCATCGAGGGTGCAAGAATAATTATCGGCAAAGTCCATGTCTGCCTTTTTGTCTGAGAGATATAAAAATTCTATCTTGCGCCGATTATGGGATATCACGAGATTGGAAGGAAATTTCTGTACTTGTTATTTGATCCTCTGGTGAAGATGTTTTATAAATTGGGCGTTAAGCCCAATCACATTACCATCCTCGGTTTATTGCTAAATGGTGTTGCCGTCTTCTTTTTGTTGAATAAGGGTCATTTAGATAATCTGAGATATAGCCATGGTTGGATTTTATTTGGATTCATAATCGGTTTTGCAGGCTCAATGGACAGTATTGATGGACGTCTCGCCAGGTTATACAATCAGCAAACATTATTTGGTGCATACTTTGACAGTGTCATAGATCGATATAGTGAGTTCGTCATGATGTTCGGATTGGTGATTTATTTTATGCACTTTAATAAGATGGTAGGAGTAATAGCGGTATTGTTAGCTATTATGGGCTCAATTATGGTTAGTTATAATCGTTCTAGAGCTGAATCCCTCGGTGTGGATTGTAGCGTAGGACTTATGCAGCGACCCGAGAGAATAGTCTTTATAGGCTTGTGGTCAATATTTTGTGGGACATGGGCTACAATGGCTGCTAATAGTTTTATGCGGATAGGGTTTGCCGGACAAGATTTATATATTTTGGGAATGGTTTTTCTTGCTATTTCAACCAATATTACGGCACTTCGGCGTATCGTCTTTACTCATCAAAGATTTTTAGAGCTAAAGAAGTGAGTCTAGTCAAGAGAATTAGTGCGGCAGAATCACTTCAGTATAGAATGTCTGCAGCAGGAATATTTACGGTGTTTTATTTGTTATTCGTCAATATTTTAATTGGCTGGAGGACTGACCATTATCTATTTTTTGCGTTAGTATTTTTCACAATTTTGTCTCATAAATATACATTTAGATTTTTTACGGCTCTCTCTGCATTTGCTTTTTTCTGGATTATTTATGATGCTTTGCGGGTGTATCCCAATTTTTTGTTCCGACCTGTTCATGTTATTCAGCCTTACGAAATAGAAGTGAAGCTATTCGGTATTCGATTAGCAGAAAGCCTTCTATCACCTTGTGAATGGCTTGCAGCACATCAACATGATCTACTAACTGTTTTTGCCGGAATAAGCTATTTGGCATGGGTTCCCATACCGATGATTTTCGCATTGTACCTGTGGTATAAGAAGGATATCGGATTGTATCATTTTACTTATGGTTTTTTGTTGACGAACATAGTGGGATTCATGATATACTACTTATATCCTGCTGCGCCACCTTGGTATTTTTTCCAGTATGGTAATGTTGTCGATCATACCATTCCTTCAAGTCCGGCATTATTGGCAGAATTCGACAGGATTTTCAATATTTCTGTTTTTACAGACATGTACACTAAAAACTCTAATGTTTTCGCAGCTATTCCTTCGTTACATTCTGCCTATCCTTTTATTAGCTTGCTATATGCAATTAAGTTACGTCATAATTTATTCATTTGGATATTTTCGGTCTTAAGTGTAGGGATTTGGTTTGCCGCCGTTTACTCGCAACATCATTATGTGATTGATGTTATTCTCGGTGTTTTCTGTGCATTGGTAGGTTATTTTATTATGTCAATATTAATACGTACAGAACTTGTTAATCGTCAATTCGAGCGTATGTACTTAGTGCTTTTTCCTGCTTGAGGATTTCTTGAGTTAAATTATTGGTAATAAAAGTTTAGCTTTGCGGTCATTTTTGAATATTTGGCTAATTAGGCGTATGAAATACAAAAAAACGGAATCGACGGCTGGGAAACTAGGGATCTTAATTCCGGGAATGGGTGCAGTAGGCACAACGTTTATTGCGGGTTGTCTAGCCGTAAGAAGGGGATTGTCGACACCGATAGGATCTTTGACCCAGATGGGGGACATAGAATTACCTGATGGATCAAAGGATAAAATCAAGAATGTTGTTCCACTTGCAGACTTGAAGGATGTGATTTTTGGTGGATGGGATATTTTCGAAGATGATGCCTATCAAGCAGCGTTTAAAGCTAAAGTATTAGACCGTGATTTGCTAGATGAACTAAGGGATGAATTAAGTGCTATTCAGCCGATGAAGGCTGTATTTGATACTGAATACGTAAAGAACATAAACGGTCCGAATATAAAGGAAGGGGCTACCAAAATGGATCTTGCACGCGCCTTGATAGATGATATACGTCGATTTAAAAGGGAAAATAACTGTGATCGCTTGGTCATGGTATGGTGTGGTAGTACAGAGATGTATATCGAAGAATCTGCTGTTCATAGCAGTTTAGCAAGTCTTGAAGAGGGTTTAAGGAATAACGACCCTGCCATTCCGCCAAGCATGATATATGTGTATGCAGCAATGAAAGAGGGCGTTCCGTATGCCAATGGTGCACCTAATCTCTCTTGTGATGTGCCGGCCATCCTGGAGTTGGCAAATATAAATAATGTTCCTGTGTCGGGAAAGGATTTCAAAACAGGTCAGACCTTTATGAAGACGGTTGTGGCACCGGGATTGAAGTCAAGATATCTCGGTGTATCAGGATGGTTTAGCACGAATATTTTAGGTAATAGAGATGGCGAGGTTCTGGATGCACCGGAGAATTTTAAAACAAAAGAGGTTTCTAAGCTCGGTGTTTTAGAGCAAATATTTGAACCGGAAGAGAATCCCGAACTCTATGGTGATATGTATCATAAGGTTAGAATCGAGTACTATCCTCCTCGTGGTGACAACAAAGAAGGTTGGGATAATATTGATATTAAGGGCTGGTTAAACTATCCGATGCAAATAAAGATTGACTTTTTGTGCCGTGACTCGATTTTGGCAGCGCCTTTGGTATTAGATCTGGCGCTATTTCTTGATTTGGCTAATCGCAATGGTGATAGTGGTATTCAGGAGTGGTTGTCATACTATCTGAAATCCCCTCAGACTGCTGATGGAAGACTTCCAGTTCATGATCTGTTTAAGCAACATGACATGCTCAATAAAAAACTTCTTGAGTATGCTAAGTTAGCATAAACTCTTATGAGTATTGTGGCATCTTTCTTTTCAAGTGGATTTGGAGCAGGATATAGTCCCGTTGCTCCGGGAACTTTTGGTTCTATAGTCGGCGTGCTCCTATTGTATGTGTTGCAATTTTACGGATTTAGCTTTGGTATCGATTTGTTGGTTTTTATTTTCGTTTTTACATTGGCGGCGTATGCAGCTATCAAATATTTGCCTGACACCTGGTCTCATGATGATCAGCGTATTGTTTCAGATGAGATAGTAGGTATGTGTGTTACATTGCTTTTCGTACCATGGAGTTGGAAAAATGTCTTAGTAGGTCTGGTTTTATTCAGATTATTTGATATCACAAAGCCATTGGGTATAAGGCTTATTGATCGTTGGAAGAATGATTGGGGGGTGTTAATCGATGATTTGGTAGCGGGCGTCTATGCGAATATTTGTTTACGGATGATTATTCAATATTTGTGACGGAATCAGTTCTTACACCACAATTGACTAAGAAAGTGCCTGTCGTAAAATCATTTTTCAGGTATAATGTCAGTGCCGGAACAGCAACAGTATGTGATTTTTTAGTTCTCATATTTGCCACTGAAATTTTGGGTTTTTACTACGTGCTTTCGGGATTTTTCGGGGCATTAACAGGTGCTTCTGTCGCTTTTTTTCTGGGAAGAAACTGGACTTTTTTTAATAAGATAGGAGCTGTAAGTAAACAAGGATTAAGATTCTTGATGGTATTCGTAGGGAGTATAGCATTAAATACTTTAGGTCTTTATATCTTCACAGATATATTGCAAGTGGGACATTACAGCATATCCAAAATGATGGTGGCAGTGCTGGTCGGTGCTTGTTTTAATTTTCCTATGCAGCGATATTTTGTGTTTAGATAGAATTTCGTGGTCATAAATCTTGATCCCGTACTTTTACAGCAACCATCAGAAAGTGTTGATCTATGAATCCAATAGAGGATAAGAAAAAAATCAGATTCATAGTGAACCCCTTTGCCGGGTCTCGCATGAAGAAGGACTATCCGGATATGATCAATCGTGCATTGACTGATACTAACTGGGAGTATGATATCATTATGACACGTTATTTGGGGCATGCTGCTGAGTTAACAGAAGAGGCCATTATGCACAATTATGATGCGGTGATCGCTGCTGGTGGTGATGGCACCGTTAATGAGGTCGCTAGTAGGTTGGTCAATTCTAATGTAATATTGGGCATAATTCCGGGAGGTTCTGGAAATGGCTTGGCTATGCACTTAGGACTGGGACGCAATCCAGAAAGAGCCTTGAAAATTCTTAAAGAATGGTTTGTCAAACCTATGGATAGCGCTGAGGTTAATGGAAGACCGTATTTTAATATGGCAGGTGTAGGAATTGATGGTCTCGTCGCTTATAAAACAAAAAATAGCACTAAGCGGGGTTTTAAGACTTACTTCAAAGGGGCTATCATGGAAGGCATTAAATACAAAAATCAGAAATACACTGTTCAAACTCCTGAGGGAAGTTATGAGGGGAAATTTCTCTCGATTAATGTGGCCAATGGCTCAATGTTCGGATATAATTTTACAATTGCCGCTGACGCCAGCACCAGCGATGGCATCGTGAATACATTGATGATCCATGATGCGCACAAGATAGATTACTTTGGAAATGCATGGAGATTTTGGGCAGGACGCATTCATAAAAGCAAGTTCGCAAGCACAAGTCGCAGTCAGTACATCAGACTTACATGCCATGAATCAAGTTATCTACACATTGACGGCGAAGGTTATCCTTGTGAACCGGGAACTTATGAATTTAAAGTGCATCCACAATCATTAAGAGTGATCGCCAATCAAAATCGTAAAAGGAGCCGCTAAGCCATTAACATTTCATTGATTTGCTGAACTACAGCATATTCCGTCCAAACAATACCTTCGATCTATGAAGTTGTTTTTCTTCGCGTTAGGATTTGTTTTTACTCACAGTATCATTGCGCAGATGCCGGCAAGTGAGGGTATAGTGGTGATGAGTATAAATGAAGTCATCACTGCTGATGGAGAGTTATCAGAGGCGGCATGGGCAGCTGCCATACCGAAGAAGAATTTTACCCAATATTTTCCCACAGACTCTCTTCCCGCCGATTATGATACAGAGATTTATTTTCTATCGGACGACAAAAATCTATACGTAGGAATCAAATGCTATGCTAAAGGAAATAATTATCTGGTCACCTCACTAAAAAGAGATTTCAGGGCAGGAGGACAAGACAATATAACCCTTGTCTTCGATACTTTTAATGATAAGACGAACGCGTACTTCTTTGGTATTAACCCACAAGGTGTAAACAGGGAAGGACTCATAGCCAATGGTGGCAATCAGCGATCAGATTTTTCAGAATCATGGGATCATAAATGGTCTGGAAATACCAAAATATACGATGGTTATTATACCGCAGAATTAGTCATCCCCTTCAATACTATAAGGTTCAAAGATAATAATGACCGCTGGGGCTTTCAAGCATATAGATTTGATACACAAGCCAATGAAAACACAGTTGCTTCGAGGGTGCCACGTAATCAAGTAGTATTTAATCTTGCATTTGCAGAAGCGCTAGTATTCGAAAATGCTCCGAAGAAAAACGGAGCAAACGTCGCATTCATCCCATACGTAAGTGCTGCTGCTTCCAAGAATTTTGTATCAAATCAGCCGACAGGGTCTTCTGCAGAAATTGGAGGAGATATCAAAGTAGGTATTACCGCAGGACTTAATCTTGATCTCACTATCAATCCTGATTTTTCACAAGTGGAAGTAGATCGACAGGTTACGAATGTGGATCGCTTCGAGATATTTTTTCCTGAAAGAAGACAATTTTTCCTGGAGAATGAAGACTTGTTTGGAGGATTTGGATTCGGTACTATAAATCCTTTTTTCTCAAGGAGAATAGGGGTAGGCATTGATACCTCTACAGGCGTCAACGTCCAGAATAGAATCCTCGGAGGTATGCGATTGAGTGGTAAAATAGGTCAAGATACACGGGTAGGTTTATTAAATATGCAGACTGCTGCCAATAAGGAGCGCGGATTACCCGCGTCCAATTTTAGTGTAGCTGTCTTGCAGCAGAAGGTCTTAAAGCGGTCTAATATCGGTGCCATTTTTGTCAACAAGAATGTGTTGGGGGAGGATTTGGCAAGTCTTAAGACTAGTCGATATAATCGTGTAGCCGGAATAGATTTTAATTATGCGTCCGCAGATAATAAGCTTACGGGCAAGATATTCGGCCACACCTCCTTTACAGAAGGACAAAATAAGCCTAATCTGGCGCATGGTTTTTTTACAGCTTATTCCGTACGTAGGTTTACTCTGGAGTGGAATCATCAGTACATTGGTAATGACTATAATGCCGAAGTCGGATTTGTGCGACGAAAAGACCTTTTTAGGATTGGACCGAGTGGTAGTCTAAATTTCTATCCTCAGAATAACTTTATCAATGAGTATGCTTTCGAGGCGAATGCTGAGATTTTATATCGACCTGCATTCGGCAAGACAGATCATCAGTTCAGCTTTGTGCTCAATACACAATTTGCTAATACGAGTAGGTTGTTTCTCCGACTGAGCAATGATTATCTCTACTTATTCAATGATTTTGATCCGACTGGTACCGATGCACAAAGATTGGCTGCGGGTACTGATTATACATATACAAGTGGTTTAATAAGTTACAGCACGGATTCTAGAAAACCAGTCAGTCTTACCGCTCGCGGATTATTTGGTGAATATTTTAATGGGTCAAGGGTAGGCTTCACAGGTATGTTCAGATGGCAATATCCGCCACGCGGATTTGTTTCAATAGATTTTACCTACAATACCTACAATATGCCTTATCTGACAGAGTTGAGAAGAAATTATCTTATCGGACCTAGAGTGGATTATACGTTTTCTAAGAGTTTGTTTTTTACAACATTCATTCAATATAATAGTCAGACAGCTAATACGAATATCAATGCTCGTTTGCAGTGGCGATTTGCACCGGTATCAGATTTCTATCTGGTATATACTGACAATTACTTAACAAGCCTACCTAATGATATAGAACGAGGATTCAATTTTGATATTCAAAATCGTGCTGTGGTCGCAAAACTGAGTTATTGGTTGAACATTTAACTTGGTCAGTTATTATACTTCCTTCGTCGGTTAATTAAACCAAGCGGATTTCATAGTGTCTATTTTTATCTTTTATAACAAAAAACTATCTAATGAGTCGTATTATTCCTGCTTTTTCCTTATTCATTTTATTAGCTATCTCTACCGAGCTTAAAGCGCAATTTCCGGGCATGGCGGCGCGCGGTCCTGCAATTAAAGGTAAGATCACGGGGAGTGTTATGGACAGTTTAACCAAGCAACCGGTTGGTTTTGCCACTATTTCATTACGTAAAGAAGGATCAGCCAAAATACTGAACGGCGCTTTGACTGAAGACAATGGTAAATTTTCCTTCACGGATATCGCCCCGGGCAAGTATGACTTGGAGGTATCATTTTTAGGGTACAATGTCCGATTGATCGAAGGAGTTGAGACTACCGGAAAATCACCGGACAAGAATGTCGGCAACATCTTTTTAGTACCTACCGACTATATGCTAGAGGAGGTACAGGTAACAGCTAAAAGGGAGTTGTTCGAAAATAAGGTTGATAGGATCGTATTCAATGCGGCTGATGATTCATCTATTTCGGGTGGAGATGCAACTGACGTATTGCGTAAGGTGCCCAATCTATCGGTCGATCTCGATGGCAATGTAAGTATTCGCGGCTCACAGAATGTCCGAATATTGATTAATGGAAAGCCGTCAGGTATGTTTTCGGCCAATATCGCTGATGCGCTAAAAATGTTTCCTGCCGATCAAATTGATAAAGTAGAAGTTATCACATCTCCCGGAGCGAAGTATGATGCGGAGGGAAGCGGTGGTATTATCAATATAGTCACTAAGAAGAAAAATATCGAAGGTGTCGCAGGATCTGTCAACGCCTCTGTGGGCAACTTACAAAATAACGCTTTCGTCAATCTCAATATGGGTAGAGGCAGATTCGGTTCGACGATCAATGGATCAGTTTTTTACTCTGTACCGGTTGATGGTACTTTTTCATTTGAGCGTACAGATAGAATAGATGGTGGGAACCGAAGCTTGATACAGAACGGCATTAATAATTCATCAAGACTCGGCTTCAATGGTTCGGGATCTGCCTTTTATGATTTCAATGCCTACAATTCAATAAATACATCGTTTACCACACGGGGAGCTGGCTTCGATCAGAAGGGCAATTTCACAGGTGCACTAACAGCCCCTGGTGGCGTTGGCTTCAACTTTACGCGCAATCAGCTCACTCAAAACCTCAATGCGGGATTCGACTGGAACACAGATTATACTAAGAAATTCGAAAAAAATGAAGGTCAAGAACTTACGTTTGCCTATCAATTATCTAGAAATGTATCTGATCAGGACATCAGCCTTACAGAAGTAAATTCGATAGCCCTTCTGAGTAGGGTAGAAGATATTATAAATGACGGTACGAATATAGAGCATACCATTCAAGTCGATTACACACATCCAGTGGGTAAGGGGCATAAAATAGAAACAGGTGCCAAGGCCGTTATCAGGGATATTATCAGTGATTTTACTTATAGCCGATTAGATCCATCTACGAATCAATTTCAAATAGACCCTAACCGATCTAATTATTTTACTTATGACCAAGATGTACTTGCAGGGTATGCTCAATATTCCTTCCCGATTTCTAAGTTTCAATTTATCGCAGGCCTAAGATATGAGCACACGGATATAGGAGGGCGTACTGTGGGAAGAGAATTTGATTTTGAGAACAGCTATGCTAACTGGGTGCCCAACTTCACCATTGCTAGGCCATTGTCCAATTTCAGAAATCTTCGGTTCAGTTATTCCAAAAGAATTCAACGACCTAGTTTGATTTTTGTTAATCCATTTAATAACTCCACAGATCAGAACAATGTTACGATCGGTAATCCACTTCTGAATCCAGAGATTACGCATCAGTACGAAGTAGGGTATAACACAAGAGTTTTAGGCTTTAATATCTTCGGTTCGGGATACTTCAAAAGAACGAACGATATCATCGAGCAGACACTGGGCATCAACGAGCAAGGTATTTCTGTCAACTCTTACGATAATGTAGGGATTAGAAACTCGTTCGGAATTAACGCTTTTGTGAATAAGAGTATTAACAAATTCAATTTACGATTTGGAGGTGATATTTTTACTTATGATGGAAGAGGGGTAGTCAATGGGGAAGCCTTGACTAATACGGATATCAACTATCAGCTATTCACGAATGGGGAATATAGCTTCAGTGGTACTATTAAGGCGGACATGTTTGGTTTTTTTAGATCTCAACAAACCACATTACAAGGCCGTACCCCTAGTTTTTCAATCTTCGGTATAGGTATCAGGAAGGATTTGAAGGATTGGAGTCTAGGTATAAGAATTATCGAACCCTTTGAATTCCGTAAAGAGTTTAATAGCGAGCAGGCAGGAGAGAAGTTTAATCAGGTGTCAACCTTTGCTATTCCTTTCAGGAGTTTTGGCGTGAATGTACGCTATAAGTTTGGCAAGGTGGATTTCAGAGAGCGTCGGACTAAAATTCGAAATACAGATACAAAGGCCGGAGAAGACGCAACTGGCGGTGGGCAACAGGGCGGTGCTACCGGAGGTGGTAGGTCTTAGTAATTACAATAGATCAAGGAAATTTAGGATATTTACTAAAGTCGGGTTTGCGTTTCTGAAGGAATGCATCCCGACCTTCTACGGCTTCATCAGTCATATAGCCTAGTCTGGTCGCCTCCCCGGCGAATATCTGTTGCCCTACTAGTCCGTCGTCTATCAGATTAAAGGCAAATTTTAGCATCTTAATCGCAGTAGGACTCTTTTGCAATATTTCTTGCGCCCATTCAAATGCTACTACTTCTAATTGATCATGAGACACTACAGCATTAATCATACCCATTTCATAAGCTTCCTGTGCAGAATAGTTACGTCCTAAAAAGAATATTTCTCTAGCTCTTTTCTGTCCTACTTGCCTCGCCAGATAAGCAGATCCATATCCGGCATCATAGCTTGCTACATCAGCATCAGTTTGTTTAAAGATGGCATGTTCTTTACTGGCAATGGTCAGATCACATACGACATGAAGGCTATGACCTCCACCTACCGCCCAGCCCGGCACTACGGCGATTACCACCTTGTTCATAAACCTGATCAGTCTCTGGACTTCCAATATATTAAGCCTGCCGACACCATCCTGGCCTACATACCCTGTCTTTCCTCGCGCTCGTTGATCGCCGCCTGAGCAAAATGAATAAATGCCGTCCTTCGGGGAAGGTCCTTCGGCTGATAGTAAGATGACCCCTATATTCGGATCTACGCGAGCATCTTCAAACGAATCTAGTAACTCAGTCACCGTCTGAGGGCGAAAAGCATTTCTTACCTCCGGTCTATTGAAAGCAATTCGCGCTACGCCATCACATTTTTTATAAGTGATGTCTTGATACTCTTTAGATATGATCCAGTTTATCATCTTAATACTTTTTATCACACAAAATAATGACTTACTCAATGAAATCAGTTACCAGAAAGTAATTCATCTGGCTATATCTCTATTGTTGTTTTGCGTGTCTATTATCAACACATTGTTAAGATTTCATTGTACCTTAACCATTGCAAACTTAAATTCAATCTTATGGAATCTCTGCGCACACCGGATGATAGATTCTTAAATCTACCGGATTATCCTTTTAAACCACATTATGTATATCTCAAGAGTGGATTACGCATGCATTATCTGGACGAGGGTGATCCGTCGGGTGAGTTAGTCTGCTTACTTCATGGAGAACCTAGTTGGTCTTACTTGTATCGATTTATGATACCACCTCTGGTATCAGCCGGATACAGAGTCGTGGTACCGGACTTGATTGGATTTGGCAAATCTGATAAACCCACATCATTTAATGATTACAGCTATGCGGCACATCTGGTATGGTGTGAGGAATGGCTAAGGGCGTTAAATCTTAGAGAGATAAACCTGTTTTGTCAGGATTGGGGTGGCTTGCTGGGTCTGCGGCTAGCGGCAAATCATCCTGCTTTATTTAAAAGAATTGTCGCTGCTAATACCGGATTGCCTACAGGTCAATTTGAAATGCCTGAGGCATTCATGCGGTGGTTAAATTTTTCTAAGCGCGTAGAAACTTTACCTGTGGGCATGCTGATACAGAATGCCACATGTCGAAAGCTATCGGATGAAGAGATAGCGGCCTACGAAGCTCCTTTCCCGGATGGGTCTTATCAAGCGGGTGCTAAAATATTCCCTTCACTGGTGCCTATAAGCGCTGATGATCCCGAGTCTGAGAACAATATACGTGCATGGGAGCATCTCGCTCAGTACAACAAACCTTTCTTAACTCTTTTTAGTGATAGCGACCCCATCACACGCAATGGAGAAAAATTGTTTCAAAAAATAGTGCCCGGCACTCAAGGACAGCCTCATGAGATAATGGTCAACGGTGGACATTTCTTACAGGAAGATGTGCCGCATGAATTGACTGATCGAATGATTAAGCTTTTTACCGCGAGCTAGTGATAACCAGTTTGCCGATTATTTTTCGATTATCTAGATAGATTTCATAAAAGTATAGCCCTGGTGGTGCATGGCTTATGTCAATCTTATCCGTAGCACTCGCCTGACGTGTCTTAACATGCACACGACCATGTATATCATATATAATTAATTCCTTAACTTGCTTATTGATCTCCTGCGATATGGAGATATGTAGCGAAGCGGGATTGGGGAAAAGATACGTTTTTTCATCAGCTATAAAAGTGTGGACGGATGTCATCATATCCGTTGTGAATGTGCTACCCACATAAGCACTTATGCCACAACCACCGATATGTCTTATCCGCCAATAATAGGTAGTCTTGGATTCTAAGTCTATGGGAGATGTTAATCCTACAGCAGTAATAATCGTATCATAAACGACGGATGTGAAATTGCTATCCGTACTGAGTGTGAACTGCGTTGCAAGCGTATTGGGCGAAGCCTGCCAAGAAAAAACGACGGACATCGGGTTGACATCTTTTTCTTCTTTTGCCGGACCGAGAAGAATGGGTGTGTCAGGCTGGTCTATTTCGACTATGGGGATGTTGAAGGTGTCGAGGTACTCCTCAGCAGTAGCAATGAGATGAATACCTTCGCTGGTGGAAATTTTAATAGGCGTGGAAGTTCTTACTTCGAAGGCAGTGGATGGCGGAACAGGGTTAGGTAGTATTTCTGCGTCGATATTCGCTCCTTTGTCTGTTACAAGTTGTAGTGTCACAGTGGATAGAAAGGCGCTATTCGTCACGCCGGTGATACTGAATGGCTCGACCTGATCACCACATCTCTTCACTTGATCTCCAGAGAGGTTTATGGTTGCTGTCGTATTGAGGTCATTAAAAGTACAAATTTCCAATATCCAGTTGTCAAATGATCCACCATCCAGAGATACATCATCAACTACCTTCAATGTCCAATCGCCCTTAGCAGATAGATTATTAAATCTAGAAAGAGGCTGTAAGGGTCTGTACCTCTCCACTGTCACAAGTGGGCACGGCAGATTGATCAAAGGTGACTGATCATCGAAGCTAATAAAAAAGTTATTGTGATTGTCACAAGGATTGACTGCCAGCAATACTTCTGTGCCTTGTGGATTGATAACGCTAAAAATCAGATCACTTATCCATGTGTGCTTTCCTTCTAAATTGAGGATATTAACATCGGTAATGATCCCATCATCTGACACAGGAATGATGGATCTTAGGGTGACGGGTTCAGCTCCTATAAGTTTTGGTAAATCCTCGGGATTATACTGCTTACATGATATGTCCCCGACTGTGAAGGAAAACGGCTGGCTATATTGGCTTTCGCCGCAAGAATTCAGGGCTTTCACGCGCCAGAAATAGCGGACATTGGGGCGAAGCCCATTAATTGTCCTTGCGGTCATATTGATCTGAGCAAAGATGAATTCTCGAGTTCTGAAAAGACTATCAGTGGAGACTTCTATGATGAATTCAGATGATGTTGATGCCCATCTCAATTCAGCGTTTAATCCTACTCTTGTATTATTGTCAAGTGGTGTCACCAATACGGGTATCATCGGCAGCTCTCTAAAAATCGTATAGTTTAGGTTTAACTCACTACTGACATCATCTTCGTCGCGAGCTTCGATAATGACACTTGCTGTCGGCAGGGTAAAGCCTGTTGTTACTTCGATGCGGACGGTGGCTCTTTCACCCCTTTTGATACTTTCTTGTGATATGACAACATTGATCCCCGGTGGTGCCAGTTTTACAGAAAGAACAGCTCCTTTCTCGAAGCCACTTCTGAGCAGTATATCTGAGCTATAAAAAGGCGTGCCGCCGATACAAATACTATGATTATTCGTGACGGCTGAAGCCAATATATTGGCACAGGCGCGACCATCTAAGATTAATGTGCCCGTGTTATCAGGATCAAGCCATTCCATAAGACTTGTCTGCTTCGTGCCTCCTCCTGACCATGATAATATGAGCGCCCCAAAGTCATCAAACGAACTATTGGAGCAAGAAGCATCACCGCCATTAAGTTGACCTATGACATGCTTCTTTGTACTAAACAGTGGTGCTCCTGAGGATCCACCTTCTGTTGTTCCCAGTTCCCAGTTTTCGACACGCACAAAAAAATTGTCAGCAGGATAGGTGGGTGAGTCAAAATCAAAACTAATTCGCTTTTCTTCTGATGACGGATGGTGTATTGAAAAGGTGGTATCCCATGATTCATTCTGTGCATCCCAGCCTGCAAAGAATGGGTCATAAGGACTTGGGTCATCATCTAGCAGCAACAGCGCAAAGTCCGTCTGAGCATAGGCGGCAAGAAACTTCGCTCCGGTGGAAAATTGATTGATCAAACCATCACCCGGTCGGCCACTCTGCACTGATCCGGGCGTTCTGCAGAAAGTATGTTGGTAATTCCAGTACACGACTACAGAGGGTGCATTGGCCGTATTGACTTCGCAATGGTTAGCGGTAAGAAAATATGGTGTGCAATCTTGGCGCACATTATTTATTAATACTCCACTGCATTGTCGTATGCCATTGAGCGTATACATTCCTACACTGTTGATGACATCTCGATACTGATCTATTAGAGGGTAGCCATCAGCCGCGCCACACATCACATCGACATTACAAGATCCGCTGATAAATGCACCCAATGCTGTAAAGTCGTGATTGACCTTATGAAGGGAGAGCTTCACAGACTCACTTTCTTCAGGGCTCACGAGTAATTCCAATACTATTTCGTCATAAGGAATGATGGGTGACCACCATTGACCATGATCATCATTGTCAAAAGCCGATATGGGCCCAATAACATGTTTCTGAAGGCGATCGTACATATAAAAACGAGCGCTAGGCGGAAGATAAAATTGGCTGAAGCCAATATTCAAAGAATGTGCTCCCGGGCTACTTATTCTTATACGCCATCTTTCAAGCCCGTTATCTAAACTTTCGCCTGCACCTTGCTCAGACAGTTTTATATCTGTATCTATGGCGATCGCAAAATCAATCGGTCCAGAACGCGAGACATCACTACTTCTCATGCGAGCCATCAATTGGTAATTGTCCTGTCGGGGCATAGTAACTACCGGAATATCACTGATGCTGCCAGCTAGACTACTTTGTCCGAGGAGTAATGAAGAAAATATTAGACTTATCAGATTAAGTATTATTGCACGCATAGGCTTTCACGCTTCATATTTTAAAGATAGATGTTCTTCCTCATTCGGCATGGTCTCTATTTGACTTTTATTGCTGCTGTGCAGGTTTTGGCAATTGGACACAGAAGGTAGTGCCTTGATTTAACCGAGAATGTTTGACGAAAATTTTGCCTCTATGATACTCTTCCACTATTCTTTTAGCAAGTGAGAGTCCTAGACCCCATCCTCTTGCCTTGGTAGAATATCCCGGCTTAAATATGGTCTTAAACTTTGACGCGGGGATGCCTGAGCCGGTATCTGTGATATCAATATTGATGGTAAGCCCGGATTCTGCTGCAGTAAGTCGGATAGTGCCCTGTCCATCCATAGCATCAAGGGCATTGCGAATGAGGTTTTCGAGTACCCAACTGAACAGATGAACATTTATATTGGCATAAAGTGCCTCTTGATTGCGTGGGAAATCAAAGACCATTTTTCGTGGTGAACGGTGCTTCATGTAGTCTTCTATCTCCGCGATAGGTTCTAAAATATTAATATGTTTAAGCTCCGGTACAGATCCGATTTTGCTGAATCTATCTGCAATAAGCTCAAGACGTCCGACATCTTTTTCGAGTTCGGCTACAATGTCAATATCATTTTCTTCATCTGGATCGACTTCTTTAAGATATTGAATCCAGGCCATGATCCCACTGATCGGAGTGCCTAGCTGGTGTGCTGTTTCTTTGGCCATACCAGCCCAGATTAAATTTTGTTCGGCACGGCGATTAGCTCTAAAGATTACATAAGCCAGTCCTACAAATAATGCGATCAAGGCAGCTTGGAGTATTGGAAAGTATTTAATGCGCGTGTAAAGGGGGGTGTCAAAGAAGAATATTTCCTTAAGATAGCCGGGGCCTCGCAGTGGCTTTTTATCAGATTTTTCGAATTCGGCTATTTTACTTTTAAGAAATGCCTCGTCAATGTTCTGACTTTCAGACCAGTTTATACCTTGTATCTCACCGTCCTCACCTCGGATTATCACAGGCAGGGTGAAGTCCTGGATGATTTTCAGCTCTAGGGTGATGTCTTTATCAAGATCTTCATTGTTTGCGACGAGGTCTACCGTCTCGATGTAGAGCTCAAGATTTTTGCGTTCACTGATGGCAAGTTGATTAGCTAGGTAATTAGAATAAAAGATTGTGACCACGAGGACGATTATCCCCACGATCATCAGTGATATATGGCGTACTGATCTGTTCATTGATATTCAGTCATGCAATGTAACGAGAGATTGATACAAGTAAGTGTTTGCTATTATATTATCTATCTGGGTAATACGCGCTGTAATGCTGTATTTTTGTGCCCTGATATGGATGATACTACACGCATTGATATTCGCAAACTTTCAGATCTTGAGCTCAAAGAGGCATTTGATCATTGGGCTTTGCCTGCCTTTCGTGTCAGACAGATTAAGCAATGGTTATGGCAGAAAGGAGTGCACTCGTTTGAAGACATGACGAATCTTAGCAAGGAGCTAAGAAGCCGCTTATCCAGCCAATTTATTATTAATGGTATCCAGGAGGATATTGTCCAACATAGTGTTGATGGTACAATCAAATTTAGATTCAAGCTTCACGATGACAACAAAATAGAGTCTGTGTTGATACCTGTGCGAATCGACAATCGATATACCGTATGCGTGAGTACCCAGGTGGGGTGCAGTCTGACATGTAGTTTTTGTGCGACAGGCAAGATGAAACGGATGCGCAATCTCGAAGCTCCGGAGATTTATGATCAGGTATTTGCGGTCAATCAGCGCTGTTTAGAAGAATATGGTCACCCTATTACCAATATCGTTTTCATGGGTATGGGGGAGCCCTTGCTCAATTATGGCGAGCTCATGAAAAGTATTGAGGTGATGACAAGTCCGGAGGGCCTCGGTTTTTCAGCTCGTAGGATTACTGTTAGCACCGCCGGAATCGCCAAGATGATTGTCAAGATGGCGGACGACAATGCTAAGGTGCGTCTGGCGCTATCCCTTCATGCTGCCGATGATGCTAAACGAAATCAGATCATGCCCATCAATGAGACAAACAATCTTAAGATCCTGATGGAGGCGATGAAGTACTATTTTAATACAACAGGCAATAAGATAAGCTATGAATACATTGCCTTCAAAAGCTTTAATGATAGCCTTGATGATGCGGCCAAACTTGTCAAGTTATGTTCGTCCTTTCCGGTGCTCGTCAATATTATAGAATATAATCCTGTGGAGGGAGTTTCATTTGAAAAGTCTGACGAGGATAGCCTTGACCGATTTGCCTCTTATCTCCGTGATCATGGCGTGATGGTCACTGTCCGCAAGAGCCGCGGAAAGGATATTGATGCCGCCTGCGGCCAATTAGCTAACAAGGAATAAAAACTTCCATTAGCTTATAGTGTAGGTAAAGATTTCAAATTGGACGCTACCTTAACGAACTGTGTCGGTTCATCTCCCATATCTATCTTTTCGTCAACGCGAATGTCCCTCTCCGACACACCCAATGTATTTAATGTATTGTTGATCTGCTTGACTGTCTGCTCGACAAGATGTTCTGTTTTTTTGTTTTTTGCTACGGTGATCACAATTTGGTTAGCGTAAGTAGACTTGTAGTGGTAAGCAAGATCTTTAAGATTGTTTTCTACGAATACATCGATCTTCTCATTCATACCTAGGAGGGGAATAAATCTGATCTGACTGATTTCTTGTGAAGAAAGGATGACATAATTTCGCTTGGCCTCTTCCAGCTTTTCATCGAGATTTTTATCCTCTTGAAAGTAATCCTTGATCTCCATATAGGTATCAACCACCTCTCCGGATTCATTAATGGATACAAGAAGCGCTTTACCTTCCACTACGACGATGGTCAGGATGTTTTTGGCAGAAAGAGAAATGGTACTGATTACCGCCAATAAGGTTAATAGCTTAGTTTTCATTTTTTAAGTTTATAGTCAAAAAAAGTTGCCTTTTTCAAAGTCGGCTATTATATACCTTCAATGAATATTACATCAATTCATAGTGCAAAATCAGTGCCAAGCTAAGAACATAGCAATAGATGGATAAGAAGAAATGGTTAGTAATCACTACGAACAAAGTCTGTAAATAAGTTAAGAAGTCTCAGAAACTGAAAAAAGGAAATAATTCTCCTTTCTCGAAGACCTGGCGATCAGGAGGTAGTTCTATAAAAGCATCTGCATTAATCAATGAAGTAAGATCTCCACTGCCGCTATTTACAATGGGCTTAGCCCATATTTCGCCTTTTATGTTAACGATCTTTACAAGGGGGAAATAGCTTAAATCAGGTTTGAATATAATCTGTTGAGACAATCTTGCTATGGATGGTCGTACTTCTTGAAAGAAACACTTTCTTACCCATGGGCGTATGTAGCGAACGGCACATAAAAACGAAGAGACAGGATTGCCTGGCAGGGCAAAAACTACTGCTTTATTTTCATGACAACCAAACCACATAGGTTTGCCGGGACGTTGTGCTATTTTGTGAAAATATTCTTTAACCTTGAGACCTTCTAATGTGTCAGGTACATAGTCGTGCTTCCCCTGAGATACACCACCTATTATTATTACGATATCATAACTGATGATCGCATTGTTCATAATAGCATATAATTCTTCAGGTGTGTCCCTTGAATGGATTATTTCTGAGCTTATCAAGTCAGCCTTGAGTAAACCTTGCACAGCGTAGGCATTGGATATCCTTATTTGATGTTCGGCAGGAGTGCTATCTATGGGTACAAGCTCATCTCCAGTGGTAACAATCCCGATTTTTGGTAATTTATAAACCAGCACGGAAGAACGCCCTACAGTAGTTAACGCATTAAGCATGCCTACTGTCACGATATTATTGGATTTAATAATCTCAGTCCCTGCCTTATGCTCTAGCGCCTGACGGTGTATACATTGTCCAGCCACAACAGAAGAGGAAAGAATAGTCGCAGTGTGTAAGGCGATAGATAACTCTTCGTATCTGATAACTGTATCACAGCCCTCTGGCAAAATGGCGCCTGTCATAACTTCGATACAATGTGAAGGGTGACTCAGAATGATTTTTGGGTGACCGGCGGCTGCCTTAGCCTTTATACGCATAGGTCCTTTGTGAGACGACCAGTAAGCATAATTAAAGGCAATTCCGTCCATCGTAACGCGATCGAATGGAGGCATGTCCCTGTCAGCATAAATATTCTCCGCTAAGATTCTGCCGACAGCAGCGTCGATACTAACTGCTTCTGTGCCGTAGGATCGTAGCTGATCTAAAATCAGCTGCTCTGCTTTATTGACTGAAATCATCCCCCGATGGTGGCCATTGATTCGCCTATAGGTAATCGTGCAGCTTCGGCCTCGAATCCATCTTTTGCACGGTTGCCGATAGCCTGAGTTACTGCAATCAATATTTCTTCATCAGAGGCACCTACCCGCATGAGATCTCTTATATTAAATATGCCGTCGTCATACAGACACGTTTTTATTAGCCCAGTAGGTGTCAAGCGTAACCGGTTGCAAGTTCCACAAAATGTGCGGCTAAAAGAGGCGATGATGCCTATATTGCCCATATGGCCGGGCACTTTGTAAACCGTGGCGGTAGCATTGGGTTCTGGAATAACTGGTGTCAGCTTGCCGTAGTGGTTTTCGATGTGTTTTATAATATCTATATAAGTCCAATGATCATTTAGTTGAGATTCTCCTGAGCCATTAAAAGGCATTTCTTCAAGAAATCTAATTTGGATAGGCTGATGTCGTCCGAGTTCTATCATCGAGATAATATCATCTGTATTAATACCATTCATCACAACCATATTTATTTTTGTCCTGATCCCTAGTGATAGCATTGTCGTCAGACATTCGTGAACCTTTTGAAACTGATCTCTCCGCGTGATCTTAAAAAACCTCTCACTATCTAAGGTGTCAAGACTTAAGTTGATAGAAGCAATGCCGAGTGATTTTAGTTCTTCTAGATACGGCGCGGTCAATACACCATTAGTCGTAATATGCCAGCTTGTGAGCCCTTTTAAGGTGGACAAGGATCTAATAAAATCCATCAAATCCTTTCGGAGGAATGGTTCTCCGCCTGTAATACGCACCTTATTAACGCCTTGTGAAACGAGTAAAGAGCTTGCTCTGATTAGCTCTTCATATGATAGTAGATGGCCTTTATCTACGTAGGTAATACCCTCCTCGGGCATACAGTAATGGCATCTCAGGTTACACCTGTCTGTAACCGCTATGCGAAGGTAATTGACTATGCGACCGTGATTATCATAGAGCATATCCAAATGTAAGGCTTTCCTTTCGGTAAGAAATCATAAAATTGTATTTTTGGAAAGTGGAATGTAACAAATGATAAATAAGGTATATCGATGAAGCATTTGGTTAAACTCTTTCCTGAAATCGCGACAGTGCCTATTAAACTCGAGTTGCCCGTCTTGTGGGGAGATATGGATATGGCACGCCATGTCAACAATCTTGTCTATCTCAAATGGACAGAAACAGCAAGGGTTCGATTATTTGAAAATATGATGGAGACCGGGTTTAATAACGAAATGGGGCCTATTCTCGCGTGGCAGGATTGTAAATATATTTATCCTATGACCTACCCTGATACAGCCTTAGTCACTTGTGCTGTCAAAGAAATATTGGTGGATAGGTTCATCTTGGAGTCCCAGATCTATTCGACGACACATATGCGGATAGCGGCGATATCTCTACAATCCATTATTCCATACAACTATGTTGAGTTAAAAAAAATCCCTCTGCCCGCGTTATGGAGCGAAAAGCTTCAACAGCTGGGTACAGCTTGATAGCTTGATAGGTGAGAATACCTTGTTATTCTGAAGCGCTAGATGTCATCTAGGAGAAAGCCGATAGGGGGAGTACTTGATTGAAGATTAAAGAAGTTAGCGATATTGGGTAATACCATGTCCAATTCTGATTTAGGCACACCAAACCATAAGGCTAATTCTGCGAAATATTCATCGGCGGAAAGTGTCGGGATGAGTCTACCTCGTCCGACATCGAGAGGATTGCCTAGATTAAGATCCGGATATTGTCCATAAATTTGATTACCCTTTACAGCGCCCCCCATCACAAAACAATTTCCACCCCATGCGTGGTCTGAGCCTTTGCCATTGGAGGACAACGTCCGACCAAAGTCCGATATTGAAAAAGTGGTAACCGAATCTTCTACACCCAGCTCTACCGTTGCCGCATAAAATTCTGACAGAGCTTGATCGAGAACTCCGAGCATGCGCGCCTGGATATTTAGTACTTCATCATGATGATCCCATCCCCCGTAGTTGACGAAATATATTTGTCGCGACAGACCCAATGCTTCTCTGATGGCAATAGTCTGCGCCACAACTCTTAAGTTCTGCGCTAGCTGATTATTCTGACTGAACTGAGTCTGGAAAGGTTCGAGACTATTCAATGCTGACGCATAAATTTCATGCGTTTTTTGTGAACTAGACAAGATTTCACTATATGTTCTGTCATATAGATTACTGTAGTGTTGTGACAAAATACTGTCTAGACTGGATTGTCTTATCTGATTAAGGAGGTCTGATTGACCAAATCCATTGATGCCTGTACTGCCGGCTTGTGATAAACTGTACGGAGTGACCGTAACACCGGTTTGGAATAGGTTAGTGCCGGACAATGAAAAGTTCATCGAAATATTGTCGTTTTGATTGACTGTGCACAATAGGTCAGCCATTCGTCCTGCCCAGCCGATACTGCCACGATTATTAGGCGTAGAAGTTTGCCAATGGGCCTGCTCATCAACATGCGAAAATAAACCTAAGGGTAGTGCCGAACCACTGTTATATGATCCCAATGTGGTCCGCTCCACCAACGAACCCACATTAGCGACAAAGGTCATATTCCCATCATTATATAATGACTGCATTCCGGGTATCATCGGATGTAGTCCGAGTTCGCGACCATTATTCACGCCTTGGTCAAGGGTTAATATCTGATTTTGCGGAATGGAGAGCCCACTGCGCGTCAATTCGTATTGTTGATATTCGGAGTTTCCCCTCGGAATTAACATATTGAATGAATCATTACCTCCTGCGAGCATGATGCATACAAGTGCTTTAAAATCTTGGGTATGATGATATCCTGCACTGGCATTGATGCTATGAAGGTTGAAGAGAGAGGAAAGAAAAGTAGTACTTCCTACCGCTGCACAGCTGGCTTGTCCTAAAAAGTGTCGACGATTGATTTTAGACATCTCAGATCATTTTAATATCGCAAACTCCGGAGTAGAAGCAATAAGATAAATAGCCATTTTAACGCGTTGTTCGGCACTAAATGATGACATATCTTGAACCGCCTGGCGGATAATTTGCTTTGTTTTGGGTTGAAGTGTACCACTTGTTAATTTGATATTTAAGTGTTCCACTAGCATGTCGGGGTTATCTGCGAGAGATAGTTCGTGTGATAAATTAAATGAAACCTTGCCTTCTTCAACATCTAGCACATTGCCCACTAGAGCAATAGAGTCCACCATGTTAACATAACCTATGGAAGTAGTAGAGTTAAATATCTGAAATTCGGGGGCGTCTAACATTACATCGCTTAAGATTCCGGGAGGTCTATAGTCTGATGTATAAAAATTAAAAACGCTTGGTGCTTTTAAGGGAGCTTGAGCTGTGAGCCTTTCGATGTTTTGTCCTAATGCATAGAAGGTACCTTGGTTGCTTTCCAATTCGAATGCCTTATATAATTGTGTAAAGCGTAGAAGAGGCTCTTTGAGTTTGCCGTGATATTGATCGGCTATTTTTTGGCAATCTCTGGCTTCAGGATCGAGCAATATAGCCTTCACAACTGCACCTAAATTCCCTCTGTTTCCTTGGCCATCATTATTAAATATTTCAGCCACGCGCTGTACATACCCTGGTGAAGGATGCGAAGAGACAAAGCGCTGTATCAGTCTTGTTGCTATGAAGGGGCCGACATTGGGGTGATTGAAAATATGATCTATAGCTTGAGCAATATCTTCGAGACCCGTCTGCCCTGCAGGAATTTCATATTGGTTAAACAAATATTTTGCTCCCGGCTCATGTTGATCTTCGTGCATGACCATGGGCACTGTCATATATGAATTGGCATCAGCATTGTCAATGGCATGAACCGGTGCGCCCCATGGACGACCCGCACTAGCCAATCCAGTGAAAACTCTAGAGAATTGCATGATCTCATTATTGCTATAAGTAGGGATGTCATTACCATGCATATCTTTTTTTCTTGTCCCGTCAATATTGAGCTCATAAAGACCTATAGAAAATAGCTGCAAAATTTCGCGAGCATAGTTTTCATCGGGAAACTGATTTCTGGACGAGTCCGTTTTAGCATTGCTCATATGTGTGAGGTAGTGCCCCATAGTAGGATGTAATGTCACATCATACAATAGATCGCGATAGGATCCGAAGGCATGCTTGGATAGCAGATCGTAATATGAAGTCAGACCATCAGCAAAATTCCGCAACAAACTATTGCTGGAAATAACGAATATCTGACTTAGAGCGAAAGCCATCCGGTCACGTAGATATTGATTGCCGGTCAATACATTCTGCCACCAGGTACGATGCCAATCGAGCCAATAAAGAATGCGTGGCGCAAATCTTGTTCTATAGCTTAAGTGATTAAAATAGGATTCGTGAGGAATGGTCAACTGCCAATCAATCCATTCTTCATAACCCAGATGTCTTGTTAGCGCCATTTCTTCCATATTGGCACCGAAACTGGCTTGATTTAAAAAGCGGTATGCTTCTGATGCTGATAATAGACCGCCCCCGCTGACTGTGGATCCGCCATCTGTAGAATGGATGCCATAAGAATGCCCTCCGCCCAGATAGTCGTAATAGGCATACCCGGTAGATAGAGGGTGCGCTCTTTCATTTAAATAATACTGTTCAGGCTGATTTTCACAATCTATAATGGCAATACTAAAGTTAGAACCCTTTTGTACAACAAATTCCTGCTCGAGCACTACAGATGAGGGATTGTATAAGTGGATCCTATCAGAATTTTTGGCCAGACCGGATGTAAACAGAGGATTGGCGAACAGAAAGGAGCCATCGGGAATAATTTCTCCTGACGCCCAGCCTGATTCTCTGATAGCCGGTTTAGAAACGTCTGTCTCTATTATCTGTGTGCACGATGGATCAGAGGCAATCACGTGGTAGACACCTTCATCAGATGATTGAATAGAGGATGTCTCAGCACCATTGGACCATTTGAATTGTACAGAAGAGAAAGAATCCAAGTTATCGACCGCCAGATTGAATTGTTCGGAACACAGATTGTATTCGATCGAGAGGGAAGGGGTAAATAATCGGCAGCTAACAGTATCTACGCCTAATATTACTTCGCTCAGCCCATAGCAATCACCTCCATAGTTGCTTAGTGCTGTCAGGACAACATACCTTGCCTGGAATGAATGTTGTAAAGTAATATTTGTACCGCTATATCCAGCTGTATTAGAAGCCATCGGGCATGTATAAGCACCTTGAGAATCCCAAGTTATGCCATCAAAAGAACTATGCAATTCAAAATCACGTACTCCATTTAAAGTGTCCGCGGTATTGAGGTTGTACAGATGAAGTGAATCGATCAGATAAATCTGCGAAAGGTCATATAATATCCAGAAATTAGAAACACCGGGATTAGTGGGGTTCGAAAGACTATCACAACTAATCCAGTTTTCAGACCAAAATTGATCCGATCCATTATTAATGCATTGACTTTTTGCCTCTTCCATAAAATTTATGAAAAACACGATTAGCGACAATGCATAGACAATTCTCTGGCGTACGTTGGTCACGAATATCTATTGAGCCCCCAAACATACTTAAGAATTCGCTAATTTTTTTTAGTCTTGTTTTTATTACTGATTTTAACATATTGATAGCCGTCAGGTGCAAGCCACGTAATAAATCTATGATGTGTGATGATTGATGATCCTGGGCTATTATGAACTATATGGTTTATGATGTTTTCTTGAATAATATTGATCCTTTTTGAGCCTTCCATTTGGGTTCATAGGTTTATATCTAGAAATTTCTTTGGGTAGAGAGAGGCAGCATAGTATACCCTATTGAAGTGACCGGATCAAGTAACAGGATATTTGTCAATAAGAATTTGATCGTTCAATAAAGTCGGATGTATTAAAGTTCCTATTAATCCGCAGCTCGGTAGAAAAAAGCCATCAAGCTTCTTGCGTTTCAGGATCATGCGAAAGGGCCATTGGCTTTTATGCATCCTCAGCAAACTTGTGCTATTGGTATTAAATTCAATACGGAAGTAGTTAATAAAGATATTAATTGGTTACAAGCACTGAATCTGCGCTGCACTTCGATGAGAAGCCTGATTGTATCTCTGGCTATGCCTACGTTTTTCGACGCGGTCGGAACAATGGTTTCTTACTTTCACGCTACGACAACTTATTAAATAATTTTGGGGATAGGATGAACGCTGAAAAGAGATGTTTTGATCTATGTCAACGGTGATCAATTTACATTATTACGGATCAAGATCTTCATATGAAACAGAGCTAGATGGATCAATTAACTATATCGATAGCATGTTGATCTGCATTAATACAAACCAATTTTTAATTCTCAATCGACTGTTATGAGATCTCAAACTTTTTTATATAATACGTAGAAAAGAATAATTATATCATTTTCGTATCTGATATGACTTCACCTGGCTTTTCTATAAAGATGTTTGACTCAGCCGCTGTTTATCTGGCGCATAAGTCTCAATATGATTCAGCTTATGTGTCTGTCATGTCTTCGGGGAGATTTATCGGTGGTGAAGAAGTGTATCTGCTGGAGGAAGAAGTAGCGAGCTACCTTTCCGTCCATCATGTCATCTCTTGTGCCAATGGGACGGATGCGCTGGTGATAGCCCTTATGGCGCTCAGATTGAAACTGGGTGATGAAGTCATTGTACCTGCTTATAATTACATATCGGCTGTTGAGGCTGTTATGTTATTGGGCCTGGTGCCTGTTTTTGTAGATGTTGATCCCATAAGTTTTAATCTTGAGCCTTCCCATCTACAATTTGTAATAGGAGAGCGGACACGGGCGATCATAGTAACTCACTTATTTGGTCAGATGGCGGACATAGATGCTATTATAGGCGTGGCGAAGAAGAGTGGATTATATGTAGTGGAAGATTTTGCTCAGGCATTCGGAAGCTATATCGAAGGACACCTTTCAGGTAGTAAGCGGTATGCGGGGACTATCGGTGATATAGGCTGCTGTTCTTTTTTCCCGACCAAAAATCTAGCTTGCTTTGGTGATGGAGGGATGATCTGTACGCGAGATGGCGAACTTGCCGTGACATTGCGAGCGATAGCCAATCACGGTCAGCTCAAAGAGAAGTATGATCATCAATTTGTGGGGCTGAACTCGCGTCTTGATACATTACAGGCCGCTTTTCTAAGAATCAACCTTCGCTGCCTTGAAGACAAATTGAACATTCAGAAAATAAATGCTGCGACTTATCAACAGCGTATTGGTCATATTGGAGAGATAAGGATTCCGGCTTGTCATTCATTTACGACACGCACTTTTCATCAATACTCCATTGTCTTGCATCAAGAAGATATCCGCGATAAGCTGCGGCAGTATCTGGCCGATCATGGTATTGAGACGAAAGTGTATTATCCGATGCCTGTACATAAGCAGAATGCGTATAAGGCATTTAACCGACACCCCTTCCCCGTTTCAGAGGCTTTGAGTCGTCGGATTGTATCACTGCCTGTTCATGAAAAGCTGAATCTGGAAGACATACATTATGTTTGTGATCACGTAATAGCCTTTTTTCAATACGATGACTGACTATTTTATTCATCCTTCAAGTATTCTTGATGAAAGAGTGAGCATCGGTAAGGGCTCGAAAATATGGCATTTCTGTCATATCATGAATGATGTACAGATTGGCAAGAATTGTGTCATCGGGCAGAATGTATTTATCGGTGCCGGTGTCTGCATTGGTGACGGTGTTAAAATCCAGAACAATGTTTCTATCTTTTCAGGGGTCGAAGTCGACGACGAGGTCTTCATCGGTCCGGGCGCGGTTTTCACAAATGTGTACAATCCACGTGCTGCAGTAGATAGGAAATCCGAGATCCGTTATACCTATTTGAAAAAAGGGGTTACGATAGGTGCGAATGCGACGATACGATGCGGAATTACCCTGGAAACTTATTCCTTCGTCGGCGCTGGTGCGGTGATTCTATTTGATGTTCCGGCATATGCCTGCATGGTGGGCAATCCGGCTGTACAAAAAGGTTGGATGAGCGAAGCGGGCGATAGCTTGTCGATAAATGAAAATGCGCTGGCTTGTTGTAAAATTGACGGCGCAACCTATCAATTAATCGAGGGTAAACTATTTAAAAAAGATTGAGGCGTAAATGACCGACCAACATTAATGCGGATGATTAAAAAATATATTCTCCTCGGTGCGGCAGGATATGTTGCCCCGAGACATATGGCCGCCATCCGGGCTAACGATGGACAGCTAGTCGCAGCAATGGATGTTATAGATAGTGTAGGTGTACTAGATAATTATTTTCCGACATGTCTGTTTTACACAGCAATGAACGATTTGGAAAAATTTGTCCGGGCTCAAAAGCAAAAGGGGGATCCGGTTGACTTTCTGGTCGTATGCACTCCCAATGATTTACACGTCGTGCATTGTTTATGGGGTCTTAAATGGGGAATGGATGTGATTTGCGAAAAACCCCTTGCCCTCAATTCGCACGAGCTAATGATGCTCGAAAAGACTGCGAATCAAGAAAGAAAACAAATATTTACCGTATTACAATTGCGTCATCACCCCACTGTACTAGCGCTAAAGGAATATTTGCAACAAGGAGATAATTGCACTTCCACACTTCAATTTAGATATGAAGTCTATCGGGGGGATTGGTATTTTAAATCATGGAAAGGCGATGAAAGTAGATCCGGCGGGATATTGACCAATATCGGGATACATCTTTTTGATTTGATGATTTACCTATTCGGTCAGCCTTCTAGTTTTAAAATTATTCAAGCCACCTCTCTACAAGTAATCGGATCTATTAGCTTCGGTGAGTGGCATGTGGATTGGCATATCAGAATTAAAACAGGTAGTGTGTCAGATTTTAAGCCCATACGCGAAATCCGTATCGGTGAGCGAAGCTGGCAGTTGACAGAAGGATTTGAAGAGCTGCATGAAGAAATATATCGGGGCATATTAAATGGTAATGGTTATCACATCCGTGATGCAGCAGCAAGTATCACCTTAGTAGAAGAATTGAGCTTGGCCATCATAACACAAAGTGTTAAGCAATAAAAAATAATACCTTTGTCGCCATTCGCAGTGCTTTAATAATAGCTTTCTCTTATGAATTACATAAATCAGACGCTAAATCCTCTCAGCAGTCATTCATTGATATGCATAGCTAGTCATGCTGTACGTAGGTTTACGAGGCTAGTATTGGTAAGTTTCACGCTATTATGGATTCCCTCTTTAGTGACGGCACAGGATATAGATTTGAGAAGAGAGATTGATACCCTGCCGGATGCCAGTAAGATAAATTACAAGGATTGGGTAATCAATATTCAGCTTAACGATAGTATTAATGTTGACAAAATTGATTCTATCATTAACTTGCTTGAAGAGAAGCGTAAAACACGAGAATCCAAAAACCAAATTTTCGGTCATTCATGGCTTGAAGCGGATAGCTTATCGGTTTATCAACCCAATACTGTCGTCAATGTCCCTGATAATTATGTGATCGGTGTGGGAGACGAAATAAGTGTAGC
The DNA here is from genome assembly GCA_964396595.1 of uncultured Saprospiraceae bacterium. GTDB lineage: Bacteria > Bacteroidota > Bacteroidia > Chitinophagales > Saprospiraceae > CAYNFR01. The sequence continues at coordinate 4,766 of CAYNFR010000006.1, read as the reverse complement.
TATTTTCGGCGCTTCGCAGCTTGATGCTAAATTTATCGTTGACGAGTCCGGCAGCATTAACCCGCAAGGACTTGCGAGATTATACCTGAAAGGACTTAACTGGGGGCAAGCTAAAGAGCTATTGGCAAGAAGGTTCTCGTCATTTTACATTTTTCGCAGGGAGCAGATAGCCATCACACTTTCTCAACCGCGGCAAGTCGTCGTGAATTTGCTTGGAGAAGTCCAGCGCCCCGGCTCATATAATCTTGTAGCGACCAATACGGCCCTCAATGCATTGATAGCCGGTGGAGGAGTTAGACCGGTAGGAAGTGTAAGGAATATTAGGCTGGCCTACGGCGACCGGCAGCGCACCTTGGATTTGTACAAATTGATGGACGACCCCACTGTGCAGTTTTCCTTTTATCTCGAAGACAATGTCGTCATTCAGGTGCCTTCTTCAGGAGCTATAGTGGAAATAGCCGGGGCTGTTAAGCGCCCTATGAAATACGAACTACTCGAAGGCGAGAATATCTCAGATCTTCTCCGATATGCCGGAGGATTGACAGGTGATGCCAATACCGACTTTCTCCAGATCAAGCGGTTCGTAGGCAACAGACAAATGATCATCGATATATCTGAATCTGAATGGAAGAAAAATAGTGCCCGCACGTTACTGAAAGATGGGGATGTAGTCATGATCAGAACCATCGGTCATGAGCTTAAAAATTATGTTGCCGTAGAAGGTGCCGTTTTTTTCCCCGGAGACTATGACCTCGAAGCGACGACCACTGTATCACAACTAATACATAAAGCTGTGCCATCCAGAGAGGCACGTCTCGATGTAGCCTTTTTATTGCGATTAAATCCCGATCAGACGATCCGATTGATCGAGATAGATTTACATAAAATATTGGCTGCGCCCAATAGTGCTATTGATCTTGCTCTCGAAGAAGGAGATCGAATCGTTATTAATCAACTCAGTGATTATGTCGAAATTTCTACCATAGCAGTGGAAGGTGCTGTCAGAAAACCCATCGAACATCCTTTTGACCCCGATGCCAATGTCACAGTCCAGCAGGCCTTATTACTAGCCGGCGGATTAATTGACGAGGCGAATGATTTCGGTTATATTCTACGTACCGATAGAGCCAATAAACATAAAAAGGAATATATTAAAGTTAACCTACGACAGGCATTAACGTCGAGCACCAGTCCTGAAAATAAAATTCTCCGACCCATGGACAAACTGATCGCTATCGCAAGCTCCCAGCTTACAGATCTAGATCGATTGTTTGTCAAAGGGGCTGTCCGCAGCGAGATAGACACCATATATCATTACGAGGGCATCAAGTTAAAAGATGTTCTCTTACTCAGCGGGGGGCTCAGAAATGACGCATCAGGCGTGCTCGACATCTTCAGAATTGAAGCCGACGCGAATGGTATGACAAAAACGAATCAATATACCATTAAGGTAGATCAACATTACGAAATCATCGACAGCCCGAATGATTTTGCCCTTCAGCCTTTAGATAGAATAGTCGCACGTACCAAGGCTGAGTATCGCCTACAACAGGTGGTCAGGATAAGAGGACAAGTAAAGTTTGCAGGTGAATATGCATTAACTTCCCACAATGAAACATTGGGTCAGTTCATAGAGAAAGCAGGTGGCCTGCAGAAAGACGCCCTTCTCAACGGTGTCAGGATTATCCGGCGTGTAACCAATCCCTCTACCATCTCCCAGACTGTCGAATTGGTGGCAGACTTATCAAGCACTGAAGGTAGCGCTATCATTCTTAAACCTCTTGACGAGATTGTTGTGCCACAGAATGAAAATATTGTCCTGCTGGATCTTAGGCAAACACGAGCAGGCAAACTGTTCGACAAAGAAAAAAACATCGCTGTCAAGTTCGTTAAAGGTAAAAATGCCTTGTGGTATATTAACGAGTATGCAGGTGGCTTGCCCAATAGAAAGCTAAGAAATAATATCGTTGTCGTTAGCCCGAATGGTGCCGTAAAACCTGTGCTCGGTTCTTGGCCTTTTAGAAAATATCCTGAAGCTACATCAGGCTCAACCATTGCGATATTGGCGCTACCGGTCGATAAAAAATCGACGGAGGCATCATCAAAATTGACGCATAACAAGGGGGTTATTGTCAATATCAGCCCTTCCGGTGAGGAGTCTCCTCGATTGGAAAGAAACGAGGATGAAGATTAAATCTATTAAATGGAATAACCGATGAGTGAAGTTAAAAATCCATATCCTCAGCAGCCTTACGATGACGACGAAATCAGCCTGAAGGATCTTATCCTCAAGTTTAGAGAGTTCAGAAAAGAAATATGGCGTAGTAAATTATTGGTATTCTCGATAATGATGTTATTTGCTGCCGGATTTTTGGCCAAGGCATTCATTGATAAAACAGAATACACGAGTGGATTGAGATTTTTGTTATCGGGCACGACACCACGATCCACATCGGTCGGCGACTTTGATTTTGTGCCGGTAGAAAACAATAAAATCACCGAACTTGCTAAATCAGGACGGATTATCCATAACGTCCTGTTAAACAAAGCAAATATGGGTGGCAAAGATGATTATATCGCCAATCATATTATCAATCTCTACGAATTTCATGAAGAATGGAATAAAGAACCATATCTCGAAGAATATGCCCACCTGCATCTAGGGGATTTTTATTTTAAACATGATGCTATAGGAGCATTTCAGCAGAGAGAATACAGAGCATTAAATATACTTCATGAATTTTTAACAGGTAGTAGTCTCCGTAAGCGCAAAGGTATCATGAATATCACATATGATTTAAAGAGTGAAATCTTCACCCTCAATGTTAAATCCCTTGATGACAACCTTTCTACCGCACTGGCCAATGCCATATATAATGAGCTTCGCGCTTTTTATGTCGAGCAGACGGTAGGAAGACCGACCAAAGCACTTGGGCTGGTTACTGTTGAGGTTGATTCTCTCTACAATCAATTAACAAGGGCTGAAGCCCAATATGCCGGCTTGAGTGATCGCGATAGGGGGCTGGTATCTGTTATTTCGAAGCTTCCACGTGAGAAACTAGCACGAGATATTTCCCTCTTCGAACAAGAGTATAAAGCGGCACTCAGCCGCAAACGAAGCCTCGAGCAACTTCTGGCACGAGATACACCTGAATTCCAGATTATTGACCAGACTTTTATTCCCATCGTCGAAAAACTATCGAAGCCGAAAATGATTCTCATCGGCCTTTTTCTCGGTGGATTTTTAGCCTTTCTTTATGTGATTGGTAGGAAGATAGTGAGAGAGGCTTTGGCGGAGTGAGTATGCAGTAGATGTATTTATTGGTTTTAACTTGTAACTGTGAAGAGTAAAGCTTAACTGCCGACAGGTAGACGCGAAGCGGTTGAGGTAGGCAGCGATTCTGCACAGCAGATAGAGGGCTAAACGACTTTCAAGTGAGTGAACCGCATAGCGGCTACCATCCGATTTGTTCTGACAAACCGATGTCGTTATGTACGCCAATCTCACACAAGCCTAGACAGGTTCTGACCAATCTACCTTATTGTAAGCTTAGTTAAACCCGGATTAAACTGTAGAACTTGGTCATGAAGGTTGAAATGGCAATAATATAAGTAGTCTGGTGATTGTGCCGTGGTCACCGCTATGGTGAACGAGCAAAAGAGAGCGAAGCGCTTTATTATGAAACCATTTATAGACACCTTAGATTTTCTAATGCACAATCCTGGTTAAAATAGAGATTTGAAATATTTTAGCTGATGTTTGTATGCTGCTGAACAAGCGGAAGAGGCGCGATGACCTATCTCTACTCAGCTTTTTCGTTAAAAAGTAATCAAAACGCATGCATATTTGACAAATATGAGTAATTTTACTACTCAATGTATAGATAAATGCTCGCTGATTTAATTTCATCAAAGACGCGGATCAAGTTACTCTTGAAGTTTTTCTTGAATAGCAAAAACGCAGCGCACTTACGCGGCCTGGCAGAGGAATTTGATGAATCGACGAATGCTGTCAGGGTGGAGCTGAATCGACTTGAAAGTGCGAAAATGCTAGATGCCTATGTGCAGGGCAACAAGAAAATATATCGCGCCAACACTGCTCATCCATTATTCAGGGAGATACAACAGATCGTTCGCAAGCATTTAGGTATCGATCAATTGATCTTGACAGTTATAGGGCGTCTGGGCAATGTGGACAAGGTATACCTCACGGGACCCTTTGCGGCCGGACAAGATTCCCCTGTTATCGATTTGTTGATTATTGGAAATATACAACTTGATTATCTTATACAATTGATCGCCAAGGCGGAAACTTTGTTGAATCGAAAAATACGTTACCTACATTATCCGAGCCTTTTGTGGCACGAACACATGATTGATCAGATGGACGGACATCCTTTGCTTATATGGGATAATAATGGAGAACTATGAACACGATAAGCAAGCAAATTCACCCTCAATTGCCGGCCTGGTATGCGGTAAAATGTAAGTATCGGTGTGAGAAACGCCTGCAAGAAGACTTGCAAGCGCAAGGCATCACGGCATATGTTCCCATCCAAGAAAAATGGCGACACTATATTTCGCGAAAAAAACGGAGCCATGTTGCTTTAATACCTTGCCATGTTTTTGTGCATATTGTTCAAGAATCATACGTGCCGATATTGCAACATCCATGGGTATATCAGTTTCTGCATATTGCCAATAAGTTACTCCCTATTCCTGATGCAGAGATGGCTATAATGAAGCGAGTAGTAGGGGAAGCAACA
>CAYNFR010000005.1:0-127646 GCA_964396595.1 uncultured Saprospiraceae bacterium | reverse complement strand
ACACACACACCAGCCCCAAAGGGGCGAAAGCATCAAAACAGGGCAACGCCCTGTTCCTATCCCATCCACACACACCAGCCCCAAAGGGGCGAAAGCATCAAATCAGGGCAACGCCCTGTTCCTATCCCATACACACACCAGCCCCAAAGGGGCGAAAGCATCAATCCCAAACATATCTTTCGTCGTATTCAACGTTATATTTCTTCAAAAAAGCTATGTATTCATCTTTATATGTTCTTTTTTTATGATGCTCTTCTTGGTTTCGAATATACTGTATAACCCTATCTATTTCAGCAGGGTTAACTGAAAAAATACCATATCCATTTTGCCAATAAAAATTTTGATATTTACTATCTATAGTTTTTACCCATTTTGAAGATTCCTTTTTTATCTGTTCTAAAAGCTTCGCATGTGTAATTTTTCTAGACAGTGTGCATAAAATATGAACATGATCGAGATAGCCTCCTACCTGCACCGGATTGCATTCTAGTCCTTTACATATACCTCCGATGTATTCGAAAAGTCTGTGCTGTATGTTTTTGTCTATTAATTGCTCCCTGTTTTTTGTGCTAAATATTATGTGGGTGTACACTAACGATAATGATTGTGGCATAGTTTAATTGTTTAATTATTTGCTTTTGCCCCGTTGGGGCGTTATGGGGGCGTTGCCCCTGAAATCTAAGGGCTTTGCCCTAAGTTAATGCTGCAAGCCCTTTGGGCTTTTTTTAAAAATATACATATAATAAAGAAATTGTAGTATAAAGATAATCCTGAGACGATATATTGCCCCAAAGGGGCGAAAGCATCAAATCAGGGCAACGCCCTGTTCCTATCCCATACACACACCAGCCCCAAAGGGGCGAAAGCATCAAATCAGGGCAACGCCCTATTCCTATCCTATCCGCACACTGATCTACACTAACTGTGCTATAGCACTTGATTCACCGCCCATCGCACTCATCGACATCCGGGACAATCAAGTCATTTAAAAAATAAAAATCCTGCCCTTAGCATAAATTCTCCTCAAAGATTTTTTAGTTTCGTCACGACAGAAAATAAACATCCATTAATTCCACATTTATGAGAAAAATAGGCATGCTAGGTTCCGGATTCATCTCTGAGTTTTACGCTTCATCGATACTCGGGCAGCGTAGTCGTGACAAGATCGTATCTGTGGCATCGAGGAGTGCTGAAAATGTCAAAAAATTTGCCGACAAGTTTGGCATAGGACATCATACCACGAGTATGGAGGAATGCATCAATCATCCGGAAGTAGAAATCGTCTGTGTCGGCCTCCCCAATTATCTACACATGGCAGCGGTACTCGCCTGTGTCAAGGCAGGCAAGGGAGTCATTTGTACAAAACCATTGGGGCGTAATGCCGAAGAGGCATTACACATGCTCCGCGCTGTCGAAGAAGCCGGCGTCTTTCATGGCTACATGGAGGATCTCGTTTACACGCCTAAGACTCTCACCGCTATCGAAAGTGTGCGGCAAGGGGCAATCGGGCGCGTTTTATGGGCGCGAAGTCGCGAGACACATCCTGGCCCGCACAGTGATTGGTTCTGGGATAAAAGTCAGGCTGGAGGTGGTGCGATTCTTGATCTTGCCTGTCATTGTATCGAAATTTCCAGATCTTTTATCGGCAAGCATATAAAACCTATTGAGGTCATGTGCTGGGCAGATACACAAGTAAAGCCAATAGAAGCAGAAGATCATGCCATCGGTCTGGTTAAATATGCCAATGGTGCGATAGGCCAATTTGAAGTCAGCTGGACATTCAGAGGGGGACTAGACTTGCGTGATGAAGTGATGGGCTCAGATGGGACTATTTGGCTCAATCATTTTTTGAGAACGGGATTTGAGATGTTCACCGCTCCTGGTAAATCCGGCTATGTAGCCGAAAAAGCAGAATCGGACTCGGGATGGATATTCCCGGTAGCAGACGAAAACCAAGACCTCGGTTATAATCACATGTTCACGGATATGTTTAACGCCTACGAAGCCAAGACGCTTCCTAAAGAAACATTCTACGACGGGTATATCGTCAATGCTGTCATGGATGCCGCGTATAAATCCGTCAAATCTAAAAAATGGGAAACGATAGATTTGGCCATTTGGCGAGGGGAAGAGCCTGTAGATTATTCTATGAAAGAGCTGAAAGACTACGATGACGAATACTATATCATCAAAGAAGAACTACTGCCCAATGGCGTTACTAAGCTGATATTAAAGCACAAAACAACCGGCAAGATCATCCAACGATAAGCTTATGACAAAGAATATATCTATTAGGCTAGGGATCATGATGTTCTTCCAATTTTTTGTCTGGGGGACATGGTATGTAACGATGGGCACCTATTTATCTAAAATAGGATTTGATGGGCTACATATTGGTGCCGCCTATAGTACCGTTAACTGGGGTGCCATCGTGTCGCCATTTATCATAGGAATGATAGCTGATAGATTTTTTAACGCAGAACGGGTCATGGGTTTTATACATATCAGCGGTGCTTTCATGCTGTGGTTCATGCCTACGCTATTGACACCAGGACCATTTTTTTGGCTTCTACTTTCCTACTCTATCCTTTACATGCCGACACTTGGTCTCGCCAATACCATCAGTTTTTATCAAATGCAAAACCCCGAAAAGGAGTTTCCGCTGATCCGTGTGTTAGGTACGATCGGCTGGATAGCAGCCGGTTTATTGATAAGCAATCTCAGACTAGAGGACAATGCTGCACAATTTCAACTCGGAGCTGTCACTTCTCTGTTTTTAGGTCTATATTCCTTCTCTCTACCAAAAACCCCACCCAAAGCCTCCGGCCAAAAAGTTACTGCTCGAGATGTATTGGGACTCGATGCTCTTGAGCTTTTGAAAAATCGCAACTTTGCCATATTCATTGGCTGTTCCTTGTTGATCTCCATACCATTGGCTTTTTATTACAGCTTTACAAATCTCTTTCTTAATGAATCGGGTATGGAGATGGCAGGTGCCAAGATGACCCTTGGACAAGCATCAGAGATCATCTTTCTCTTGATTATGCCTATGTTTTTCATGCGGCTAGGCGTCAAAAAAATGTTAGCAATAGGTATGCTGGCATGGGCTATCAGATACTTGCTATTTGCCTACGGCAATAATGAAGAGCTGGTATGGATGTTTTATGCTGGGATCATACTCCATGGTATATGTTATGACTTCTTTTTTGTTACTGGCCAAATATATGTGGACAAAACAGCGCCTAAACGCATCCAAGCTAGCGCCCAGGGTTTTATTACATTAATCACCTACGGCGTCGGGATGCTAATAGGATCGTGGAGCAGTGGATGGTTTGTCAAACAATTCACCCTGGACAGCGGCAAACATCTCTGGCAACAAATATGGTTAATACCAGCCGGAATGGCGATAGCCACGCTTATCATCTTTTCGCTATTCTTCAAGCCGGTAGTCAGTGAAAATACCCCCTAAATCCACTAGATGTTCTGCTATTTTAGGCATTCTCAAAAAAATATAGAGAAAAATTTAGCTTTTATGAAACAGAATCATTAAATGTACCGTTACAGTGTAAGATAGTTTTTTCATACAAACAAGTTAGTAAAGCTTACCTCCTAGGGGGTAGGCTTTTTTATTTTAGATATTGCCACAGCTTCATAACGAGAGAGATGACCACACTCACCAATATCATGCTAGTCAAGGGAAAGTAAAAACGAAAATTCTCCTTCTCTACCTTGATATCTCCAGGCAGATTACCAAAAAAGCTAAATTTCTGCCCTGTAACATATATGACCAAGCCGACCAGTATGATCACTACGCCGACCATAATTATACTCTTCCCTACAGACTGATAATCCATGCTTATCCCCAGAGATTGGCAGAGTAAACACCACTGTCTACGAGTTTCTGGATACGCTGCTGCACATGAGGTTTATCCTCCTTGTATGTCACCCCAAACCACTCCGCATCACAAGTCAACATCTTAACACGCTTCGTACGTGATTTGACTAGCTCTTCGATAAGTATAGGTATGAAAAATTCAGCTTTCTCAAGATTCCTGCTGTCTGACAAAAAACGTATGAAAGACTCCGTGCAGTAATCAAAATAGTCAGGATGAAATCCCCAAAAATTCATCGAAACCGGCGTCTCTCGTGACAGATAGTTGAGCTTGCCATCTTCAGAAGGGTAAGCTATACGTCCATCTTCTGTATACCCGAGCTTGAGTCTTTCGTGAATAGATTTGAGAAAGCTCCCTCGGGCTTGGCACACTCCCCTATTGACAGTGCCGTGTTCGGACATTGTTTTGTCTAGTTGATAGGCTATAATGGCGTAATCCTTTGCATTATTTGATGGAGATATTAAGAATTCACGTACGATTTCAAAAGCCCCAATCCCATAATAGTCATCCGCATTGATCACCGCAAAAGGTTCATTAACCACATGTCGTGCTGCCCATACAGCGTGAGATGTTCCCCAAGGTTTCTCTCTATTGGGTGGAAGGCTAAAGCCTTGAGGTAGATCTGTCATCTCTTGATTAACAAAATGCAGCTCTGCTCTATGACCGACTTTGGCGCTGAAGAGTTGGCTAATCTCTGTGCGAAAAGATTCTCTAATGATCAATACGATCTTCTCGAAGCCCGCATTGATCGCATCGTATATCGAATAATCTAAAATAGTCTCTCCACTAGGGCCAAACTGGTCTATTTGCTTGATACCGCCATATCTTGACCCCATCCCTGCCGCCAATATTACTAAGCTTGTCTTATTACTCATGTATAATCCATATTAACTCGATCCACAAAGAAAAGAATAATTGTAACTTTCTAGCCATATGTTATCTACACACATCTAGTGATTGTGTGTAGTCAAAAGATATTTTAATCTAAAAACCAAAAAAAAAGACCTTAAGTGATTAACCTAAGGCCTCTTTTATTCTTTACAGAATTGAATTTATCTCGTTAACATCACGTTACCGCGCTTAGTGAACTCCTGACCGTCGATACAGAAAACCTTCAACGCGTATGCAAAAACATCCGGTGAAACATCCTTGCCTGTTGTCTGATGCTTTCCATTCCATCCAAAATTGACATCCGTAGATCGGAACAATTCTTTACCCCATCTATCGACGACAAAGAATTCCATGCGTGTGGCTGCATTCGTTCTGACATATAGAACGTCATTGGCACCATCTCCATTTGGTGAAAAAGCTTTAGGAACAAATATCCCATCTTCGTCACAAGTGGCAGGATTAACATTGATCGTTATCGAAGCTGTACTGGTACATCCATTGGCATCTGTGATTGTCACAGAGTAGGTAGTTGTGACCACAGGAGATTTCGTGATGGTCGCCACAGTTTCCCCTGTAATCCATAGATAGCTAAGCCCATTATTATGGTTTGTTGCTGAAGCTACAAGTGTTACACCTTGACCTTGATTTATGGTAGTACCAGGCATTGCTTCTATTGTTGCGGCAAGAGCGCTTATAGGCACGTTCACATTCACATCAAACATCATGGTACATCCGCCATCTTCATTCGTAACTAATACCGTCATGATTCCGGCATCGGGTCTTACTACGGGATTAGCTGTATTACCTCCGCTTATTACAGCACTCGCAGGAGACCATACATATGTCAGACGCGCATTGGTTCTATCTTCTAATGACAGACGCGCTCCCTCACCTTCGCAGACAGGATCTGTAGGCACGTTTATAGAGAGATCAAATTCATAATCTCTAAAGTTGAACGCTAGCGTCTCCGTACAGTCGTTAATATCAGTGGCAGTCGCCATGACTTTACGATTATCCGCTGGTACGACAGTTATTGAGTCTCCGATGCCCAATAAACCTCCATCTTCATCTGTCCATATGATAGTCCGCACATTAGATTCAACGCTAAGCGTAACAGGCTCGGACGCATCTCCACAGATCACTTGATCTAAGGCGTCAGGTGATGTCAATGTCAAGATCTCAGGTACGATAAAGCCGTATTCAAATGTAGTGAAGTTACATGTCGGCATATCCGAAGACAAGGTAACTCTTCTGAATCCAGGAACATCAAAAGTAATTTTTGGGGCAATATCTGTTGATATAACCGTATCCCCATTAATAACACCAAAATTCCATATCACATCGCCAGGAGAAAAGCCACTCTGAAGACCAAACTGTATCGTCATCGACCCACATTCAAACATATCGGTAGGTTCCGGCTCTATTACAGTACTGTAAGGGATAGTAATCTTATGTGTGATCGCACATCCTGTACTATCTGTAGTGATGTATTCTAACTCAATGGCATCTTTACCACCGATAGCTAATACTCTAATTGAATCGGTAGCAAGATCAGCATTTTGAATTTCAGGTGCTTCTAACCAACTATAAGTCAGTGTTTTGCCATCAGAAGAACTAAGTATGATATCAACCTCGTCTCCGAGACAAATACGTGAGGGTGCATTATCCGTAATATTGTGTAGTAGTTGATCAGGCTTAAATCCGATAACCGAACTCTTACAACCGTTAGATCCTGTCGCTCGTAGGTATACTGTACCCCCGACTCCGACATCAACCGTCACTGAATCTCCGATGGCTACGATTGAATTAAAGTCAGGAGACAATGACCATTCATATAGGGCATCACCAGCCTCATTTGAACTACCGATAAACGTTCCAACAGTCCCGCAAGTAGGATTCTCAAGTGATGTAATCGAAACATTTGTGAGTGTGTCTAATACTATTACCAATATAGAATCCGTAGCAGACAGACCATCACGGCTTCCTGTTACCACATAATTGGTAGTCTCTGAAGGCCTCGCGATGGGGTCGCTGAAATTTACATTATCAGTAAAAATTAAGCCTTCACTCGGGTTCCAAGAATACTTAACATCCGGTTGTGAACTATTGAACAACGCTGCTTGGTCACCCAAACATATTGTTATCGTATCACCTACTAAATCAAGATTAATAGGTTCTTGATCGGTATTAAATATCTCTTTAGTAATAACAATTTCACAACCGAATTCATCTATTAATGTGAGCTTAGCAATTACTCTATCTGACTCAGCAATTTTAATGTTACCACTGAAGATACGATCTGTGCTCGTCAACATCTCTACACTTGATGTAACCATCCAATTATAGGATATTATGTTAAACTGAGCCAACAATTCATCTAGATTGAAATCAACAATAAACTCAATGCCGCCGTCAGGATTTACCCTAAGAATTTCTGTGATAACAACAGCATCCGTCACCAATACCGGATCAAGACCGATAGGCGTTACAAAAATGCTATCAACGACTACACAAGCACCATTCGTCACAGTGAGATAATAAAACTCGGCAACGTCCGGTGAGATCAATGGATTAGTAGGACTATAAGGTGAAGCGGTATTTACCTTTTCGGTCGGCGACCACGCATAGGAATAATTGTCATCTGCACCTTGTACTTCTCCTATAAGACCACCACTTCTGCATATTTCGATAGAGTCTAAACCTATGTTGACCTCAGGTTTCGTATCTACAATCACAAGTATTGACGCTGATTCGGTCATCATTCCTCTTGTAGCAGTCACTTGATACAATGTAGTAGCCAATGGGGACGCAATAGGATCAGAAAAATTAACCGTGTCTGTAAAGCTTAAATCAGTCGTCGGATTCCAAGTATATGAAATATCGGGAGATGACTCTCTCAACAATGCAATGCTCTCCCCCTCGCATATTCTTAAAGTATCAGATTTAATAAGACTGGTCTCTCCGTCAACTCTGATGAACTCTGTGATCGTCGTATCGCAACCTGTTGTGGATTTGACATTGAGATTAATGGTAACAATCTCAGAGCAACTTATCGATGCTTCGACATTCTGTCCTGAAAATGTTTTTTGTTCATTGCCGCTGATCAGCGTCCAATTATAACTTTCGATCTCGTAGCCGTCATTAGGTTCATTTGCTTCAGCGCGTAGATTGAAGGTGACAATGCCATTGACACATCCACTTGCCGTACTTTCGAAAGAAGCAGTAGGACTTTTGTCAAAAACATTTATTGTTTTAATTAGCTCCGAAGGACAATCATCTGCGCTAGTTGCCGTAGTCAACCTCACTTGATATCGCCCCGGCGAAGGGAACGTAAACGTAGGTGACTTCTCGGTACTCCTGAAAGCCGGATCCGTAGATGGGTGATTAAAATTCCAGACGAACGACAGGTTTTGTTGAGTCGTATTCTCAAAGCTGACCGTTAGCGAATTACAATTATCCTCATCCACATTGAAGCTCACTTGTTCGAAGTCACCGCATGGTCTGACGTTATATTCGAAATCTCGCCATGTGGTAGAAAGCAATTCCCCCCTGCGATATTCATCAACCTTGATACCAACTAGAAACTGCCCTACGATCGCAGGACGTCCCGTTACTATTCCGGTTCGTGAATCTATATTCAATGGCGCACCTCCTGCACCTAGTAGATTGTCAAGACTGTAGCCTTGCTCGTAATGTACTGTGTCATAACGCGGTCCAGATGGTGGTATCGGTCGTGGTCTTTCACGTGTAGCACCTGCAAAAGGAGTATAAAGTGAATAAACTAGTGAGTCACCATCCGGATCTATGGCAGAATGGTCAAAAAAGATATCTTGATCTTGGCAAATTATTGTCTCCGGCCAGTCTTGAAACACAGGGCTATTGTTGCACTCTAGAAGTGTTTCCTCCATAAGGCACAAAAACTTGGTTGTACCCGTCTCAAGTGGCTCAAGAATATTATTCAGCGTAACATTTCGACAACAGCGCTGATAAGCAAGGACGTAGCCCTTTGCTCTGAAAGGTAAGTAAACTTTGCCGACATATCTACCTTCTGTTACACATACATCGTTACCGACGTCAGCACATGTCGCTATATTCGGATAAATAGTATCAACAGAAACCAGCGGCAGGCGAATGTTACCTATGGATCCCAACCAGCTTAAATGTACCCCTTGAAAATCAAATATGCCTACAAATGCGGGATCATCAAATTGGGCATTATCTGCCCCATTTATACAATCGCGTCTGATAATCAACTCTACTTCGTAAAAGTCGTTACCTAGACATTTGAAAAACATGTCCCCTCCTACTATGTGTGTCGCGGACAATGTGAATATGGATTGAGCGAATAATAGTGTTAATATTATTCTCATCCCTATCATGTTAAATATCTTTCTTCTATTCATAACTCAAGTTGTTATTTAGGAGATATTATTCTCTTAATCCGCTTGAAGATTTTATTTCAACTATTTCTACTCGTCTTTCACGCGATGCTTCAGGGCTGTATACAGAATTTCTTCGATCGTATAAAGCATCACTAACATTATCAGGAGCTAGAGATTCTCCATAAGCCAATTCAGTGATTCTCAACTGACCGTTATTGATAAACTGGACAAGACCTCCCTGTGCGAATGCTCTCAATTCGTTTTGAACAGATACCACTCTGCGTTGGCTTAATGCCAAGTTATATCTCTCATCCGCTCTAGGGCTGGCATATCCTTTTATAGATATATCAAATGACTTACCTGCTCTCAATTCTCCTAATAAGAAGCCTAAGAAGTTATTCATTCTGTCATAGCCTGCCCTGACATCCTGGTCGAAGAATTCCGCCATCCGCTTTTCAGCTAGTGCCTTTTCAGCACCGTTCATATTTGTGGCATATCTTTCAACAAAATCAAACTTGCGAATAATGTATTTATCGAAAGTTTCTGTATATGTAAGCCTAGTGGACAGACCTCTCGTACGTGCCTCCGGTAGATCATTATCAAAATATACTGCCAATGGCAAATAGATGTTGAGGTCTCTTCGCGTTAGATATAATTTCTTGGTGATTATTCCACTATTATTCTCGCCAGTAGCTGTAAATTCATCAGTCGCACCATAATAATTCTCCCGATTTGCCTCTAATCTATATCGATGGCCTGGAATGATATCAAATGTAAAGTCATTGCCCACATTATTGGTCAGCGTTATAACTTGCTCGGTATTATCCGTAAGGTTGATCAATTTTACAGTTGTTCCTGGTAGCGGAAGTTCCGTAATCTTATCAAATGTGAATACATCCAGCTGGTACGTCTCTCTTTCGAGGTAGACTTTTTTGATAATCGCCTGCTTGTTGGGTACTCTAAATGTATTTACTGACATAGTATCTGTAGCGAAACCTCGTTTGCTGCTGACAACCATATAATTCTTGTTGCGTTGTAATTTAAACAGGTGGTCACTACCGATATCATTGGTAATTTCCCCTAGTAGCTCACCAGTTTCCGCATCAAATATTTTAACTGTGACACCTTCTAGACTGTCTCTGGAAGTCTTGTCAAAAGTAAAGACATTCAGATCGATATCTACATCTTCAACTTCTGCCTTGTAGATATCATAACAACATGCCTCACTCTCAGATTCTATAAACTGAGATCCGAGCCTATTTGACGAAAATAGCGCTTGACTTCCGTCATCGTTGAGCGTGTAGTAGACATCATCGTAACTCGAATTATATGGTGACCCTATATTTTCAGGTTTTTTAAACTTCGCGCCCTCTAGCTCAGTTGCATAGATATCAAATCCACCCATGCTCGTGTATCCCTCTGAGCTAAAATAAAGCGTCTGAGAATTGTTATGAAAGAAGGGGGTAATATCATCATCGGCGGTATTGATCTCAGATAGATTGGATATCTCTCCATACTTATCTATCCCTAGTAAAGGGACTTTGTAAATATCGAGCTTGCCTTTTCCACCCGTCCTATCAGAGACAAAATATAGGATCTCTTCGCCGGCTGTCTTGTCAAATCCCACTGAAGGTTGAGTACTCGTAATTCCATCCAAGTTAATCGGTGAAGGAAGTTTAATTTCATCTCCCAATCTGCCGTCACCCAGTACGGCTCTGCTATATATCTGACATCGCAAATCGTTTCCATTGATATATTCACAATGGGTGTAATAGATTCTTGATTTGTTTATGTTAAAAGTGATGTGGGCTGTTGAAATTGATTCTCTATTGAATCCTATTCCATATTCTTCAGGCGCAAGCGGATCTTTATAGGAGAGAATCTTGGAGATGTATTTTTTTGAATATTGTTTTGTGTTTTCAGGCAAATATTGCATTGAACTAAACAATAACTGATCCTCGAGTTGTAGCGCACCGAACTCGCTGTATGGCGTATTTACGGCTTCTCCAAAATTCATGACTATTACCCCGGCATCTTCCTTCTCACTCATCAATATTGCCCAGTCGGCATCCGCTATTTGCTTTTTGGCGAGAGCCTCATTGAAAGCATCGACGCCTGCCTGCTCAGACAAATACAAGTTGTACATGTCTTTTGCTTTTTGATAATGACCCATTGCCATGTGTACGTGTCCGAGATTGAGTGGAGCGTCGGGATATTTGTTATCGGAATCTTTGTCAATAACTTGTTGATAGAACTTTGCTGCCTTAGTGAAAGCATTAAACATTCTCGCAGATTCGGCATAATTATAAGCTACATCTAATCTCGTCGAATCAAATGCCAAGGCCTCACCATAATAATGCATCGCACTATAATACTCCTTGTTCGCTAAGGATTTGTCTGCCGCCTCTAAAAAAGCCCGCTGACTTTGTGCATGAATACCCAGCGAACTCAGTACCACTAATCCAAATAAGAATATATGTTTCATACTCATCTCCGCTGTAATTAATAAATTGGACATACTTTAACCCTTCTCAGAGGCTTAACGTCGGTAATGATATAATTAAAGTGCATCTCAAATGATGAAGGTCTTCTTCCTCTACCTCCGAAAGCACCAAAATCTGCCGTATTAACATCATAGTTGATCGCACCATAAAAATTCTGATACTGCACAGCAAGAATGGGAAATAAAGATTTACTTGTTCTATATCCCGCCCCGATGTGAAGCTCTAGTTCTTTACCCCTTTGCTGATTGATATATATCTTTCCAACACCACCGAATACTAATTCGTTTGTCTCCTTTTGTATCTGGTGAATGGCATGTAGTTGGATGTCCAGCGCATTAGTCACTTCAAAACTTCCGACTCCACCCAATGATAATCGCCTGGGCAATTTGGCAATAGGCGAATTATCCAAAAAGTCTGTTGAAGGCTCTACTAAATGCAACACGCCTATACCCAAATCCATTTTTGTTCGACGTGATTGCTGCCATCTGTAGTTAACCCCAATGCTTGTCTCCATGAAGCCTAACCTGTCCACATTCAACTGTTCGTTAGTAGGTAGCGTTGGATCAAAGGCGATTCCGCTCCATTGGCTGTCCCATGTAAGCGAATTCTGATCATAACCTCGATTTGAATAGCCCAAACCCAAGCCAAACGTCAAAATATTATTGGGGTTTAGTACAGCAGAATAGCTTCCCATAGCTTGTATATTGATCAAGGACAAGCCGGCTACATCGCCTTGTCTGTCATAATTTAATACCCCTCCTAATGAAAAGAAGTTATCTGTATCTCCTTTGGGTAAAAACTTGCGGTCGAAAGATCCACTAAACGTTGTCCAAGGCACAGGAACTGATCGCCACTGACTGCGATAGCTGAGATTGATTCTCTTATCCCCATTGAATACACCTGTATTCGCCGGATTGAAGTTTAATGGTGAATTATAAAATTGGGAATAATGTATATCCTGCGCATCAACGTGGGCCACGCAAAGTATTACTATTAAGCCTAGTAAAATTTTCTTCATCTCAGGCGTCTTGATTCGTTCACAGATTACAGACGTAAAACTACATATAACTTTCCTACATTACTCTCCTAACAGTGTTAAAGTCTAAGTAATTAAGGATTAACCCCTAGTAGTCCTATTATCTGCGTTTCTAAAGCGTAAAAGTACTATTATCTATTGTAAATGTAACTGTAATTAATAGATGTACAATAGTTTTTATATGTTAATTTTATATATGTATTCTTTTTTGTTATGAAAATTTTTACCAACGAACAAATTTCTCTTCTTGACGACAAAACTTTTGAGTTAGGTTTTACTCCTTCCATCGTTGTCATGAATCGAGCTATCGATGCTTTTGTAAACTGGTTCATGCCAAAAGTAGGCAAAAATCGCACCATAACGATTATTTGCGGCATGGGTAATAATGGTGCGGATGGTCTCGGCATTGCCGATAAACTACTCAGTCGCGGGTATCAAGTCAATGTCATAATTTTTGAAATCTGGACTAAAAAGACAGCTGGTTTTATTTATCACCATGATAATCTTGTTTATACACATGGTAATAAAGTTTTATGTATTAAGTCGGCAGATGAACTACAATCAATCGAAATGCATGATGTAATCATTGATGCTGTACTCGGAAATGGTGTAAAAAAAATAATCTCTTCACCTTTAAAAGAATTAATTAAGCTCATTAACAGCAAAAACAAACCCGTCTATTCTGTTGATATTCCTAGTGGCTTAACTACTGAGTCGGATCAAAATTCATCCGTTATCAGGTCAACTGGCACCTTGGCATTTGAGTATCCCCGCTTACCTTTTTTCTATCAAGAGGCACATGAATTTATACCTGATTGGGATATGGCATCTATTGATATCAGTCGTATCGCAATTGATCAAATGCCTAGTCCCTATCGAATGGATACACGAAATGATGTTAGCTTGATATTCCGCCCACGACCGAGCTATAGTCATAAAGGAAGCTATGGAAGAGTGTGCACAGTCGGTGGAGCTGATGGCATGACGGGAGCGGTTATTCTTGCCGCAGAAGCGGCTGCTAGTGTTGGTTGTGGATATTCCTATGTATGCTCAGCTCAGAAACAATCACTTCCCGATTTACCTAATCTTCTGACTTCGGACTGGTCGGAATTCACTGACTTATCCGATGACATGATCGTGGCTATCGGCCCTGGTCTAGGCCAAAGCCGCGATAGCATAGAGCTATTTAATCTATGTCTTGATAAGGCGAACAGTCCATTGGTGATTGATGCCGATGGGCTCAATATAGTGAGTAGTAATCCTGGCTTACTTAAGAAGATACCTCCCTACTCCGTTCTTACGCCGCATATTCGAGAATTCGAAAGATTGTTTGGCCATTATAATACAAGTGCAGACAGAGATACTGTTCTTCTGGCTAAGGCTGAAGAACATAAACTGGTGATCATTCTCAAGGGGCCATTTACCAGAATTGCTAGCCCGGATGGTCTATTATATTTTAATACGACAGGCAATCCCGCCTTGGCCGCAGCGGGTACTGGGGATGTGTTGACCGGTATGATTGCAGGATTTTTAGCCCAAGGGTATAATTCGTTAGATGCAGTGAGACTCGGCGTCTATCTTCATGGACTTGCTGCTGATATATTTGTAGAAGACAATCATGAATCCTGTTTAACAGCTTCAAAGCTTTTGGCCTTTATCTCTCAGGCGATGGGACAATTTCGTATCTTTAGAAACAGACCTTAATTATGAAAAAGATTGTTATTCTTTCGGGAGCCGGCATCAGTGCCGAGAGTGGTTTGAAAACTTTCAGAGATGCTGGCGGCCTCTGGGAAGGTATGGATGTCATGCAAGTAGCTTCTATAGATGGCTGGCGTGCCAACCCCGCACTGGTATTAGATTTTTATAATCAGCGCAGAAGACAATTACGCCAAGTTCAACCAAATAAAGCGCATTATGATATAGCGTCATTAGAGAAAGACCATCATGTAACGGTCATCACACAGAACGTAGACGATCTTCATGAAAGAGCCGGATCCAGCAGTGTTCTCCATCTGCATGGTGAATTATTAAAAGTGAGAGGTACCGGAAAAAAAAGTACTGCCATCCCATGGCACGGTGATTTACAGCTAGGGGATACAGATGAAAATGGCTATCAGTTGAGACCGCACATTGTATGGTTTGGAGAAGAAGTACCACTACTCGCACAGGCAGCAGAGATTGTTCATATTGCCGATATTATCATGGTCATAGGGTCGAGTATGCAAGTATACCCCGCCGCATCGCTTGTCGGATATAGATCCGCCAATGCTACGGTTATATATATTGATATGAACCCCACTATTAATGCTGAACTCAGCCGTATCAGAAACCTCAAAATCTATAAAGGAGCGGCCAGCGTGTTAAGCACACAAGCGATAAATGATCTTAAGACCAACTCTTTACTTTAGGAGACAGCTTTAATTTCAGTGCTTTATCAACTCCCACAAGAAATACAGCCTTCTTCCATCGTACAAACCATTCCTTCTGCAGACTCTTCTTGAGACGAAGCTTCGACTACGACAGATGGCGTATTCGATTCTTTAGTGAATTTATTTTGGTGCTTATCGCTGAGTGTAAACTTAATCGGATCAACGGCGGCCTTGGATCTTAAGTAGTACATACCTGTTTTAAGGCCCTTCTGCCAAGCATAAAAATGCATGGATGAAAGCTTCCCGAAGTTAGGACTTTCGACAAATAGATTGAGACTTTGGCTCTGGCATATATATGCTCCTCTATCTGCTGCCAGATCAATGATGACTTTCTGACTGATTTCCCACACTGTTTTATAGAGTGCTTTGAGATCATCCGGTATGGCTAGTTGCTGGACAGAACCGTTGGAAGCCATAAGCTGCTCTTTCATTTCGTCATTCCAGAGGTTTCTTTGGATGAGGTCTTTAAGCAAGTGTTTGTTTACGATAATGTACTCTCCTGAAAGTGTACGACGTGTATAGATATTGGAAGTGTACGGTTCGATACATTCGTTGTTGCCAAGGATCTGTGAAGTTGAGGCCGTAGGCATAGGTGCCAATAGCAGACTATTTCGCAATCCATACTGAGCAATCTCGGACTTCAAGCTATCCCAGTCATAACGATTGCTAGGGCTAACATTCCACATATCAAACTGTAGAATTCCTTGACTAGTCGGAGAGCCTTGAAAAGAGCTATATGGGCCATCTTTTTTGGCTTGTTCTAGCGACTCCGTTAGAGCACCATGGTAGATGGTCTCAAAAATATCCTTATTCATCTGGCGCGCCTCTTCGCTGTCAAATGGCATGCGCATCAATATAAAAGCGTCTGCGAGACCTTGTGCACCGATACCGATCGGTCTATGTCGGAAGTTAGAATTTTCTGCCTCCTTGACCGGATAATAGTTGATGTCTATAATCTTATTGAGGTTGCGGGTGATGACGCGTGTGATCTCGTGAAGTTTCTCAAAATCAAATTTGCCATCGTTGATAAACTTTGGTAGTGAAATAGAAGCGAGATTACACACTGCTACTTCATCCGGCGATGTGAACTCAAGTATTTCAGTACATAGATTACTAGATCTTATAGTCCCAAGATTTTTTTGGTTTGACTTCATGTTACATGCATCTTTATAAAGCATGTATGGTGTGCCGGTTTCTATTTGAGATTCGAGGATGGCAAACCACAACTCTTGTGCTTTGATCGTCTTTCTTGCTCTTCCCTCCTCTTCGTATCGCGTATAGAGTTGTTTAAATTTATCGCCATAGCTATCATACAATCCTGGGCATTCGTTAGGGCAGAAAAGAGACCAAGTCCCATCTTCTTTCACTCGTTCCATGAACAGGTCTGGTATCCACATGGCATAAAACAAGTCTCTGGCTCTTAATTCTTCTTTGCCATGATTCTTTTTTAAATCAAGGAAATCGAATATATCTGCATGCCATGGCTCCAGATACATGGCAAATGCACCTTTGCGCTTGCCACCTCCTTGATCCACATATCTTGCAGCATCATTGTACACGCGCATCATGGGCACGATACCATTGGAAGTACCCCCGGTGCCTTTGATATAACTACCTTTGGCGCGGACATTGTGTATGCTCAGCCCAATACCTCCGGCGGATTGACTTATCTTCGCACATCTCGTCAGTGTTTCGAATATCCCGGGAATACTATCCTCCGTCACCGATAATAAGAAACAAGAACTCAACTGCGGCTTGGGTGTGCCCGCATTAAATAAAGTGGGGGTAGCGTGGATAAACCATTTCTCGGACATTAAATGATACGTCTCGATTGCTGCATTTATGTCCTCACCATGAATCCCTACTGCCGCTCTCATCAACAAGTGCTGAGGTCTTTCTACCACCTCGCCATCGATGCGTAATAAATAGCTGCGTTCTAGTGTCTTAAAACCAAAATAATCAAAACCATAATCACGATCATAGATTATGGCTGAGTTCAGTTCGTCTCTGAACTTGCGGATTACCTCAATAGTTTCTTTCGCGATCAGGCCTGCTTTCTCTCCGGTCTTCGGATCAATGTATTTATACAAAGCCTCCATGGTGGCAGAGAAACTCTTATTCGAATTTTTATGTAGGTTAGAAACAGCAATTCTTGCTGCAAGCAAGGCATAATCAGGATGGGATGCAGCCATACTGGCTGCAGTTTCAGCAGCAAGATTATCCAAGTCCGTCGTTTTTACGCCGTCGTAAATACCTTCAATCACTTTGATAGCAATCTCTATTGGCTTTACATGTTTTTGCTCTAGGCCATAGCACAATTTAGTGATTCTGGCTGTGATCTTATCAAAACTAACCGGCTCGCTTTTCCCGCCTCTCTTTACTACTTGCATTCTGACTATTTTAAACTGCTAATTAAAAATCTTCATCCATGGAGAACTTCTGCATATCCTGATCGGCCATTACTCCTGACTTCTGATACTCTCCTACTCTTTTCTCAAAGAAATTTGTCTTTCCCTGAAGAGAGATAAGATCCATCCATGGGAATGGGTTCTCTGAACCAAATACTCGCTCACAACCCAATGACACCAATAATCTGTCAGCCACAAACTCTATATATCTACACATCAAATCAGAATTCATTCCTATTAGACTGACAGGTAAGGCATCTGATACGAAATCCTTTTCGATTGTGACTGCATCACAAATGATACTTGAGACAGTCTCTTTGGATAGCTTATTAACGATGTGTTGTGTGTACAGCAAGCAGGCAAAATCACAATGCATCCCTTCATCTCGGCTAATCAATTCATTGGAAAATGATAAGCCCGGCATCAGGCCGCGCTTCTTGAGCCAAAAAATCGAACAAAACGAGCCGCTAAAGAATATTCCTTCTACCGCAGCAAAAGCTATCAATCTCTCCGCAAATGTTCCGTTCTCTATCCATGTCAACGCCCATTCGGCTTTCTTCTGAACACATGGCATTGTTTCAATCGCATTGAGAAGATGATTCTTCTCTGTCGTATCTTTTATATATGTATCAATGAGTAGCGAATATGTCTCAGAGTGAATGTTTTCCATCATGATCTGAAAACCATAAAAGAACTTCGCCTCGGTATATTGAACATCATTGACCATGTTAATGGCCAAGTTCTCATTCACAATACCATCACTGGCAGCAAAAAAGGCGAGTACATTCTTGATAAAATGTCTCTCGCTATCGTTAAGTCGATTATCCCAATCACTGAGATCCTGATGGAGATCTATTTCTTCTGCCGTCCAAAACGACGCTTCTGATCTTTTATAAAACGCCCATATGTCGTCATGCTCAATGGGAAATAATACAAATCGTCCCGGATTGTCCTTTAGTATTGGTTCTTCTATATGATTCATCTCAAAATTTTTCAGCGAAAAGTCTATTCTTAAGAGTTACACTCTATCCCTAATTTTTCTCTAAGCTTGGATAGTGGCTTGTGGTTTAATCAATTGATTTGATCTCGTTTCCTATTCAGCGTACGTGTAAATCAATCGTGGCACAAATAAATGCAAAAAACTATTAATACGAATGTTAAAAAAGTAACGAGTTATTAACATCGTGTTGGTAACATAGCTAACATATTAAAAATCAATTATATATAACACCAACTCTATAGCCTTGTTGCCATAATTAGGATAAACTATTATAAATCAACAACTTATATTTAACATCAAAATGTAATATATACGATTACCAAGTCAAATAGCCATACGCCTTACCTTGTTAACGAGCTTATAGCTAAAATTAATTGGGTGATGAAGAAATATCGCGATCCCAAATAAGAAGCAAACTCAGATGGTCCATATCACGGTACGCACCAGCACGCCCAGACGCCAATTTTGGTAGATCTTTTATCCGACAAAACAGCAGCTATAGTATCGTTCTACACGCAAATAAGTCAATTGACTAATAGCTTGATCTTCTTCATAAAAAACGAGCTTCCAGCTATCCAATATCTAACGATCCAACTTTCAATCAATTTCGCTAACTTGATGCCCATGAAGAGGTATTTCTCTTCTCCATGTACACCATCTCATCATTACATGTGACCTGATCACCCAAAAAAGCAAGATTATTAACTGACACAAAATCGCTCCCAATCAATATGACTGGATGAAGATTACATGATAAAACCCATCAGTAAATTTCTTTTTCCTTTGAACATCTGACTTCTTCTACAATGGCATATACTAATGTTCAAAGTATTACCTTTGCGCCTCTTTATAAACGAGTGATCTAGAATGGAAAGAAACCAACTCATAGGATTCGCCCTAATCTTCGCGTTGTTGATGACCTGGTCTTATCTGAATAGACCTGATTCTGCAGCTCTTCTTGAGAATGAAACATCTACTGAAAACGCAATTAATTCGGCTAACCAAATAGCAGAAGAAACTTATACCGCACCATTAACTCAGGAGAGCCAAAAGCAAGCGAGCGAAGACCAAGAAGGCGAAATAACTCCTTATCGTGGCAAAGAATCGAACCACACCATAAGCAACGAGTTGTTTAAAGTGAGTATTTCCAATAAAGGTGCTGTCATAAAAAATGTCGAGTTGGCTAATTTTGATCGTATCTATGTAACTAATGATAATTCAGAGGCCAAGGAAAAGGTGCAACTCTTCAATAGTCCAAAAAATACATTCAACTACCTTATTCCCTCCGGCAATCAGATAATCTCCTCAGAAGATCTGTACTTCGAAACCACTGTTACGTCATCTACGATTGATTTGCGTGCAGCGCTCGAAGACAATAAAGAAATCAAAATAAGCTATGGCTTAAAACCTGAATCATATATCATTGATTACAACGTAAGCCTCATAGGGTTTGTAAGCAAAGACGAAAATGAATTAAGGCTATATATAGAGAACTATCTAGGACAACTGGAGAAGAATGTTCAGTTCGAAAAGCGGTTTAGTACAATTTATTTCAAAGAGCAAAAGAAGAACCCTGACTATTGCAGTTGTACCGGAAATGATGAAAAAACCCGCAGTACAAAACCTATAGAGTGGGTCTCATTCGCCAATCAATTCTTTAACACCTCAATATTGCCTACCAATCGCACTTTTAGCAGTGCGGTGATGACGACCAACCTAGACCTGGCAGGCGATGATGACCTTAAGAAGACCTCTGTGCTACTGACCATGGGCGGGCTTACCGGTCGCGATGATTATAATATGCAGATCTACATGGGGCCCAATGAGTACAGCCTCCTCAAAGCTTTTAATAATGATCTAGAAGATGTCATACCATTTGGTAATTCTCTATTCGGAGACATAAATAGACACGTGATCAGGCCGTTTTTTGACTTCTTGTCAAAATATATCGGCAGCAAAGGCTTGGTTATCATCATCATGATATTCATCATCAAGATGGTTCTTTATCCTCTGACCTACAAAATGCTTCATTCACAGGCCAAGATGGGCGCACTTAAACCTAGATTAGCAGACCTTAAGTTGAAGCACAAAGACGATATGCAGAAGCAGCAGATGGAGACGATGAAAATATATCAAGAGTATGGTGTAAGTCCATTCAGCGGCTGCATTCCTATGGTTGCTCAAATGCCTATATGGTATGCGCTCTTTAGATTTTTTCCGGCGTCTATCACCTTTAGACAAGAATCTTTTCTGTGGGCATCAGATCTATCATCTTATGATGAGTTTTTGAGACTACCTTTCTACATACCATCATTCGGCGCTCACCTGAGTCTTTTCACGGTCCTCTGGGCTATATCTACCGTCGTATATACTTACTATAACATGCGACACATGGATATGTCGGCTAACCCGGCGATGAAATATGCACAGTATCTGATGCCTGTAATGTTCTTTATCTTCTTCAACAATTATGCCTCGGGATTAACTTGTTATATGTTTTTTAGCAACATGTTTAACATCGCGCAGACAGTTGTCACAAAGGCCCTGGTCTTTGATGATGCCAAAATTCTGGCACAGCTGGATATTCAGAAAGCCAAGCCCAAAAAAGTCAGTGGATTTCAAGTACGACTACAAGAAGCCATGCGTCAACAACAGCAGGTTCAGGAAGAACGTAACAAAGGTAAAACGGCTAAGAAAAAATAGTCCTACTACAAACTTTCTAACATGGCATCAGGCATAGTAGGTGTACTCGGTTCAGGGAAATTTGGCATCGCGATCTCTCGCTTGGTCGCCAGAAATGCGAATGTTCTGATCTATACCAGAAGACCGGAAGTCGCGGAGCAAATAAACAAAGATCATGTATGGAATACTATTGGCCTACAGGCCAATATTAAGGCTACTTCGAGCATAAAAGAATTATGTGAAAGCTGTGATTTCATTATGCCGGTCATTCCCTCTGAATATTTTAGAGCTAGTATGCGTGATGCTCAGCAGTATCTCACCCCCCAACATATCCTACTGCACGGCACCAAAGGATTTGATAATCAATCGAGTATTACTATCGGCAAATCATCAGAATCCAATGTGACCATTAAGACTATGTCCCAAGTCATCATGGAAGAAACGAATGTAATAAGGATAGGTGCAATCAGCGGCCCTAATCTAGCCGATGAAATATTGAGTGACTTACCCACTGCGGCCGTTATAGCAAGTGAATTTGACGAAGTTGTTCAACACGGTAAACGCGCCTTGTCAAGCGAGAATTTTTATGTCTTCGGCTCGCAGGATATTAAGGGAGCAGAACTCGCCGGAGCATTGAAAAACGTAATCGCATTGGCATCAGGTATGATAGCCGGCCGCAAGCTTGGTAAAAATATTGAAGCGATGCTTATCGTGAGAGGTTTGAGGGAAATGATTCATATCGGGGGATTATTGGGAAGTACGACGGAGGCGTTCTTTGGCGCAGCCGGTATAGGCGACTTAATAGTTACTTCGACATCCGATAAAAGTCGTAACTATAGCTGTGGTGTCCGTCTGGCTCAAGGCGATAATATAGAAGATATCATTGCCGGAAGTTCGGAAGCCATCGAAGGAATACGAACCTTAAAATTAATCAATTCTTTCATCAAAGCCAATCGAATATCCGCTCCGATTTTTAATACTGTCTATGATATAGTCTTCGAAAATGTAGCAATTGATGATCGTATTAAGCGATTGATGAAGTTTCCGCTATCCGCGGATGTTGATTACATCTAATGTTTACCCCTATCTACCGAGTCAACACACTAGTCAATTGTGAAAGACCATTTGTCGGAATACTTTTTTTCGTTGACTAAATTTACATACCTTGCGGGTGCTTTAAGTTAACAAGGAAAAAAGTCTCTTTACTCATGGAAAACATCAGCACCAAGCCTAAATCATTCTGGAGTCGCCCTGAAGGAGTGACCGGCAGTATATTTCTCTTAGCATTCTTGGGAGGATTAGGATTTTTACTGGCTACAAATATTGCGGCTATACTAGCCTTTGCATCCAATCTCGTAGGTCTAGTAGTGACAATTCTTGTTTTAGCAGCAATCGTATATATGGTCTTAGATCCGCGTATGCGCGCACTAGTAGGCTATTTATACAAGAGTATGATGCGCAAGATTACGAGCATTTTTGTGACCATTGACCCTATCGGAATTCTTAAAAATTATGTCGACGATCTCACTCAGAATCTTCAGAAAATGGGCAAACAAATCGGAAACCTCCGTGGTCAAATGCGCAAGATGAAGACAATGATGATGGACAATACAAAAGAAATTGAGCAAAGTATGCTCCTAGCTAGAAAAGCTAAAGAAATGGGCAACCAGCAGCAGTTAATGCTCGCGAGCCGTAAAGCCGCAAGGTTAAAAGAGACTAATGAGAAATACGAGGAGTTGCATAGTAAAATGAGCATTCTCTATAAAGTGCTGAGCAAAATGTATTCGAACTCTGAAATATTATTAGAAGATACCAAGGATCAAGTCAAAGTTAAAGAGCAAGAGCGCAAAGCAATAAGAGCTTCTCATAGCGCCATGAAGAGTGCGATGAATATTATATCCGGCAATAATGACCAACGAGCAATGTTTGATATGGCACTTGAGGCCGTAGCTGACGATGTAGCCATGAAAGTGGGGGAAATGGAGCAGTTCATGCAACTTTCTGCAAGTTTTATGGATAGTGTGGATCTGAAAAACGGAATGTTCGAAGAGCAAGGTCTCAAAATGCTGGAAGAGTACGAACGCCGCAGCTCCCTACTACTGCTAGGAGGTAAGGAAGTAGCCGATAGAGAAACTTTAGATCTGGGCGAATACCGCGCAGAAAAAGAAAAGCTCACCAGATCTAACGATTACGGAGCATTATTCGACTAGCCGAAAGCAACTTTTGCTTTTATTATACTAAGCAGTTTAGACTCCTCGGATTCCCAATGATGGTCACTGGCAAGCCTTAAACTTTGTTCTTTCATTTTTACAAGTTTGTCGAGAATCAAGAAGCTATTCAAGGATTCTCTTATTTGGCTGGTACTGAGATCGCTACATAAAATTGAATTTGGATAATCCCGATTCAGCAGACGATATTCAGGAAAATCCATAGACAGTACGGCCAGACCGTGATGAGCATAATCAAAAAATTTATTCGCTAGCGAGTATTGATAACTCTTGCTCGAAGGGTCAAGTAAATTCACCCCTACATCACATTGATCCAATAGTGCCCCAAATGCAGACTGGTGAAGTAATCCGTAAAATCGAATATTGGCCGTATCACGAGCCATCATCTGCATATCATTCAATAACGGTCCATCACCGATAATCCACAATTCAAATCGCTGATCCTGTTTGATTATTTCTATTAACTCCGCTACACCACGGCCAGGGTTTATTTTGCCCAGATAAACCAATATCAATGGTGTATTGCAGGTATGAATATTGATATTATTGTGATCTCGAGTCATCGGCAAGTTTCTAATGACTTGAAAGTCCTTATGGTACAACTTTCCCATACCTCGGGAAATTGATTCTGATACTGTAAAACCTAAATCGACGCCAGGTATACAGACATGAGATACCAGTCGCCAAATAGAACGCTTAATCGGACGCTTTTGTAACTCAGGCAAGTACTCATACCACTCATGACAATCAAGAACCAGAGACACTTTATTGAAGAGCTTGTAAATACGTCCAGCCGGTATAGTGTCAATATCCACACAGTAAACAATCCGTGGTCGATCCTTTATTAGCTGCTTATACAAGGCTACATTGAGACTAAAGTAGAACATCACGCCCCTTCCGAAAGAAGTTTTTACCAATTGGCAAGATACCGATTCATATTCCATGCTTTCTGATCGAGACGATACCCCAATGATCTTAACCCGCGTATCATTAATCGATTGTAAACTACGCGCTATACGCAACATTCGGCGGTCATGCCGGATATCATTAGAAAGAAGAATGGATATGCTAATACTCACTTCCTCTGACACTTAACTGAATTAATCCTTCATTATACAACTCCTGTAGGGCCTTCATCGTGAGCAAATCTGAATTCCTCCATGCACGATCATAGGCAGCTTGATAATCATATGGTGAGCTTACAGCGGCTATATTGTGCCGATCGCAATACGCGCAATTGTTACATCTCATGGCTTCATATTCTCCGAAGTAATTCAGAATAAGCTGGGTATAGCATTGTTTTGCATCGAGAAAACTTGTCAGCATTTCACGTCTATACCTGTACATCTGCCCTATAGTCTCATATTTATCCCTGTACATATCTACATCACTAGAATGGACTCGATTCTTTAAAAAATTTATTTTATCTCCGGACTTATCAAGGAAGTACTTGATATATCCCTTTTTCTGAAGTTGGATAAGCAGGATGCCCAATTGCTTCTTATTGATTCCTGTAAATTTTTTAGCCTTATCAAGATCAAATTCTGCCCATCCGTCAAAGAACCCGTTCAACCTTCTGATGCAATAATCCAGCACATCTTGTATGTCCCCCACTAGTTCTACTTCCCTCAATTCTCTGAGATCAAGAGTGGCACATATCAAAATTCTATTTGAATCCTCCACATCCACTTGTACAATCTCCAATTGTTGAAAGGCATCTATCAAGTGATATACTTCCTTGACACTTTTTCCCCACTTTACAGCGAGTTTGTCATAATACAGTGCGCTGTGAAAATTCTCTCCTTCACCAATATTAATATGGTAATGAACGAATAAATACTTGTAATAACGCACGACATCCGTCCAAGGTACCTGATTATAGAATGATGATTGATCAAGCTGCTCTCTGTCGTATTTACTATAAATAGTTAATGCGTCAGCATTTGCCCCATCTCGCCCTGCCCTACCGACCTCTTGATAATACTCTTCGATGGATCCCGGCAAGCCGAAATGACATACATGACGAACGTCCGGAATATCTATACCCATCCCAAATGCATTGGTGGCCACGATGACATCTATTTCTCCGCAAGTAAATTTTTTTTGTGCCTCAATTTTCTGTTCATAACTAATGCCCGCATGGAAAAACGCAACACTAACTCCTAGGGAGTTTAGCATATTACAGATCATTTCGACCTGTCTTCTACTTCTGATATAGACTATGGTCTTTCCGGAACGATTCGTGATGTATTGCTTAAGGACATTGAGCTTATCCTCCGTATTGCGTACACTTAAATAGATATTGTCTCGCAGAAAACTCCCCCTGACCAATTCGACATGATCTCTATCAATATGCTTCAATATTTCGTTTACTACACGCGGCGTAGCGGTTGCCGTGAGAGCCATCACCGGCGTATGCTTATAAAGCTTCAGAAAATCTATTATGCTTAGATAAGCAGGTCTGAAATCATGACCCCATTGGGAAATGCAATGTGCTTCATCTATAGCGATGAACGAAACAAGTGTTTTACTGATACGCGTGAGAAAGAGCTCGTTGCGCAATCTCTCAGGGGATAAATAGAGTATTTTGACATCCCCATAAATACAGTTATCGAGAATACGGTCTATATCATGAGCCGAAAGGCCGTGATGAATGGCTTCTGCTCGTATATTCCTCCGTTTCAGCTGTTGGACTTGATCATCCATTAAAGAAACCAGGGGGGATATAACAATGGTGATCCCGGGAAACAGCAGCGCGGGCAATTGAAAGCAAAGTGATTTTCCGCCACCTGTCGGAAATAAAGCCAGTACAGAATCACCCGCCAAAATATGACGTATGCTGTTTTCTTGAAGTGGCCGCAAAAAAGAATAATTCCAGTATTTTTGCAGCGCTTTTAATGCAGCAGTGATATCAACTTGGTGTTTGATGTGTTAATGATTTGGCACATCGAAGATATGTATCACCGGCACTATTCAAAAGCCCTTATGTTAAATGTCGAAATATTAATAAAGATGAAGCAAGTTTTGTGTCTACTCCTTACTCTATTATGGCTTGTAGGTGGGCTGAGCGCCCAAACAGTGGATAATTGGTATCACGCGAGCCGAAGTGGCGGTAATATCCAGAATATTGGAACTTATGACACCTATTCGAAAATTCTAAAGAACAAAAAAGGCGTCCCGGTGATCGTGGCAGTGATTGATTCTGGAGTAGATATATACCATGATGACCTTAAAGATGTCATCTGGACGAATACCAGAGAGATACCCGACAACGGAATAGATGATGATAATAATGGCTACATAGACGACATTCATGGCTGGAACTTTATAGGTGGTCTAGGAGGCAGCCAAGTCGATGCTGATACTTATGAAATGGTTCGAGAATATGCGAAACTGAGAAAGAAATACAACAACGTTGACCCAAACAAACTCACCCCCAAAGAACTCAAAGAATTCAACCAGTTTAACCAATGGGGGACAAAAATTGAGCAAGAAGTGAAAGGTGCTCGTGAAAATTATCAAGAGCTTGTAGAGAGAAAGGATATATTAATGGAGGCAATGAACACCCTTGAAGAGGTAGATGACTGGTCCGCCATCGATCAAGAATTCATCAATACCATGGGTGAGTCAATTGATCGCAGCAAAGTGATTGCTGCCAATGTTCTTAATTATTTTTATACTACATTTGGCGAAGTGCCTCCTCTCAATGAGCTAAAAATTCAAATAGTTGATCCAATCGATCAGGCTATTAAGTATTACGGTACGAAGTTCAAATACAGCTACAACCCAGATTTCGATCCGAGAGACATCGTCGGAGATAAGTATGAAGACAAAAACGAACGGTACTATGGCAATAACTCAGTCATAGGGCCTGACGCTTTCCACGGTACGCATGTGGCTGGAATAATAGCTGCATCACGCAACAATGATATTGGCATAGATGGTATAGCGGATAATGTAAAAATAATGGTACTCAGAGCCGTACCTGATGGTGATGAAAGAGACAAAGATGTGGCCAATGCCATCAAATATGCCGTCGAAAATGGTGCTCAGATCATCAATATGAGTTTTGGCAAGGGGATTTCACCCGAAAAAGAGATCGTTGACGAAGCGATAAGATTCGCTGAAAAACGCGATGTACTTATTGTTCATGCTGCAGGTAACTCCGGCCAGAATATTGATATAGAAGAAAATTACCCGAATGACACTTTCCTCAAGCCAAGGGGTTTCCTATTCTGGAAGAAAAAGCAACCGAAGAACTACCTATCTATCGGAGCATCAGGCCCTTCTGCAGATGAAAACCTACCAGCCGGTTTCTCTAATTATGGCAAAGCCAATGTAGATCTATTCGCACCCGGCGAAGAGATTTATAGTACGATACCTAATAATGCTTACCGAATCGCGCAAGGCACCAGTATGGCTGCACCTGTCGTCAGTGGCGTAGCTGCTGTGATCAGATCTTACTACCCCTCACTCACTGCTGTTCAAGTAAAAGAGGCAATCATGTCGTCGATCACTCTATCAAAAATGATGGTAGTAAAACCCGGTAGCTCCGAGCTTGTGCCATTTGAAAGTCTATCAGTCGCAGGTGGTGTGATTGATATGGGTGCTGCACTTATGAAAGCTAGTCAAATGAAGGGCAACAAGAAACTATCTACTACAAGCACAAAGACGGGAGCATAGAAAAGCTGATCTCTCCATTTGTACTAACCACTTAGTCAAGAGGAATCGGTATTACTTACTAGACTATGGTGAATTCTGCGAAAATCAGGGAAATATGCAGGCTAATAAAATTCTTCGGTTAAAGCGACATATCAATATATCTACTCGCCTATTAATATATATATATATATAAGTGATTGATTATCAATAATAAATTTTTAAAATTTGAGTAATAGAACTACATGCTATCTTATATTCAGTATTATAAACCTTGCAAATTTTTCACACCATAGTAGAGAATATTATTTCAAGAATCACCTATTCTTTAATAACGTCAGAGCCATATTGATATCCCACTTATTGCAGATTCAAAAGCTACTATTCGCTTAACAAGGTGTGCGTTGGATCTCCGCGTGGTCATTCGAATAAGACACGAGCTTTCTTAAGAATGCCAGAATCCGGATAATTCGTTAAATGAGTAAAGACTAAAGTCTAAGATAGAATCAATTAGCAAGCGTGCTTTTTTATTTCATGCCTGACGGCGCGAAAATCATACGTTGATGGGTCATTCTACCTATATAACTAAATCGTCGAAGTATGCTTTGCCCAGCCCGAAAGGGTAGATTAATCTAGCTCAGGGCAACGCCCTGAGTAAAGTTATAAAACAAAGAAATGCGCCTTCAAAGGGCAGCTTAGTCAAAGTATATCGCAATTAAGGCGAAGCCCGAGCGTAATCAGTAATTCTTAATCGGTAATCCATAATTCGTAATCCGTAATTCGTAATCCGTAATTCGCCACTTTAAATTGGAGCGAAGCGACCATAATGATCCTCAATTACTCGTGATAAAATCTTGTTGATAAAAAGATAAATCGCAGCTCTTCCCCTACTTTTGCCATCATAAAAGGAAATGGTGTTCTTCCTTACCCAACCGCTCCTGAAGAGCTGATGACGCCTGATAGATAAATCAACCCATAATTCATCAGGCTATATGACATTAAATAAAAGTCCAATATTTCAGAGAATCATCAGGGGTAGTCGAATGCGTCTCAGATATTATCAATTATTTCTGGAGAATCTTATTAAGTGGATATTCATCTCTGTTATCATAGGTATACTAATAGGAACAGCGTCGGCTGGCTTTTTATATTCACTGATTTATGTGACGGATTATCGAGAAGATAATCTGTGGATCATTGCGTTTCTTCCTTTATGTGGGTTTGCTATCGGGTGGGGTTATTACAAGTATGGCAAGGAAGTCGAAGCAGGTAATAATATACTTATTGACAACATCCACTCGCCAGGCAAGCTGATACCATTTCGGATGGCACCAATGGTTTATCTTGGCACTATCGCCACCCATTTATTCGGTGGGTCTGCAGGACGTGAGGGTACGGCGCTACAGATGGCCGGAGCTATCGCAGATCAATTCAGCAAACCGTTTAAATTGTCGAATGATGAACGACGCATCTTGATTGTTGCGGCTGTCGCGGGAGGATTTGGGTCAGTTTTCGGCACGCCACTAGCCGGAGCCATATTCGCACTCGAGTTTTTTCATATCGGACGGTTACGATACAATGCCCTTCTTCCGGCATTTATGACTGCTGTTATAGCGGATCATGTCACGCATCTGTGGAAGACACCACACACGCACTATCATATTGACTTAGTCCCTGAAATGAGCTTATTGAATATTGCACTAGCCATTGTGACGGGAATTAGCTTTGGATTATGTGCGATGACATTCAGTAAATCAGGTCATTGGCTGGGGACGCAGTTTAAAACACGGATAAAGTATCCGCCTTTCCGCCCGGTGCTGGGAGGGGTCATCGTGGCAGGACTAGTATGGGTGCTTGGCACGAGCAAATACATCGGCCTGGGTATTCCGACTATAGTCGGGTCATTTGAAGTACAGTTGCCCGCATATGATTTCTTCATAAAACTGGTATTAACTGTCATTACGCTAGCAGCCGGATTTAAAGGAGGTGAAGTGACCCCTCTATTTTTTATCGGCGCGACATTGGGTAACGCCTTGGGGCTATTTATACCGCTTCCAATAGGATTGCTGGCAGGTATGGGTTTTGTGGCTGTGTTTGCCGGTGCGACTAATACGCCTATAGCCTGCAGCATTATGGCGATTGAGCTCTTCGGTGCGGACTGTGGTGTTTATGCAGCGCTGGCTTGTGTGAGCGCTTATTTGTTTTCCGGGCACAACAGTATCTATCGACACCAACTGATCGGTGAATCTAAAAATCCAATATTGTCCGCGCTTGAAGGAAAGCGCATAAATGAAATATAAGTGCAAATCACTCAATTCACACTGACATGTCAGCTACATGTCAATATGGGCTCGGCATAAAGCATAACAATGTAATGACTAGTGAACTATCATAGATGGATTATTTCCAAGATACCCACCAAATGCTAATATGATCAGGTATCGCAGCATTTGCCTTAGAGAATTCACTATTCAATCTGAGCTCATTCATGAGCTAACTTAAACATTTACATGCTTCACGCACCCGCCCTTTAGCCAACAATAATTGCAATTTCAGATGTCGAACGACCACCAATAATTTTCCTGTTGAAACTTGATAGATTATAGACTACCGAAGATCGCACACCCATGCAATTGTATTGAATTATTGATGTCTTGGGTATTTATTGCCTTTTTTTTGGTATAATCACCCAAGGCTAGCTAATCGCTGGTATATATTGAAGCCTTATCTTTCTCTAGCATACGCTTTTCTAATTTCTCTATCCTATCGATCAGTTTTTGGATAATTTCTTGTTGTTCGTTGATTGCTTGTATTGCTAGAGGTGCAAATCCCATGTAATTCACTGACAATAAACCTTGCTCATTGGTTTCAACCAAGTCTGGAAATGCAACCTGAACCTCTTGCGCAATAAAGCCGGAAGATCGTATTTCGCTTCCTTTATACTTATAACTCTTCAATCGCAATTTGTTAATATGGGAGAGTACGCTTTCACACTCTTGAATATCTGTTTTTGCATTTAGGTCACTCACCGCACTCCACATAGGATTACCCGCATCATTAATACTCAATGTGTGCACATAGCTAAAGTCACCTGAATACCTGTGCAATCTTAATCCTCCACGATTATTTTCTATGCTAAGTTCCGCCATGCGCCGGTTAGATAAGTCAACATTATAGATGTTTCCGACAGTTGAAATATCGTAATAGTCAGGAAAAAGCTGTCCAGGGCTTCTTGGCCCCCAATAAGCCCTTCTTGATGGCCCTATCAATAATATTCCGCTGCTACCATTGAAGTGGTTAATACTAAATGAATTCTTAGTTAATTCACTGTAGATAGCATTATTAGGTTGAAATTGAAAGCCTATCGGGCGGGTGGCAATTCTGAGTACTTGATCACTTAGATTTGCAAATCCAATACCCGTAGTATCTTGATATATAATACCAGTCGGAAAATGTGTCGTGAATGCAGGATTGGCAATTTCAATTTTGAATTCTTTATTATAACTATGAACCTGCAAATGTTGGCCGCTGATAGAGCCTAGGGAAAGCATTAAAAAAGTAACGCCTAGAAAGAGATGATTTTTCATGTTTAAATAAGTTGATACAGTTAATAAATTAAGCGTTTGGTATTTAAGAAACATCTAATACAGAACGATCAGATATTACACTTTGCAGAACAATAGGTCATACTACCGAACTCTTTGCAATATTCTCCGTTCATATCCTGAAAATCCTAAATCAGAACCAAACCCTTTGATAAAGGTAGTATTTTAATTCTAATGAAGCGATATCGGAGTCAACTCTTATATAATAATTTTATCCTTCTGTTCTATGCCTATCGGAAAACTACATTGATAACCTGACTATTGACATGTGACGTTAATCACCTCCTCACTCTTCTCTCATTTCACCAAAAGAACATCACTATGATGGTCTCCCTCATCGATTTGCGATAATGCAACCCTCTTCCATTGCTTTTAAAGAAAAATGTTGATCAGACCATAGGTCAACAAAAAAGCAAATATTGGGGCTACTGCCCACACAGCGAAAAACTGCTTGACTGTCTTATTTTTAAATGTATTCTTGGCTCCTACACGACTGATGCTCAATGCCATGAAAGCCGCACCATTCATTTGTACAAGAGACGAAGGAATCCCTCTTGTAATAGAAACAATCAGCAACAAAGTTGCTGTAATCAGTGATATAACTGTTGCATCAAGAGGAGATACTTCAATAATGCCCTTGCCGGTTTTCTCAGTAACTTTATGGCCTAGCAGTGAGCTACCTATGGCAAAGCACGGCGCCACAATCAACACGGACAAAATGATAATAGGAAGAAAATTTTCGATAGCTTCTTTACCGATCTCATTGGCTGTCAGAGAAGCGATAGGAGCAGCTGCATTGGCGACATTATTTGCACCCAATGAAAAGGCCACATACATGGATGACAATATCAATATTACTTTAAGTCCTCGATGTTCTCCCAGCTCCCGATAATTCGTCTTGGCGATACTTTTCTTTAGCAATGGGAAAATCCATTTAGATATAAAAAACATGAGAACGAACGATAGGACTGGCAAGATGACCCATGTCGGAATAATCTCCATGAACAGTTTGCGCGTATTCAAACTATGATATGCCGTCGCTGCTCCGGCAATAGCCATTACCGTAGATTGACTCGTAGACTGTGGCACACCTAGAAGATTGGCAATCAATAAGGATAGAGAAACGGACAACAAAATAAAGGAGGTAACTAAGGGCGTAAAAAACGATTGTTCTAATAGCCCGCGCCCGAGTGTGAGTGATACCTCCTGTCCGGCTATCAATGCACCAATCAAGACCATAACGCCAAATAATCCCGGAATCATCGTACGCTTGATAACATTCGCTCCATAGGCGGCAGAAAAAGCAGGTGCCGTACCGCTGCCTCCCATATTGATGGCCAAAAACATAGCCAGCAAAAAGGGAATGGTCAATAAAGTAAAGAGCTGTGCCATGATAGTTGTAGAGCTATTAGTGAATATCTGTCAAAATAATATTCTAAATATAAAGGCTACACCTAGCTTTTGCAAAATTTTATCCCTCAATATCCTTGCAACTTTTAAAAATGACTAGCTCCGCAGTGCAAATTGTCTCCACTTCTCCCATATGCTTATTGTCTTAAAAAGACATATCCACCTTTGGTCGCACCCCACACCTGATTGTCTTCAGCGTCAAATCCACGATCCCAAGAAATCATCTTGTCGCGCTCCAGGGAAATCTCCGTCGTTGTATAGCTAGCACCTCTTAAGTCTGATGGACATTTCTTCCCCTCCGTAGCACCTTTGTACCCTTCTGCATTCTGGGTCAAGTAAACGGTACAAGCTTCTTTTAGTGAAATCTTATCATAAGTTAATGCGGCCATTTTCTGTGGCTGTCTAGTTAATCCCGCAAAACCCTTCTCTCCATCAATCAGATAAATGTCACTTGTAAATATCTTGTCTTTTCCACGTCTCAGATGATACACTCTCTGCCTATAAGGTCGATCCATGGCTGTGGCCATGGCTTGTTCGACATATAGCCAGATCCCATCCGTCCTGTCTTCCCATATTCTGATCGTCGAAAGCGTCACATGATAAAAAGCGGTATCTTGTTCGGACTGAAGCTTACTAGAAAAATTGCCTAAAAGATGATCTGCAAAGTTCGCTAAAGACCGATCACTATTTTCCGTGATGGATTTCGAAGAAGAACAAGCAATAAGCGCTAATAATACGTACAATAATAGATATAATCTGAGCAGCTTCTTCATAGTTCGGATCGTTAATAACATGGACAAATTTATGAAAGACTAAATTAATGTGGCCTGTGGGTTAAAATTGTTACTAGGTGGATGAAGCGCTCAGATCTCAGCTCGTTTCTGAGAATCCTCTCCAAAATAAACTTTATCCTACTATCGCCATGTAATAATGTCTTTTTTTCTTACTAATGAATTCTGAACTTGATAATATTTATCAATTAAACTGAAGCGCAACCTATGCAAAGACGACTATTCAATATGGGCTTAATAATTATTACGGCTCACGCTTTATCCGCGCAAGACACCTTGGCCTTATGGTCATTTGACAATAATAGCAATGAGCCTCAATTATTTACTTTCGATAATAGCGGGCGAAAAATCGAAAATACGACCTCGGCATTCCCTGTCTTCAGAACTTCTTGCTCCAGCGCACCGTGCTTCCCACCCAATCCACCCTTTTATGTCGGTGGTGGCATGTCTAAAGGCGCCTTCTGGCATACGAGTATTTCTACTTTAGGCTACGAATCCATCCGACTAAGCTCGGTACAACGGTCATCATTAGACCGGCCGAAAGACTGGGTGATCGAACTAAGTCTTGACGGTGGAGACTTCGAAGAAATTAGAAAATATACAGTATCCAATATATTCACGGATGGTTTTCTCAGCATAAGTATGCCTGCCAAATATGCCAACCAAAGGGCTGTGTTCATTCAATGGAGAGTCAACTCGGACACCGCAGTTAATGGTACAGATGTAGACGGCACAAATAATTCTGCGATTGACGATGTGTTAGTCACAGCTCGTGTAGCTATGTCCACTAGTGTCTCAGACGAAGAAGCAGCGAAGTATGGCGCAGAATTAATTACGACAGCAGATGGATATTTAATATCTCTACAACGCACTCCTTACGAAATAAACGTTTACGACATCCATGGTCGATTAATTAATCGGCAGCTAAGCCGACAACAAGACAGTTTTATCAGAATAGAAAATGGCACTCCCGGTGTGCATCTAGTACAGGTGAAAAGTGGAAATTTTGTGAAAGTATGGAGAGTGCTACATTTACATTAATAGCACAGATACACAGAATTCAATAAGCAATTTAAATCAAGGTAAACGGCAAGAGCTAAAAGCTTCTATTTCTATCCCCAACCAAAATTCTCTTGATACATCGTAAAACTATCCTTCAAGATACTAAGAGCTATCTCCTTATTGAAAAACTCCTCTACTACGACAGATTTTTTCTCAAGTTTCTTGTAATCTTCAAAAAAACTACGCAACTCAGAAATAAAATGCTTTGGCAACTCACTGATGTCATTAATATGGCTAATACTAGGATCACCTACCGCTACTGCGATAATCTTATCATCGGCTTCATCGTTATCAAGCATCCGCATCACACCTATGACCTTGGCCTTGACTATACACAAGGGTACAACATCGATCTGCGATAAAATCAATATATCGAGCGGATCCTTGTCGTCGCAGTAGCTCTGTGGGATAAATCCATAATTAGCAGGATAATATACAGAACTATAAAGTACCCTGTCTAGTTTTAATAAGCCGCTGTCTTTATCTAATTCGTACTTGGCTCTCGTGCCTTTGGGTATTTCGATGATGCCATTTACTATATCCGGTGATTCAAAACCGGTTGACACATGATGCCATGGATTAAAATTAGTGATCATTAAGAAGCAATTAATAGTGTAAACAAGTAAGACAATAGGGTTAACATTGGAATAAACCTATATGTTTTGTCGATCATCCCTAGCTGTTCAGATTTTCTTTTGTACCACAAGATATCGAATGTCGCCTATGTAGAAAGCTTTACCATAGTCTCAGCATTCTGGTAACTTTTTACAAACATCAGACAAACTTGCCATAAACCATTTAAAGCAATATATTTGCTATGACAACAATTAATATAATAACATATAACAATCCTTTATTATGTCAACCCTACTAAGTGCATCACCCAAGATATATGATCAGGCTCAAGATTTCATGCCATTACTAGGCACGGATCACATAGAGATATATACTAGCAATGCCAAACATTCCGCACACTACTACAAAACAGCATTTGGGTTTGAGTCTTTAGCTTATGCAGGTCTGGAGACTGGCAACAGAGACATTGAATCTTATGTATTGAAGCAGGATAAAATCAGATTGGTACTTACCAGCCCCATACGCAGCGGATCAGAAGTCGGGAGATTTATCGATAAGCATGGCGATGGTGTGAAGGTTATAGCGCTCACTGTACCCGATGCGACTAGAGCATATGAAGTAGCGATTGCCAGAGGTGCTAAATCATTTCTCACTCCGATCCGGGTGACTGACGACTCCGGTGTCATCGTTAAATCTGGTATCCATACTTATGGTGATGTCGTGCACATATTCGTCGAACGAAATGACTATAACGGAATCTTCATGCCCGGCTATCAAAAATGGTATTGCAACTATGCCCCGAAATCGACGGGTTTAAAATATGTTGACCACATGGTCGGTAATGTCGAATTAGGCGCAATGGACTATTGGGTAAATTTTTATAAAGAAGTATTGGGCTTCGCCCAAATCCTTTCTTTCGATGACAAAGACATTTCTACAGAGTACACGGCTCTTATGAGCAAGGTTATGAGCAATGGAGACGGAAAAATTAAATTTCCCATAAACGAACCAGCAGCGGGGCTCAAAAAATCGCAAGTAGATGAATATCTTGAATTTTATGAAGGAGCAGGGGTACAGCACATTGCCGTCGCTACGGATGACATCATTAAAACGATCCGCGATCTTAAGTCTAGAGGGGTTGAGTTCCTTCATGTACCTACGACCTATTATGATGAACTGGAATCAAGAATCGGCAAAATTGATGAAGATCTGAGTGCCTTACGGGAATTAGGTATTTTGGTAGATAGAGATGATGATGGATATCTACTGCAAATATTCACCCGTACTGTAAATCCCAGGCCGACTATGTTTTTTGAAATTATCCAGCGAAAAGGTGCTAGATCATTTGGTAAAGGAAATTTTAAAGCTCTGTTTGAAGCCATAGAAAGGGAGCAAGCGTTGAGAGGTACTTTGTAAAAAAGACAAGCTATTTAAAGTTCTATTCTCTTCCGTCTTCTATGCAGCTGATTCCACACTATGTAGGAACTTAGGGTAAATATTGTTTTTATTTCAATTATCTTAACTACCTTAGGAGGATGTTTCGAAGTCTTCTGCTTATATTTTTGACCACTTCATGGGTCAATGGTCAAGAATGGTCAGTTAAAAGCATCGCCAGCGGTGTAAAGCCTGATGTCGTAGTCGATAGTAAAGGGCAAGTTCATATTGGTTTTCTTTCTGAAGCAGTCCAAGGCTTTCTCGCACATGCTGATTTATCTGACACGGCTAACATTCGTATCGACACAATCGAAAAAAGTTACTACTATGGGCCTATGGCGATGGCTATTAATGCTGATGACAGAATTGCATTGGCCGTTCATGACCATATTACTGAAAACGAAAAAGTCTGCCAACAGACGGCCACTGGTCGTTGGGACTGTGTAAATATAGAAGACTTCGGTCATGATGGATGGGATAATCATTTGGTCTTTGATAATGAAGGCAATCTTTACACATCGAGCATTGATCCTTCTACAGGTGTTGAATTCTCTTGGCGTATTAACAATGTGTGGAACAGAGCAAGTCTACCTACCGCTCGATTCACCTACGGTCATGGGACGACGGTAGCGCTGGACAGTACTGGACGCGTACATATTGCCTATCACGATCCCGAGGCGAAGACTTTGATGTTTGCACGCCAGAATGGCCCTTCTTGGCAGATAGAGGAGATCGCTTCAGGTACCGGCACCTTCCCTCATATGGGGATTAATAAGCGCGGAGAGATACATATCGTGTTCACGACCGCCATGAGTATCACTGCCCACATCGTACATCATGCCGTATTCGCTAATAATCATTGGGTATTCAGCAATATAGACACACTCAGCGACGGTTCATCTCGTATGATCAGAATGGTGACGATAGATTTTGATGCAGAACAGAGACCTAGTGTTGTGTATTCTGATAGAAAACTTCTCAAACATGCAATTCTTGACAAAGGTGTATGGCAGCGGGATATCGCCATCGATTATCGATTAGTTCAGCGATTTTTAGGTGCAAGTGTAGGGCATACGACTACGGAAGAGGCGATTCACATAGCGACATATACCAGCAGAGATGAAATATTGTATGTAAGTAAAAAACTCGGTCAAGTTCCTACGCCTTCCCCAGACAAATTGATTACGGGTGTCATTACGAATACGCGTGATCTTCCGATGATTAATGTTCGTGTAGAAGATAGAACTACAGGCAATATCACCATGTCGGACAATCAAGGAAGATTTACACTTAGTACTAATCTTAACCAAGCGGAACTTGTGTTTTCAAAAGAAGACGAACCTTCTCGTGGCGTAACCGTAAGCGACTTGATAGCCATCTCCAATCATATATTGGACATAAGACCATTTACAGAAGATTTACAATTTCGTGCAGCAGATGTTAATGACAGTGGCAGTATTACAGCTTCAGATTTGGTTGTAGTTCGCAATGTAATCTTAGGGAGAACACTTAATTGGCCTTCCGGCCAATCATGGATATTTGACCAGCAAAATATCAAGCTCGTTAATAGCGAACTTACTGATCCCATCATAATTAAAGCATGGAAGTATGGAGACGCCAATAACAGTGTCAACCCAAATGAATAAGATGAAGAGCACAATTTGTTTAATTGTTGTAGCGACCTCTTTATTGCTGTTATTAAACTCCTTTTCGAGTAACCCCCCGGATGGTAGAACTGGTGCTCCCGGTGAGCCTACATGTGTAGGTTCAGGATGTCACACAATCAATCCTGGTATTCAGGGCAATGTATCATTAATAGGACTTCCGGATGAATTGGCTCCTCGTACTAATTACGCCATCAAGATAGGACTGAATGTAACATCCGGTAGAGCCTTTAGAGGCGGGTTCCAAATGACAATTCTCGACAAGAATAACCGCGCTGTCGGGCGGTTATTTAATCCAGGCGAGTCCTCTGTCGTATCTGAGAGCTCTGGAAGGCAATACTTCGAACATGAATCGGCACAAAATTTCGGATCTGATACTTCTGTACTTTACTCGGTAGTATGGTCCACCCCTGATAGCTTCCAGCTCGATACGTTTACACTATATATTACTTCCATCTTGTCAAACGGGGATGGTGCGAGCACACTAGACGGATTTGTAAGAACAAGCTTCTCGCGTACAGTGGTACCTAGTCCACCAATGGAAGAGGAAGAGGAAGAGGAAGAGGAAGAGGAAGAGGAAGAGGAAGAACCAGAGCCCCCAATGACAAGATTCATTAACCTGAGATTTACAACACCTCTCGGACTACCTATCCCCAATGTGCGCGTCAGA
Source organism: uncultured Saprospiraceae bacterium (assembly GCA_964396595.1). Classification (GTDB taxonomy): domain Bacteria; phylum Bacteroidota; class Bacteroidia; order Chitinophagales; family Saprospiraceae; genus CAYNFR01. Next base: position 88,322 of record CAYNFR010000005.1, on the reverse strand, counting down.
CAATCGGCTAGTTCCACACCACTAGGAATGTCTGACATCCATGGCAGGCTAAGCCTCAATGATAGTCTGGGTAGAATTAATATATCTTTCGATAAAGAAGGCAATTCTATTGACGGAATGACTGTAAGTGATCTAGTCATTGTGGCAAATCATATCATTCAAATCAGGCCTATAGAGAACCCGTTTTTGCTCAATGCCGCTGATGTAAATGGAAGCGGGACGGTCTCAGGTGCAGATCTTGTTGAAATGCGAAATGTCCTACTAGGAAGACGAATGGATTTTTCACGTCCCGTATGGGATTTTGAAAGGTCGATTATCACCATAGACTCTAGCTCTACTCAAGATACTATCACGATAATAGGCTTTAAAATAGGAGATGTCAATGGTAGTTATGTCCCGAATTAGCACATTATTCGCGATCATAATCAGTATTCACTTTATTGTACTTATGCCGTCCTGTGCATCAGCAGTTAAGCGCCCTATTATTCATACCATCTGTCTGAATCTCATTAATCCTATAGCCCTGAACGATAAGAATTTTGTCATCAAGGAAATCAAAAAATTAAACTCCATCAAAGAAATTATTCATCTCGAAATTTCCGAATTCATTGATGTGGATGATCCTCGCACCATAAAGGAATGCCAGCTAATGGTATCAGTGAAATTTAAAAATAAACGAGATCTGCAGAGATATCAAGAAAACGACATTCATCGACAAGTCATAAAGTCTACAAGTCTATTCATGGTGTCGCCTCCGATGATCTTTGATACACAACAAATTAAGTGAAATGATCGGTAAAATTTTATTGCGCCATTTCATAGCAGGTCTGGTAATCCTCAGTCCGATTTTTATAACAGGAGCAGTTATATATCGTCTTGTCGCATGGGCAGATGAATTAGTAGGCATACCTCTGCCGGGCATTAACATTCTTGTTGTTCTGGTGATGGTCACAATGATTGGCCTATTGGCCAATGTATTTATCACCCGACCGATTTTTACTTGGGCTGATAAGACAATACAGCGGATTCCGATAATTAACCTGCTTTACAAATCTGTCAGAGATATAACAGATGCCTTCGTCGGAGACAAAAAGAAATTTACTATACCGGTAGCTGTCAGAATTTCATCGACCGGAATGTTAAAACTCGGATTTATCACAGGTGATCCATCAAGTATCATTGATGACAAAGAAATAGGTGAGTACGAAGCAGTTTACTTTCCTCATTCTTATAATTTTTCCGGCAATCTCTTTGTGGTACCCAAAAAAGACATCAGCAGAATAAACATGAAATCTGCCGACGTGATGAAATATATTGTGACAGGAGGAGCTATTGATATCAAAGCAAGTAATTCTGCGGAGTCCGAAGACATTAATTAGCAGCTTTATAGTACCTTGCTTCTTTATAAGTCAGGTATTAAATACATGAGCGCATCAGTTTTTTTTATTGGCTATGTCCTCCTACTCTTAGCCGGCCAAGCAACGGTTATACTCAAACGTAAGCTAAAAATTCCTTATGATAGAAAGGTATTAGTAGCCATTCTACTATTTGGAGTTACATCGCTGTTCGCACAGTTTGTTTTGGGAGAAGAGTTTGCTGCATCGCCTAGCATGGTGCAAAAAGTAGCATATCTCGGCTGGCTATTGACTGCCACTAATGCCGCTATGCAATTCGTACTCTGGTTATTTTATACCTTCTTGATCAGAAAGAACATTGTAAGAATCCCTCGCTTTTTGTTCGATTTGTTGATATTTTTTGTCTTAATCGTGCTGATGCTCGCCCTTGTACAATCATTATTTGACAAAGAAATTCAAGGCATCGTTATAGGATCAACCGTGTTGTCGGCAGTCATTGGACTTTCTCTTCAAGACACATTGTCAAATCTTTTTGCCGGATTAGCCATTCAGATTGAATCTCCTTTTGAAGTAGGAGACTGGGTAGTCATAGGGGGGCATGAAGGTCGTATTTTAAGTCAAAATTGGCGCACCCTTACCATCCAGACACGGGAATCGAACTATGTTAGTTTCACGAACAAACAAGTCTCCAACGAGAAAATAATCAACTTTTCAAAACCTTCTAACCGACAGATTCACAATCTCTTTGTGACATTCGACTATTCCTATCCCCCCAATGTAATCAAAGATGTACTCAATAAATTGATAGCTGAAGTGGACGAAATACAAGAAGATCCTCGACTCGGTGCCTTTGTCCATGCATATACTGAGCGAGGGATCACTTATGTGATGAAATTTTGGCTTTATGATTATGGCGAAATAGTCTACCTTATCGATAAGGTACAAAGCAGATTGTGGTATCTCTTAAACAGAAATGATATTCAAGTGGCCTACCCTATTCAAAAATTACATTTAGAGAATAATTTTGAAGAAAAGAGCCGTGAGAAAATCAGAACATTAAGAGGTCAATGGCACAAAGAATTAGCCAAGATTCCATTACTAAGAGGCCTAAACGCCAAGCAGCTTCAATTCCTGACGGACAATATTGATATACATCTGTTTTCTAAAGATGATATGCTGGTCAAGCAGGGAGATATAGGAGACTCGATGTTTTTTATATTAAGTGGTCAAGCCAAGGTTTATCTAGATGATGGAAAAGGCAAAATATATGTTGCTGACAAAAATAGAGGCGATTACTTCGGTGAAATGAGTCTATTGACCGGTAATCCGCGCAGTGCAACAGTCGTAGCACATACGGATATGAACACCGCTATCATCAATAAGGCAAGTTTTGGAGAAATATTAGCTCAGGATGAGGACATCCTTGATAAATTGCTCACCGCCCTCGAACGAAACAATGCCGATCTGAGTCATTTACTAGAGAAAGCTAATGAAGACAAGAGACTCAAGAGTGACAATCCTCGTGCACAAGTCGTGAGATTCATAAAAAGATATCTGGGTCTAGAATAATGAGTGGTGAGCCCCAATCAACTCAGCATATCTGTCCGTAGAATACAATATGTCGGCGGCTGTATTAACCAATTTATCTAGCGATATCAGCTCCTGCCAACCCAGCTTATCATTATTTAATTCTCCTATATAATTAATAAGGCTCATGATATAGACATCTGCACATGGATCTTCCGTGTTGAAATCCTTGAGATAAGCGGTGACAATCGAGGGTAAATCTAGCGCCCACGCCTGGTTGATCAATGACCATTCTTGAATAGTCCTGCGCGGAGGATGATAGAGTTCACATGCAGAAACATGGGTGAGCTGGGGATACACACCTTTTATATGATCACCACCGTCATGATGAGAAGAAACTATATTGCCTGCCGGTAATTCATAGTGTCCAGTAGTTATAGATATGCTACCACCATTAGTGAGCTCAAAGCTCTGCTGAATAAGCCCTTTGCCATAGGTAGTATCTCCGATAATCACAGCTTTATGGAGATCCTGCAGACATCCTGCCATGATTTCACTTGCTGAAGCACTATTGCGATTGGTAAGAATCACGGTTCGCTCAAGATTTAAAAAACTTCTTCCATTAGTGAAATATTTTTTCTCCCTTGAGTCGGAAGTCACACTGGTGAGCAGTTTCACTTTACTCTCTTTAAAAAATTGGTTGAGCAACTTGATTGACTCATCAAGTACACCTCCAGGATTATTCCTCAGATCCAGAATAAGGTATTTATACTTGATGCCTTGTTTCGCCGCCTCATCAAAGACGTCCATAAAATCCTGAAAACACCCGTTGTAGAATTTATCAAGTTTTATATACACACCTTCACTGTCTATCTGCTTGTGATGAATCAAGGATTGCTTAAGCCTTTTCAATACAAGTTGATAAGAATTGGCCACGCCTTCTTGCAGGACGGTCATGTTAAGCGTATCTCCTATCTCATATCTACTGATTCCTCTCAATCCACTGCTCCCTGTTCCTGAAAGAACAGTGGAATCAATAGAAATAATTCTATCTCCCAACCTTATTCCCTTGTTTTTAGCAGAACCATCAGGATGAAGACCTACGATATATACAGTGTCGTGGAGGGAGAGCATTTCAACACCAACTCCGGAAATATGACCTGCCATTTGATCTTGGTAAGTAGCATATTGAGACGGGGAGTAATATCTGGAATAGGGGTCTAATTTATCGACAAGTTGGAAAATTAGTCCGTCTGCTATTTCTTCTGTACTGACCTCCCCATAATACTTCGACTGGATATGTCTGATCGCTTCTGACAATGCCGCAACATTGGAAGCGTTCTGTTTTTGGACGACCCCATCGAAAACTAGGCTTTCTTGAATGCGCATGCCTATTACGATACCAATCACAGCGATGACGGCCATTGTTATTGGTACATATTTTTGATTCATGTGGCTTAATAAGCTTTGAAGTAATAATATTCTCTAACGATTATAAGTATCATACAGTTTAACGAAGATTAAGTATCATAATTGGCTCATTTTTAGTGAAGCCGTACTACATTATGATGGTACAATAATAAGTACTCAATGTGGTAAGTCGGTCACCATGCTAAATTATCGCTTATTGTCAGTGCTTTTATCTCCGCTGATAGACCAAAACTTCATCGTGCCTGACAATCTGCTGTGGTATTAATCTACCCAGTGAGGTGATTAATCTGTGGAAAAGTGTTCCAGATGGGATAAGGATAAAATATTCAGTATTTTGCGCCCTATAGATTAGATCATGGCAGACATAGAATTAGATGATGTTGACTTAAGAATATTGGCATTGATGCTAGAGGATGCTAAAACCTCCTATGCTGAAATCGGCCAAAAGTTGTTCGTTTCTGGAGGAACCGTACATGTGAGGTTAAAAAAAATGACGGAAGCCCAGATAATTGTCGGATCAAGCCTCAAGCTCGATTATGCTAAGCTCGGTTATGACATAGTAGCTTTTATAGGGATTTATCTGGAGAAAAGTAACTATTACAAAAATGTCATCAACGATCTTCAGAAAATCCCTGAAATCGTATCTGCCCATTATACCACCGGCAATTACAGCATTTTTGCGAGGCTCATGTGTAAGTCCACCGATCACTTACGTGATGTTCTGTCTAATAAGATTCAGAACATCGAAGGAATTCAGCGCACCGAGACCTTTATCTCCTTAGAAGAATCAATAAACAGACCCCCACAGGTCTGGGATGATGGTTCATTGTAAATCTTACCGCTAGGCTCCTAAATAATGCTTGAGTAATTTACTTCTGGACGATGAACGCAGCTTATTAATTGCCTTATCCTTGATCTGACGTACACGCTCTCTGGTCAAGCCGAATCTCTCACCTATATCTTCGAGATTAAGTGGGTGCTCCACCCCTATTCCGAAATACAACTTGATGACGTCCATTTGACGTTCAGTCAATGTTCCTAATGATCTCTCGATCTCTGTGCGAAGTGATTCGACATACTCTAACCCTGCATCCGTACCCGGTGTGCCGATATTCTCTAAAACATCTAGCAATGAGTTATCCTCTCCATCTACAAAAGGTGCATCCATGGATACGTGACGACTCGCTACTCCAAGGGTGGTCTCAACCTCTTGCGCCGGAATATCCAGAATTTCTGCCAGTTCGTGTGAAGATGGCTCGCGCTCAAATTCCTGTTCAAGTTCTGAAAATGCACGGTTTATTTTATTAAGAGATCCGACCTTGTTAAGAGGCAACCTGACTATTCTTGATTGCTCTGCTAGTGCCTGCAATATCGATTGTCTAATCCACCATACGGCGTAAGAAATGAATTTAAAGCCTCTGGTCTCGTCAAAACGTTGTGCTGCCTTTATAAGACCTAAGTTGCCTTCATTAATAAGATCACTCAGTGATAAGCCTTGATTTTGGTATTGCTTTGCCACTGAGACAACAAATCTAAGATTAGCCTTTGTCAATCTTTCTAGGGATTCCTGATCTCCTTCTTTTATTTTCTTTGCTAGCTCTACTTCCTCTTCAGGTGTTAACAAATCTACTTTACCGATTTCTTGAAGATACTTTTCCAGCGATTGGCTTTCGCGGTTAGTGATTGACTTAGTAATCTTTAGCTGCCTCATATAGTTGAATTGGATTTAACAATTTGTTCACAATGCTCTCAAGGTTCAAATATAAATGCTTAACAATTATCGTGCACAACTCTTTTTTTGTCTTTTTAAAGCGATCGAAGACAATCAAAGTAAATATATATAGCACAAATCACTAATATTATCGGCTATTGAGAAAATATATGAACTTATTTTTTGATTAGTGAAAAATTTTATTCTTATTTGCCGCTCTTGGTGAAGATTAGCCGAGCGACACATTAATATGAAGCGTAAAAGAATAGATTTGGAATACATCTTTCGTGCCTCCCCTGCAATATTATATACTTTTATCACCACACCGGCTTGTCTAGTGAGATGGTATTGTGATGTAGTAGATGTCGAAAATGATGAATATCGTTTTTCCTGGGCGGGGTCTGAGGAGATTGCAGAAATGTTAGATGACATTGAGGAAGAGCGGGTGAGATTCGGTTGGGAAGAAGGTAACCCCGGCGAATACTTGGAATTCAGAATGTATAAAAGCGATGTTACGAATGAGACCATCCTGGAGATAACAGACTTCTGTGATGCAGATGAAGTGCAAGAGCAAAAAGATTATTGGGCTACACTCATTCATAAATTGAAGATTGAAACAGGCGGTTAGATAAGCTTCTTCCGAAGCTTTGCATGGGGTAGAAGATCTTTATTCTATTGATATATGAATTATTGTATAATGATCTGAGTGTCGAGGGCGTTCATGTTGTAACTAAATAAGTTAACCCATTGAGGCTTAAATCATTTTTATATCAATCATTTGCTTCATTAGTGCTTATAGTAGCCTGCATATGGGTGTATGATACACACCTTAAGAAGGATGTCGTATTGATTCAATCAGACGCTCCGGTTCCTGTAAGAGTATCTTATCCTACGAACTACGAATTCCGCCAATCTCTCCTCATGGGCGGCCTGAGCTCCCTTTCCTTTATAGAGTCAGCTCGTGTTGCTAAATCATCTGTGGTATATATTATGGCTTATTCACGTGTCAAGGGCGGCAGCCTATATGCCAAAGATTACCGACGCGAAAAAGGATCAGGTGTGATTAGCTCTTCGGATGGTTACATTGTAACTAATTATCATGTCATTCAAAAGGCTGATTACATTTCTATAACCCTGGAAGATAAACGAGAATTTGAGGCGCAGATAGTAGGATATGATGAAATGTCAGATATAGCCCTGCTTAAAATTGAATCGGAAAACCTACCATATATGCTGTTTGCTAATTCTGACTCACTTCAGGTAGGTGAATGGGTATTGGCAGTCGGCAACCCTTTCGGACTACAATCAACAGTAACCGCGGGCATTATCAGTGCTAAAGGACGCAATATTGATGCTATAAACAAAGATGCTATTGAATCCTTAATCCAAACAGATGCTGTAATAAATCCAGGAAGTAGCGGAGGAGCACTAGTGAACCTCAATGGACTACTCGTTGGAATTTGTACTGCGATCCTGTCTTCATCAGGCAATTATGAAGGATTATCCTTCGCCTTACCCTCTAATCTCGTCCAAAAAGTCATCATCGATTTAAGAGAATTCGGTGCTGTACAACGCGGGCGATTGGGGCTACAAGTTCAAGAAATAAACGCTGGCATTGCCAAAGAAAATAATCTCGACCGCATCATGGGCGTACAGATCAAATCACTAAATCTAAACAGCCCCGCAGCCAAAGCAGGTTTGCAAAAAAATGACATATTGATCGAAATCAATGGTGTGGAACTTAACAGCACATCAGATTTCTACGAGCAAATAAATAAATACAGACCTGGAGATGAAATAAGATTAACTTATCATCGCAAGAAAATCAAAAATATAGTGCCTATCACCCTCACGAATTATCTCAATACCACAGAGTTCATCACCATCAGGAACGATAAGATACTGCGCGACTTAGGTATAGAAGTCAGAGATCTGAATGAAATAGAAAAGAAGCGTATTCAAGTTGATGGCGTTGTAGTAGTGAGCGTGTCTCGCGAAAGCATTGTCGACAAGACTAATATGGAGCCGGGTTTTATTATTGAGCGCATGAATGGGCAGAGCATCAAAGACGCTGCCGATCTCATTGTTAAATTAAAATCCGCTGAAAATGAGGTAATTCTAGAGGGATTTTACGAGCGATATGCCGGTCAGTTTCCTTACGCATTTAATATGCCCTCTGACAAATAGCATAGTGAGATGACTAAGTATTTTATGATGATACTCACTATGCAGATCTGGACACCACATTGGGCTTCAGCCCAGACCGTACCACCCCAATCGATCGATCTCAAAGATCTTCTGTTTAACTATGATTTTACTATCATTTTTGCTAAGCCATCTAGCCAGCCCTTCGGATTGACCCAAAGGAAGAAGAGCTTTAGCTATACGACGCCCCGGCGCGGGTATTTTTGTCGCATGGAAGATAGGCAAGACAGAATCCAGAAGCTAGCAACCCGCTTCAGGCTAGGGTCTGTTGACTATACGAATTATATGGAAGGAAAAACTTCTTCAACACAATTAGGTATAAATAAGAATTCTTCATTAGTTTCACCGCTGAACAATATCATTAGACCATGAAAAACGCACTTAGAATTGGATCCTTATCAGCCGTTATAATTTTGTGCTTTGTCACTATTCACTCATGTGGCAAGGACGAAGCCAAAGAGAAACCTTTTCAAAAATTCATCGGTGAATATGATGGTGAATTCTCTTGTAATGGCGTTCTAGCAGTGCTCAATACCAATAATGCAGCATTCAGTATCACACCACCGGCAGATCCGAAAGAAGAAAATAAAGTGACAGTAACGGTAAATATCGTAGGTGCAGGTGTGTTTCCATTTGACGCTACAGTAAGCGGAAATAACCTAACATTTTCTGAGTTAAACCTCAAGGGATACACTGTAACCCTTCCTGTTGTGGGAGCGGTTTCCGCTGATTTAACCATAACAGGTTCGGCCTCTATCAGTGGAGAAAGACTTGATGGACAGCTTAATATGATTGTTGATGCGGGTATAACAAAGCTCACTGATCAGTGCAAAATAGTTGGCACTAAAAAATAGAATATCCTACGCTTTGTTTCGGTGTAATTACTAGACCAGCGATCTCATATCGTTTATACCTAGCGTTCTATTTATGTTGAAGCCTTCGGCAAACTCAACCCCTATAGATCTCCCGAATGTTTGCATTTTGGCAAATAAAAACGCTTTGAAAGATGCAGAAGAAATAGGCGTCTGGGCTTCGTCAGTTTGATCTAAATCAGGTACATAAAACTGTGTTTTGAAGCACTCTATCGCTTGACGTTTTCGATCTTCATATCCGGTTACATCCACGCAGAAATCGGGCTTAAGGTTTTTGTCTTGGATATAATGATACAATACATCCGCTCTGAAAGCATTATGATTAGTAATGATGCGTGACAGACCGGAATAAAAAAAAGCATCAGCCACTAATCGAGCTGCTCTGCCATGATCCGGATGACGATCGCTAAGGCTATTCGCCAAAATGATTTTTGGCCTGCTCAGTCTTAAGACTTCGATAATCGAGAGCGTATTTTGTCTGTCAACTTGAAAAAAACCATCAGCCATTCCTACATTCAATCGAAACTGCACGCCCATATAAGACGCTGCTTCACGCGATTCTTCGAGTCTTATGGCGGCATTACCTCTTGACCCAAGCTCTCCTTCTGTAAGGTCCACCAATCCTACGCGCACTCCCATATCGATATGTTTCATAATAGTGGCACTACAGGACAGTTCTATATCATCAGGGTGAACACCTATGGCCAATATATCAACAGAAGCAGCAGCACCGTAAATCGTTTTCATCATCAATTATCCGGTAGCTTTAAAGTATGAATAATACGTTTCACACTCAACTTACCGGCACCGTTAACCATAAGAAGCAAAAGTGCTGCCATAACTCCCAGATTACGCATGAAATATAATGAATTGACCCTACGTAATTCTATGGGATCATTCCAAAACGAGTAAACGATGAATGTAAACGGAAGCCAATACAGTAAAATCAAAAAGCCACCTACACTTGCATAGTAGCCGACTAGAATCATCAGACTTCCCAATAAGAGAATGAAGATCAGACCGTATAATAACATGTCTTGATTCCAGCTTATACCGTATTGGGTCATCGTCTCTTTAGTCTTGCCAAAGAAGACAATAGAGTCGTATGCCTCATATAGAAAAATAAATGAAATGAAAATGCGGGCAATCAGGTCGATGTAATCTTTCATACTTGTTTGGGTTCGAGAGTTCTTTAGATTCTTAGCACTTATGTCCTATATGAATCGAATGTCGGATATTTGACAGAGATCTTGTATCTGAATTCACCATTTTTTATATACTGAACGACATTAAAGATGTAATTTAATGCACTATCGCCATCATTGATCAATGATGCTCTAAGGCACTGTCTTAATAAATCACTGAAATGTTCTACTTTCCTGATACAATCAACTTTTAACACAAATCAGTATCCATAGGCGCTTGTATTGATGGTAATTAAATACCAACGCTTCTTACTCCTCTTCAGATACTGTTAGTTCGCGCTGAAGTTCGTCCATTAAAATAAATTCAATAGCCTCTTGCGGTGTTGGAATAATGGTAAGAATCGTCTCAAGTCGAGAAATCTCAATTAACTTTTTGACAGTAGGATGTACGACATTAGTTAAGATGAATGTGCCAAATCCATTCCATAGCCTATTGGCTGTAAGTATGGCACTCAATCCCGAGGAGTCAACATATTTGACATGAGACATGTCAAATATCAAATTCTTGACACCTTCGTTACGCATGAACACGAATTCACTCTTAAGATCAGGTGCCAATACTGAATTGAGATTCTCTTCATCAAGAGATAATATACTGTAACGTTCTTGCTTCTCAATAGAAAGCTTCATGTAATATTAATTTCAAAGATTATAAAATTGCCAATTTCCCGCCTATTAAAACACCTCACGATCAATATGAATTTGAATATAGGCGGTTTTGACCTAATAAAGCGTGTTATCGGGCAGCAAAGATAATTTTTCGCGAATAATATTCGAGACAATAAAATAGTCAATCATAAGCTCAATTCTTATCGCAATGAAAAGGCCTATCTCTAAAAAAAATCTTTTACTTATCTATCGCAACCATAAACAAGATCTTTATACCAACTAGAAGAATGAAATTGATTCATATTATCATGATAAATAATATATAAGTATCAGAAAATTGCTATATTGGCACAGAAAGATCAACATACCTGACAAAAATGTATTCATCTTTGCCAAAAATCTGTCAAAATAGCGTTTATATGGCTGTGGCACATTTTTGAGGTGTATGTAAGAAATTATTAAGTTAAACAGTGGGTAGATTAATCTAAAAATGAATATCATTGTTAATGTACTCAAGAGAGTCGCAAGATTCATTAAATGACCGGATAAATGAATAGAAAGTTTTCGCCAAAAGTCAAAAAAATTATTTCGCTAAGTCGTGATGAAGCATTGCGACTTGGAAATGATTATATAGGAACGGAGCACCTACTGCTCGGTATGATCAAAGAGTATGATAACATGGCTATTAAGGTCTTGACATCAATGGAATTAGATCTTGAAGAGCTACGATTCAAAATCGAAGAGGCTACGCGATCAGGCGTAAGTGATAATGCCAAGCTCGAAATAGGCAACATTCCGCTTAACAAGCATGCCGAAAAAGTACTCAAGGTTACTTTTCTCGAATCTAAACTGTTTAAAAACGATGAAATAAATCCTGAGCATCTGATGCTTTCAATATTAAAGCATAAGGAAAATCTTGCTTCGAAAATTCTTGATCAGTTTCAAATAGACTACGAAGGCTATAAATCCGAGCTGGAATATGTCATGCAAGAAGAAGATGGGGGATTCGACTATATTAGTGATAGCGCTGAAAGCGAATCAGAATTTGAGGAAGAAGGAAGCGGGTTGTCAAGAACAGGACGCCGGGGCTCGACTAAGTCCCGTACACCGGTATTGGACAATTTTGGTAGAGATGTAACCCGATTAGCCGAAGAAGGCAAACTTGATCCTATTATTGGGCGGGAGGTAGAAATCGAGCGTGTTTCGCAGATATTGAGTCGCCGTAAGAAAAACAACCCGGTGCTAATAGGAGATCCGGGAGTTGGCAAAACCGCTATTGTAGAAGGTCTTGCCCTTAGAATTATACAAAAGAAAGTGTCACGCACATTATACGACAAGCGTATCGTAATGCTAGATCTTGCGGCATTGGTAGCCGGAACGAAATATCGCGGTCAGTTCGAAGAAAGAATGAAAGCGATTATGAACGAATTGGAGAAATCAAGAGACGTTATTCTTTTCATTGATGAGATTCACACCATCATTGGAGCCGGAGGCTCAACGGGATCACTGGATGCTTCTAATATTTTCAAACCAGCTCTGGCACGTGGTGAGTTACAGTGTATTGGGGCGTCAACTTTAGATGAATACAGACAGTATATTGAGAAGGATGGAGCACTAGATAGACGGTTTCAGAAAGTACTTGTAGAACCACCTTCTCCTGAAGAAGCTATTCATATCTTGACAAATATCAAGTCTAAATATGAAGACTATCACAATGTGATTTATTCAGAGGATGCCATTAAAGCATGTGTTCAGTTGAGCGATAGATATATTTCAGATAGACATTTGCCTGATAAGGCAATAGATATTCTAGATGAAGTAGGTGCTCGGACCCATCTTAAAAACATACATGTGCCAAAGTATATCGAGGAGTTTGAAAAACAAATCGAAGAAGTAAGAGAGAAAAAGAATCAAGCAGTTCGTAATCAACAATATGAAAGAGCAGCAGATCTTCGTGATCATGAATCTAAATTGCTTAAAAAACTGGAGGAAGCTAAACAAGAATGGGAAGAAGAATCAAAGTCGAAACGATATCCCGTTACCGAAGATGATATAGCTGAGGTAGTTGCCATGATGACGGGCATACCGGTTAAACGAGTCGCTCAGAACGAGAGTAAAAAACTCGTAGGTATGAATTCAGACATTCAGAAAGAAATAATCGGTCAAGATACCGCAATTGAAAAGGTCACCAAAGCCATTCAACGCAATAGAGTCGGATTAAAAGACCCGAAAAAGCCTATAGGATCATTCATTTTTCTTGGCCCCACAGGTGTTGGCAAAACAGAACTTGCGAAAGCCCTAGCTCGGTACCTGTTTGACACAGAAGAATCTCTGGTCAGAATCGACATGTCTGAATACATGGAAAAGTTCTCCATTAGTAGACTTATCGGTGCTCCTCCGGGATATGTAGGTTATGAAGAAGGTGGCCAGCTTACCGAGAAAATAAGAAGGAAGCCTTACAGTGTCATATTGCTGGATGAAATCGAAAAAGCCCATCCGGATATCTATAATATCCTGCTTCAAGTACTTGATGACGGACAATTAACAGATGGACTAGGACGCAAAGTAGATTTTAAAAACACGCTTATCATTATGACCTCCAATATCGGAGCGAAACAAGTGAAGGATTTTGGTCAGGGAGTGGGATTTGAAACATCTGCCCGACAAGAAGCAGCGGAAGATCACGCCAAATCTGTAATCAATAATGCGCTTAAAAAGACCTTCTCTCCAGAGTTCCTTAATCGTATCGATGATGTGATTGTGTTTAATAGTCTTACTAGAGAGGATATCATTAAGATAGTCGAACTCGTACTCGGAAGTCTCGAGAAACGGATCAAAACAATGGGCTACAATATCAAGCTGAATAAAGCGGCCAAAGAATTCCTAGCCGAAAAAGGATATGATAGACAATTCGGGGCGCGACCACTACATCGCGCTGTACAAAAGTATATTGAAGACCCACTAGCGGAAAAAATATTGTCCCTAGGGTCTAAGGAAGGCTATACCTTTAAAATAGGGCATGTCAAGGGTCAAGAACATCTATCCATTCAAGAGGTACTGGAAGAAACTGAAAGTGAGTCAATTAATGACTAAAAGAATAAATCTTTTAAAAGATATCAAATTACTAAGCGGTTCGAGAATTCTCGAACCGCTTTATTTGTTAGCTTTGTATTCAGATTTTATTAATATAACAACAGAATTAAAACTATTATTAATTAAATAACATCCATTTGAGAAGACCCAATCGTAGAGTCGAGCCCAGAGTAGTAGAGGCCGAACACAGAATTAACCAGCTGATCTCCGTCCCACGCATACGACTTGTGGGAGACAACTTAGAAGAAATTAGTGAAATCGCAGGACGAGAAATTGTTCCGGAAGTTTATTATACCAATCAAGCACTCCGATGGGCAGAAGAATTAGGTTTAGATCTGGTCGAAATTAGCCCCAAAGCAGATCCACCAGTCTGCAAGATCATCGAGTACAAGAAATTCCTTTACGATCGTAAAAGAAAACAAAAAGAATTAAAAGCAAAGACGGCCAAGACTGTCGTCAAAGAAATTCGATTCGGCCCTAATACAGACGATCATGACTTTGAATTCAAATTAAGACATGCACAGAGATTTCTTGAGGAGGGATCGAAAGTTAAGGCATTCGTTCAATTCAGAGGAAGAGCCATCGTTTTTAAAGAAAGAGGAGAAATTTTGCTTTTGAAATTCATCAAAGCATTGGACGAATTTGGCAGTGCGGAAAACCTTCCAAAACTAGAAGGTAAACGAATGATCGTTATGATCGCACCGACCAAAAAGTTGAAATAACTTCAAAGTAGCTCCATCTTACTTTTTTCAAAACTTCCTGCATTCTTCATTATTGAAGGAGTACAAGTTGCATGATATAAAATATTTGTCAAGAAGAAGCTAAACTACTTGAATTGGATAGTCTTAACCGGGGAGATATGAGAAACAATCATACTCGGTAAAATCATGCAGGCCATTATCAACACAATCGCCGCGAGATTAATGATCATCATTGTAGGAATATTGAATTCGATAGGTACCTGACTTAAGTAGTAGTCCTTCTCCGGCAATTTAAGCAGTCCCCAATACTTCTGCACATAACACAAGACAAATGCCAATGTGTTACCAATAATTGCCCCTATCAGGACTATTCTTAAAGTGCTATAAAGGAATATTTTTCTTATCTGCCAGTTATTGGCACCTAGCGCTTTTAAAATACCGATCATCTTAGTGCGCTCAAGTACAAAGATCAATAACGCCGTGATCATATTAATTATGGCGACCAATGTCATTAAAACAAAAATCACCCTTTCGTTTATATCCTGAAGTTGCAGCCATTCGAATATCTGATAAAACTTCGTCTTGACACTTTGGGCATATAGATGAGGAGGCAATACTTCTATATAAATATAATCGTTTAAAACATCAATATCTGCCACATTCTCTGCAAAGACCTCGAGACCAGAAATTTGCGAAGAACTCCATCCAAGTATTGCTTGCAGATCAGCAAGATGAGCCAGTGCGAAACTTCGATCATACTCTTCCAGACCCGTCTTGTACACACCCACAACATCAAATACCCGCTTGACAGCCTCGCCATCAATGACAAAATGGATAACAATACGATCGTCAATTTTTACCTGCATGCGTTGCGCTGTGATTTCAGAAATGACTATTTCTCTCTTATTGCTTTTACCCTCTTGAGCCAGCCAATTTCCATCGATCAAGAACGATTTCATGCGGATACTATCATAGTCTACCCCTACCCCTCTGATTAACAGACCTTCGAAACTCTTATTATCAGAAATAATACCGGGCATCAGCACGTATCGTTGTACATGACGTACCCCTCCCTTTGTTCTGGATGGTCCATTCATAAGATCTTCAGCATGCCGCGAATAACCTACCTTACGGATATCACTAATCTTACGCACTAACTCCGGAGAATAGTCAATACTCTTGATCTCATAATTCTGGTCTGCATTCGTATCGGATATATGGATATGCCCCCAGAAATTGAACACTTTGTCACTTATCTGATTTTTAAAACCGGTGATCACATTCGTTGTAATGATCATTACAGCGATACTCAATGCGACCGCAGCAATAGCTATAGACATTATGACAGTTGTAAAACTGCCTTGACTATTCGCACGTAAACGTGAAGCTATGAACCGATCAAATTTCATCGAGGAAGATTGCGAACATCATTCATACCTGAATGAATTTCATTGCCACAAACCTAAGATAGATTCTTCAATATTATACTTTTGTGGCGCTGCTAATATTGCTAATCTCTGGCTGTGTGTAGCAGACTCTTAAACGATACGAATGGATATAAAGAAAAACTTCATTGAAGAACTGCGCTGGCGTGGCATGCTTCACGATATGACTGCCGGTGTAGAGGAACTCCTGAACACAAAGATGACTACCGGCTACATAGGCTTCGACCCTACTGCGCCATCACTCACTATAGGAAACTATGTCCAGATTATGCTTTTGAGTCATTTTCAACAATCCGGACACAGACCGATTTTCCTGCTGGGAGGGGCTACCGGGCGCATAGGAGATCCTTCGGGAAAAGATAAAGAAAGAGAATTAAAAGGTCTTGAAGAGCTAGATCGCAACCTAAGCTTCCAAAGTAAGCAGGCCGCTAAATTTCTAAATTTTGAGTCCGGGCCCAATGCCGCCTTGATGCTCAATAACTATGATTTTTATGCCAATATGAACGTTCTCGATTTTTTAAGGAATGTAGGCAAAAATCTCACAGTTAACTATATGCTGAGTAAGGAAGCCGTAAAACGCAGGCTTGACACAGGCTTGTCTTACACAGAATTCAGCTATCAGTTGCTCCAAGCATATGACTTCTTACATCTATACAGAACCCATGGATGCGTATTGCAGATGGGTGGCTCCGACCAATGGGGCAATATTACCTCCGGTACGGAATTCATCCGTCGTAATATTCCCGATGCCCATGCCTATGCCTTAACATCACCTCTATTAACTAAGTCTGATGGAAAGAAATTTGGCAAGTCGGAAAAAGGAAATATCTGGCTGGATCCAAAAATGACCTCTCCCTACAAATTCTATCAATTCTGGATCAATGCCGACGATGCGGATCTTGACAAGTTCTTTAAATATTTCTCCTTTAAGGGGCGTGAAGAACAGGCCGACATATTCGAAGAATATGCCGAAGATCCAAGAAAACTTAAGCAGATCCTTGCAGAAGATATGACTATCCGCATTCACTCCATCGAAGATTTTAAATCAGTACAGGATGTTTCGCAAATTCTATTCGGAAAAGCTACAACGCTAGACCAGCTCCGTGAACTCCCTATGAGATCATTTGTCGCTATCGGTGAAGAAATACCTTTCTTCAAAATCTCCCGTGAATTTATCAATGCTAAAGTGGACATCAACGATCTCATGACTCGACACGCCGAGATCTGTAAATCGAAGAGTGAAGTCCGTCGCGCCATAATGAACAATGCTATAGCTATCAATGGTACTAAAATCACCGATCCAGAGCATAAGGTGTCAAGCTTTGACCTGATTAAGGATCACTACTTGTTGGTAGAAAATGGTAAGAAAAATAAATACTTGATAGAGGTCTATTAAGAAATTATGGTCGCCTCCTCCTGAGGACGAGACTCGAATTACGAATTACAGTCGCTGCGCTCCAATGATAAATGACGAATTACGGTCTCGTCTCAAGGACGAGACAACTACAAATGATCTATCTAGGAGGTGCAACTAAAAGAAAGGGGGACACAACAATGTCGGCATACGACATATATGAACTTATTTAAACGAATCGTAATCCCTAGTCCGCCATTCGTAATTAAATCGCGTTTCCAATTAAGAATATGTAACTTTTTCGTCAATTGCTCTGCTATTCACTCAAAAAGGAGCCTTGTCTAATAAAAAATTGACTGCTTTCTGGATCTGAAAGCATCTGACTGATTAGTTACAAGAAGATTACGCTTTAGTATAAGGCTTAATATACTTAATGACATCAGTACCCATATCTACCAATTCCTTAAGTTCAGAGGCTAGTTCATGACTGCGTTGACTTATTTCACGCCAGTAATGAATGCGAGCAGTCTGATCCGTTCCGAATTCATAAAAATCTCGCAGATCTGATATCCTCTTTCTGGGTAGTGAATCTATGTATGCGTCTGAGGGATAAATCAATAGAACTCTGCTCATCATATCTTCGCTTGCAACGGGTTTTCGTGGGTTTTGTTTATCGAACCATCCCGGTAATACCTTTGAACCAAAATGTGGGTGCAGTACTATTCCGCGATCATAGCTATATGGAAGGGTAATATGATAATCTGTTATACCGCCATCCCAGTAAACGCCTTCTGGTGCATAGGGTGGATTTAAAACCGGCTGCATTGTCAACGGAATTGAACCACTAGCTTTAAATGCGGGGATTAAATTTTCTTGATTGAGTCTTACCTTATATGTCGGCAATATGTCCAGTTCTTCCTTATAGGGCAATTGATTGCCGGAACTAAATACCACACGTTCGACCACATGCCTAATATTTTTGCGACCCGCCATATTTAAGACAATTGTTGAAGCAAAACCGGGAATTAAAGCGACCTTTCGAGGAATAGCCAGAAGACCTTTCCCACGAGAAGTCATGATATGCAATGACCTACTATTATGATCTATCACATGCCCTTGTTGGTCATCGAGCATGGATCGTATAATCATCTCACAAGCATCAGATATCTCCTTTGAGCTCGGCTTCTCACTATAAATATGTCCCGCATAGGTATCCTTCATTCGATCCAATGCACTGAAAGGATCTTGCGTGAGTGCAGTAGCCATCTGCCAAGAACCAACAGAAGATCCGACAAAATCAATTTTTTGCTCGGCCCCTCTGAGTAAATCTCCCAAGATAAAACGCACAAGACCATAGGTCGTAAACCATTTTGGACCACCTGCCGCTGCTACTACCGCCTGGACATCCTCTGCACGGATACCATACTGACTGATCCATTGATACGCTTCCCTACCCGCTACTAGTTTTATTTTCTCCATCCCACCCAACTTTTTACAAAATCAAACGTAATGTATAAAAAAGTATATGAGACACGCGCTAATACTATTGCTGAGTGTAATGACACTGTCATGTTCTGATCAAGATGTGAACGAAAATGACTATTTGGTATTCGGAACATATTATGGATTCTGTATCGGCAATTGTACAAATATTTACAAAATAGAAAATGGACAATTATTTAAAGATAAACTCGAACGGCCTATTATCGAAGATCTGAGTTTTCACTCAGACCCCTTACCCAAGAATAAGTTTCATATTGCACAACAACTGCTTAAAGATCTACCGGATTATTTCATGAATAATAAGGGTGACACATTAGGCTGCCCTAATTGCGGAGATCAAGGTTCTTATATCGTCGAAATCAGAAATCAGTTCGGACTTCAGCGGTTTATTATAGATCCGTGGATTGATCCGGTAGAATATTCAGAAGTCCGTATATTTATGGATAAGATCGATGATGTTCTCATAAAGATCACTCAATAAAACTATCCCGTCTTAAACTATTGAGTAAGAGCTCCTGATCCTTCATATTAACATCACCATCCAGATTGATATCTGCCAGTAAATAACTGCTGTTTTCCCCTCTTTGGCTTTGCCAGATATTTAAATCTCCATCAGAAATGCCATCAACTGCCTTATTGAGTTTTCCTGCTTTCATTACCCATCCGATATTAGGGATAAGTACGCTGTATAAGGAAGATGATTGAGTAGCATCCCATTCTAATATCCGATCCTTGATGCTTATTGGAAGAGCAGAAACAATTCTGTGGTGATTTCTATGATCTATACTTATCGTGTAAGAAGCCGCAGCATCCAATAAGATATTGTCTGTACAGGTCATGCTAAAATCAACATTTCCATCTCTCAAGAGTAATGAAGAGAGACTTATCACCTTTCCTGTAGACTGGTTTAATAGCTCTACGACGATTATATCAACAACACCTAACGGATACTGATTTATCTCTTTGAGTCCGAAATGTACGTTTTTGTTGTTTTTGAGTGGAATTTGATAGGGATCATAAAAGGGTGTCGGATGTGCTAAGAAAGCTTTAGGCCGCATCCCTGGCAGATAACCTTTATCACGAAGATTGGTGAGCATAAAAGACCCAGTGGGCGATAACGCCCCCTCCAATAGTACATTAATATAAATATTGCTAAGCGGTACATCAACTTGTTGCCCATTAGCTTCGGGCATGATGATGCTCAAGATGAAAGATAAAACTAACAGACTCCGCCGCATATTCATGATACTGTCAATACTATATTGACAACATTCATAAACTATGCCACTATTCTAATCTCACAATCCAGCCAAATTGATCATTTAATCTTCCTGATCTTAAGCCATTTATATAGTCCTTTAACATGGGAGCTACCACATAATGCTCTGTAGCAAGATTGATTTCGTCTTCACGCCATGCTATTCTGTGCACTTCTGACACCACTGCAGCTGTACCGGCACCAAAGACCTCAGTAAGCTCTCCCTTCTTCGCGGCTTTAAAAATCTTCTTCATGGAAATGTTTTTTTCCTTGACCTTGTAGCCCATTTTTTTCAAAATCTTGATGAAGGAGTCTCGTGTAATACCTTTGAGAATCGCCCCATCAAGAGGTGGCGTATAAATCACCCCATCCATAACGAAAAAAATATTCATCGTTCCTACTTCCTGTGGATACTTGAATTCATAAGGATCAAGCCACAACACTTGGTCATATCCTTGTTCTTGAGCTAAGCGAGCCGGATAAAGCGATCCACCATAGTTGCCGGCGGCCTTCGCTTCTCCTGTGCCACCGATCGCTGCACGAACAAAAAATGACTCCGCCAACAAGCTCACTGGTTTGGCGTAATATGGCCCTACAGGACAAGTGAATATCACAAACCTATACTTTGCAGATGGCCTTACACCTACAAACTCTTCTGTGGCAAACATAAATGGACGAATATATAAGCTACTACCCTCTTTCTGAGGAATCCATACCTTGTCAATACGTACAAGATCCGAAACCGCTTTTACAAATATTTCTTCCGGGAACATCGGCATACACATACGCGTCGCTGAAGCATTAATTCGACGTGCATGCATCTCCGGCCTGAATAACATGGGTGTACCATCAACGTGTTTACTCGCTTTCATGCCTTCGAAAATAGACTGACCATAGTGCCAAGCCAAATTTGCTGGATGCACCGTGAAGTTACTAACAGGGACTATCTCCCCAGTATTCCAGTCACCGTCCTCGTAATCCATGACAAACATATGATCCGAAAAGACCTTGCCAAACACAACATCATCAAGATTAACCTGCCCTATTCGCGGATTGTCCGTTATTTTTATTCTGAAATCCATAAAATTAATTTCTTCCGACAAAATTAACATAAATTAAATTGCATGTTTTATCATTGTAGGAGATGAATAAGCCTTTTAACGACATTCAATTACCTATATACAGAGTCCCTGAGGAAGTCAAGTCTGAACTAACTTCACCCAGAAAAATTGTAGTTCTTAGCGCTGACCCCACCACCTCCGAAGACCAAGAACTACTGACTAAAATTCTTGCTGCCGCGAAACTTTCTCAAAATGATTATCACTTTGCGACGCTGGAAAAGTCTGAGGCGATAAAGCCATTACTAGATGAAGGGAAAACATATATTTGCTTCGGGCTGCCGCCCAATTGCCTTTCTCTCAGAATTGAGAAGATACCTTACCATATATTCACGTTGCGCAATACAAAATTCCTTTTCTGTCATAAAATAGCTGCTCTACACGTCAATGTAAATGCCAAAAAAGCCCTTTGGTCAAGTCTAAAGGTGTTATTTAATCTCAACTAATTACCGTTTCAACAGATCCAAAATTGTCGTTCAACATAATCTTATGAGCTCACTTATTCTCGCTACTCACAATCAAAATAAAGTCCTAGAACTACGAGCTATCCTCAATAACGATCAATTTCTTTTGCGAAGCTTAAAAGATATCGGATACGATCAAGACATACCAGAGACCGGTGTCACCCTACATGAAAATGCATCTATTAAGGCGGAGACCATTTTTTATGAACTGGGCTTGAATGTCCTTGCAGAAGATACAGGGCTGGAGGTTTATTCGCTCGATAATGAGCCTGGCGTGTACTCAGCTCGTTATGCGGGTTCGGAGGCTAATGCCGCGAAAAATATGTCCAAATTACTACAACGTCTAGATACTAAAGACGATCGCAGAGCAAGATTTAGAACTGTTATGGCTCTGATCATGGATGGGGAGAGGTTTTTCTTTGAAGGAATGGTTGAAGGTGAAATCGCTACATCTCCGAGAGGGAGTAATGGATTTGGTTATGATCCGGTTTTTATCCCGGAGGGATTTGATAAAACTTTTGGGGAATTGGACTTGTCTGTTAAGTTGTCATTGAGCCATCGTTCAAGGGCATTTCAAAAATTTGCCGAATTCATGAAAGCTGGTCATAGTTGAATAATTAAACTGATCAGACACTTCCTAAAAACAAAAAGCCCCGAAATTTTTCGGAGCTTCTTATTTATGCTATTTATGAATGTTCTAAGTACTGATTAACTAGCAGGCTCATCAGGCTTAACAACCGTGCCCTTGATAGTAAGGTAAGTGTTAACAGGATCTGTGTTAGCTGTGATAGTCACACGCTTAGATTCCATTCTTCCGCCGTCAGATTTAGGTGCACCTTTTCCTCTGGAGTCATAAACGACCTTGATCTCGCCACCTTTACCAGGAGCGATAGGCTCTCTCGGCCAATCAGGAACTGTACAACCACAAGAACCTTCTGCTTTTGAAATTACTAGAGGCTCTTTACCAGTGTTAGTAAATTGAAAAATGTGTGTGATTTTCTCTCCGTCCATAACTGTACCAAAATCATGCTCTGACTCAGCAAAAGTAACAGAAGTTAATGGGCCTACAGGAATAGCTGCTTCAGCCGGCGTAGAGTTCATAAATTGATCCTCAACATTTGTAGCCGCAGGTGCTATTGCTTGATTAGCAGAGTCACTTGCGTTATTTTTACATGCAGCTGCAATCGCTATAACCGCAAAAAATAAAACAAAAGATTTAACTGATTTCATTAATTGAATGTTTTTTAATTAGTAATGATACAAAAATAGAGCAAGCTTTTATGAATGCCAATTCTAAACACTGCTTAACAAGGCATTAACAGCTTAGGCATTTGTGATCCATCTGTTGAATTCTGATAGACCAAGGGTGTTTAAGCAAGAAGATTTGGTCAGTAATCCTTTGCGGGCAGCAGATACTCCATACCTGATATCCTTAATTCCTGAAATACTATGTGCATCCGGATTGATGGCGATGCAGACTCCTTTGTCCATAGCATAAGTAATCCAGGACCAATCCATATCTAGTCTATATGGATTCGCATTGAGCTCGATGACAACATTGTGCGCAGCACATGCATCTATAATTAATTTATGATCGATCGGGTATCCCGGCCTGGATAGTAATAGTCTGCCGGTCATGTGTCCGAGTATTTGCGTACGGGGATGCGCAATGGCTCGCAATAAACGTTCGTGCGCCTTAGCCATGTCCATCTTTAAGTTAGTGTGGATACTCGCGATAACCACCTCAAATCGTTCCAAAAATCCATCATCATAATCAAGCGAGCCGTCATTGAGAATATCACATTCTATACCCTTAAAAATCTTGAAGTCTGACCATTTCTTGTTCAATACATCAATTTCTGCGAATTGTTCCAGACATCTCTCTTCAGTTAAGCCGTTAGCATAGAAGGCAGCCTTAGAATGATCACTGATTACTAAATATTCATAGCCCATATTCTGTGCAGCAACAGCCATTTCTTCCAGACTATGGATGCCATCACTGTAGGTACTATGACTATGGATGACCCCCTTGATGTCTTTTTCGGTAACTAGCTCACTGAGCCTTTCTTGTTTAGCCAGGGATATAACCTGTGCTAACTCACGACACTCTACAGGGATGTGAGCAGTCGCCGAGAAAGTGCCGTTTGAATCTTCAGCTGCACTAGCTTCCAGAAATTCAGTAGAAGCAGAACGAAGCCATATCTGCTCTTCATACACCTGCTCCGACACCGAATCCAACTTGATCAAAATGCCATTGTAATAGCAATCATAGGACTCCATACTAACTCCGCTTAGATCCATCAATGCCTCAATAATCAACGATTTATACGCCGTAGTCAATATTTCAATACCCGAGCAGATGGGCAACTGTCGGGCTACATCTCCTACCAATTCATGACGATGCTCAGAAAGCTTCTCTTTGATGAATGTAATTAATATATGCGCATCTTTCTCAATATGTCCATAGAGATATTTGCCTTGCCCATCCAGATGGAATCTTAATTGCTGTGCGATCTCCTCTTGCGTCTTAGCGCCAAATCCCTTCAATGACACCAATCGATTCTCTTCGCACGCATGTAAGAGTTCCCCCGCCGACTCTACCCCGAGACTTTTCCATAAATAATCAATACGCTTAGCCCCCAGACCTTTGATAGTGAGCATTTCCATTATACCAGGAGGTGTTTCTGCTATCAATCTTGACAACGCAGCTATCTCGCCTGTCTCTCTTAGCTCTATGATTTTGTCAGCAATCGCCTTCCCGACACCATTAAGTTCTAATAAGTCCGCTTTTTCCCAGCTCAAAATATCATCATCTATACGACGAATCGTATTATAAGCACTATGATAGGACTTTGTCTTAAAAGGATTCTCGCCATATAGCTCCAATAAATCTCCTAATAGTTTGAATTTCTTCGCAATCGATCTGTTATCCATAAGGACTTGCTTGTCCTGCGAATGTATACTTTTAAGATTAGAATTTTGTTTAATATTAATCCCAATTTTGAGCGAGGGACATATTAATTTTGTCAATTATCCACAAGAAAAACTAATCTATAACCATTAACGATCAAATAGAGAGATGAAGAGTACATTTTATTTAAACAGACAATCAACGATCAACATTTTGCCTTTTATAACTATCCTGCTATTAGGCACTTCATGTGGGAATGGTGTCAGCGGCGACAAGTATGATCTCAAAGGATTCCAAATGGAGTCCATCGGTGGCGGGGCTAATTTTGCAGAATGGATCAGCCAAAACAATGGTAAGCGACTCGCTGCCGGTACCACTTATGGAGAGGTTCGCACGGGTGCATGGATGACTTATCATACCAATACAAACCAGATCGAGACGATCACTAATTATATCAACGGCAAAAAAAATGGCCCAACTATCAAGCTGAATGATCGAGGCCAGATAGAAGAATTGGCGGAGTATAAAAACGATGTTTTACATGGGATGGTCGTGAAGTATCGATTTGGTAAACCTGTCGAAGAGTTAACTTATGCCAATGGGGTACTCAATGGGCATTTTGCCGTTTACGACAATCAGTTTAAGATCCAAAAAAAGGGCAGTTTTAAAAACGGCAAGCAAGATGGTCTTCTTCAATTTTTTAATGAAAACGGACAAATAACCATGGAGTACACTTACAAGGATGGAGAGAAAATCAGTGGTGGTATCGTAGAGGTGGAGCAATAGCCCCATTCTACCCCCACCCTTCTACGATCGTTAATCACTCACTGTCAAGGCAACACTGCTCCCTGTAAAACTAAGATCGGCTTTATTATGATCGACGTTGATCAGTTCACTTTTAGTCATTCTTACCAAGTTTATTACCGGAATGGGTTTTGAAGATGTCTTCGGCCATATCATAAGAATCCTTAATTCAGCCTTGGCCGGGAGTCCTTGAAGATCTTCAAAGACAGCCGCATACTTTACCTTTTCCTGAATAAGATAATCAGCGGGATTCTCGAGATGATCAATATCCGCTTGGGTAGGATTAATATTAATTCCTTGACCTGAAAAAGAGTACAAGGGCTTCAGTACGTATTTCGACAAATCGACATCAGGCATATCGTTTACCGGATATGATTTTGGTACTGACGGATCTGAAAGAAGGGGTAGCACATTCTTGGACACGCGATAAAACCACTCCGGATGGGTAATCCACTCCACTTCGATAGGATCATGAAATGCGAAGTCCAATTTTACATCCTTCAATCTAAATAGTTCATCAAGTATCACCCTGTTATAAATGCGCTTGATCTGAATTTCACCTCCATTATTGAAATAATAGAGCTTATTCTCACGACTTATTATCCGGGTGGCGCATACTACAGGGATACCAAGATACTTCTGTGTCAATACAAAGTCTATTCGCGTTTTCTGTTGCTCGGGGAAGAGATCCATCAGAATAACTTCTTCGGGTGCATATCCGGACAGGATCAGTTCTGACATCACGTCTATATACGACTGAGGATTAAGCTCTGAATATAGAAAGCCATCATTGGGCGGAAGCCCATATTTATCCTGTATCTGCAATCCCAGCTCATATTGATAGAAAAACAAAGAAGGGAAAGCTTGCAATTCTATCAGCTTATGTGATAATCTACCTGACTCATCTTCACAAATGCCAAAGTCAATACATAGCATCTGAGGCTTATCAGGACAATCGGGTACTTGACAAAAAGTAGGAACCATGGCTCTATACGCCTCTCTGCTAATGCTCGAAATCTGGTTTACAATATTGTCACAGGACTTCAGAACCTCATTTATGAATGTTCTACCAAGAAAAATCGGCGATTCCGAAACCCTGAATGCCAGTTGTCCCGGATAGTTCTTTTCAAAATGTGCCTTTAAAAAACCATAAGCTTCCGGAGTCCAGTTCTCGTTAAAATATCTTCTTGCGGCCTTTTCCATCAGGACACCATTGAAGGAATTCTAATATTGCTCGCGCTAGACTCAAGGAACCGAGGTAATATAATACTATGGGTAAGTAAGATTTTATCAGGATCATATAGCTGCCTGATGGTCATTTCATACTTGTCTTTGCCATGTGTATCTATAAGTTGCTTGCGTCTTTCTTCCAGCATGAAATTTTTTCTCATTCCCTCAGCATCCGCCTCAGGGTGATATTGCGTTCCGAATACTTCGTCTGTAAATCTAATGGACATTATGGCGCGCTCAAGATCAACATGTGGACGATCTTTCTCAAGGTTAAGGATTGTCGCCCCCATTTCCTTCATTCGGGATTCATTGGGTTCGATAACTTGAAAAGCCCTGCTGTCTACTACATAAAAGGGATCAGCTAATCCTTCAAAGAGAAACTCTTTCTTGCCTTCTTCAGTTCTGTGCACCGGCAATACACCAAATGAATAGGACTTCCTCTTCGTAACGGTAGCAAGCTGCCAATGAGCACATGCCATTTGGAATGAATGACAGATTAAGAATAGATATTTCTTATTCTTATTCCAGCGATTGTAGTCTAATATTCCATCGAGAAAATCATAATAAAGCTGTTCCCATTCATCTCCTTGTTCTAATGGACTTCCCGGCCCACCGGAAGAAATAAAAATGTCATAGTCAAGAATATCCGGAATCTCTCCATCTGGGCGAACATCAAAAATGTCATAATAGATCTGATACTGCGGACTGTGCTCAATAAAGTTCTCGACTTGTCGTCTTATGCCTCTTAATCCTTGATTAGGATATCCATTATTGAGATCTAAGATGGCAATTTGTACTAATTTTTTCATGATATAAACGATGTTTATAGGACAAATACGCTATACTGCCGAGTGTATAAACTCGCCCCAAGTACAATTGTTTTTACCGTCGCGATGACTTTTTACTTTGTCCAATGCCAATTTAGTCGCATGCTCCACTATCCATTCGTAGTTTTCAGTACCCACAGAATGCACATCTGCATCAGGGGCAGGATTGCAAAAATCTATAGCATATGGAATTCCGTCACGGACAGCAAACTCGACTGTATTAAAGTCATATCCTAGTGCTTTGTTGAGGGTCAAAGTATATTTTTCGATCGTTTTCAACAACTTTTTATGTTCCGTTCCTGTAGTCTTGGGGTCTGTGACATATCTGAGATGGTGAGGGTTGCGAGGTTCATAAGGCATGATATGTACATACTTCTGTCCAAGACAATATACCCGGTAGTAATCATCAAACACGATTTCTTCTTGTAGCATCATCACCAATTGGCCTGTTTCTGCCAGTTTATTAAACATGTCTTCCAGACTTTCTACACGATAAACACTTTTCCATCCACCACCGGCGTATGGCTTCATGTACGCAGGAAATTTAATATAATCTGCCATATAGGGCCAATCAAGCGGAAACGATAGATTCCTAAATGACTTTTCTGTCGTGTCCGTTGGTCTCTCATGAGACGGCAGCAATACTGTCTTGGGCACAGGTACACCGATATTTTCTGCCAGACAATTATTAAAAAATTTCTCATCAGCACTCCACCAGAATGGGTTGTTAATGACGGCAGTGCCGCGCAGTGCCGCGTTCTTGAGATATGCTCTATAAAATGGGACATCTTGCGATATGCGATCTATTATGACGGCATATTCAGTCGAAGAATTCTGCTGGAGCTTATCTATTTTGACGGGTTCCGCAATGACCTTATTATTAGCTTTAACATTAAATCGCTCAATAAACGCCCAAGGAAAGGTGTCCTCCATGCCGAACAAGATGCCTACTTTTTTCATAATGATTTGATTTATAGTTAATTTAAAATGATTTTCTTATGAACTACTTATTTCACACAGGCACTCAAATATTCCGGGAATGCCATACACCACAATGGCCAATCATGCTTCGCCCATTTCTTTTCATCATACCAATGGTCAATTCCTTTGGCATTTAAGATGCCTGACATATGTTGATTTTTGTCCTTACAGATATCCCAGTCACTAGTCCCTAAAATGATTCCCATGTGATGATATCGCCACGATTCTTCATTGCGCATAAACTCATCCGGACAGTTGAAGTATATCATATCGTCATTAGCATCTTCCACAAAGCTGCGTATGCTGAATGCCCCCGACATTGATATCAAGTAACTCGTAATATCCGGAAATCGAAATGCAACATTGGCGGCATGAAATCCGCCGAAACTACAACCCGCGACTGCTACTCTATGCATATTGGTGTCCGATTGAACAAAAGGCACAAACTCCTCTCTGTAAAAACGCATGTATTTATGATAGTTGTAGATTTTCTGATAATCCGTTAACTGTTTAGAATAGAAAGTCATGCTATCTAATGTTTGAACATTAAATAGTTTTACTCTTCCTTCATTTACGAGCTGTGCGACCGAGGCATTCAGTCCGAAGTCTCTATTTTGAACATAACTCCCAAAAGTTGTCGGAAACATAATGACCGGCATACCCCAATGTCCGGTAACCTCAACCATGAGATCCCTGCCCAGAATGTGCGAATAAAAAGGAAAGTGCCTTACTTGCATTGTTTAATTGTTAGGAGTGTCAGAAGGGGGCAAGATATTAAGAAAATCTTTCCTGATGAGATCTTCATATTGATATAGTTTTTGTTCCACCACTTGATGACTGTCATCTTTAAATATTAGACCAATGTGGTAAGGTTTCTGAAGACGCCTTGCTATCGTTGTGTCCTGAATAATATCCGTATTGGGATGCTCTTCTTTCGCTAGACAGACGAGCAGTCCGGCAGCATTTTTTTGCTTCTTGGGCTTTTTGTATTTTTCGTTTTTTAATACAGCGGTTTCAACTTTAGCCCATTCTGCCCACAGATTCACCCCGGTTGCCACCTCCACCATATCGGAAATATAAGCCCCCCCTACTCTTGAGCTTGTCTCGAGAAAATACCATTGCCCATCTTCTTTTCCTTTGATAAACTCAGAATGAGACGCTCCATGTCTGAGTCCAAAAATCTTAAGCAATTGCGCATTTAAGGCTGTCAATTCTTTTGCATCTTTATGGCCGTCGTCCAATGTCATTGTTCTGAATACGCCACCTTCGTGTGCCACCGCCATAGGAGGATTAAGATATTTAGAGCACGAGCTGAACTGCAGTTCACCATTATAGACTACTGTATCTACATGATATACATCACCGGGTCTGAATGACTCTAGCAGATAATCATGGCGATTTTCTCCTAGCTGTTCAATACTTGTCCACAGATCATTAGTGTTATAAATTTTCTTTATTCCTGTGGCAGATGCCTCTGATCTGGGCTTTAACACCCATGGTCCAGGGACTTTCACGATGTAATCACCTACCTGGCGATTATTAAAGATAGGCGTAAAAGCTGGAACCGGTATGCCACCATTTAATGCTTTGGCACGCATGGCTAGTTTGTCACGAAAATATCGTTGTGTGGTCTGACCCATACCGTCAATTCGAAAAATCTCTCTTACCTCAGCTCCTTTCTCTACATCGAAGTCATCCAAAGCAACGACACAATGTATCTCCTGATGTCTGAGTAAATGAGAAATTCCTTGAATCAGATGATCCATATTCCAGATATACTTCGGCTCATCCGGCATATAATATACTTCATCTATAGAATCCCATGGCCAGGAATCAGACTTCAAGCTCTGAGATGTGACAAGAATTACTTTATTACCTTGTTGATGCGCTTCTGTGATGAATTCAACTCCCTTGTAATAACTTGTGATGCAAAGTATCGTATGCGACATGTATGGTACAGTATTAACGTTATCTAAATCTATTCTGCTAGTTTACTACATCCAAGATCAAAAACAAGTTACGTAACCATCCTCAATATATATGTCATTACTATGACAAAATATGTTCTGCAAATCTCAACAAAAGATAGGAACCATAACCTGTTGCGCCTTTATCCCTTACAAAATGACTCTTGCCGAATGCCACACCTGCCACATCAAGATGCGCCCAGGCTTTATGACCACGCGTAAATTCTTGCAAAAACGCAGCTGCATCACAAGCTCCACTGGTAGGTGTTCCACTAAAGTTTTTTATATCCGCTACATCACTCTTCAGATGATCCTTGTACGCTGACCACAACGGAAGACGCCATAATCTCTCACCTATCTCCTCCCCGGCAGCGATAATTCGATCAGCCAATTCGTCATTATTACTAAACAACGCAGCACAATGGTATCCAAATGTGCGCACAGTACTGCCTGTAAGCGTAGCCACATCAATAAGATAGTCAGGATTATAATTTTCTACTATGTAAGATAAGCCATCTGCAAGTATCAATCTTCCCTCTGCATCCGTGTCAATCACCTCGATAGTCTTTCCCGCATGAGAGTCTATCACATCGCTAGGCATATATGATTTTACAGAAACTGCATTGTCAGTAATCGGCAGAATCCCGATGACATCAACCGCCAAGTCGAGGCTGACCATCGCCTCAATCGCACCTATAACAGCCGCCGCACCTCCCATATCACTCTTCATATAGTGGAGATTGTTAGACGGCTTTATTGAAATCCCACCCGTATCGAATGTTATGCATTTTCCTACCAATCCGATGCTTTTTTGCGCCTCAGGATGCTTGTGTCTCAATACAACAAAACTCCCCGGGTACTCACTACCCCGATTGACAGCAAGAAAGGCATCCAGACCCATTTTTTCACATTGATCGCGATTGAAAACATTAATTTCAATTTTCAGGCGCTGAGCAAAGTCAACTATCCATTGGGTAAGTATAGGAATGGTTTTTTTATTGGCCGGTAAGTCTAAGAGTGTCATGGCACTCTTCTGGCTATCGGCAATGATCCTGGCACGCGATACTTTATCATGCCATGATATAGGAATAAAAAGCTCTTCTATAGAATGCAAAAAATGGCCTTCTTCAATTGAACTACGATAGTCACTCTTAAAAAAGCCTACCATCAAAGGCTCTCCTACATCAGTAGGCGAAAAAACCTCAATCGCTACTTTATCCTTGTTGATCTTATTTTTAAATTTTATAAAAAATTTAATTGAACAATTTTCTACCGATTTAAAATGTATATCCTCGCCTAGTCCCACCAAAAAGTGTATCTCACTACCGACCGGCCACACAAGCACTTCTCCTGATTTACCCTCAAATAAACCCTGTAACGATATTCCATATTTATCGCAATACTCTCCAACCATATCTTGATGGACAAAGACTATGAGTTCTTTTAAATTCTTATAATTTGAAGATATGTGTAAACTGCTACTCATTAATCTTGATTTAAACCATTTTTTGCTTGATTTTCGTTCGTTGTATTACAGATGCATCTAGAGGACTGTCATAATAAAGCCATTCCAGCGCACGAGGAAATTCTTGAGACCAGTAGAATTCATTGTGCTCGCCTTCTGGATTAATGCTTACTTTAAATTCGAGATGAACATGCGAATCTTCCGTTTGTTTTTTCATTTTTTCAACGAATGCATCGATATACTCTACCATGCGTGAGCCCTCCTTTTCGCCTCCATAGATATACAGCTTGGTGTTAAAAGGGTTAAAAAACCGAATCATTGGAAATTCTATTTCCGGTACTGCCCAGAGGGAAGGGGAGAAAATCATTAATTTGCTATAAACCTCAGGGTACAAAAAACCACCATAAATGCTGATTAAAGCACCCAGTGAGCTCCCACCTATGCCGGTATTCTCTCTTTCAGGCAAGGTTCGATATTTGGTATCTATGTAAGGTTTTAATGTATCTGTGACAAAACGCAACAATTTCTTTCCTTCTCCCTGTGCGACAAGTCTGTTTTTTTCAAAAATATATTCACTTATTCTAGAATCATCCCCATGCTCGACAGCCACCACAATAACGTCTCCTCGTCCATACTCCGCCAAAATGCCTAGTTTGCGATCAATCTCCCAGTTACCGAATTCTGAACCATCGTTAAAGAGATTTTGTGCGTCATGCAAATACAACACTTCGTATCGCTTGTCTGCGGAATGATAATCATATGGCAGTAAGGCCCATACTTTACGTGTGCGCCCTAGTTGAGGCATAAAAAACGCTTCAGAAACCACTTCTACAATTGGGAAATACTCCTTCTTAAAAGGTGCCCAGTTCCGCCTCCATCTCTGTACCACTTGCTCTGTCTCCGGGACATTAATATTGACAACTCTATTGGGAGTAATATTGCCATATATATCTATCTCTCCATTTTCCCATCCTCCTTTTGTAAACTTGAAGGCAACAGATGTTCTTCCATCAGTCGGAACATAGACAGTTTTAACATAATTCGCATTGACTGCGTCATATATCATTTGGAACGCAGGATGACGTGGGTTCCAGTCATTAAAGTCACCCACTATATAAACAGGTCTGTCATCATCCTCTATTGACTTGAGCTTGATGGAAATGGCCTTTAAGCCGATTCTATTCATGCATATATGTTACAAGCTGCAAATATGCGAAATGAATCGCATAACGGTAGGACTTTATGATGGCTTTGGCTATATCCATACTTTCATCATAGCCATTGATATGTGTCACACTTTTAATGTAGTTCATAATCTTGTATCAGGATATTTGGTGTTATTTTCAATAGACCCGATAAGCTCCTAATCATTTTTACTGTCAATCTTCTTTTCTTGTTCATTACTTCGGAAACTATTCCCTTTGAGCCTATAACTCCAACTAAGTCTTTCTGTTTTAAGTGAAGTTCTTCCATTCTTATACGAACGGCTATTATTGGGTCAGGAATCTCTATTTGAAGATGTTGTTCTTCATAATCTTTAATTAATAAAGTCAACAATTCAGCCTCTTGGCCTTCTTCTTTATCTGGGTTAGAATAAAATATTTCTCCAAGCCGCTTAAGTGCAGCTTCGTAATCTACTTTTGTTTTTATTACTGTCTGCTTCATATGCTGTTAGCATCTATATTATCGTATTCTGTGTGTGTTCCTATAAATCAAATGAATAGCCATTGCCTTTCGTAGTTGATCTTGCCCACCAAACGGTATTTGTTCCTTTTAATGCTAAAACTACTCTTGACTTCTTAAGCACACTCACAGTGACATAAAAATCTTTGATATCATCGGGTATGGTCCAATTTGCTCCTTTAACTGTTTCTTACCAAGATTCTAAGTAGTTATTAGAATCAAAGTGCATTTCCCAAAATTCTCTAATCGCTCGCTTTACAATTATTCTCTTCACATTACAAAAATATAAATGTTTTCAATACGAGAACAATATATTCTATTGGGCTGTTCTCATTTATGCTGCATACCTCCTGCACTCCGCGTATCAGCTGAACTATCTTAATACAAACAGATTGTTTGACATAGTCATTGGGCTACCACTTATCAATTCTGCGATCATTTTTCCGGTAGCAGGACCTAGACTCATTCCCATCATGCCATGACCTGCGGCTATATATGTATTGCCATATGGATCCAGTTTGTCAATATAAGGTAGGCCATCAGGCGTACATGGTCTGAATCCATGCCAGACTTCTTTAAGGTCGGGCATTTCTACATGAAGCTCAGGATAATATCGCGGCACACTCTCTATAATACCTGAAAGTCGCGATCGATTTATACGAGGAGAAAGATTGCTTAGTTCTAATGTCCCCCCTATTCTGAGATCATTACCCATAGGCGTGATGGCGACTCTAGCTTCACTTAATATAGTCGGGATATGAGGACGAATTTCTTGGTCAACTAAGTTTAGCGAGTAACCTTTACCATCTTGGAGAAGGAGTTTTACACCGACTGATCTCAATAATTTTGCTGACCAACTACCCCCTGCGATAACCAATTTATCAAGTTTGACTACCTGATTATCATCGAGTACTAATTCGCTTATGTTGTTGTGATTTGCATTTAGTCTGACCACTTCTTTATTCGTAATAATGGTACATCCACCTCCAATGAGTGCATCCTTTAATGCTGATAAAAATCTCTGCGGATAAAGGTGCGCGTCACCTGGAAAATAGATACCTCCCAAAGCATCAATCTTGATATCTGGTTCTAGTTCTTTTAGCCTTTGTGTATCGCATATCTGTACAGATACACCTAGCTCGTGCGCTTTCTCGGCAAGCTCGCACTCTTCATTCTCCTGCTCTCTTGTCTTGTAGAGCATCATTAACCCACGCTTCTCAAAGCAAAAATCGAATCCATGCTCCTGACTGAATTCTTCATAGAGATTCTTACTCCATTCATTAAATTGATAAATGACCGGCATACTCCGTTTTACATGCTCCGCATTACAACTACGATAAAAACGCCACAGCCATTGCAACAAGGCTGTATCGAGCCGTGGACGTATATAAAAAGGACTTTTAGAATCAAACATCCATTTGATACCCTGTGCAATCACGCCCGGTGCAGCTAAGGGTACGAAGTGACTCGGTACGATCATCCCTGCATTGCCATGTGAGGTGCCATCACTCAGATTAGAACGATCTATCACGGTGACATTATAACCAAGCTTCTGTAAATACCATGCAGAGCATAATCCTACTACGCCTCCGCCTATTATATGAACTGTCTCACACATAAAAGCTTATCTTATCAAATGACTTGAAAACCATAGGCATAAGGATCATCCTCGTCATCAATTATGATGGTGTTGTAGCCGGTGATTTTAGCCCATCCCTCTATACTAGGTATGATAGCCTTGAGGTTACCACAAGTAGTGAGCGCCTCCACTCTTCCGATAAATCTACTACCTATATAACTTTCGTGGACATACTTGTCTCCCGCCTTCAATTCTCCCTTAGCCACTAATTGTGCCAATCGCGCTGAGGTGCCGGTTCCACATGGAGATCGATCGATTGCCTTATCCCCATAAAAAACGGCATTGCGACCATCGGATGTCGGATCCAGGGGTGTTCCTGTCCATAACATATGACTCAGTCCGGTAATTTTACTATCCTCAGGGTGTACAAAACGGTATAGTTCATTTAACCGACGTCTTACCACGGGACTCCACGAAATCAACTGTCCGGCAGTATAATTCTGCACGCCTTTGAAATTATCCTGAGGATCTACTATCGCATAAAAGTTACCGCCATAAGCCACATCAACCTTCAATCTGCCTAAGTCAGGACATTCTACTTCTATTCCCTCGGCGTAGAGAAAAGAGGCAATATTTGTGAGTTTGACTGACTTAATTCGACCATTCTCTTCGACATAGTCAATTAAAACCAATCCTGCCGGTGTCTCAAGTCTTAACTTTCTGGGTGTTATGGGCTTTACAAGTCCTTCAGATAGCGCAATCGTTACCGTCCCTATGGTGCCGTGTCCACACATCGGAAGGCAGCCGCTGGTCTCAATAAATAGCACTCCGATATCATTGTCAGGATCTACGGCAGGATATAAAATACTACCAGACATCATATCATGCCCTCTCGGCTCAAACATCAATCCCCTTCTTATCCAGTCATATTCTCTCAAAAAATGAAGCCTTCGCTCCATCATACTGCTTCCTTCGAGAAGAGGCCCTCCACCGGCGACTAATCGCACAGGATTGCCACATGTATGAGCATCTATACAGAAAAAAGTCTTGCGCATGAATTTCTTTTAATTATTACAAACTACGCTGCTACCCTAGTCTCTTGCTACCATTGACAGTTCTCAAAATGCCAAGGGGATTCGCATATTTTAATGCATCCGGAAGCAAGTCATCAGGACAATCTTGATAACATATAGGACGTAAAAAACGCAATAAGGCAGTTCCTCCTACAGATGTAAACCGACTATCGGTCGTAGAAGGATAAGGACCGCCATGATGCATCGCATGACACACTTCCACTCCTGTAGGCACATTGTTAAAAATAATTCTACCTACTTTATGCTCTATTATTCTCACCAATCTACTATGCGCACTTATTTCTGAAGCGGTACCGAATAAAGATCCAGTCAATTGACCATCAAGTTCACTAAGCAAACTATCTAAAACTTCCCAACTGTCACAAGTCACAATAAGGCTGTAGGGCCCAAAAACTTCATGACGATACAGTTCGTCAGCCATAAAGTCTTGGGCAGATATTTCTGCCAACATTGGCGGAGCACATCCTTCTTTTATTGTCCCATCCGTACTGTAGATAATATGACGGTTTCCATCAGTCTTAACTTTAGTAATGGCGCTCACATAGCTGCTGTAGATGAGATCATTTAGCATTGTCTGAGGAGCACTCTTGGCAAATGCTTCACCTATCAACTTGACAAAGGACTTCTGATAATCTGACGGAGCTAGGATAATCAATCCCGGATTGGTACAAAATTGACCAGCCCCGAGATTGATGGATGCAGCTATCTGTTCGGCCACATTACTTTGGCTATCGGAAAGAATTGTTGGCAGCACGACGATAGGGTTGATGCTTCCCATTTCGGCGAATACGGGAATAGGCTCTCGTCGAGATTGGGCCGCAGCCATAAGGGCTTTGCCTCCATTGAGCGATCCGGTGAAGGCGACACCTTTTATAGCTTCATGTCCGACCAGTGCAGCTCCTACTTCATGAGATTTACCTTGTACAGAACTAAATACACCTCCGTGAAGATCACAATCAGCAACTGCTTGTGTAATTATATCACTAACCAGTGCATGCGTCCCCGGATGACTCGGATGCCCTTTAACGATCACTGGACAACCAGCAGCCAATGCCGAAGCCGTATCCCCTCCTGCTGTGCTAAAGGCGAGCGGAAAATTGCTTGCTCCGAATACGACAATTGGGCCTACAGGGCATAACATTCTTCTCATGTCTGCTCTTGGCGGTACACGATGAGGGAGTGCCTCATCTATGATCGCATCGACATAGCCTCCTTCTTCAACGATGTTTGCGAACATGCGTAATTGACCGCAGGTGCGTCCTCGTTCGCCTATCAGTCTTCCCTCCGGCAGACCTGTCTCTGCCATAGCCATCTCAATGAGATTATTTCCCGCTTCTTCTATTAAATCAGCTATTCTTCTGAGCAGATGCGCTCTTGATGCACCTGATACAAGCGAAAATTCATAAAAAGCCTCTTGAGCGGCGCGACATGCACTATCTATCTCATCGACAGTGGCTTGTGCGAACTCTTGGGGTATCTCTTGGCGCGTGGCGGGATTGAAACCTTTAAAAGATCTTAGCCCCATCGCTGAAGGCCTGCCGCCGATTATATTTGGTTTAATCATCATGACCTATAAATGTAAATAATCCGGTAGAACCGGGCGAGTCCGCAAGCCCTCCTCAATGATGGCACTCACCCTCGAGCGCTCATCGCCTAGCAATGGCTTCCGTGGTAATCTTACATTCTCGTTACCCAGACCGGTATACTGCTCAGCCAACTTAATATTCTGAACTAACTGTGGACTAATGTCCAATTCTAACAAAGGCATAAACCAGCTGTAGATAGAGCGTGCCTCTTCTAGCCGCCCTGCTTTAACAAGGCGATAAATAGCAACAGTCTCTGCAGGAAACGCATCAACAAGACCCGCTATCCAGCCATCGGCGCCCATTACTAGTTCTTCCATCGCCAATGTGTCAACACCGCAAAGTATCTTAAAACGATCACCAAATCTATTGCGCATCCTGATGACATTGGTCACGTCTCTTGTGCTCTCTTTTACAGCCTGTATGGTAGCGAGATCTTTCAACTGATCAAACATGTCAAGCTTTATCTCTATCTTGTAATCCACCGGATTGTTATAAACAACTATAGGAAGCTCAGTAGCACTTCCGACTTCCATGAAAAAGTCCACAACTTCTTGATCAGTGGGTTTATACATCATCGGCGGTAGAACCATCAGACCGTGTGCCCCATATTCATGGGCGCTACGCGCCAATGCACATGCTTGAGCCGTCGAGCCCTCCGCAATATTAAGTAATATGTCCACTTTGTCTCCTACTGATTCGAGTGCCCGCGTCAACATTAACAATCTATCCTGATGGCTCAATGTACTACTTTCTCCCAATGACCCTCCAATGATGATCCCATCCACTCCGGCTTCTACTTGCGCCCGCAGATTATGTTCAAATGCTTCTAAATCTAAGCTTCCATCCAGATGAAACTTAGATGTCACAGCAGGATAGACACCCGTCCATTTAACTTTTCGCATACCTTTAATTTTTGGATTATTTATTGATTGGTAAATATAGGGTTCTTTGATACTTCGACAAGTATTAACAGCATTTTACAGCATAATCTAATGCAGCAGCTGTGGGTCAAATGAACATCCACGCTATCAAATAAAAGACTTGTGTCTAGTCTAGTATAGACTTCTCGTTCCTTTTCACCAATAAATGTAAATACTCCTCATCACCAGCCAAAACCCGCAAAAAATACTTACCCTCCTCTAGATCAGGCATGGGCAAACTGAGTAAATGCGTACCTTCGGGGATCTGTCTTTCACGCCAAAAGAAGATAACTTTACCCTCGTTATTCATCAGATCAAACCCCAAAGTACTCTCAGATGCTAAGGTGATGTTTAACAACTGGTTTTGCATAACGATCATTTCCATTTTGATCGACTCTACTTTCGGCGAGGGATCGTTATTATGCGTACCACCGTAAGTGATAAAAATTACAAAAAGGAGGGATTTAAATATCATCATTCTAGGGTAAGGTCTTTAGCTAGGAGCCTCTTAAAGGCTAATCGATCGCAAGATAGTCTGAGGTAACTAGGAATAACAAATCACCACCTCAGAAAAAAATAAAATACAAGATCAAGGTTAGAGCACACATTATTAAATCAATATGTTCACCACAAGCGATATCTCAGCTGGATCTCCAACTGCACCGGAGATGCATTGGCAAATTCTGTACTCGCATTGTCCGTCATTAAGAATGGTGTCAAGCGATAATGCATACCCGCCCCTACCGTAAGCCTAGATGCAAGTCTATAATGTATAAATACATGAGGAAGCGCCTGCCATTTTTCTATCGCTTCGGTCTTGATCAATGTATTTCGAGACATATAATCCACGGATTGTGGAGGTGTACTAGGTAGATTAGCAATATTGAGACCTCTTGAGGCATCAAAACTTGTTTCTTTCCCGTTTATATGAAGCAACCTATCAACTCTCAGACCGATACCTAGGTCAAACCTATTGACGTTGTAAGTAATGCCTAATCTTGAACTAAACCAAGCTATATTTTCCGCCTCGGTAATCACCGATACGGTGGGTGTAAGTTGACCACCTTGAACATCAAGAAAAGTTTTCTCTTCTACTGCGTTTCCTGCTATCGATGATTTGAGATACAAACCATTATAATGTAGGCGTATGCGGTGCGACACATTAATAAAAACACCTAATCCCGCATGCCAACCGGCATTGCTCTCAAGATCAATATTGCCTCCGGCAATGGTATAAAAACCTAGCGACTTAAACGCATTACTTGTTTTATCCTCCACTATTGATACTCTGGGTAATGCCTTCAAATTTAGCTTGTAAAAATCTTTTTGTTCTTTCAGCAATTGTATCGACAAAATAGGGAGCAGTGCTAAGCTAGTATGCATAAGTCTACTATCAGTCAACTGGTTGATTTTCACTATCTCGTCTTCTGAGCTAGTCACAATTGAGGTATTTTCAGGAAGTCCAACTCTGAGGAGCTTCCCATGATCATCGTCTGCCGACATTGACTGATCAGAACTTTCTATAAATGAAATGTCAGGATGCTTATGACTTGGTTGGTTAACATCACTTATTTGAGCGTTTAGAATACTTAGACTTCTATTGGGAGAATCAATAATGGAGGTAATTTTTTCTGGAGCTTTTAATGCTTCGTCAGAAACAATATCATCATTGGCCGAGATTTCTTGGGACTGAACTGTTTCATGGCTGAGGGCTTTAAGCTCAACATCCAGTGCCGCCATTTCAGGCACATTGGGCGCCGAGCCCATAACATAAAATGCCCTTACAGCCGCTATTGTAATCACAGCAGCAGCTAATGTCCACCACAATAAATATTTCTTCTTTTTCTTGGGAAGCAGCAGCGCTACACCTTCTGCAATTATTTTTTCGTCTGGGTCGAAGTGCTTCTCTCTCAAGCGAGATCGAAAAAAGTCGTCAAGTTTATTTTGATACATGAATTGCTTTTTTGTCCTTAGAATATTGTTTCAGTAATGATTGTAATTGTTGACGGGCGGTCGACACATGCCATTTGGATGTACCTGGACTCATGTTAAGTTGCTCAGCTATTTCATCATGAGAAAATCCGTCTATGGCGAAGAGATTAAACACTTGTGCCGTCCGGGGTGGAAGACGGTCGATCATCTGTTGTAATGTTTCAGCATTGAACATAAGCTCCGCGTAATTGATTTCAGCGACCCCGTGATCAGATAACTGCCTGTCCAATTGTCCTTCTTCCATATGAACCAAGGCAATTTTTTTCTGCTCACGCAAATAATCCAAGTTTACATTTACGGCTATTCTATACGCCCATGCGCCAAAGTTTCTCCCATCATCATACATCTTCAAGCTATTAACTATGCGGACAAAACAATGATTAGCGACTGCTGGTCTGTCTGCTTGCTCGCGTACGTAACGTGAGGTAATAGACATGATCATACTATAGCACGTACGATAAAGTTCATAAAATGCCTTCTCCTCTTGACGACGGCATCGCTCAATCAGTATTGAAGGTACTTCCATAAAATTTTATCGCTATGACAGCGGTTGCTATACATGAATATACGGATTAAAGACATATTGCGTTGGGTCGCTGAGCTTATGTTTTTTGGTCAAAGATAAACTGACCATAGTGGTTAATTGATATCAATTCATCAGCCAAGTGAGGATCATTATGCTAAGCTCTCTTCTGATATCTCTCCGTCAATTAAAGAGTGCGAAATAACATTATCATTCGAACAGGGCTAACTAATCCAATTCCACTATTTTTATGCCCTAAACCGTGCTTTCATTTAAGTGAATTATTTGATTATATGTGACAAGTTTAAGGGCTGTGCCAGCTCTCGAGAGATCAACGAGCATATCGCTATAAGTATTAAGAATCATTTTCCTGAAGCTGATATTCGTGTCAGAGAGATTGCTGATGGCGGTGAAGGCACCCTTGATGTTATAGCTCGGTATAAAAGACTAAAACAAATAGAATGTACGGTGAGCGATCCTGCCTTCAGACCGATCAATGGATATTACCTATCGGATGGGAGAACGGCTTATATCGAGATGGCTCAAGCTTCCGGTCTCGGGCTTATTGAGCAATCTTTAAGAAACCCCCTATTTACGACCAGTTATGGAACGGGACAATTAGTGGAGCATGCCATTAATCTCAAGCATGATCATATATATCTATTTGTCGGTGGTAGTGCCACCAATGATGGCGGTATAGGAGCCGCCACGGCCCTGGGTTTTCGATTTTATGACAAGGAGGGCAAGGAAATCATACCACTTGGACAGAATCTTATAGATGTTCATCGCATCAAACGACCTCAAAAAAAGTCGCTTAACAAAATCAAAATCAGCCTAGTCACTGACGTTAAAAATCCAATGACAGGTTCTTCAGGTGCGACACATATTTATGCAAGACAAAAAGGTGCTGATGAAGAGGCTGTAAATCGATTGGAAAACGGCATGAAAAATTTTCAGCACATTTTGACCACCATGACAGACCAAGCCATGGATATCCAAGGGCTGGGTGCAGCGGGAGGAATAGGGGCTGTTCTATGGGCCTTCTACTGCACAGAGATTGTTTCAGGTATAGATTGGATGATGGCACAACTCGGGATTGAAGAGGATATCGCATGGGCAGATTGGATAATCACAGGAGAAGGCCAATATGACCAGTCAAGTCTTCAAGGGAAGGTTGTGACCGGTATATCTCAACGAGCAATATTGGCAAACAAACCAGTGGCACTTTTATGTGGAAAATCTACTATCAATCCAGCGTCTCCAGCGCCATTTGACTACATAGATACGCTAGTGAATCATGCTAAAAATGAAGAGAATGCGATTAACAATTGGAAAAGTTTAACAAATAAATGGCTTTTCAGATTCTTAGCAAATACAATTAAATGATCATCTTCGCTGCGACATGGACATTTCGATAAATTATATCATTATCACTTTCTTGATACTTACAGGTATCATTTTTGGCCGGTATTTGTTACTCGCAGGTATTTATCATAAGTATATATATAGAAAGATACGAAGTGTTAAACCGCAGCGGATTTTATCATTTTCTTGGTCGGCCTCACAGATAAGAGCAGAGATCATATGGTCAGGCATCAGTACTTTCATTTTTGCCGCTGTAGGGTTAATCATGATCTTAGCATATCGCAAGGGACATACGGCTATTTATCACGATATAAGGGAATGGCCTATATGGTACATTCCGATCAGTATAGTAGCTGCTATGTTAATACATGAAACCTATTACTACTGGATGCATCGATGGCTTCATCATCCTCGCATATATAGGCTTGTACACAAAATACACCACGAAAGTATCCAGACCACAGCGTGGACTTCGTTTTCATTCCATCCTATCG
The DNA here is from genome assembly GCA_964396595.1 of uncultured Saprospiraceae bacterium. GTDB lineage: Bacteria > Bacteroidota > Bacteroidia > Chitinophagales > Saprospiraceae > CAYNFR01. The sequence goes on along the minus strand of CAYNFR010000005.1, from coordinate 45,050 downwards.
AGTCGCTGCTGCAAGCCGTCATTATTCCTGTCATAATCTTCATTATCCCGCTGCATTGGACGCTTGTTCTGTTTCTACTGCTGGTAATGACGATATCTGCTATTATAAATCATGCTGGTGTAGAGATTTTTCCTGCTTCATGGGGGCATCATCCGATTATGAAATGGTTTATTGGTGCTACTCATCATGACTTGCATCATCGAAAGTTCACCACTAACTACGGCCTGTATTTTTCATTCTGGGATCACTGGATGGGAACAGAGGACGTTGAATTTAAAAACAGATTCGTGCTATCAACTCGCGAAAATTATGAGCAATAAATTAAAAATAGCACTTTGCAGTTTTATTGGTATAGGTATACTGATATTTCTATTATCATTAGGTTTAAGAAATGAGGTAGATCCATTATGGCATGAAACAAATATCCTATTAGACAAAAAAGTTGAATTTGTTGTTGATGTCCCGGATAAAATCGATGAGCTCTACAACAATATTCATCAGATAAAAGAGAACAAATCAACAGGCAGCGAGATACTTTCCAATCCCTTTCCATTAACTAAATCCTACCAAGAATGGGAAAACGTAGTGATCTCTGTTTTGCAAAACAAATCTGTTCTATTCACAAGCGTTAGTGGCATAGGTGCAAGTACTTTCCTGGAGCGTTTGACAACTTTTATCGCATCGGATAACCACAATATTATAACGGTAAAATGCGCACCCAATTTTGAATTATTACTACATCAGGAGTATATCGGTTACTTTGAAAAGGGTGACTTTATTCCCGGTAAAATTTTAATTTTTCTAGAAAAAGCTCGTCTTATACCTTCTGAGAATTTTGTTATTTTTATTGACGAACTAGATAAGATAAATCCGGAGAGCTTCTGGGGTCCCTACTTATGGGACATACTCGAAAAACGAGGCGACAAAACTAAACTCGGCAACACCGAAGTCTCCTTTCCTGAAAACGTCTTTATCCTGTCAACTATCACAGGAACCGGCAAATCTCTGAGCAACCAACATTTCAGAAGAATAGGTACTATTTATCCGCTTATTCCTAGCCCTGAAGAACTGATCAGTTATCTCGAAAGTGAAAAAGAAAAATTTATCTTGCGTGAAGACAGCCTTTCAGTGGCTTATGCTTCCTACCTCAATGATAGAGTCAAGTTGAAATCTTTTGTTTATAGCTTTCTGAAAATAAATAAAATTATAGATGATCAAATAGGATCGAGTTTTCAATTAGGCCAATGGAGCAATATTCGGAATCTTTACAGGACTACCGACCCTATAAGCCAAATGATTCAGACGTACACTAGTCATATTAATGGTCTGCTGCCTGAGAAGAACATCAAAATAGATTTTTTTGATGACGTCAATTATGCCATTGAGAATAACGGAAAACAAGCCGAAAGCAGTCCCTTGCATCGTTTTTTTGATATGCTCGAAGATAAAGGATTCTTGACAGAGTTTGTGGTCGGTCTTAGTTTTATAACGATTACAGCCTTGTCAAGTTTAATAATTTACAGACGCCGAGGAAGAAGACTTAAAGAACAACTTAAAAAATTTGCCATGGTCATGCACGATTATGACAATCTCAAGATAGATCATGACGAAGTACTGGTCAAAATAGAGGAAATAAAAAAAGATATTGACAATTTAACCCTATCGCGTAAACTCAACTTTGAGGAAGCAAATTTTTTGTACCAATTTCAAGCAGATAAAAAACAAGAAATTTTGGCATCAAAGAACGGTGTTGACCACTTCAATATGTTAGTCAATACCTTTATGGAGGATAATGTTCTAACACTACAAGAGTTTACGAAACTCAATGAATTCCTCCGTAAAATAAGACCGAAAATAGGCGAAAACACCTTTCAAGCGAATCTTCGATACATCGAACAATTGTACCGCACATCCGGCGAAAAAATGACTTGATTCGACGTCAGATAAAAAAAGGCTGAATCCCATTATAGAGTTCAGCCTTCTATGAATAATGAGATATTTTCTACTTGGACATTGCCTTTTTTATCATACCTATCACAGTAGTGATTATACCACCGCCGATACCGCCACCAGCTACGCTTGTTAATATAGAGGCTATATCCATACCACCTCCAGCAGCTGCTAAACCAGCCATGCCTAGTAACTTACCACCGAGTCCGCCTCCAGCGATACCCGCAATCGAGTTGATCAAAGTCCCCGCATTCGCACTAGGTATCAATTTGCCAGCAAGATTACCACCTAATGCCCCGCTAAGAAGCTGAATAATTAATGAAACATCCATAAATTTGATTTAAAAGTTAGTTAATAGATTGTGTTTTAAAAAGCTGCTACCATATAAAATATGGCAACATCGCTCATTCGCAGATAAACATAAGAAGCTAATTCCATAGTATGAAATATTTTTATATATTTTTTTTAGAAATATAGCCTGTCTTCCCTATTTTAACTAAAATAGTAAAATCTCATTGCCGCAAGTATGATTTTTCGTGGACATATGATGATATTTGCTCTGGTTTTAGAGAGCAGCAAGAGAAGCTTATCTCTTCGGAGATAATCACTTAATACTCGCTATTATTAGGCCATTAGTAGTACAACTTTTTGGATGAATTAGTATTTAGATACACAAATCAGAATCCTTACAATGAATTTTAAGCTTCCACAGCGCGAACAAGCCTTCTCGACAAGACATATTGGGCCTTCAGCCCAGGATATAGAAGAGATGATCAGCTCCATTGGTGTTAAAGATTTAGAGGAATTAATCAGTAAGACAGTACCTCGGAATATCAGAATGACTAGAGAGCTAATATTAGAAGCTCCATGTGGAGAACAACAATACCTCCAATTGCTCAAAAGTACTCTTGGAGTCAACAAAATATTCAAGTCCTTTATAGGTGCAGGATACTACCCGACCATCACCCCTCCTGTGATCTTGCGGAATATTTTAGAAAATCCCGGTTGGTACACAGCTTACACTCCTTATCAGGCAGAAATAGCACAGGGTAGGTTGGAAGCTTTAATCAATTTCCAGACACTCATCATCGATCTTACTGGAATGGAGATTGCCAATGCCTCTCTCCTCGATGAAGGTACGGCTGCTGCCGAAGCTATGTCAATGTTTTTAGATAAACGACCTAGAGAGAAAAAAGATGCTATTGGCTTTTTTGTTGATAAAAACTGCTTTCCTCAGACCAAGGATGTTGTCAAAACACGTGCTAAAGGCTTTGGATTGAATTACTCAGAAGGATCTCTGTCTCAGCTTGATTTGACAGACCCCTCACTTTATGGAATTCTTTTACAATACCCCAATAATGATGGCGCCATTGTGGATTATTCACAACTGATTGCCTCTGCGAAGGAGAATAATGTTCAGGTCGCCGTCGCTGCGGATTTAATGGCTCTTGTTCTACTCACCCCTCCGGGTGAGATGGGCGCTGATGCAGTTGTAGGAACTTCTCAGCGATTCGGTGTGCCGATGGGATTCGGTGGGCCACATGCAGCGTACTTCGCGACGAAATCAGACTATAAGCGGTCTATTCCGGGTAGAATTATAGGAGTGAGCAAAGATGCTGATGGTAAAGATGCCTACCGTATGGCACTTCAGACACGCGAGCAGCACATCCGTCGTGAAAAAGCAACTTCCAATATTTGCACTGCACAAGTTCTCTTGGCCGTTATCGCCGGCGCATATGCGGTCTATCATGGCCCTCAAGGATTAAAAAGGATAGCCCACAGAATACATGGACTGACTTGCATCCTCAATACCCAACTCCAGAGACTCGGCTACACACAAGTAAATGATTATTTCTTCGATACGCTAAAAATAGAAGTTGCCGACATCAAGAGGCTTAGGTTGATGGCCGAGTCAAAGAACTTGAACTTTAGGTATTTTGATGATATTCATGTAGGCATTTCGCTACATGAATGCACCACTGATGATGACCTCGAAGACATCCTCCGAGTGTTTGCTTTGTTCAAAGGAAAAGGTGTCATAGACTTGACCTGGAGACAGGAGTCTACCCAGTTAGAATATCAACTACCTGAAAATCTCATAAGGTCATCTTCATATCTGACGCACCCTGTTTTTAACAGTTATCATTCAGAGCACGAGATGCTGCGCTATTTAAAAAGGCTTGAAAATAAAGATTTATCTCTTACCCACTCCATGATATCATTAGGCTCATGTACGATGAAGCTCAATGCTACGACAGAGATGATACCTGTAACATGGCCGGAGTTATCCGACATTCATCCGTTTGCCCCGGCAAATCAGACAATAGGTTACCTTAAGATGATCGATGAACTTTCCACATGGCTATGCGAAATCACAGGTTTCGATGCCGTTTCGCTACAGCCCAATAGCGGAGCACAAGGCGAATATGCCGGACTGATGGTTATCAAAGCTTATCTTGAAGATATGGGTCAAGGCCACAGAGATATTGCGCTTATACCATCAAGCGCCCACGGAACTAACCCGGCCAGTGCTGTAATGGCAGGCATGAAAGTCGTAATAGTGGCCTGTGATGACAATGGAAACATAGATATATCTGATCTTAAAGCCAAAGCGGCACAATACTCAGGGAGTCTTGCCGCATTGATGGTAACTTATCCTTCGACACATGGTGTATTTGAAGAGGGAATAATTGAAATCTGCGAAACCATTCACAAGCATGGAGGACAGGTCTATATGGATGGTGCGAACATGAATGCACAAGTCGGTCTGACAAGTCCGGCAAATATAGGAGCCGACGTGTGCCACCTCAATTTACACAAGACCTTTTGTATCCCGCATGGCGGAGGGGGGCCAGGCGTAGGCCCTATCGGTGTAGCTAAGCATCTGTCACCGTTCCTACCTAGTCACACAATAGTCAAGACAGGTGGTTCATCGGCAATTAGTGCCATGTCAGCAGCACCATTTGGTAGTGCCAGCATATTAGTTATATCGCACGCATACATCGCCATGATGGGTGCAAATGGATTGACTACTGCAACTAAACTTGCCATACTCAATGCTAATTATATAAAGGCAAGACTCCAATCACACTATCACGTCCTCTACCTCGGCGCCAATGGTCATTGTGCACATGAGATGATAATTGACTGCCGAGAGTTTAAAAAGGTCGGCATAGAAGTGACGGATATCGCTAAAAGATTAATGGATTACGGTTTTCATGCCCCGACTGTCAGCTTTCCGGTGGCCGGCACTATGATGATCGAACCTACCGAGAGTGAAACAAAGAGCGAAATTGATAGATTCTGTGATGCCTTGATTGCCATCCGTCATGAGATTAAAGAAATAGAACAGGGTATTGCGACTCCAGAAAATAATGTTTTGCTTAATTCACCGCATACTTACGCGATGGTAGTAGCGGATCAATGGGACATGCCTTATACTCGTGAAAAGGCAGCTTTCCCTCTGGGCTATCTTCGAGAAAATAAATTCTGGCCTTCTGTCAGACGCATTGACAATGCATACGGTGACAGAAATTTAATCTGTGCATGCCTTCCTATAGAAGCTTATGCGCAAGAAATAGTCGAGAAAGTATAGTAATGACTAGTAAGAAAACCATACTTTATGACACCCATGTCACAATGGGAGCTAAAATGATAGATTTCGCCGGTTTTGAAATGCCGGTGCGCTATTCTTCTCTTATTGAAGAACATATGGCCGTGCGTCAAAGCGTGGGCGTATTTGATGTGAGTCATATGGGCGAGTTCATTATCGAAGGCGAGGGTGCGCTACCTTTGCTTCAACGTATAAGCAGCAATGATGTCTCGCGTCTCATCGATGGTCAAGCCATGTATTCATGCATACCCAATGACACCGGCGGTATAGTGGATGACTTCATCATTTATAGAAAAGCAGAAAACAACTATTTCATCGTCGTTAATGCTAGTAATATTGCCAAGGATTGGGACTGGATAAATAGTCACAACATTTACGAGGCCCGCCTTCGTGATATTTCTGATGAAGTAGCGCTCTTCGCTGTTCAAGGACCCAAAGCAGCAGAACTATTGCAGCCCCTCACATCTGTAGATCTTTCCTCTATAAAGTACTATCACTTTGCAATCGGAAATCTGGCAGGTATCGACGATGTAGTCATTTCAGGTACAGGCTATACGGGATCAGGTGGTTTTGAGCTTTACTTACCCAATAAGGATGCCGTGAAATTGTGGGAGGCTATATTCAATATTCCTGATGGCCCGAAAGTTTTAGCTGCCGGACTAGGTGCACGCGATACATTGAGATTAGAAAAAGGATATTGCCTTTATGGCAATGATATTGATGATACGACGTCTCCATTGGAAGCAGGTCTGGGTTGGGTTACTAAGTTTAACCATGATTTTGTTAATGCCGACAATCTACTTAAACAAAAAGAAGAAGGCGTAAAACGTAAATTAGTGGCTTTTAAAATGGTGAACAAAGGCATCCCACGTGCAGGATATCCTATAGTAGATATGCACGGCAATAACATCGGTCATGTCACATCAGGAACTATATCACCCATGCTCAATATAGGTATCGGACTGGGTTATGTTGCCACAGAATCGAGCAAACTGAATCAAGAAATTGCCATTCAGATACGCAACAATACACTACCTGCCATCATTGTCAAACCTCCATTTGTCTGATCACTATGAGGCCGAAGCTTTTTATCAATTGCGATATGGGAGAAGGCTTCGGTAATTTTAGTTGTGGTCGTGACGAAGATTTAATCAATTATATCGATGCATGCAATATCGCCTGTGGTTTCCATGCGGGGGACCCTGTGGTGATAGATAAGACTATCCATCTAGCACTAAAAAATGATAAACAAATCGGTGCACATCCGAGCTATCCTGACTTGCAAGGATTCGGGAGGAGAACTATGAAAATTGCCAAAAACGAACTGCGCTCCATGCTACGCTATCAGATTGCAGCATTAAAATCCATGACAGAATCATCGGGTGGTAAGATCCGCCATGTCAAACCCCATGGCGCATTGTATAATGATGCCTATCAAGATCTCGAGGTGTGCGAAGCAATTATTGAAGCTGTACTCAGTATAGACGAAGGATTGGAAATATTTGCCCCTTTCCATTCTCTATTGTCGAATAAGGCAATAGAAAATAATATCCAAGTACGCCATGAAGCATTTGCTGACCGAAGATACAATGGCGACGGGAGGCTAGTATCAAGACACCACACTAATGCTTGTATAGAATCAGCAGAAGAGGCAGTTAACCAAGTAAGTGAAATAATACAACAACATCATGTAAAAGCGGTGGATGGTACTGTGGTCACCATAGTTGCTGACACCTTCTGCGTGCATAGTGATGGCAGACGATCTTTGGAGATTTTACAAGCCCTTCATGACATGGATCATGACTGATATGAAGACATTGTCTGATCCTGTGATTCGATCTTATGGCACACATGCTATTTTGGTGGAATGGGATCAAAACAAGACGCGTGACCGCATCGAACTCAGTTGTATAATATATCAATTAGCTGTCAATATAAAAAAGGCTCTACAGCGATCTGTGACTGATGTCATCCCGGCATCCTCAAGTCTATGCATAGAACTGAGCAGATCAAGATATAAAAATCTTGTTATTAACAAGCTTCATAATCTTATTCGCTCAGATACAATCATCATTAGTCCACCTCGTGTACATCATGTACCTGTGCAATATTATGACGAGTCTCATGAAGATGTCAACCGAATTCTCAAATCCAATAAGCTGTGCTATGAGGAATTGATAAACATTCATCAGTCAAGGATATATAAGGTTCTTTCTCTCGGTTTTATGCCCGGATTTGTCTATTTAGCCTATACAGACACCCGACTCTACATCGGACGCAAAGAAACACCACGACTTAGTGTCACTGCCGGATCAATAGGTCTAGCAGATGATCTCTGCTGTATTTACCCGCATTCGACACCCGGAGGATGGCATTTAATCGGAGAAACTAAATATGCTCTATTTGACCTCACAAATGGGGCTCAGCTTTTGCCGGGCGACGAGGTGATTTTCAAAGTAATTACTTAGATCATGGCCTTTATTCGCATTATACGCACAGGTAATGATGTCAGCGTGGTCGATAAAGGCAGAATGGCTTTTAAGCATTTAGCCATTCCTAATAGTGGCGCAATGGACTCGATCAGTGCCTGTCAGGCATTATCCACCCTCCTATTACCACCCGATGCCCCATTGCTGGAAATAACCGGTATAGGTGCCGAGTTCTATTTCTCTACGGAGACTATGATTTCTCTTACCGGCGCTTACGGATCTATATCTGTTAATGGCACAAAAAAATCGATCCCTTGCGTGACAAGAATTGGTAAAAGCCAAATACTTAAAATTGATGAACTATCTGCTGGAGCAAGAATTTATTTGGCCTGCGGCCAATTAATAGTTGATCATGTATTTGGCAGTGCCTGCCAATTAATGCCTTATCATCAATCTCGTCTCCTCAAAAATGATCTCTTGGTATTCAAACTTCACCCTATTCCTATTGAAGAAAATAGCTTGGAATGTGAATTCCCACTTTCAAATGAAGAAGTCAAATGTCATCAAGGCCCGGAGTATGAAATTCTTTCTCATCATCAGAAAAATCAACTTCATCAATCATTCACCATCTCCCAAGATGCAAGTACAATGGGTTATCGCCTACACGGCTACCCGATAGAAGAAGGTTATCAGCGCTCAATCCTCTCCTCTCCCGTCCTGCCGGGAACGGTACAGTTATTACCTAATGGGCAATTAGTCATTCTCATGCGAGACTGTCAGACCACAGGGGGTTATCCTCGCATTCTTCAATTAGAGGAAAAAGCAATCTCTCAGATAGGCCAAAAAAAGCCGGGAGATACCATCCGGTTTGTCTCTAACTTATCAACATCGAAGTAGTATTGCGATACTTTAACGCATCGGTTTCTATCACCCTTTATGATAAGACTCATGTAGCAGATTACCTTTGGATTTTCTAATAGGCAAGAATACAGCTCGAAAAAGTGGAATTGAATACTTTTCATTTCGCGAGCTACACATCTTATTATTACCTTTAACTTCATCAAATATTCTTACATGTCAAAGCCCGATATTAATGTTAGCTGTCCTAATTGTGGCCAACTTATAGATGTAGATGACATTCTACACAACCAGATCGAAGCGAAGATTAAATCAGACTATAAACAAAGAAGCGATGCCGAAAAAGCATCTATAGAAGCGGAAAAGGCTAGCATTAAACTACAGCAGGCGGAAATTGCTAAACAACAAGAAGCTTTTACACTTCGACTAAATGAGTCAGTAAACGCGCGCGTGAAGGAACAAAGCGAAATAATTCGTAAACAAATAAAATCAAGTCTAGAACAAGAAAACGAACAACGGATTAAACTTCTCAATGAAGAATTAAACGAACAAAATAAAAAACTTGCCGAATTTCACCGGCTGACCGCCGAAAACGAACGCCTCAAACGAGAAAAAGATCAACAACACGCCGAAATTACCGCTCGAAGTGAAAAACAATACAACGAAAAGCTCCGAATCGAAATAGAAGCCTTAAGCAGAAAAACGAAGGAAGAAACCGAACTAGAATTACATAAAAACAGAATCATCATTGATCAACTCAAGGTACAGCTGTCCGAAGCACAACGCAAAGCAGAACAAGGAAGCACCCAGCTTCAAGGAGAAGCGCAAGAGCTAGCCATCGAAGAATGGTTGTCCACCCAATTTCCATTGGATAGGATAGAAGAAATTAAAAAAGGCGTCCGAGGCGGCGACTGCCTACAGATCGTTAACACCAGGCAACGCGCCAATTGTGGATTAATTTATTACGAGAGTAAACGTACTAAGGAATTTCAGCCTGCCTGGATAGAGAAATTTAGGGCTGATATGCGCTTACATAATGCTAACATTGGCGTGCTCGTCACAGAAGCAATGCCCAAGGACTTGGAGAGAATGGGAATGGTAGAGGGAATCTGGATATGTACCTTTTCTGAATTTAAAGGGCTGTGTGCCGTGTTACGCGAATCCATCATTCAACTCAGTCAAGCAATAGCTTCTCAAGAAAACAAAGGAGATAAGATGGTAATGCTTTACAGCTACTTAACAAGCAATGAATTCAGAATGCAAATAGAAGGTATCGTAGAAGGATTTAAAGAAATGCAAAAAGATCTCGATAAAGAAAAAAGAGCTATGCAAAACATCTGGTCAAAAAGACAAAAACAACTCGACAAGGTACTGATTAACACGATCAATATGCACGGTAGTATAAAAGGAATAGCAGGTAATTCTATTCAATCGATTAAAGCGCTGGAACTGGGACTCGATGACGAGCTTGATGATGATGCAGAAAGTTGAATTGTCTCTAAACGCTGACTTAATGAACATATATTACATGACATAATTCTTTCACATATTATGATGGTTAATTTTAAAGACTACCTCCCTTTATTTTTTTCGACAATAGCCTTTTTGAACCTCTCGGGTTGTATACAAAAAGAAAAACTAGATTATCCCCTACCTGACCTTAGTGATTACACATTTGCAGAGGATCATTTAAAACTTGATGTAGTTGTTGCCGAGCCATTACTTGATGCTCCTGTAGCACTCGACTGGGATCTAAGAGGACGTATGTGGGTATTAGAACTGGCAGATTACATGCCCAATATTCAAGGAGATGAAAACCTCCCCAATTCACGCATTTCGATATTGGAAGATACGGATAAAGATGGCATAATCGACCGTAAGACCATCGTCCTTGATAGTATGCCCCAAGCAAGAGCCATGGCTCTTGTCTATGATGGTCTCCTTTATGCTGTCCCCCCCTTCTTATACTTTAGTGAAATTGCACAGGATAAAATTGTCAATACCATCATCGTTGACAGCAATTATGTCGAAGGTGGAAATGTAGAACATGCCTCTAACAGCCTTACTTTAAACATTGACAACTGGATATATAGCGCTAAATGCAGCAAACGCTACAAGCGTGATCAAGACGGACAATGGCATATAGAGCCCAGCATACGTCGTGGCCAGTGGGGTCTGACAATAGATGACATCGGGAGACTGTATTACAATGATAATAGCAATGCATTATATGCTGATCAAGTTATACCGGATCTTGTAAGCAAGAACCCCTATTTCATGCCTCGGGAAATCATACATAGAGACCCGGTAAAGGATAGATCAGTTTACCCGGCACATGTCACCGCCATTAACAGAGGTTACACAGATGGGGCACTCGATGCCGACGGTAAAGTGAGAGAATTAACTGCCGTAGCGGGAGTTCTTCTGTATAACAGCATTTATCTCGGAGAATCTATCAAGGGTTCGGTCTTCGTAGGCGTACCCGAAGCGAATGCCATAAAAAGAGTCATCATAAACCAGCAAGTTCTCACCCAAAAAGGTGAAAACGCATACACCAACACTGAATTCCTCCGCAGTACTGATGAAGGATTCCGCCCGGTAAACTTATATGAAGGACCTGATAACGCACTATACGTGGTCGATATGCATCGAGGTATCATCCAGCACAAGACATATATGACCAGCTATCTAAAAAATCTGATAGAACAAAAAGGTCTAGATAAGATCACGGGTATGGGCAGAATTCTGAGAATCGCCCCAAACAATGCTTCTTCTTATCAACAGATAGATGTAAGAGAATGGTCTATTACACAAATGATCGACATGTTAAAAAATGAAAACCGTCGCATCAGAATGACCGCTCATCAAATGCTTATCAACAGCAAGTCTGCTCTAGTAAAATCGCAACTACGGAAGGCAATAGAAGATGCAAACGAACTCACCCAACTCCTGCATCTTTTATACATCGCAGATGCGCTCAACGAGCTAGACATTAAAGACTTAATAAAAGTCCAAGAAAAATTCTCTGACCTGTGGGTCAATGCTCACTGTGTGCTACTCGGAAACATTCGTGCTATAAATAATCCTGAAGAGTATAAAAGAATAGTTAATCGAGCTAGCGAGTTAAATAATGAAATCACTGATATACATATCGCTTTGTCCATATCTACCATGCTAGAGCTAGATAATTTTTGGGCAAATGATATTATGACCAGCTTAGTTAATCGCTACCCATTTGATGTAAGATATGCTAATGCCCTTGCTGTAGCCATAAATACGGATCATCTCGCGCACTTTAACAAAATCATACCTCCTTCAGACACTATCTATCAGTCAATCTGGGGTCGACTCCGTACTAATATCAAGAATGACCGTGTACTTGCTATTTATCGAAAGAGAAATGGACCGGAAGACGCCAGAGGACTGACAGAAGGACGCATATTATTTAATATGCATTGCTCAGGATGTCATGATATGGGCGGCGAAGGACTTGCTAACCTTGCCCCTTCACTTATAGGTGCAGCTGTGGTCAATAGTCCCATAAAGAATATTGTTAAAACAATACTGCGAGGCATGACAGGATCAGTCACGATCAATGGACAGACGCAAACATTCCATACAGCAATGCCCGGACTTATAAGAAATCCGGATATTAGCGATCAAGACATCGCTTTCATTGCCAATTATGTTACCAATGCATTCAGTACTACACCACAACTGATCAAGACATCAGAAGTTAAAGACTTACGTGACAAACTTAGCGTAAGTGATGACTTAATGACTGAACAGGAGATTCTAGCTGAGGGGAATTGATGGTTTAGGAATTGAGCTTGTCTAAGGATGCTGTCTGACTAAAAGTCAGGTAACTAATCAGTCAGATGTTTTCAGATCAAAAAATCAGTCATTTTTTTTAGACAATGCCCCTTTTTAAGTGAATAGAAGAGCTATTGACGAAAAAAGAGCATCAGGATAATAGGAAATGAGCATTTTTTGAGCGAAATTGATCGCAACTAATTCGTTAAAAAGTCAGCATTTTTATTTAACCCCAACTGCTATCCACTAATCCTCATCATCACCATCGTCCTCCATATCGTCCTCACCATCAAGATCAGCGAGATCATCATCATCGTCCAGATCATCCATCTCGCCATCTAGTTCGATATCTTCGACATATTTATCAGAATATTCTTCACGAATTTCATCTTTAAGTACACCGTCATCGCCATAATCATCATCTTGCTCAATGATCTCTCTAGCCTCTGCTTTGGTCATTCTTACTAGGTAATACTTGTCCTCCGTCTCAAATGGAAGGGCACTGACAAACTTTCCTTCCATATTCTTGAAAGAGATAAGATACTTGTCAAATCCGTACGGATATTGCAACTTTATCTGCTCTTGAATATTGGTTTCAAGTTTTTCAAAATCTTTGATAACTCTTGGTTTGTTCATAGGGATACTTTTATCATGATGTTATTCATCGTCGTAAATGTCGTTGATCAATCGTTTTATACTCCACTTTTCGATATCTTCTTCCTCAATAAAACGAGTGATCTTTTTTTTAGTTTTTTTGACAGTCTTGGTCTGTACGGGCAACTCCCTGCCGTCCATATCCTTTTTTAATTTCTTGATCTTTTTCATTTTTCAAAAAAAACAACATGGAATTCTCTAATTGTTAAGCATTAGATTTTTAAGTGAAACAATATGATCTTAATTTTTATTATATTTACCATCCTAATAAATATGCAAATATCAAAGGCGCAACAATTGTTGCATCTGATTCAACAATAAACTTCGGGGTATTTATCTCTAATTTGCCCCATGTAATCTTCTCATTGGGAACAGCACCGGAGTAGGATCCATAACTCGTAGTACTATCACTAATCTGACAAAAATAACTCCATACCGGCACATGATCTTTTTCGAGATCTTGATGCAACATCGGAACAACACATATCGGAAAATCTCCTGCTATGCCACCACCGATCTGAAAAAAGCCCACTCCTATATCACCGGCATTTTCTTCATACCACTTGGCAAGATAAATCATATACTCAATACCTGACCTTACTGTCCTCGGATCCCATCCCTTATCAATACAATGTGAAGCAAAAAAATTACCGCATGTGCTATCTTCCCATCCGGGAACAATGATCGGGAGATTCTTCTCGGCAGCAGCCAACAGCCAAGAGTTCTTCGGATCGATCTGATATTTATCCTTCAGACTACCATCACGTAATATTTTGTAGAAAAACTCATGGGGTAGATATCGATCTCCCTTGTCAACTGCAGACTGCCACTCACGGATAAGATGATCTTCTATATTTCGCATGGCTTCCATCTCTGGAATACAAGTATCCGTCACTCTGTTAAAATGCTGATCGAGTAATTCTTGCTCGTCTTGAGGAGAGAGATCCCGATAGTTAGGTATACGTCTGTAATGATTGTGTGCAACAAGATTAAAGACATCCTCTTCGAGATTCGCACCTGTACAAGAGATAATGTGAACCTTATCCTGCCGAATCATCTCAGCTAGCGATTTACCTAGTTCGGCAGTAGACATAGCACCTGCCAGACTTATCAGCATCTTATGACCAGTAGCCAATTGATCTTCATAAGCTTTAACTGCGTCAACTAAGGCCGCAGCGTTAAAATGCTTGTAATGCTCAACTATAAACTGACCTATCGGGCCTTTATTATTACTCATGAAACAATGCTTGCGCAAATATTAAAATAATTTTATATATATAGTGCAATCAATCAACCGAATAATTTCTTAGAAATACCATTATTGCTACTTATATCCCAGTATATTAAGCATATCATCTACACTTTGCTCTCGGCGATAAACATAGTCAATGTAATTACCTTTTTCATCTCTGTCAACTATTATGTGCTTCGGAGCAGGAATTAAACAATGTTTTATCCCCCCATAACCACTAATGCTGTCCTGATACGCTCCGGTATGAAAGAAACCGATGTACAAAGGCTCTTTGTCTGTGTTCTTAAATTTAGGTAAATGAACTTGCTGATTGAGATCTTCAGAGTTGTAATAATCGCTGTGATCACACGATATACCACCGATACTCACACGCGAATATTCATTATTCCATTTGTTAACCGGCAACAAGATGAACTTCTCGAATATTGACCATGCATCCGGTATCGTATTCATTAAACTATTGTCAACGATATACCATAGCTCGGCGTCATTCTGTTGCTTCTGCTCTAGAACTGAGAAGATAATCGCTCCTGCTTCTCCGACTGTGTACTTGCCAAACTCCGTAAAGATATCAGGCTCGTCAATACCTTCGTCAGTACAAGCTTCTTTGATATTGCCGACTATCTCGTTGATCATGTACTCATAATCATAATCAAATCCGAGATTGTTCCGTATCGGAAATCCTCCCCCTAGATTAATCGAATCCAGCGTCGGACAAATATTCTTGAGCTGTGCGAAAAGCTTCAGTGCCTTCTGAAACTCCCCCCAGTAGTAAAGGCTGTCTTTAATGCCGGAATCAACAAAAAAATGCAGCATTTTAAGCTCAATCTTATCGTTCGCCTTGATGTTTTTATTATAAAAATCGATTATCTCTGAACTCCTGATGCCAAGCCGTGAAGTATAATATGCAGACTGCGGCTCCTCATCAATAGCCATGCGCATTCCCACTTTTATCTTGTGCTTCAGCCCTTTGGTGAAAGTCATCATCCGATCAAGCTCAGTTTTAGAGTCTAAAACAATGATTGAATTCGTAAATCCCTCTCTCTGCAATGCAATGATGCGCTCCAGATAATCAACAGTCTTGTAACCATTGTGGACGATTATGATGGATTTATCAAGCTCGCCTTCTTTATGCAAGTTCTTTATCAGATCAATATCAAAAGCAGATGAAGTCTCCAAATGAACTCCCTCGCGCAATGCGGTTTTGATCACATGAGCAAAGTGACAGCACTTGGTGCAGTAGCAATAGTAGTATTTGCCGCTGTATTTATGCTTCTTGATACTTCTATTAAATAGATTTCTTGCCTTTTTTATTTGGTCTTGAATGCGTGGCAAATAGATCAATTTAAACGGCGTGCCATATTTCTCAATTAGATATTTGAGCGATATTCCGTGAAAGGTGAGGTAGTCATTCCTTAGATCAAATCCCTCTTGAGGGAAATAGTAGGTTTGATCAATCAGATCAAAATAGGTATTTTTTATTGCCATTTAATAGTCATAAAACGTCTCAACCGTCCTTGTTATAAAAGAAGCATCAAAACAACGCTATTTTTTATTTTTTACTACGTTTAAAGAGCTAATATTTTCGTCTAACGGCCAATTTATTTATTGGTATTAATCAACCATATGCTATCTAGTCAATAAATCAGCGAATTGTTTATTGAGGAAAGTCGCTTCTCGATTGATCTCCTCTCGTTAGTCATCTGATGAAGAGACAAGATTCTCTAAAAACGAGCCGCTGAAAAATGGGCTATTGACATTTTTTGAGTGAAATGATCATAGCTGATTAGTTCGATTTTAGTAAGCTTATCTTTACATTGCATTCACAAGAGAAATATTGGATATTCTATATCCAATTATGTTTATCAGGATCAATCGTCATAAGTCAATACCTTACTATGAACAAAAGATTTTTACTATTAACGCTTATCTGTTCTGTAGTGCTTGTTCATATCTGCCCGGGTCAAAATCCAGGCTCTCTGGCACTCCAAGATTTAGAGCAATACATAGAAAACGCGCGCATCCAATGGCGTGTACCCGGCTTGACTATCGCTATCGTAAAAGATGGTCAGACGGTATTAGAAAAGGGATTTGGTCATGTTGATGTGGCGGATCAAGAACTCGTGGATCACAACACCCTTTTTGTGATTGCTTCAACCACTAAAGCAATGACGGCTCATGCCATGGCATTATGTGTGGATAGAGGACTGCTAGACTGGAACGATCCGGTTACTAAACATTTGCCGTGGTTTGCCCTTTACGACTCGTGTGCTACTTCGCAGACCCGTGTAATCGATCTTTTTACACACAATGCCGGAGTCGGCAATACGGATCTGCTATGGGTACTCTGGGATTACTCCAATCAAGAAATAGTACGGCGTATGAGATATCGCCCGCAAGCATACCCATTCAGAGCGGGATATACCTATCAAAATATCATGTACACTACTGCCGGCTTGGTGATTGAAGCAGTATCCGGTAAGTCATGGGGGCAATTCATGAAAGAAGAGATTTGGCAACCATTGGGTATGACCCGTACTTATCCCTTTAAAAGTGAAGCGTATACAGAGCTCAATAGAGCAAGACCCCACTTCCCGCTTGATGACAAGGTGATTCCCATCATCGACTCTAATGCAGACAGTATCGATGCAGCAGGAAGTGTCTGGTCTTGCGCTGAAGATATGTCTAAATGGCTCAAGCATCTATTGGACAGTAAAAACCTTATAAGCGAAAAACAACATAACATTTTGAACACGCCTAAGGTCTTACTACAGGAAAGTCAGTTTTACCCCACAAGAGTGCTGACCAATGCACGACTGGCTGCTTATGGCTTAGGATGGTTCTTTCACGAGTATCAAGGAAACTTAGTGCAGTTTCACACAGGTAGTCTCAATGGGGCAATAGCGATGGTGTGTCTTGTTCATGACGAGAACCTCGGTATTTTTATCGCCGGGAATCTCGATCACGCCGAATTAAGACACGCACTTATTTATCGCATCATTGATACATTCAAAGGAAGAGAAAATAGGGACTGGAGTACCGAGATAAAAGAAGTATACGACAATAGATATGCCGAGAGCAAAAAGAACGCTGCCACTAGAATACCGACCAAAAAGCCTTATGTTGCTCATAGACATCCTTTGGCACTATATACCGGCGCGTATGAAAACTATTATCTAGGGAAGGTTAATGTTTCCATAGTGGA
Organism: uncultured Saprospiraceae bacterium; assembly: GCA_964396595.1. Lineage (GTDB taxonomy): Bacteria > Bacteroidota > Bacteroidia > Chitinophagales > Saprospiraceae > CAYNFR01. The sequence continues at coordinate 27,276 of CAYNFR010000005.1, read as the reverse complement.
CCATCGCTTACAGATCAGATTCCGTCCCGATAGGACTATGACGCTAGAACATTATACCGGTGAGAAGTTTTCAGGAGGAATCGATCAATATAGCGCATGGGAAGATGATGACTGGGTGGACTTTATCCTGACCGACGGAGAGGTCAGTGCCATAAAAATCTATGGGTACGACTTTAGTCGAATACTCCCGTAATTTACTTGCTGCTTCATGCGTACGCCAAATGTATAATTCTACCTTAACGTCTAAATAATTGAGATGCGATACAGAAAGCTAGGTAATACCGATATCGAGGTTAGTGTGATCTGCCTCGGCACAATGACATGGGGTCAGCAAAATACAGAATCCCAAGCGCACGAGCAGATGTCTTATGCGCTCGATCAAGGGGTTAATTTTTTTGATACGGCAGAACTATATCCCGTACCTGCACGAAAAGAAACTTCCGGACTTACTGAAGAATACATCGGAACTTGGTTATCTAATACCGGAAATAGAGATAAAATCATTCTGGCAACTAAGATATGTGGTCCAGGGGCATATACTAAACACATAAGAGCAGAAGAAGATTATTCTGCAAGTACGATAACAGAAGCCTTGCATCAATCATTAAGACGATTGCGCACAGATTACATTGATTTATACCAGCTACATTGGCCGGCCAGGCGAACTAATTTCTTCAGCGTGCGCGGATATCATAAACTCGATGCATGGGAAGATAATTTCTTACATATTCTGGAATCGCTGGAAAAGCACATAAAAACGGGCAAAATAAGAACCATCGGTATCTCCAATGAAACTCCTTGGGGCATGATGAACTATTTGCGGAATGCAGAAAAGCATAATTTGCCGCGCATAATCTCTATTCAGAATCCTTATAGCCTCTTAAATCGGAGTTTCGAAACCGGACTGGCTGAAATGTCTATTCGAGAGCAGGTCGGCTTGCTTGCCTACTCCCCTATGGCATTCGGTCGCCTCAGTGGTAAATATGAGAAGGGTAAAGCGAGTGCAGATGCGCGTATCAATCAATTCGACAGTATGGCTCGGTATAACTCTGCTAATTCCATAGAAGCCACACGAAAATATGCGAATATAGCACGTGAGTACGGCCTATCACTCGCCCAAATGTCCTTGGCATTCGTCAACGACCGTAGTTTTGTCACGAGCAATATCATAGGGGCAACCACGATGTCTCAACTTCGTGAAAATATCGCTTCAGATAATATAGTCTTGTCAAGAGAATGTCTTAAGGCGATAGAGCAAGTGCATAACTTGATTCCTGATCCGGCACCATAAAAAGAAATGCTCATACGGACTTGGGGTATGCGAGAATAATATTGATATCGCGTTAATTACTAGCTAGAATATATGCCCAAACCCAAAGAAGAACTGTCCTCCCTCTATGCTTTGAGCATAATCCAATCTAAGAATGGTCGACTGATTCCAGGCAATTCTGCCACCTAAGCCGGGCGCTCCTTTCCACTTCTTTAAATTAATATCACCGATAGAGTCCCACACACTGCCAAAATCATAAAATGGTGTGATCCCTAGGGCAAAATGTTGATTGAACAGTCTAAAGTCATAAACCCTCGCTCTTAATTCAAGATTAACAAGGGCTACCGTCGGTGCCAAGTATCTTGCCTCTCTAAATCCTCGAAGAGAACGCCCTCCACCTAAAACGAGAATTCCTCCGGCTTCAGCCTGGCTCGAAAGATCCCACATTTCAATAAAATTGATCCTTGGGCCAAAAATATGCCCCAATGCTGCCAGCCCGGCAAAAGTCAACCTACCCTTATGCCCATTCCAGCGTTTAATGGTTTGAATATATTGTACTTGAAGCATAAATTTATTAAAGTTAAATTGGGATCCCAGAAACGGTGCAGAGTATTCATGCGAGTACTGTATAAACACTCCGTTGGAGGGATCAGGCTCAAAATCTCTTGTATCATATATAATTGCCGCTGCAAGCATGCTGGTAAACTTGTAATCAGAGCTATTGGTGAATCCGTCTAGATTAAATCGATCCCACACCCCTTGCTCTCTCTGTATATCAACTAATGTGCGATTACTAATTGCCTCTACTTCATCTCCATTCAGATTTACCGCTGATTCAGCCTTCTGACCATTATATGATGAAAATGAGGTGAACAACGCTTCATATCCAAACATTAACCGGAGCTTACCACCTGCTAAAACACGCTCCCCAAGTATGTTGTAGAGCTGCTGTCTTTGTTGAATATGGTTATAATGAAAATCAGTATAGTAACTACCATCTTGACCTAATTCTGCAACAGCCAAATTATCTTCGTAATCACTTATCTGACCAAAATTCCTGATTATACCTGTTCTCTTGTCCTTGAATCTCAATGGTTCCAAGGACGACCTACCTATACCCCAATATTGAGAATTAGGATCCTCCCAGTGAACCAAATCAACACGGAGCCGCCATTGAGAATTAAATATATAGGGTGCATCATAATTGATCGCATACTGAAAGCGACCATTCTGAAAGATGAATAACTCCGCGTTAATCCTATGCCTGTAGGCAGTATAATCAAAGAAAGGATCCTCTTTACTCTTGTTTACAAATAAGTTAACATTACCCCCTAAGCCAAATCCTCTTATAGGATCGAATTCAAACCTCGGAAGACCTGTAACAAATGTGCCTTCTTTTTTCTCCACCAGCTCAAAGTCAGGAATTTTCTTAGAATCATCTATGAAAAAGGGTAGCTGTTTCTTTATGTCAACCGTGTCACTTCCTTGACCTGATAGATTAAATATGGTAATCCATAGAATAAAAAACATCAATGAACTCTTTGTCATCTATGTATGTGTGTAGATCATATAATATAAGCAGGTAGGTCACAACCATTAAGTTCTTAACATCTTTGGTCAAATACCATTCTGCTAAAATCAGCTTGATACTGCTCTGATTGAATACTTAATGAGTTAATTCACGCCCCTCTTTGATAAAGCAGACAAAAATAGGTCAATATTCTGGGTTTGATAACGCTGTCATCGAGTTCCGTAAAGTTTATAACAATTTACAAGCAGAGAAAGCACTCTCCAATGCCATTAACCATACTTCGATAAAAATTGTTAAAAAATTATGAATGATCACAAAAATAAAGGGATTCATAGTTCCTGACATTTTAGTAATACGCTTTCTATTCAAAAAATCAGTCATTCTATTATGATTCTATCCTTCTTTTTGAGAGAATAGCCTAGTCCAAAGACGAGATTGGCAAAAAAAGCAGCAGAATTATAGAGAATTGGCATTTTTGATAGACATTGTTCGAGACTAATTAGTTGCCATTTATATATGATTGACTACAGCATCAATGCCACAGAGGTATAACAAAACCTTGACTATATACCATACAATAGATATAAAAACTTTCTAATAAACGGCCCGACCCAATCTCGAAATCACCCATTAAGTCATAGATAAACATTCGCAAGGCTAGCACCAATGTTTCTTTCACCCAAGACGCTTCAGACAGACATATTTATGTCTATCAAAAATATATTATTTATTTTTCTTATATATAATATACATATTAAGAATATTTATATATATCTTTACCCCGTCTAAAAAATGAAAACTACATGTACGTAACTCCGCTCTCACCACAGATTGAGGGGTCACTGGCCAGCATCGAGGCTTTGCAGATGACTTGTCTTCAAATGATCGATGCTGCCCTTTTAAAAGACTTCGTAAGAGAAAAAGTTGTCCAATCACTACTCGATCGTCAACGTGTCCTGATAGTAGTGACTGATGATGATCAGCTTAATTCACCTGCTGGACTATTAAGTGCCATTAATCTGAGTCATCTGTGTTTACCTCTCAGCATGGGCGTTCTATCTGATTCAAGAATAGCACATATAAGATCGCTTTCTACCCTAGTCAGCTCTGGCAACTCCACACAGTCACTCAGTCTGAATAGAGCCAATACCTTAATCACATTACAAAAAATAAAAGAAGTTCTTGCAGGAAAATTTGCTTCTGACGACATTAATCCCGCATTAATAGATCTTGTAAGTTATGACAACACGATATCACTACATAAAATCGTAGGCCCATCACTCACAGCATTAATGGCCGATATTGATTCAATTGACGAGCTTGAAAACTGCTATGATCCCGGATTTAGATTTATCGATTCTGCACTTAAATTAAAACCTACTGCCTTTGAGACCATTGATCAGACACATAACGTGCTACTACAAGTAAAACAGTTCAAGCGATTGTTTGAAGCACAAGCGACTGAACTATCGGAGGCTCTACTGATTAAAAAAAAGGATCTCAAACGACAGATAATTAAAGAATGTCAAGAGTGGAAAAACACCCTTAATGATATTATTTATCATCAAAAAGCCTATCAATTAGGTGATAAAAGTTCATTCGTGTCTGTCATTGGTGAACTCCTCCATCGTCATGATAATTTCACCTATGTAAAGCCTCAGATTCTATTAAACAACGCATTGGGTTGGAGCCAGGTTAACGATATTGTTGACAAAATAAAGTTTATAATTCATGATCCATCATCAAGAATCGAAGAAGAGTATCAAAAATTCTATCACAGATTAACACCCTACAATATTGTTTCATTAGGAATCAATGATACAGTTCAGAAATCCATTCAGCTCATTGTCGAACTAAATGACAGTCAATTATTCAAAAACACTTTGCCCACAAAGTTCTTTCAAATTTTTGATCTCGAAGCCAAAATCGCTGAAGCAATAGAATGGTGCTCATTATCAGAGCTAGCTCTCAGTAACAAAGAGTACTGCAGATTCAGAGTTCTCTGCCAACATTTGAATATAAATCAACAGATTATTGAATATTTATGTAAAAATAAACAGCAAAGTTGGCGTGAAACGATCGTGCGCAATACTACTGATGCTATTTTAGAAAATGAATTCCCTACTCAATTACATCAATTAAAAAGCTTATTTAAAGAATACCAAAACATCCTGGACTCTAACAAAGAATTAGCATTGCTTGAAGTTCACAATCGCTGGTGTCATCAACGAGATCTATTCCTTTCGATACTAAAGAATGATAATTGGGATTTATATCAAGAGTTGTTTGTCGGACAAGATCGCCCCATTCATATACTAGAATTAGTCGCGGACGAGCCGGAATTTATGAGTGTGTTATATCCTATATGGGTAGTGACAGAACCCAATATTGCTCTCCTCCAAAACCATTTTAACCTATTTGATCAAATTTTAATGCTCAATACTGAAGACTGGTCCAAGGCTCTCGAAGCTAGTCTTGTAGATGTCGAAGCTAATATTACTATCGCCACAATACATGAAGTAAATAATCTTCCTGCAAATACAAGAATCATAAATTCCAATGAAATAAAACCTGAGGCAATAAGACCATACAATGAGCTCAACCGAACAGAGCGTTACAAACAAGGTCTCTCTTTCGCATCATTTATGATTGATATAATAGATAGCTTTACTGTTTATCAGTGGCGCAATGTGTGTATTATTTCACTTATGGATAAGAGATTCAATACAGCATTTCTGCAGAAATTTGAAAACCAAGGATTAAACAGTCTTTATCTTAATAGTTTTGAAATAGCAGACTTATTAGAAGGGATGATTATTGAGGATACGGAAATCGTCATGCTTTTACCCGAAGGTTTATTGAACGTTAAGAATATCGCGCATCTTGAATTTCAGTTGCATTTAATCCGAAACTGTCAAGCAGCTAACTTTAAGCTTATCGATGTTAACTTGGATAAAATACATTACAACGGCGAATCGCTTTTAGAACAAATAGCTGAAGAAGTGCGCAAGCACATGATGAGCGTCGAAAAAACATCAAAATCTAATCAAAACGGAGATTACAAAATAACTCCACGTACTATAGAGCTTGAACTCTAAACGTCATTAACGTTAACACATTAATCACAATAATTAGCTCAACCGACTTTATGTAGAGCGGGTTTCGTCAATTCGCTGGTTTAACAACATGGTTGGCTAAAAAGTAAAGATAACCATAGTTAAAATTGCTGTAACTTATCAGTCAGATGCTTTCTGGTCAAAAAATAAGTCTATTTTTTGTTAAACAAGGCTTTTTTTTGAGTGAATAGCGGAGCTATTGACAATAAAAGAGCAGCAGCATAATAGGAAATGGGCATTTTTTAAGCGAAATTGATCGCCACTGATTAGTTGCTAATTGTCTTCTCAGGATCGCTTATGTTACCCGGTGAATAGTCAATCAAATGTGAACGCTAGTGAATGGTGCTGATCTCGCGTTTTAATTGCGCATCAAGATCATCCGCATTTGAATCCGAATTTTTGACTCTGTTTTTATACCAAATCACGGCAAGTGAGCCAATTAAGATATACGGTATCATCAGAATATACAAAATGCCTCTATTCAATCCTGTACCGGCTGATCCACCATTCTGAAGATTTGACTCAGCGGCCATTTTACACATCGGACACTGAGCTATCAAGGGAACAGCTAATGAACACATTAATACGATAAGCAATAAAGGAAATACGCGTTTCATAACTTCAAATATAAGTGAATCCTCAACCAAGTTCAACCCATTCTTAAGATACTCCATAACAATCTTTCAGCATCCAATAAAGCACAGGACCTGTAACGGCCACATAGAGCCATAAAGGGAATACCCATCTAGCCATCTTGACGTGCTTATCGAATTGGTTCGTGTAGGCGCGTATATATGTAAACAGAATAAAAGGTAGAATCACAGCAGCCAAAATCACATGTGTAATCAGAAAAAAGAAATACACGATTCTGATAGCCCCTTCCACACAGTACTTGGTCTCGACTGTTGTCAAATGATATAAAACATATGAAGCCAAAAAAAGTATCGAGCTAATCATAGCTGTCTGCATCAATTGACGATGACGCCTTGCATTTTTCTTCTTAATAGCAAGCAAGGCCGCCACTAATAATATTGCTGTCAATGCATTTAAAGAGGCATGAAAAGGAGGTAGAAAACTAAAGTCTATCGAGCTTTCTATCTTAAAAGATCTCATTAAAACAACAAGTAGTATTACTACCGCAGATATGATCCATGCAAGGCGATTTAATTTTTGTGCAAGGATAAGATTGGGTTGGGCTACGGTTGTATTCATCGTTTATTGATTTGTAATTACATCTCGGTTTAACTGAATTGTACGTCTTTTTTCCATCGGAATGACTACTGACAGATGCCTGATTAAGGAGTCATCGATACCTGTAGTAAAATCATATTTATACCGTAATCTGCCCAAGGTATCGATTAGATAATACTCATTTTCGAGATCCTTAATGATATCCTTCATGGTACTATAATACATTATTTTATCGGTAGGATGCTCCATGGGTTTATCACCAAATGATATGATCTCAAAGTATTCTCTATCAACTATTCTATCGTCAATCTTCTTCAGCAGTCTTTGCTTCTGAGGATTATCGTTCTTTGAAGTATAAACTAACTTAACCTTAGTTGAACGCGTGCGAAGAGAATCAATCAATGCTTTCTCTGCTGTGCTTGTATCCTTTGGAAGCAACTGCTGCACAGAATCCATCCTATATACAAATCCTCCTTTTAAAAAAAGATATGAACCTAAAGGAGCTACGATTAAGATAACCACAATTGCAAGAGCTTGAAATACCTTCATATACTTACTCATAATATATGCCGTATAAACAGCTCTTGTCGCAGTAGTGTTGTCGAAATATTAAAGCTTATTCTCTTCTCCAATAATATAAATCATGCCTGTCTGACCAGGAATAACCTCTTGCCTCTCGGCTTCATTTTTATTTTTGATGAGACTACGGCGATTTCCCCAATCATTCCCTTCGTACAAGAACGCTATAACTGCCCATATCAAGAGCGCCGTGGGAAGAATAACCGACTTTAGCAATCCTGGTACTTCATACTTGAGGTGCATAAATTCATACACAATGTAATACGCCTTCGTAAGGCTCATAATGATCATGACACCTCCCATGATTGCAACCGGAAAATGTAATCCCTTTATAATATAGCCTTTGCCTAATAAGGCAAATATGACTTCCGCTATCGTAATAACCCCTAGCAATATGATAGTAGAGAGCGCTATCTTCTTAGATTTTTCGTAATCGTGACCCATTTCTATACTATTTAAGCATCAATTAAATTACAGTAAATAAAACACCAAAAACACAAATACCCACACCAAGTCTACAAAGTGCCAGTACAATCCTATCTTCTCGACCATTTCATAACCATTCCTCCTCTTTTCGTACAATCCCGAGATTACATTAACGCAGATGATCAATAAAAACACAACACCCGAGAACACATGGAATCCATGAAATCCCGTGATACAGAAAAATAACGCTCCGAATGCCCTCGGTCCAAAACTCAATTCCTTAACCATACCGGCATTATCTCCTTCTGTAACCTTATACTTTAAATTATGCCATTCGCCATCATGCTTATGTATCAAATACGAATCCCCGGGTTTGAAAGTATCCCCTTCTTTGATATCGTGTCCATCACCTTCAAGATAAATACCATGTTCGGTGTGACTACCAAATGGATTCGTATGATATGACATATGTTCTTTACCAATCAAGGTATTCCATTCCCATGCCTGACATGCCAGAAAGCCCAAACCGCCTATAATAGTCAATATCATCCAAAACGACACGCCTTTCTTATTCTCACGATGCCCTTCCTGCACAGCACGTACCATTGTATAGGAACTAAACAAAAGTACGAACGTCATAAAGGTCACGAAATAAAGTGGCTTATGATGAATATCAAATGGTAGCGTGCTAAACACAAAATCCGGCACCGGCCATGACGGACTACTTACACGTAGCGCACCATATGCTATCAGAAATCCTGCAAATGTGAACGCATCTGATAGCAGGAAGTACCACATCATCAATTTACCATAACTGGCCTTAAATGGTTCAGTCGCCCCATCCCATGATGGCGCATTATGAGCCTTTACATCACCCGAGTGCACAGTTTCTACTGCCATAGCTTAATTATTATCTACTTAGATATAAAAAAATCAATAAATAAACCCACAATAAATCAACGAAGTGCCAATAGTGAAGAGTAAGTTCATAATTGACAATACGTCGAGGGGTAATTTTTTTCTTCTTTAAAATTTGGCTATTTAACAACGCAACAGCCATAGCGCCGAGACCTCCCAATACATGCGCCACATGCAAGCCACTGATCACGTATAAAAACCCTCCAGAAGGATTACCTTTAAGATCAATACCTACATTATATAATTGCATCCATCCGAAATACTGACAGATTATAAATACCAAGCCCAGAACAAAACTGATCAATAAATAATAGACATAGCTTCTATTCATTGATTTGAATAATCGGAATGACTGATGTAAAGTGACACTGCTAATCAAAATAACAACGGTACTTACAAAAAAGTAACTTGGCAATGAAAACTCCAGCCAATTACCTGCGGCTTGGCGCACTAGAAAAGCACTTGTCAGGGCTCCGAACATCATGATAATACTAGCCATACCCAGCCACAAGCCAAACTTGAGCGGATTGATTCTATTGTTCCTGTTGTATGTCAAGCTAGCTATATCCATGATACGACACTTTGAACAACCATTACAATATAGACTATAGGCACATAAAGCAATGACATAAACATTAGACGCTTAGCAGTTAATAAGTCAAAAGCGCGCTGATACTTGATTCCATAGACAAGAAAAATCACATTTATGATGCTTAAAAAAATCGCGACTCCAATTGTTAAAAAATTCAGCATATAAAGCAAGAACCCTAAGGCCACAAGGACTACACAGAATATAACACTACTAGCACCAATAATTCTTGCCGGCTCATCTTCATTGCCTGGGATAAACGCATACCCTGCCTTTTTGTAATCCTTGTAACCTAAGTGCCCTATAGCCCAAAAGTGTGGATACTGCCAAGCAAACTGTATCCCGAATAAAATTAAGCCTAGCCATGTAACACCCCCAAACCAAGCTACCGATCCAATCAATAAAGGCATTGCACCTGATATTGCTCCTATAGTTACCGCTACCGAACTATAACGTTTAAGAGGCGTATAAACAAAACTATAAATTACGAAGGAAAGCATTCCAAAGAAAGCTGTCATCCCATTTATCAATCCCAAAAAACTTACACCTAATACGCACATCATTCCGGCGAATAATACACCGTGTGACATCACTATCCTACCTGTGACAATCGGTCGCTGCGACGTGCGTTTCATCAGTTTGTCAAAATCCTTTTCCAACACCTGATTGATGGCATTGCTCGCCACTGTAATACAAAGTCCTCCAATGGCTAAAAATAAAAGATTCAGCCAATCAAATGCAGCTCCTGCAGAAATAACATACGCAGCGCAAGCCGTAAAAACGACCATAAGGCTCAGACGCAGTTTGCTCAACACCGCGTAATCTGCTAAAAGCGATCTCTCGCGATTAACATCAGGCAATATGGCTATTTCTCTAGCTTTCACTTTATAAATCTTTAATGTGCGTGTTCTTGCGCTTTTTCTTCTTCCGTCATGGGCGTATGCTGGGGGATGTAATCCTTACCATCCTTGCCATAGTCATAAGCCCACCTATGAACAACAGGAAGATTGGTAAGCCAGTTACCATGACCAGCATTTATAGGTGTTGTCCACTCCAATGTATTAGCTAACCAAGGGTTTTTGGTAGTTTGCTTTTTGCCATTATTCATACTCCAGAAGAAATTGATAACAAAAAGCACTTGCGCTCCGAAAGTTATAATTGCTGCTACCGTGATGAACTCATTCATTGTTGTAAACTGATTGAATGCTTCGAAACCCTTAAAACTGTAATAACGACGTGGCACCCCTGCCATACCAATATAGTGCATCGGCCAGAAGATAGCATAAGCACCTACCATGGTTACCCAGAAATGAATTTTTCCCAAAGTTTCATTCATAAACCTACCAAACATCTTTGGAAACCAGTGATACACACCAGCAAACATTCCGAAAAATGCGGCTACACCCATTACAATATGGAAATGAGCCACAACAAAATAAGTGTCGTGCAACTGTATATCTATGGCCGAATTACCTAAAAATATACCCGTCAACCCACCTGATATAAACATTGACACAAAACCAATGGCAAACAACATCGGCGTATTTAGTCGAATGTTACCACCATATAATGTAGTGATCCAGTTAAACACCTTAACAGCTGATGGAACAGCTATAATTAGTGTGAAAATCACAAAGAAGTTTGACAAGAAAGGATTCACGCCCGACATAAACATGTGATGCGCCCACACTATAAAGGATAAAAATCCAATGGCTAGCATTGAATACACCATTGCTTTATAACCGAATATTGGCTTCCTGGCATGTACCGCAAGCACCTCCGAGGAAATACCCATCGCTGGTAAAATGATAATGTACACTTCCGGATGACCCAAAAACCAAAATAAATGCTGATAGAGTATCGGACTCCCTCCTACATAATCTAGCGCCTGTCCATTGATGAAAATCTCACTTAAATAAAAAGATGTTCCTAGACCTCTGTCAAACAACAACAAGAAGAATCCTGAGACTAAAACAGGAAAGGACAATAGACCTAGTATGGCAGTAATAAAAAACGCCCATATCGTCAGAGGCATTCTCCACATACTCATACCTTTAGTACGCAAGTTGAGAACCGTCGTTATATAGTTTATCCCACCTAGAAGGACAGAAACCACAAATAAAGTCAAACTCACGAGCCACAATGTCATTCCAGCACCAGAGCCCGAAGATGCCTGTGGAAGCGCACTTAATGGCGGGTAAGCAGTCCATCCACCACTGAATGGTCCCGTACTCAAGAATAACGAGTAAAACATCACCACTCCCGCCAAAAAGAAAAACCAATAAGATAACATATTGAGAAATGGCGAGGCCATATCTCTTGCACCCAGCTGTAGCGGAATCAAAAGATTACTAAACGTTCCACTCAGACCGGCAGTAAGAACGAAGAATACGATTATCGTACCATGCATTGTTACCAAGGCATAATAAAACTCTTGACTTAACTTGCCAACACCAGTTGCTCCATCGATTTCTATCCATCTACCTAGGAATGGCTTTAACCATGCAATACTGTCCTCAGGAAAACCTAACTGGAGACGAAATACAATTGACATCGCCGCTCCGATCAATGCCCAGAACATTCCCGTTATTAAAAATTGCCTCGCAATGATCTTATGATCCATGCTGAAGATATACTTGAAAATAAAATTGGACTTGTATTTATCTTCATGATGATGCTCATGAAAATGGTCATTATAACCTTCCTCTACAAACAAATCTTCAACTTGCGTTTTTATTTCAGTTGCCATCTTTCTTATATTAAATATTTGATGATGTTATTCTCATTTCAATACGTCTATTCAATTGACGCCCCGCTTCAGTGTTGTTATCTCCGATCGGTCTATTTTGTCCATAACCTACTGCCGATAACCTATTTGCGTTAATACCTTTAGAAACCAAATAATCTACAACCGATGCCGCTCTTGCATCTGACAAAAGCTGGTTAGAAGATGTTTCTCCTATGCTATCAGTATGTCCAGACACTTCTATAGAGACGTTGTATTCGTTCAACAAGCTTACTATATTGTTCAACTCGTAAACGGATTGATCGCTGAGTGCGGCACTTCCCGTTTCAAAAAATACATTTTTCAAGGTGATAGCCACCTTAGTAGGGTCGTCCTGTATAACAGCCGTTTCGAAATCAGTGGTCAACTCTTTTGATCTTGCTTTAATTTCGTAATCAAGAAGCTTGCCTTTAAATGGGTCTGCATCGGTATTACGTATATTCTGAGCGTAATATGATTGCTGCTGATTGAACCAGTCGTTATATTCATCCTCACTAACTATCTTGACCACCCGCTTCATACTCCAGTGACCAATACCGCATAGCTCCGCACAAGCTAGCTCGTACTCGAATTCTTCCCACTTCTGAGGACCATTAGGATCCGAAGGATCTGCCGGCACTTGCCATTCAGGGTACTTACTCAGCTCCTCACGATACTCCTCAGTAGTAGTTATGGGCGTAAAGATAAAGTAAGTAGGAAGTCCTGGAATCGCATCCATTTTTACACGGAAATGCGGCAAGTAGAAATTATGTAACACATCTCTAGCTGTAATCCGTACACGTATTTTTCTATTAACTGGAAGAACCAATTCTGATGCATGAAAATCATCAATATTCTTAGTGTCATTCCAATCTTGGCCCAGTGGGTTAGACGCTAGATCAATTAATCTAAAATTACGTGTACCTAGCTGCCCGTCTGCACCGGGATATCTTAAATCCCACGCAAACTGATATCCAGTTGCTTCTACTTCGATATAGTCTTCATCAGGATCAACATCCGGCATGACGTCATTCCATACGATTAATCCTTGAACCACTAGAACAACCATCACCACGAATGGCACTCCTGTCCACACCATCTCCAAGGTATTGTTGTGTGATAAGAAAAGACTCTTACCTCCTTTCCTTCTTCTGTATTTGTATGAAAACCAAAACAAGGCAATATGCGTCAAAACAAAAACGATTCCTGTAAAAAACAAGGTAGTGTTGAACAGACTGTCAATGGACGAGCCATGCTCAGAGGCGGACTTATGTGGTCCATAACCGAGCATTGAATTTTTATAAAACCACGCGGAGGCTACACAAAAAATGAGAAACAAGACCATGAAAATGACCAACCACCTTCCCTGTGTCTCATCGCTCTTGTACGCCATCTCCTCCTCTCCTCTGATCTCAGAGGCAAGTTGAGACACCTTGCCTATCTGCACTAATATGACACCGATAAGAAGAATTATTCCGACTATAAGTAAACCTGTCATTGTTACAATTTAGCGATTATACATGATGATGTAAGCTTTCAGAAAGATAAGGATCGTTCTTAGGAACCAGGCTTGCCTTACTCAAAGCATTGTAAAATACATATAGAAATAAACATAAAAATCCAATCATTGTTCCAAGTTCAATGAAGCCCGGAAACCCAAATCCTGCTTCAATACCATGACTTCCATGATGCATAGCATCTGCCGAATGATGAGCTGCTTCACTGCCATGATGTCCGTGTCCTCCGACCTCGTGAGCCGTGTGAAGCGCACCCGGCTTGATCATTAAAAAGAAATCTATCCAATGTCCTAAGAATACCACACCGGCAGTAAACATCAATGAACCCACCTTACGCTTGGTATCATTTCGCATAAGGATAAAAAATGGTACGAGAAAATTAATAACTAAGTTTCCATAAAATAATACAGGAAAATCTCTTTGACGTGTCTTAAAGTAAACTGTCTCTTCTCCATTGTTAGAGTACCAGATCAACATATACTGCGAAAACCATAAGTAAGTCCAAAAAATGCTGAATGCAAATAGGAACTTTCCTAAATCGTGAAAATGATCCTTTGCGAGTGAAGTGTAGTATCCCTTCGACTGTAGATACAGTAATATCATAATTGTTAATGCTATCATGGATACGAATAAACTCGCTCCCGAATACCAAGCAAACAGCGTGCTGTACCAGTGCGCATCGATAGACATTACCCACTGCCATATCACTACACAACTACTAAAACCAGCTACAGGTAAAAACGCCGCAGACCACCAGCGTGATGTCATATGATGTCTGAAATCACCTAGCACACCTGCATCCTCTCTCACTGATATACTCTTCAATTTCCTTGCGAAAGCAAACCATACACCGACGATTAAGATGGATATCAAGTACCAAGGAATATTAAGAAAACTTGACTTGTGCTTTAGTATTTTGTCCTCAGCCACTGAGGCGCTGTCCGCCCAATGATATAAATGATGCCAGCCCAATATAAGCCCCAAACCTAGAATACCCATAAGAACGAAGCCCACACCCAAAAACGCAGACATAGCTTCCCATACTCTCTTAAACTGTATATGCCACCCTGCCCACGCCGTCTGACAGACAGCGTAGAAAAAAATGCCCATTAATGCGATCCCGGTAAAGAAAACAGAGTTGTGCAAAAAGTTCGTCCAAAAACGAGTATGATGCGCTGTACTATCAAAAAACCATGAAAGAATCAAGCAAAGCAAACCTAATGACATTCCACCTAGTAGAAGTGTGCGTTGATTGCTTGTTATATTGTATCGTGTCATGCTATGAAACTTTGTCCTTTTAACAATTATTAAGAGCTCGTGTATTTAATTCGATAATAATGACCCTGTAAGGTTCTCTAAGCCTGATACAATGGCACCCACAGGTACATCCACATCATTGAATGTATTTACCAGAGCATTGTATTCCTTTTTCAATTCCTTCGCCTGAAGAGATCTGATATAGTGAATCACCTGCCATCTCTCTTCATATGATAACTTATCTGTGTATGCACCCATCTTATTCTTGCCATACATTATGGCATGATAATAATGTCCATTACTATCCTCAATGTATTCTTGGAGCAGCAGATTGGCCGGTTGTACAGGGTATTTTCCACCATCCTCTCTGACCAAATATCCTGCACCATCTCCTTTTTCACCGTGACAAATGCCACAGAAAATAGTGTATAACTCCTTTCCTTTGGCTAAGCCTTCTGTAGTGATTGGAAACGGATTCTTGATGATCTCCATCGATGCGCGCTCTCTTTCCTCCTCGGTATCGCCATAATAGTAAGGCACTGAACCATTCGGCGTGTATTGTATTCCATCATTTGAAGGAGTACCTGCATAACCACGTGCGATTGTCCCTGCTACCGGCTGACGAGGCTGCACCATTGTGTGATAATCATCTGCAGAACCCCATCTATTATTGTAGTAGTAAACATAATAATTGGCTTCATAAGCCACAGAATGCGCCATATCAGGCATGTACTCACTCCCCGCACTATTACCACCTGCCTTCTTGCAAGAAACAGCAGTAGTTAAAAGAACAATGAAGAATGTATATTTTAAGTACGTTGAAACTTTCATTATCAAAGATTAAATGTTCTTTTTATCAATTAAGCTCGCACCGGTTTTTGATAAAAATTCTCTCGCCGCAAACTCACTAACATTGTGCGTGTCAAATGCAATACAAAATTTATCATCGGTAATTCTGTCGTGTAGCACCGGATTGGTGACACCGGGCCCCATTCCATTGATGACATAGAATGTTACCGTCATACCAATCGCAGCGAATAGAACTGTCACCTCAAAAGTAATAGGAATAAATGCAGGTACTGACCAATATGGCTTACCCCCAAATATGATCGGCCAATCCTTTGTAAATATCCATGTCATACCTAGAAATGCTGTAAGTGTTCCGATCATTCCATAGATAAAACCCGCGATATGTAACCTTGATTCCTCCAATCCCAATATCGGATCTAGTCCATGTACCGGAAACGGTGTATAAACATCATAAATATCAAGGTGGTCTTTATTAGCAACTTTAACCGCTGACAACAAGTCAGTCTCGTCATCGTAAAGACCAAAAATCAATTCTTTGTTAGTCTTGCTCATAATTAATGTGCTTCTTCTTCGTGATGAATCGAATATGCTACTCCTCTTTCTTCCGCTTCTTGATATTGCTTAACTACGTCATCATGATGGTGCGCATTCTTCTTAATAAACTGATCACCTGATGATTTCAAAATAGATTTAATTTCTGCTATGGCTACCACCGGTGCCACTCTTGTAAAAAGCAAGTAGGCAGTAAAGAACAATCCAAATGTCCCTACATATATACCTATCTCAACCCAAGTCGGCACATAATATGACCAGCTGGATGGTAAATAATCTCTTGCCAATGTGGTCGCAATAATCACAAATCGCTCAAACCACATACCTATGTTTACAACAATCGATAAGAAGAATGTCCACCATAAACTTCTTCTAAATTTCTCCTTCCAGAAAAACTGTGGCGCAATAACATTACAAAACATCATACCGAAATATGACCAATAGTATGGTCCTAACGCACGATTAAAAAACGCAAACTGCTCGTAAACATATCCTGAATACCAGGCAATGAATAATTCTGTCAAATATGCTACACCCACTATCGTCCCTGTCACTAGGATTACCTTATTCATAGACTCGATATGTCCTATAGTGATGTATTCTTCTAGCTTCAATACCTTGCGGGTAATCAACATCAATGTCTGTACCATCGCAAATCCTGAAAATACCGCTCCTGCAACAAAGTATGGAGGAAATATAGTCGTATGCCATCCCGGAATAACCGATGTCGCGAAGTCAAAACTTACTATTGTGTGAACCGATAATACGAGTGGTGTGGACAATCCGGCTAATACCAATGATAAAGATTCCCATCTCTGCCAGTGTTTAGCAGAACCTGTCCATCCAAACGAAAGGAAATTATAAAACTTCTTTCTCAATCCGGTAGCTCTATCTCTAACGGTAGCGAAATCAGGAACTAGTCCTGTGTACCAAAACAGCAGCGAAACGGTAAAATAAGTACTGATCGCAAATACGTCCCAGAGAAGAGGGCTGTTGAAGTTAGGCCACAAAGAACCTCTCGTATTCGGGTAAGGAAAAATGAACATCGCCATCCAAATACGACCCATGTGTATCAAAGGGAAAAGACCCGCACACATTACCGCAAATATCGTCATCGCCTCTGCCGCACGGTTTACCCCCGTACGCCACTTCTGCCTGAAAAGCAACAGAATTGCTGATATGAGCGTTCCGGCATGACCGATACCGATCCACCACACGAAATTAGTGATATCCCAACCCCAGCCTATTGTTCTATTCAGATCCCATGTGCCGATGCCGTGCCATATTGTCCACAGAATACAAAACACACCGAATAATAGCACATGTACAGAGATCAAAAAAGCAATCCACCATTCCTTGGAAGGCGCTTTTTCTGTCGGGCCGACTAAATCATTTGTTATGTCATGATAACTCTTATTGCCCTGAACTAGTGGCTCTCTTAATGGACTTACTGTTGCACCCATATTTTTTCTCTAATCAGATTAAATTATGCTAATGATTCATCTCTGTTCGTCACCTTCATAGTGTACTGCACTGATGAGCGAACATTGATTTCTTCTAATACTATCATATTTAATGGAGAAGCAAATTTCTTCGCTAAGGCCCCATTAGGATTGTTTCTATCTCCGAAGGTAATAGCTCCTGTAGGACATGATGTCTGACAAGCTGTTTTTACATCGCTATCGTTGAGCTTTCGTCCGTCGGCTTTGGCCGTAAGCTTTCCTTCTTGGATGCGCTGTACACAGAAACTACATTTCTCAATAACTCCTCTCACACGGACTGTAACATCCGGATTGAGAACCATCCTAGTGAGATTATCCGCTCCATATGGTATGCTCTCATCATTAACTTTCACTTGGTTAGCGGGGAAGATATCCGCTGCTGTGTAGTCTAACCAATTGAACCGCCGTACTTTGTAGGGACAGTTGTTCGCACAATATCTTGTGCCGATACATCTGTTATAGGTCATCTGGTTAAGCCCTTCTGCACTATGGTTAGTCGCATTCACAGGACACACATTTTCGCAAGGTGCGTTGTCACAGTGCTGACACATCATCGGTTGGTAGACAACATTGGGGTTTTCAACATCACCAAAATAATATCTATCGATCCGCAACCAAGCCATTTCTTGATGACGAGCCACTTGCTTCTTCCCTACCACCGGAACATTATTTTCCGCCATACATGCTACCGTACAAGCTCCACATCCCGTACAAGCATTGAGATCCACATGCATCCCCCAATGATGTCCTTGAGAATATAATTCCGCAGAATATTTTTCATAAGGATATAGTGTCTCTTTATTGAGACTTTCATGGTGCTCTCTCTCATGTACCAAATCATTAACAGCCTTCGACAAATTATCAGTATTCGCTTTGCGAATGATAGATCTGTCGACGAGCGATCCTTGATAACCAGCGAATATGTTGCCATATCCGGGTGCAAGCGCCGCTTCGTCTGCATTGAATGTCTCGCCTGTCTTTTTATTTTCAGCAGTAACACCCATGGTATGATGATACTGCACTGAGCTGTAATGCTTTTCTTTTCCTTTAGACTTAGATACCTGTACGTCCGTAGCATAATATTGTACCGCGCCATCGTTCAATGTCATCAAGGCATTCACATCTGCTCCAATATTTCTACCACAGTCACCTACTACACTTCGACCATATCCCAGCGCTAAACTCACGGTTCCCGGCATTTGGCCGAATTGTTGAACTACAGGAACGGTTATTTGCTTACCGTTAATCGTTACATCCACAAGATCACCATCATTGAGCTGATTCATTCCCTTGAACTTTCGGATTCCATCAAAAGCGACCGGCACGGATAAATAATTACCCCATGTCGTCCTTGTCACCGGATCCGGCATTTCTTGTAACCAAGGGTTATTGGCATGTTGTCCATTTCCGATGGTAATCGGTTCGTAGAAATTAATTTCCAAATCACTTGAAGCAGGGCTTCCAATAGAGCGCAGTGCCGACACTACATCACCTGAAAAGCTATAAGAAGTTGTTGCAGGCTCATAATTGTAAACACCATCATGTAATGCCTTATCCCAGAAAGTCTGGAATGATAGAAATCTTGCTTGATTGGAAAAATAAGAATTTCTCCACGATTGCTTCACATATTCTGCATACCCTTGTATGTCGTTTTTGTCTAAAGCACTACTCTCTGACCATATAAGTAAACTTGCTTCGGCCTGGCGAGTGTTAAACAAAGGTGCAATAGTGGGTTGAATCAACGCCACTTCTCCTTTTTTACCTTCTGCATCACCCCAGCTTTCAAGTCCATGATGAACAGGTGCTATGATATTACACAGTGCCGTAGTTTCGTCTGCTTCGTAGCTCAAGGCTATCTTGTTAGGTACAGATTCAATGGCTTCTTTTAATCCTGGAATACAAGCATATTGATAAACCGGATTGGATTTGTTGAAAATAATTGTCTGAACCTGACCTGCTTTGATGTCTTTTACTAATTCGACTAGTGAAGATTCACTGCCTTGTCTTGAAGTATGTGCATCATCAAACGTAATGGTCGAGCCGTAGTTGCCTAGAATATTATTTATGGCGTTCACTAATATTTGCTCAGAAATATTGTTTGACCCACAGACAACGATCGACATGGACGTTCGCTTTTTTAACTGATCAGCTAGCGCAGCGATTGCTACTTTGGCTTTATCATTCAGCTCGAGGCTGGAAGTGCTACCATTTAAAAGGTTGTAAAGGTACGCCACAGCTGAACCTTGCTCAGACGGCTTTACTAAAATTCGGTGATCTGCATTGGATCCCGTCATACTCATTCCAGATTCTATTTGGATATGGCGCGACATATTAGGATTCGAAACATCACTTATTGATCGGCGCTTCGCATATCTCCTCGCATGCTCAACGGGAGAGACCCAAGTACCCAGGAAGTCTGCATTAAAGCTTACGATCACATCTGCTTTATCAAAGTGATAAGTCGGTATAACATTCATACCAAAACATGACTGATTTGCAGCAAGAATTCCTGAAGAAGATACCGGATCGTAAGAGACTACTTTGGTTCCCGAATACTTTTCAGAAAAATCAGCAGCGGCCTGACGAGCAGAAGGACTTATCATGGTATTGGTCACAATTCTTATCCCTCTAGATCCACTCAATGCAGTCTTTACGGCACTATCAAGTGTCGACCAGTCCACCTTCTTGCCATCAATCTGTGGATCTCTCAATCTGTTCGTATCATAGAGACTCAACACATGCGCTTGGGCTCTGGCAGAAGTTCCTCCTTTAGTGACTTTAGATCTTTCGTTCCCTTCTATCTTGATAGGTCTTCCTTCGCGAGTTTTGACTAATATCGGACAATACTCACCATTGTCAACTATTGTCGAAGCATAATATGATGCTACTCCCGGAACAATGGCATCCGGCTTTATAACATAAGGTATGGCTCTCTTAACTGGCGCATCACATCCGGCAGCCATCGCGGCAGCTCCGACACCAAATCCCAACATCTTTAGAAAATCTCTTCGATTTCCTTCGATAGATGAAGCAACATCCTCATCACTTAATGATTCAACAATTGACGGCTCTTGCATTTCAGCCTGAGCATTCATGATGAATTCTTCGTCATGAGACAGGTCTTTTTGGCCTATCCAGATACCATCTATTTTAGTACTCATAGAGTCTTTACGATTTAGGTTTAGTAATGACATTTTTGGCATTCAAGTCCACCAATATCTTCAACAGTGATTTTTGATTTATCCCCCTTAGCTAATTGCTCATGATACAGCTCGTAGCTTTGGTAATATTCATTGTTAGCAAATTTGACTTCAGTCTGTCTGTGACAATTAATACACCATCCCATACTCAGTGGTGAATATTGATAGACTACATCCATCTCTTCGACCTTTCCATGACAATCTTGACAGGCTACTTGTCCTACAGTCACGTGTTGCGCATGGTTGAAGTAAACATGATCCGGAAGATTGTGGATGCGAACCCACTCGATAGGGCCGGGTATTTGTTTTTTCTGTTCGTTTGTGAGAGATGCTTTTATAGCATTCCATTGGTCTGCGACCAATTTCTCACCCTTTCGATCAAGGACAGTCAGATTGGCATCTTCAAGGTAGTTATCAGCAATCCATCTTTTATAGATGGCTGCAATCTCACTCTCTGATAATTTCTCGTAGTCTTCGATATATCTGCCTGTAGAAGGATCATAACCAGTCGAAGCGTAAATTTTAGTGAGTTCAGCTGTACCAAACTGTGAGCCCTTCTGGATAGCTGAATGACAGTTCATGCAGGTATTAGTGGCTGGTATAACGGCATGTTTCGACCGACGTGCGCCATCGTGACAATATTGACAATCTATACCATTTTCACCTGCGTGAATAGCATGGGAGAATTTAATTGGTTGATCAGGCTCGTATCCTTGTTGTCGACCTAGTCCAATCGCCCTCGTCACAAGTATATACCCTCCGACGATTATTAATGAATACTTGAGGAAGGTCTTGACTCCGGGTGTGAACACAGACTCAAACAATGTTTTATCGGCTACAACTTGTCCTGTCTTAGCAGCTGCCACATTGTTAAGACCTGTAATAATACGTGCTAAAATAACAGCCAATACAGCTAATAGACCAAACAAAACATAATATAACCAAGCAAATTGACCTGATTTATCCTGACCGGTTACAGCACCGGGCACCGCACCGCCTGCTACCTTGCCCACACCTGTATATTCGTCATTGATATAAAGAAGGATAGAGGCAATCTCATCATCACTTAGGTTTGGATAAGCGGTCATAACCGTGGGCTTCCATTCTTCCCACAACTGTACGGCTCTTGGATGATTTGCTTTAATCATCGCTTGCGAATTCCTTATCCAATTATAAAGATCTTCTTGAGGAAATTCCGCCCATCGTTCCTCTGCACCACCGACGGCCGGACCTGTTGCTCTTGATCGCATGTCTCGGTTGTGACATGCTGCACAATAATTTCTGAACAGCGTCTTTCCGGCATCCGCAGAGACCTGAGCATTAAGTTCTATTCCTGATATTACTAAAAGAAAGAGTGCAACTACATGCAACAGGTTTCTTCTAGTAAAGTAATCAAAGACACCTGAGTATCTCATAATATCCTTCATTTTTGCGCAAAAATAATTTTCCTTTCTATATCCCTGCATGTAACTAATTCTTATCGTCTTTATTAAGATTTGTTCTAAACTATCAAACAGCAACAGTAGCCTTAATATGCGGATGCGGATGATAATCCTCTAACACAAAATCACCATAGGTAAAGTCTTCAATATCTTTTACATTCCCATTAATAGTCATACGCGGCAAAGCTCGTGGCTGACGTCTCAACTGCTCTTTTGCCTGTTCAATATGATTAGCATAAAGATGAACATCCCCGAATGTATGTACAAAATCCCCATACCCTAGATCGCATATATTGGCGATCATCATCGTAAGTAAGGCATATGAAGCGATGTTAAAGGGTACACCAAGGAAAACATCCGCTGAGCGTTGATATAGCTGACAACTCAATTTACCATCATTGACATAAAATTGGAAAAGGCAATGACACGGAGCTAAAGCCATCTTTTCAATATTCGCTACATTCCATGCACTGATAATCAGTCGCCTCGAATCACGGTTTACATTAATCTGATGGATCACCTCTCTCAATTGATCGTAAACATTGCCATCCTCTCCTTGCCATCCTCTCCATTGCTTGCCATAAACAGGTCCTAAGTCTCCATTCTCGTCTGCCCACTCATCCCATATGCGTACACCATTATCAGTGAGATATTTGATATTGGTATCTCCCTTAATAAACCACAATAATTCGTGAATAATCGACTTGAGATGGACTTTCTTAGTTGTTATAAGGGGAAATCCCTCTTCTAAGTTGCATCGAAACTGATAGCCAAAGACACTAATCGTACCTGTGCCAGTTCGATCGTCTTTGGGCAGTCCATTCTCAAGGATATGTGTGAGTAAGTCAAGATATTGACGCATCTTCTCAATTCTCGGTCAAATATGACAACTATGACTAATATAACCCAACAAAATCTCAAAAATCGCATTTTTAAGCTAGAATTGCCTCCAAGACCCATGCATCACTTAAGTAAACAAAAGTCCTGACAACTTAGCACTTTTCTGTTTTGGTGCGTGTATCTTGCACCTCTTAAATACGCTATTTAACGTGAGACCTTATATCCAAAGAGATATCAGTTGGCTTGATTTCAACTATCGTGTCCTCCAGGAGGTCAGGGATAAGTCTGTGCCTTTATACGATAGAATTAAATTCCTAGCGATCTATTCTTCTAATCTTGATGAATTCTTCAAGGTAAGAGTGGCTGGTCATCGTCAGTTTCTGCGTATGGGTAAAAAAACAGTGAAAGATCTTGGCTTTGATCCTGTGGAGATACTTTTACAAATACAGGAAATCGTAAATCAGCACCAACTAGAACTGAATGAAATCTTCTTTAACGAAATAGTTCCCGAGCTAAGACAAAATGGTATTAACATTATCCGTCGCCAAGAAATGAATGCTGAACAAGAGGCATACATACAAAATTTCTTTGAGCAGCATCTACTTCCATTCGTCCAGCCGGTCTTACTTGTTAGAAGCAAAATCAAACCATTTTTAAACAATGCATCCTTATACCTGACCCTTAACCTCAAGGATAAAGAAACGCTCAAGACAGAAATTGCGCTTGTTAAAGTGCCCTCGGATCACATTGATCGATTCATTGAACTTCCTGCTAGTAGAGAAAATCAGCATGACATTATTATGCTCGGAGATGTAGTAAGACATACCATTTCATGGTTATTCCCTGGTTATCACATCCTTCAATCATACTCCATAAAACTGACCAGAGATGCAGAGCTCTACATAGAGGACGAGTTCTCAGGAAATCTTCTAGAGAAAATCAAAAAAAGTCTATCAAAAAGGCATATTGGCCCCGCGGCAAGGTTAGTTTATGATCGAAGCATGCCAAAAGAAATACTGAATGAATTAAAAGATATATTTGAATTAACTAAGTACGACCTATTTCCCGAAGGAAGATATCATAACAATTTTGATTTTTTTAAATTTCCTAAATTTGGAAAGTCTCATCTTTCTGAACCCGAATGGCCTCAGATCCCCATTTCGTTATTAGAGCATACGGACAAAATTTTTGATCATATAGCAGCGCGCGACCACCTGATCCACCCCCCCTATCACTCATATGAATCCGTGATAAACTTTTTTGAAGTTGCCGCACAGGATCCAACAGTAACGCACATAAAAGTAGTGCAATATCGTGTTGCAGAGGATAGCAGAATTATGGAGGCTCTCATCAGTGCAGCAGAAAAAGGAAAGCAAGTAACTGTTTTTGTTGAAATAAAAGCACGATTTGATGAAGCAGCTAATATTATATGGGGCGAAAGACTTGCCAAAGCTGGTGTGCGCGTATTTTGGTCTATGCCAGGTATAAAGGTACACGCCAAGATAGCTACGGTCATAAGAGTTGAAGGTGGACAGCAAGGCATTTACGCCTATCTAAGCACTGGAAACTTTCACGAGAAAACAGCTTTTGCCTATTCAGACTATGGCATATTTACGAAAGATAAAAGATTGACCGTAGAAAGCATCAAGTTGTTTAATTACCTAGAAACGTGTGATAGTAATGGTATAAACTTCGAATATCTAGGTGTAGGTCAATTTAATCTAAAGGAGAAGCTGAGCGAATTAATCCAAAACGAAATCGAGTTCGCCAAAAAAGGTCAAAAAGCAAGTATCATCATCAAGCTTAATAGCTTTCAAGATCCTGAGTTTGTAGATCTCATTTATGATGCCAATAAAGCAGGTGTAAAAATAAAGCTAATCATAAGAGGAATCTGCTCTATCGCGGGAGGAATAAAAGGAATCAGCGAAAATATATCCGGCATCAGTATAGTAGATAGATATCTGGAACATGCCCGTGCGTTTATTTTTAATAACGGTGGAGATCCTAAATATTTTATCTCTTCTGCCGATTGGATGTATAGAAATTTAAATAAGCGAATTGAAATTTTGACACCCATTTACTGCCCTAATATTCAAAAACACCTCAAAGCACTTCTCGATCTACAATTAAATGACAACGTAAAAGCTCGGTCACTCAATGCCGACTCATATAATAAATATATTGAAAATAAAAATAATGTACGACTTCGTTCTCAACTAGAAACCTATTTATACATTAAACGAAATGAAAGGTAAATGTTAACAGCTATTTCTCCCGTGGACGGTCGCTATGCTTCCAAAACCAAGGCACTAAGCACGTATTATTCAGAATATGCTTTAATAAAATATCGTGTATTAATTGAAATAAAATACTTATTGTTCCTAAATAAATTACAAATTATTGATTTGACTAAATCAGAAATAAAGGAGTGTAATAAATTATTAAAGCAATTCAATGAATCGGATGCCCAAGAAGTAAAGAATATTGAAAAAATCACGAATCATGATGTCAAAGCAGTAGAGTACTTTTTAAAAAATAAGCTCACAGATAAGGTTAATAAACGATGGCTCGAGTTCATCCATTTCGGGTTAACATCACAAGATATTAATAACACGGCTCTTCCATTAATGATCAATGACAGTTTACATCATGTCATCCTTCCTCAATTAAAACAACTCGTAGACATCTTACATGACATGGCGCATTCTTGGCAACATGTACCTATGTTGGCACACACACATGGGCAGCCCGCAAGCCCTACGACATTGGGCAAAGAAATGTATGTCTTCGTGCAGAGATTGAAAAAGCAAATAACACAACTAGATGGGTATCGACCTGAGGGAAAATTTGGAGGTGCCACAGGCAACTTTAATGCACACAAAGTAGCGTATCCGGATATCCATTGGCCGGAGGCCGCAGATGCATTCTTAAAATCCATAGGATTAACGCGCCAAGATTATACCACACAGATCGAGCATTACGATCAGATGGCTTCAATATTCCACACTTTGGCTCGTGTTAATACCATATTTATAGATCTATGTCGGGACATGTGGACTTACATTTCTATGAATTACTTCCGTCAAAAGATAAACACAAACGAGGTAGGAAGCTCCGCCATGCCGCACAAGGTCAACCCTATAGATTTTGAAAATGCAGAAGGAAATCTCGCCTTAGCCAACAGCTTGTTTAATTTTCTCGCCGGCAAACTGCCCATTTCCAGACTTCAGAGAGATCTGACAGATAGTACGGTCACCAGAAATATTGGTGTTCCTATGGCTCATACACTTATCTCTCTGGACAACATTCAAAAAGGGCTAAGCAAACTTCTTCTTAATGAATCCAAACTAATCGCAGACCTCAATGCCGAGTGGGCGGTAGTAGCAGAAGCCATACAAACTATTTTAAGACGAGAAGGGATAGAAAAGCCCTACGAGCTCTTAAAAGAATTCTCAAGAGGCAAATCCAAGCTGACCCAAAAACACTTCGCCGAACTTATCAATTCTCTGTCCGTGCCAGAATCTGTTAAAAAAGAACTCAGAGCGATTACACCGCTTAATTATACGGGATATCCAATGATAGCCCCGAAGGGGCATAATAAACCAACGAAGGGCGTAGCCTTTAGAGATAAAGACACCACACAGCACCAGCCCTGAAAGGGCGGCATATCCTAACGATGGGCATCGCTCCATCGGATAGACAGACACCACACAGCATCAGCCCTGAAAGGGCGGCATATCCTAACGATAGGCATCGCCCCATCGGATAGACA
>CAYNFR010000004.1:0-128527 GCA_964396595.1 uncultured Saprospiraceae bacterium | reverse complement strand
CCGCAATTCCGCAATACAGCAGTTCAGCAATTCCGCAATACAGCAGTTCCACAATACAGCCAAATCAATAAAAAGAGCGGTTTAGTAAAGCTATTTAACCGAACTTCGCAACTTAATGTATGTGTGATCAATTTTAATACATAAGTACAATCAATACTACGTGAGTTTCCCAATGTCATCTATTATTAACCAAGCAGAAGCACTTTTGCCTACAGAATGGGGTGAGTTTGTCTTGACCGCATTTACGAATGACCTAGGCGACTATACGCCACATCTGGCACTCGTCCATCCCGAAATGAATCCTCATCAACCGGTAACCGTCAGAATGCATAGTGAGTGCATAACAGGAGATATATTTCACTCATTGAAATGTGACTGTGGGCAGCAACTTGCCGCGTCAATGCAGATTCTAACGGCACAAAAAGGAATGTTGATTTATCTCAGACAAGAAGGAAGGGGAATCGGCATTATCAACAAAATCAAAGCCTATAAACATCAAGAACAGGGCATGGACACTATTGAAGCCAATCTAGCATTGGGCTTAGCCCCCGATGGTAGGCACTATCATGAAGCAACGGCCATAATGAAGCATTATAGCATCAGTAAAATAAGGTTAATAACGAATAATCCCGATAAAATAACCGAGTTAATGGATGCAGGCATCGAAGTAGTCGAGCGCATTCCTTTGGTTATCGAAGCCAACGTGCACAATTCAGAATATCTGCATACCAAAAAGACCTCTATGGGGCATCTGTTATAAAACAAGTCTATGCCGTATTCAAGTCGCAAAAAATATACGAGCCGAAGAGAGCGTGAAGCATATATCAATAGTACAGCAAGAAAGGTGATCCTGTACGGGAGCATCGCTTTATTATTCTGGCTGTTTTTTAATAGAGTTTCGATTATTGATTATATTAAAACCTATTTTTACTAATCGCAAAATATAAGCGATGTCAATAATGCTCTGAAATATTAAGTTATACGATATTTTATTAACAATCATAATTAAAGAAAAATATGTCAAGCGAAAAAACAAGAATTGAAACAATACCCAATGGACCGCTTATCGTACTCACGAGTTGCTCTGTGAAAAAGCCTGATGGCGAAGTAGTAGAAAAGGAGAATCGCGCTTCTTTCTGTCGGTGTGGCGCCTCGGCCAATAAGCCATTCTGTGATGGAGCGCACAAAACCAGCGGTTTCGTCGGATAGGCGAGACATAGATCATGTCTGAGCGACTTAAGAGCTGTACCTTTGTTATTCCATATAGAGATCAACCCGAGTCGTTACATCAATGTCTTACAGCTCTCAGCGAATTGGATACATCCGCTTGGGATAAAGTAGAGGTATCGGTAGTGGACAATGGCTCAAAGAAATGGAGTATTAATCATTGGAGGGACAAATTTCCCAATGTGAGATTCTTAGAATACACCGGGGGTGCTAACCCCTACAGTTGCAGAAATCTAGGTATTAGCGAAGCTACAAGTGAATGGATAGGCTTGCTCGATGCACAATGTCTCGTGAGTAGAGATTGGCTTGTGAGGGCATTGGTTTCCATTGATGAAGGGTATGACATGATAGCAGGCCTATTTCTGCTTGATTATCCGGATAACAGAATAAGTTCCAAAGTACACGGCGTACTTTATCTGCTAAATCAACGTAATTGGGAAAGCAAGCGTGGATATCCCGGGGGCAATCTATTGATAAGAAAATCATTATTCGATCGGTGGGGAATGTTTGATAGCAACTTTAACTCGGGCAGTGACATCATATGGACTAAAGACATCATCGAGCATGGCGAAACGCATATTTACAATCGAGACATGGTCGTGCGTTATCCGTCAAAAACATTTAGAGAACTGTTGACATCCATGAAAAAATATGCTCGTGCTGTTTCGCAACGAATGAGCATTGTGGATAGGGCGACTACATTTTTTAGATCATTGTTTCCCTTAAGACCTAGTGTCTTTTACAGAGCAATTAAGGAACGAAACTTGTGTGGATTATCATATTATGACCATATACAGCTATACCTATATACCTGGCTAGCCAAGATATATTACGGGTTTTGTATTATTGTACCGAGTTCGTCAGTGGATAGAAAAATATAACATACTTCATCCGATCTGATCAACGGATGCAAATGAATTACGACGTACTAAGTGAACAACTCGATCTGCCGATATTTTATCAGCCGTGGTATCTCGATGCTGTATGCGCTGGAGGTGAATGGGCTGTAGCCATGGATGAGACGGATGATTCTCTCGGAGTATGGCCTTATTATCTTAAGAGGAAGCTTGGTTTACCCTATATGACGCTGCCACCATTGTCGCCATATCTGGGTCCTTACATTTATGTCAAACCTGAATTTACTCCTGCCGGTTTACAGGCGATCAGAGAGATCGCCATTGGCCGTCTAGGCCGACAATTGCCATGGTGTACACATCGTGTATTTAGTTCTATACCCAATACAACTCAGATATATACAGTCGCAGATACGAATATTATCAAAAGACGCACCTATTTAATTGCCGCTGAACAGGCTGCACAATATGAAGTTAAAGATCTAAAACAGCGCAATAATATTAAGTCTGCAAGAGAGGCATTGACCGTTGTGAAATCTGAAGATGTATTGACACTATACATACTGGCAGCACGTGTATTTCAGAAACAAGCTCAAGTGATTCCTTTTAGCCAATCTTTCTTTTTAAATTATGACAAAGAATTAAAAAGCAGGCATGCGCGGAGTATTTATCTGGCACATGATCACGAACAATCTGCTGTGGCCGGAGTGTATGTGATTCACGACCAATATCATACTTATTACATCATATCAGGACGAGTGGATGGCGCCCATAGAGGGGCAGTTGCACTGTTATTATCCGAGGCCATATCAGACGCACTATCGGCAGGGCGAATATTTGATTTTGAAGGAAGTATGATTCCGGGAATAAACCGCTTTTTCAAGTCTTTTGGAGGGAAGGAAGCTATTTACGATCAGTATATAAGTTATAGCAATCCATTTATCAAGTCGATGCTGCACCTATTGAAGAAGATATAGATGAAGCGGATTTTAATTATTTATCGAGTCGATAAGGATGACCCATCAAATCATGGTGTAATCCTAAAGTTAATCGGTCAAAAGAATGCCCTTTTCGCTTTAGGCCATCAAGTTGATATAGTGATCCATGGTTCAAATCATGTTTATATCAATGACCGCACATGGAAGCAAGTGAAGATGGCTTCGTATATCAATCGATTCTTGTTTTATGATCATATACGTGATATTGCGAAGGATCAAATTTTTGACATCGTATTGCTGCGTTATGGGCTCTCTACCCCCGGATTCATAAAGTGGTTAAAATTAGTTAAGAAGTATCACCCTCAGTCAAAAGTAATCATCGATATGCCTACATACCCTTATGATAAAGAGTATAATAGGTGGCGCGGCAGACTGGCTCTGTTAATTGATAAGTATTATTCAAAGCGATTAAAGCAATATGTAGATGAGATGTGGCATTCCGGAGCGGAGAAAGAGGTCTTTGGGATTTCGACAAAGAAGCTTTCGAATGGTATTGACTGGACAGAGGAACAAGTAAAAATTCATCCTAGAAAAAAGCCTATTACGGATACTTTTCATTTAGTGGCTGTCGCCAAATGGCAATATTGGCACGGACTGGATCGCATATTGAAGGGGATGGCAGAGTTTAATAAAGAGCATTCAGGGATTGTTAGAGCAGTCTTGACTGTAATCGGAGAAGGCGCTGAGCTAGAGCGACTCAAGAAATTGGCCGATAGGCTAGATATCTCTCCTCAGCTTAAATGGAAGGGAGTACTTACAGGGCAGGCGCTGCAAGAATATATCGATAAGGCACATGTCGGTATAGGAACATTAGGTTTACATCGCAAAGGGGTCATGATTGACAGTTCGCTCAAGCATCGCGAATATTGTTTACAAGGAATTCCTTTTGTCCTGAGCAGCAAGGACGAAGATTTTGGAGAAGAACTCGATTTTGTGCATTATGTAGCTGCCGATGAAATCAAGATTGACATAAGTCGATTGCTCGACTTTTATAATGGTCTGCCGGAGGATATCTCTCAACAAATGATCCAGTACGCTTATGAAAAACTTAGATGGGTCAGCAAATTAAAACCGCTTTTAGCGTGATAAAACACAAATCAATTAATCTTGCTAAGGGCTTTTATAGTCATATCGATATCTGTTTCTGTGGTATAGGCAGAAACGCCCATTCGCGTAACACCCCCTTTCTCCAAAAGGCCTAATACTTCTACAGCACGAAGTGCATAAAAATGTCCATCCCATGCGAAGATGTTTTTATGCGCTAGCTGTGTGCAAACTTCTCTAGCGCTAAGGCTGCTATGTAAAAAAGATAACGTCGGTGCTCTTTTTATATGTCCACTACCACAGCTAGGGCCAATAATGCGTAAATGTGGCAGATGACAAATCTCGTCGTAAAGCATATTGATCAGCTGTGATTCATGTTTCTGAATCATAGCGAGGGCTTTGTCCAAACGATCTCGATGGTTGTCACCACTTCCTAAAGAGGAAATAAACTCAATAGCTGCTTTCACCCCGACGATAGCGGCATGATTGAGGGTGCCGGTTTCGATACTGTAAGGAGCGTGCTGATTTGTTGTGCGTAGTCTGTCGGTCGGCAATTGATCCAATAAACCAGTTTTAGCATACAAGATTCCTACATGTGGCCCATAAAATTTATATGCCGAACAGAGTAAGAAATCACATCCCAGCTCTTGGACATCTATACGATAGTGCGGCGCATAGTGAACAGCATCAATCAGTAACCATGCACCAACCTTGTATGTCAACTGGCGCAGCTTGAAGACTTCATTTACAGTGCCAAGTAAATTACTAGACCATCCCATGCAGACTAATCGAGTGCGTTCATTTATTTTTTCTTCAAAATCTTGATAGTCCAGAACCCCATCATCTTGAAGTTTTACCTCCCTGACTACTATACCAAGAGATCTCAATGATAACCAAGGGCCGCGATTTGCCTCATGATCAAGTTGAGTAATGAGTATTTCATCGCCCGGTTGTAAAATCTTACCAATAGAATTCGCAAGACTGTAATTAAGCGATGTCATATTCTGGCCGAAGGATATATTATGCGCTCCTTCTGCACCCAGAAAATCGGATACAATACTTCTAGTATCGGCGATTAAATGATCCGTCTCAATAGTGGTTACGAATGTGCCGTGTGTATTCGCATTGGACATAGTGTAATAACCGGAGATTGCCTCAATGACATGTTGTGGGACCTGCGTACCAGCCGGCCCATCCAAGAAAACACATGGCTTATTATCGATTATGCGACTTAGTGAAGGGAAGTGATGTTTAATATCCATAGTTCAAGTTTACAGATAATCTGAATATGACATGTTCGATTCACAAAAAAAATGTATTTGCCACAATAGAGGATTTTAAGATCCATTAAGCGACATGACAACAAATCCCCTGTTTTTTGGGGTTGCAAATGTTTTGAACTTTATATGAAAAGAATTATGTTTACTGCTATATACGTATAATGATACTGATGATACAACCGGAAAATAAGGATCTGAATGTAGAAAGTGCCTCGTTCATTGAAGATGTGTTGGCTGTAGATACTGCTTCCAATCAAGATATTTCTGTCCATGTTGAAATCCAAGGTTCAAAAATAAAGAAGCCCAAGATTAGTCGTAACACGGTAGGCATATTACGGACAACACTGAGGAACAACATTGATCTGACTAATCTTGCGGACAACAAGGCTAATGTCATGCTCAGCTTAAATGCCTTGATGTTAACCTTCCTGGTGCCATTGCTATTGCCGCATATAGACTTGATAAAAGAGCATAATCTTGGTTATCCACTTGCTGTATTAGTCATTACATGTCTATATACCATTTATTTGTCGGTATTGGTGCTGAGACCAGGAAAACTGAAAGATCAAGAAATTATGATCGCTGAGCGGGTTAACTCAAGCCCCTTTTTTTTTGGCACAGCCAAGAATATGCCGAAGGAGGCCTATATAGATCATTTGCTGGCGGTGTTAAATGACAACGAACAAGTCAGTAATTATATGTCTAGCGATTTTTACCATATAGGCCATCGACTAGCAGAGAAAATGCAACTCATCAGACGCGCTTTCAATGCATTCGTCATAGGCCTGTTACTGACATTTACACTCACTGCATTATTTGTTTTCATACACTAAAATATCGAATTATGACACGCATCATCTTTTCCTTTCTTATTAGCCTGGTAACGATTTCTGTTATCACTGGGGCGAGCTTCATCGCAGGGCAAGATTCGGAGAAATTGTACAATGATGGACCTTATGTAAAAATCTCTAAAGATTCAGTCTTGTACATGTGGATGGAAGAAGGAGAAGTTAACAACACGACTGTCCATAAGTCAGCTGTTTTCATTTTTGATAGGCCGTCACTACCTAAAGTGACAAACAATTTGCTTGACTTTGAGCCTGATGCAGTGACGGCGGAATATGAGACTGAAGAACCAATATTTGCACTAAGTGACATACATGGGCAATATGAATTGATGAAACAGATTTTATCAACCAATGGAGTCATAGATGATCAGGATCAATGGACTTTTGGAAAAGGACATTTGGTTTTGGCCGGTGATGTGATGGGGCGTGGTGATAGAGTCACCGAATGCCAATGGTTTATCATGAAGCTAGAAAAACAGGCAGAAAAGGCTGGCGGAAAACTTCATTTTCTACTGGGCAATCATGAATTAATGGTAATGCATGGTTACCTCGACTATGCAAATGAGAAGTATAAATATACATCGGCTAATCTCGGCTTCACATACAATCAATTGTATGCGAGTGACCAGTTATTCGGAAAGTGGCTCTCCGGGAAGAATGTAGTTTTAAAGATAAACAACGTACTTTATGTACATGGTGGCATATCTCAGGAGGTACTGGATTTTAAATTGAGCATTCCAAAGATCAATGAGACATTTAAAACTAAAATCTACTTTCAATCACCAGAGAAAATAGCTTCGAGTAAGGTATTGAGTGGTTTGTATTTCGAAGAAGGTCCGTTATGGTATAGGGGTTACGCCTATCCTTACAGTTTTAATCCGAAAAAAATTGACGCCGTTAAGAAGCGGTATAAAATCGATCATATCGTCGTAGGACACACGACCTTAAGTGAAATAAAGGCACTATACAATAATCAGGTAATCTTGATCGATAGTGGCATCAAGAATGGAGAATTTGGAGAGGCTCTGGTCATTGAAAAGGGGGAATTCAGAGTAGTTGATAATCAAGGAAGAAATCGCGAGCTCGTCTCAGAAGAGAATAAAAAGGAGAAGAAAGTCTCTCTTTTTGAGCACATGTATGGCAAAGATGCTCTGATTGCTGTTATTCCTGAAGAGTTTTCTACACTCAAGAAAGCACTCAATAAGAATGAACCTGTCCAAGGAGTCGTCGATTTCTTCGTGGACAAAGAACAGTTGAGTTTTACGACACGATATGAGCTCGGAGGCAAGACAAGACGCACCATCTGTGTCAATCCACCTGTGAAGATCAATCTAGTCAAATCTGAATTAAGCAATTTCAACTTCAAAAAGGATCTTGATAAGTTTAAGTTTGTCTTCCAGTGTGATGCAGCAAAGAGCAAGCTAGAGTCACTCATGCAAGAAAAACTGGTTTACGATCTATACAGTGTGGTATCAGAATACAGTCATCGGACACAATTGATAAAAGTGAAAGTTGGGAAGAACCGCAATTATCTGCAGGCATTTATCTTAGAAGATGATGACGAGGTTGCAGCGCGAAATAAAGCACAGAGAATCAAGGTCGCTGCGATTTCTTTAGATGCAGTAGATCGAAAAGAGTATGTAAGGATGTGCCTATTTCAGTTTATGATTGCCAATACAGACTGGTCAGCAAGACGAGGTCATAATACAGAGATCTTTCAACGGCTCGAGGATAAGACATTTGTGATTACCCCATATGACTTTGATTACGCGGGTATTATTAATAACAGCTATGCTGTTGTAGCAGAGCTGATACCGGTCGAGCGAGTAACAGATCGATACTTTATGGATAAGAAGGTCACTTACGAGGAGTTAACTGATGCCGTGAGTTATTTTCTGTCCAAAGAGAACGAACTGCTAGACACTTGTGATCAGGCTATTTATCTCTCCGAAGGCACACGCAAGCGTATGCGTAGATTTATTGAAGGGTTTTATAAGATCATAGGAGAGGAGAAGCAATTGAAATTTATGCTCAAATGAGACTTACTCCACGGTATTTTTGTTTAGAAATTCTCGAAGACATT
The DNA here is from genome assembly GCA_964396595.1 of uncultured Saprospiraceae bacterium. Classification (GTDB taxonomy): domain Bacteria; phylum Bacteroidota; class Bacteroidia; order Chitinophagales; family Saprospiraceae; genus CAYNFR01. The sequence continues at coordinate 120,193 of CAYNFR010000004.1, read as the reverse complement.
GCCGATGAAGGTTCATAATCTGTGAATTATTGACATAATCGATTACGTAAACGATTAAGTGAAGAATAGAATTTTTTTTTAAACCAAAAGAATTCTTAATTATTTAACAATTGTGTTAAGTTTGTCAAGTTAGCCTAGATGCCAATTAAATGTTGGTTCTGGCATTTAATTTAAAACAACATTTAGTCGTATGAAAAAACTGTTTACACTTGCCGCAATGGCATGCACCCTGTTTTTAATGACCTCGGCCGAAATAGCTGCCCAGCGAACGGTGACCGGAGTGGTTACGGATGATAGAGGTGAGGCACTACTCGGAGCGAACGTATTAGAAAAAGGTACACTCAATGGTACGATCACTGATATTGACGGATCGTATTCTATTACTGTAGGAGATGGAGCTACGCTTCAATTTTCGTTTACAGGATTTACTGATCAAGAGGTGGTGGTAGGAAATCAATCTGTCATCAACATTATTCTTGAGGCTGGTACAATTCTGGATGAAGTGGTTGTTACCGGATATGGTACACAAAAAGCACGTGAAGTAACCAGCGCGATAACCTCTATCAAGGCTGCGGACTTTAACAAAGGAAACGTCAACACTGTTTCTCAACTTCTACAAGGCAAAGTTCCTGGATTGAGTATTTCACGACCTGGTTCAAACCCCAATGCCGGATTCAATATTCGACTGAGGGGATTATCTACTATTGGCGCAAGTACTGAACCACTCATTGTAATTGACGGTGTTCTCGGAGGGGATTTAAGTAGTATAGAGCCCCAAGACATAGCGTCGCTTGACGTCTTGAAAGATGGTTCTGCGGCCGCAATTTATGGAACAAGAGGCGCCTCTGGTGTAATCCTAGTGACAACAAAACGTGGGGAGGCCGGCAGTGCAAAAGTAGAGTATGGAGGTCAAGTGAGTTTTGAAAGTGCCGCTCGTACTGTAAGGGTATTGACATCTGATGAATATCGTCGTTTTGGCGGGGGTAATGATCTCGGTGGAAATACGGACTGGTACAATGAAATAATGCAGACAGGCGTATCACACCAGCATAGTATCAGCGCAAGCGGAGGTACATCCAAAACGACTTATCGTCTTTCAGCGAATTTCAGAGATATCAAAGGGATTGCTAAAACTACGGGCTTCGATCGTTTTAACGTGCGTGCCAATGTTACTCAAAAAGCATTGAATGATAAGTTGACCGTAAGTGCCAATATTACCACAAGTACCGAAGATGCGGGCTTAGGATTTGATGAAGCATTTAGATATGCTACAATATATAACCCTACTGTAGACAAAATCAGAGGAAATACCGAAGCTCAATTTGAACGTTTCGGAGGGTACTTCGAGCAGGATTTATTCGATTACTATAATCCAGTATCCATTATCGAACAAAACGTAAGAGAAAGAAAGCGTAAATCACTTGCAGCGAATATCCGTGGTGACTATCAGTTGACCGATGATCTGTCAGTGGCATTGTTCTACTCTTCACAGCGCAGTAACACGGCATTTGGGGAATATTTCGCCAAGACAAGTTTTTATGTAGGTCTTAACAGAAGAGGATTGGCTCAAGTGCGTAATGATGAATCAATAGACCAATTATTCCGTACGGAATTAAATTATCGCAAGAGTTTTGGAACAACGAACTTGACCGCGTTGGCAGGTTATGAATATCAGGATTTTGAATTTTCCGGATTCGGTGCAACGGGTGGTAATTTTATCACCGACGCATTCCAATATCACAATTTGGGAGCATCCTTAGATTTTGCCAGAGGCTTGGGAAGTATATTCTCTTATAAGGATACTAATAAGTTGATATCTTTCTTCGGAAGGGTGAATTTGAATTTTGACAATAACTTTTTCTTGACTGCCAGTTTGAGACGAGATGGTTCTACAAGATTTGGTGCTGAAAACAAGTGGGGTTTATTTCCATCTGTGAGTGCCGGAGCGGATATTGTGAGATTAGCGGGTCTAAGTTCGTTTGATCAATTGAAGGTTCGTGTAGGCTATGGTCAGACAGGAAATAATGTGGGACAGAGTTATTTATCCTTGCAGAGATTTGGCCCGAGAGGTAACTTCTTCTTCAATGGTGAATTTGTTCCTAGCTATGCACCTATATCAAATCCTAACCCTGAATTACAATGGGAAACTAAGACAGATGTCAATGCAGGAGTAGATTTTGCGGTTATGGACTATAAACTAACAGGATCACTTGATGTTTATCGTTCGAGAACTGATGGGGGAATATTTGAATTTACTGTACCTCAACCACCTAATTTATTTGGCCGTACATTCTACAATGTTGCAGAAGTCACAAATAGCGGTATAGAATTAGCCTTGAACTATAATATAGATTTAGGCAGAGATAAGTCTTACACCATCAGCTTAGCAGCGAGCCGATGGTTTACGCCTACGCTTGTTTCACTTACGGATGCAGATAGAGGCGTATCGATAGGTGGCGCTATCGACGGGGCGAACCTTGGCTCACCAGGACAAAATGGCACACCCTTAATAAGGCTACAAGAGAATGCTCCTTTAGGTCAAATTTGGGGACTGGTTATTGATCCTGTTAAACCGATTAACGATAATGGAACTTGGAATTTTGTGGATGTCGATGGAGATGGGGTGAGAGACCTTATTAGCGATAGAGCTGTCATCGGTAATGGCTTTCCTAAATACAATTTAGGTCTTAACAATACTTTCAATTTAGGGCAATTAGATGTGAATGTATTTTTCAGAGCCGTATTAGGACACGATTTAGTCAACACGTTTAGAGCTTTTTATGAAGCTCCGAATGTTATTAGTGCCTATAACGTTTTAAAGACTTCCGAAGATATCAAGAATCTTACCGATCAGCCTGCGTTTTCCAGCAGACACGTAGAGCGTGGGGATTTTTTGAGATTGGACAACATGACTATTGGTTACTCACTTGGCAAAGGTTCTCTTCCCAATGGGTTTAGCAATGTCAGGGTATTTTTTACTGGCCAGAACTTGTTAACAATTACTGGTTATAGTGGTGTAGATCCGGAGGCTAGATTGTCAGATACGGGAAGTGGTTTTGGTGCTCTCGCGCCAGGAATTGACAGAAGAAATACCTATTTCTTTGCTAGAACATTCACATTTGGTGTGAATCTTGGTTTTTAAATAACACGTAATATTAAATAAAATGTACAAGTTAAAATTTTCATTAAAATTGATCATGTTGGCAACTTTTACCCTAGCAGTGGTGCCATCATGTACAAATCTTGACGAAGAACTTTTCAGTCAAGTTACGCAAGATAACTTCTTTAGAACAGAGGAGGAACTTATCTCCGCACTCGGTGGCGCATATACTTCGCTATATGGTTATATGGGCACTGTAAGTGTCTGGGCTGCTCAAGAAGTTTCATCTGATGAGATGGTAGTACCCACTAGAGGACCGGACTGGGGTGATGGTGGTCACTGGGTACGTTTACATCAGCAATTGTGGACAGCAGAGGATCCCACAGTAAACTCTACGTGGTCTTTCCTATTCGGAGGTGTAAATGCTTGTAACCGCTTGATTTTCCAGTTTACAGAATTAGCTAATCCATTGACTGATCCTTTTATTGGAGAATTACAAGCATTGAGGGCTATTTATTATCTCTGGCTTCTTGATCTATATGGCAATGTTCCGATTGTGACTAGTTTTGCAGATGCAGATCCTAATCCAGCCACTAATACGAGATTGGAGGTTTATAATTTCGTAGAGAAGGAATTATTGGAAGCATTGCCAAAAGTTACAACTTCTGTAGGAGGAGCGGCATATGCTCGCGTAAATGCGATGACAGTACAGGCAGCTCTTGTGCAATTATATCTTAATGCGCAAGTCTATAGCGGCACAGCCCAATGGACGAAAGCAGCAACAGCAGCTGATGCAATTATAAATTCGGGGAACTACTCGCTAGAGGCAGATTATTTTGCGAACTTCAATATTCAAAACGAGGGTTCTTCAGAGTTTATATTTGCGATTCCTTATGATAAGGTGTTTGCAAGGGGTATGAACATTGTTATGCAGACACTGAGTTATCTTAATCAACAGTCATTTAATCTTGCCGCTCAACCATGGAACGGTTGGTGCACATTGGAAGAGTTTTATAATTCTTACGAAGAAGGTGACAAGAGGAGAGGTGAGCCTAATACTGAGGCGGGTCCTTTCAGAGGACGAAGTAATTTCTTAATAGGTCCACAATGGGATATTACAGGTACCATCAGACTTGTCGATGAAGGTACACTAGCGAGCGGTACGGATCCGGACGGGCCTCCATTTACGATCAGAGCGCAAATTAACGAACTTTTCCCTACAGCCTGGAGAGAGGCTGGTGCACGTGTGGCTAAGTTTGAGTTCGAAAGAGGCGGTCAACCTGATATGAGTAACGATTATCCCATCTTCAGATATTCTGACATATTGATGTCTAAAGCGGAGGCTTTATGGAGACAGAATCCTTCCAGCGAAGAGGCTAAGGCATTAGTTAATCAGATAAGAGTGAGAGCGGGTGTTGCACCTTTCACTGAATTGACAGCAGACAACTTGCTTGCAGAGAGAGGTAGAGAGATGTTTGCTGAGACGAAGAGAAGAACAGATTTAATCAGATTTGGTAAATTCAATGACCCTTGGTTTGGTAAAGGTCAGACGGAGCCATGTAAGACTTTGTTCCCAATACCTCGTGAACAAACCAATGTCAACCCGAATCTCCGTCAGAATCCTTGTTATTAAAATTAATATAGCTCTTAGATTTGACCCGCAATATGTGACGTATTGCGGGTCTTTTTTTCTTGAAGAAGAAATGTACTTGTTGTGGAATGCCCCGATGCGCACATCACACCTGTAATTGATTTCTAAACGATCAGATGTGGGTTGAAAGAATAGATTGATCAGCATACGGGTTTGTTGGTAATGTACAAATGCTTAAGATGACAATTCAAGACTTGTATCTGTGGTATGCGCATACTTTGTTTTGAGAATGCAAAGACATACACTTGATTCTGTTAATTTATTGTATAATCGCGGAATGAAGAGGATACTTTTTTAATCAAGCTTCATAGTGCACTAATGCTTTGAAAAATCTATATTATTATTTAACATGCTTTTATTTTCTTGTTCATGTGAGCTGCACGAATGAGTTATCTGAAGTAGGCACGGGCTTTACACAGCTTAATGTGCAGACTAGTGGTGTTGATTTCGTAAACAAATTGAAATATAGCGAGGAGAATAATATTTACACTTTTCGAAGTTTCTATAATGGTGCAGGAGTAGCCCTCGCTGATTTTAATAATGACGGATTAGTAGATATATTTTTCAGCGGTAACCAGGTTGATAATGCTTTGTATTTAAATCTGGGAAATATGCGATTTATGGATGTAAGTAAGATGGCGGGTATTAAATCAGAAAATGTCTGGTCTACCGGCGTAAGTATCGTAGATATCAATTCAGATGGATGGCCTGATATCTATGTCAGCAAGAGTGGAGATCTTAAAGGAGAAAGACGACATAATGAACTGTTCATAAATCAAGGTGTGAGCCACTTTGAAAATGGTGTGCCTATCATCCATTTCTCGGAGGAATCCAGGCGCTATGGTCTGGACGATGTAGGATTGAGCATACATGCGGTGTTTTTTGACTTTGATCTTGATGGGGATCTAGACTGTTATTTGCTAAATAATTCATTAAGGAGTGTAGGCAATTATGACCTCCGACCCGGTCAGCGCGAAATAAGAGATAGCCTCGGCGGAAATAAACTCTTAAGAAATAACACAATCGGAGGGGACACGAGTGTAGCGATATTCGAAGATATTAGCGAGCAGGCGGGGATATATGGTAGTGAGATAGGTTTTGGACTGGGGGTGAGTATATCGGATGTTAACAAGGATGGCTGGCCTGATATCTATGTGAGTAATGATTTTTTTGAAAAGGACTACTTGTATATCAATCAATCAGATGGCACATTTAAAGAGAGTGTTGATACTTGGATAGACGAGCTGAGTTTTGGGGCTATGGGTGCTGATATAGCGGATATTGATAACGATGGCTGGCCAGATATCTTTGTTACTGAAATGCTGCCTCGAGAGGAGGATAGATACAAGACAAAATCTCTTTTCGAAAATTGGAATAAATACAAATCCAATATTGAAACGGGATATCATCGTCAGTTTTCACGTAATACGCTGCAGCGCAATCAGAATGGGCAGCACTTTATCGAAATAGGGCGATATGCCGGAGTGGAGGCGACTGACTGGAGCTGGGGCGCATTAATATTTGACATGGACAATGACGGTTTTAAAGACTTATTTGTAGCCAATGGAATTTATAAAGATATCCTCGACCAGGATTATATACATTTTTATGCCGATCCCGAGAAAGTAAGGCAAGTACTTTTTGACAAGAAAGGCGGTTTAGATAAGTTGGTTGATAAAATTCCTTCTCAAGCCATTCATAATTACGCATTCAAGAATCTTGGGGAGTTAAGATTCGAAGAAGTACAGGCTAAGTGGGGACTTGACGAAGTAAGTTTCAGCCACGGTTCTGCTTATGCAGATCTGGATAATGACGGAGACCTTGATCTGGTAGTGAGCAACGTCAACATGGCTTCATTCATTTATCAGAATAGGCATGATGGGCTTGCCCATAGCTATTTACAATTATCATTGAGAGACACTTTTTCTTTGAATCAATATGCTGTGGGGGCGAAAGTGTATGTGCATGCTTCATGTGGGATGCAGTTTATCGAAAACTTTCCGGCACGCGGTTTTATGTCCTCAGTTGATACACGACTTCATTTTGGATTAGGGAAAAGCGATCAGATTGATTCCGTCAAGATCATTTGGCCTGGTGGATTTAATGAGATCATCAATGACCTAGCAATCAATAGCCATCATACGATCTACAAGTCGTCAAGTACTTATTTTGCTCTACCGAGTATATCTGATTACCATGAAGAACCAAGCACATACTTTGAAGAGAGCAAAGATTTCAAGGGACTTTTTGTTCATGAGGAAAACGATTATTCAGATTTTGATCGTGAATCACTGCTTCTGATCATGAATAGTAATCTCGGCCCCGCGGTGTGCACCGGGGATATAAACAATGATGGAGTGGAAGATTTTTATGTAGGGGGAGGAGTAGGCCAAGCAGGAGCATTGTACATTCAGCTCTCAAATGGCAAATTTCGCCGTCAATCTACTCCTGCTTTTGAAGTGCATAGTGCAAGTGAAGATGTGGACTGCATTTTTTTTGATGCTAATGGTGATGGCTTACAAGATATATATGTGGTCAGTGGCAGCACGGAGTTTGGCTCGAATAATTCGGCATTGGCCGACAGGCTATATATCAATCAAGGATCGGGTAATTTTAACCATTCACCGCAGATATTGCCTACATTCAACTTTGAAAATACCTCACGTGTACTAGCGATTGATTACGATAACGACGGGGATAAAGATTTGATTGTTGCCGGATTTATAAGACCATTTGCCTATGGGCTACCCACTAGCACCTATATCTTATCAAATGATGGAGTTGGAAATTTTAGTAATGTTTCAGACGCTGTTGCTCCTGATCTTGAGAATGTTGGGATGATTTCCGATATAGCCGTGGCGGATATTGATGGTGATGGAGATGAAGATGTGATATTGGTGGGGCATTGGATGGCGCCCGTGATACTTATCAATGAAGGGGGTAAATTTCGCCGTATATCTTATGAAGGCGAATCGAAGCTGCATGGCTGGTGGCATAGCGTAAGCGTTACTGAACCCAATGAGTTAGGTCATCGCAATATAGTATTGGGCAACATGGGGCTTAATGTCAGACACCGTGGTAGTGCTGAGCATCCTTTGCGGTTGTACATAAATGACTTTGATGCCAATGGTAGGATCGAGCAGATATTCAGTTATTCTAATGATCAAGGCGAATTTCCATTCGCGCAGCGGAATGATCTGATGAAGCAATTGCCCTATTTATCCAAGAAGTATCCAGATTTTGCTAGCTATGGTGGACAACAGATAAAGGATATATTTGCGGAGGAAATTCTAGCGAAGGGTCAGATGCTGATGATCAATGAATCGCGACATGTGATTCTTTACAACCGAGGTGCGTTGTCATTTGACTTCATTTCTCTACCCTACGAAACACAACTATTTCCGATATATGTCATCATGTCTGAGGATATTGATGGAGATGGGATAGAGGATCTATGGGTAGGTGGAAATCAGTCCCGTGCCAAACCGGAATGGGGCATTAATGCCGCAGGACGGACCTTGTTGCTTCTCGGCAAGGGGAAAAATGGTGATTATCGCCCTATACCTTCATCACAGACAGGTGTCAACATCTCCGGGGATGTTAGAAGTATAAAGAAATTAAGGCATAAAGGAAAAGACAAGTACTTGTTTGGGGTAAATAATGCAGCTATACGCTTATTTGAAGCTTCACAGCATTTCAATGATTTAAAACAACATTCAATCAAGTAGAATATGAATGAAAAAAGGCAGATCATGATATTAAAAATTCTCGCAGTAGTTTGTTTTTTTTGTTTTTTGGCGTGTACGCCAAAGGACTATCATGCTTATGAAAAACGTGAGTTGTCCAGTGGCGTCAGAGTAGATAGCCTTTTTCTAGGCATTGGCATCGGCATGCTTAATAAGGATTTTTACACGCATTGCTGGGAACTGAACAAACAAGGTATTATCAGAGAAGGAGCGAGTAACCTTACGGTTCATTATCCATTGCCTGAATATGATGGAAAGATCAAGTTTGAGTTCTATCCTATTTTCAAGGATGACAAGATACAATCAATGACGGGATATTTCTACCATGACGCGTGGTCACCATGGAATAGAGATACAGATCCGGATAAGCTTATCGAAGAAGTGCGACAGTTGATTACATCATGGTATGGAATTCAATTTTTCCCAATGAAGGGATTGGGCATCGGAAATGCTTATGCCGGGGTAAAAGGAAATCTGCGTATCGTACTCTTTTATGATATGGATAACAAAATAGATGTGCACTTTACGGATTTGACAAATAACGACGGTGTGATCGACCTGAAAAAACTATCATAATATGTTCAATAGCCTGAGGATAACAAAGTACTCAGTATTGATCCTGTTCTGCGGATTGTTAGCTGTTTGTGCGTGTACTAATGTCAGTGAAGGAGATACTCTTTTTATAGAGCTAGATCCATCAAAGACGAAAGTTAGATTTACTAATGAGCTCAAGTTTGTCCAAGATTTTAATATCTACACCTATCGTAATTTTTATAACGGTGGGGGTGTAGGCGTTGCTGACATCAATAATGATGGCTGGCTCGACATATATCTCACCGGCAATATGAGCTCCAACAAGCTCTATCTCAACAATGGAGATATGACCTTTACGGACATCACAGATCGTGCCGGTGTCAAAGGAAGCGGCATGTGGTCGACGGGTGTCAGTATGGTCGATATTAATAATGATGGCTGGATGGACATCTATGTCTGTAACTCAGGCAATGTAAAAGGGGATTTCAAACAGAACGAGCTTTTTATTAATCAAGGGGACGGAATATTTAAGGAAATGGCTGAAGATTATGGGCTGGCAGACAGAGGTTATTCGACCCATGCTGTTTTCTTTGATTATGACAATGACGGGGATCTTGATGTGTACATTCTCAATAACTCGTTTCAGGCGATAGGGAGCTTTAATCTCAGAAAAAATGAAAGACCTAATAGAGATCAAGAGGGAGGCGATCGGCTCTATCGAAATGACAACGGAAGATTTGTTGATGTAAGTGAAGAGGCAGGCATATATGGTAGTGTGATAGGTTTTGGACTGGGCGTTACAGTCGGGGATGTCAATCTCGATGGCTACCTAGACATATATGTATCTAATGATTTTTTTGAAAAGGATTATTTGTACATAAACAATGGAGACGGCACTTTCACAGAGCGACTTGAGGAGCAGATGAATTCAATCTCAGGCGCTTCTATGGGTGCTGATATGGCCGACATTAACAATGATGGCTATCCAGACATATTTGTAACAGAGATGTTGCCGGAGTCGCATGACCGATTGACAACCAAGACGACTTTTGAAAATTGGGATCGGTATCAATACAATGTCGAAAATGGCTATTACCATCAGTTTACCCGTAATATGCTGCAGCTCAATAACGGAGATGGCAGTTTCAGCGAGATAGGACGTTTGTTAGGGGTGGAGGCTACGGACTGGAGTTGGGGAGCGTTGATTGCAGACTTTGACAATGATGGTTGGAGAGATCTTTTTGTTGCTAATGGGATTTATAAAGACTTGACGGATCAAGACTATATCAACTATATTTCTACCAAAGAAGTGGCGGAATCGGTAATTTCAAAGAAAGGAGTTGATTTCCAAAAACTTACAGACGTCATTCCATCAAATAAGATTTCGAATTACATGTTTAAAAATGAGGGCGGGCTATCCTTTAAGAATGTCACTACGAGTTGGGGACTGGATAGACCTTCACATTCTAATGGTTCCGTATATGCTGACCTTGACAATGATGGAGACCTAGATCTTATCATTAACAATGTTAATGAGACGGCGCGTATCTATCTTAATACCTCTGAGCGGAGAGAGGATAAACATCATTCCATACAGTTAGCATTGAAGGGTGCAGCGGGAAACAGACAAGCTATAGGCGCTAAAGTTATTGTGTATAGTGTCGGATTAAAGTATTATGCCGAGCAAATGCCCGTAAAGGGTTTTCAATCTTCTGTCGACCCACGAATTCATATTGGCCTCGGCCATAATAATAAAATTGACAGTATCCAAGTAATATGGCCTGATCAGCGCGTATCTATACTCAGAGATATCTTTGCTGATCAAATATTGAAAGTAGATCATGAGGATTCGGTTTTATTGGAAAGTCCGCAGAAGTCTGATCGCATTTCACTGTTTACAGAAGTACCTCATCTTTTATCTCCTTCATTTAAGCATGAAGAAAACAATTTTGTTGATTTCGACAGAGATAGGTTGATAGCGCATATGCTGTCGACTGAAGGGCCGGCCTTGTGCGCGGGAGATTTTAATAATGACGGATATGATGATTTTTATATTGGTGGAGCGAAAGATCAACCGGGAGCACTTTATTTCGGTAGTAAAAGTGGATTCAGGAGGGACGGTAGAAGTGACATCTTCGTGGCTGATCGATTGTCAGAAGATGTAAAGTGTTCATGTTTTGATGCTGACGGAGATGGTAGACTGGATTTATATATAGCAAGTGGGGGCAATGAGTTTCCCAATAGTTCTTCTGCATTGATCGATCGGTTATATATAAATCAAGGTGATGGCCGCTTTGCTAAATCTGAGCAGATATTACCATCGTTTAATTTTGAGAATTCTGCTGTCGTTAGAGAATATGATATAGATGGAGATGGTGATCTTGACTTGTTCGTAGGTGTCAGATCGATACCTTTTTTATATGGTATATCACCTAATAGTTATTTCTTGCGCAACGATGGTAAAGGAAACTATAAAGATGCTACTCGGGAAATAGCACCAGATCTGAATGGTCTCGGAATGGTTAGAGATGCAGTCTGGGTTGATATAGATGGAGATGGAGATAAGGATCTCATCGTCGTAGGAGAGTGGATGCCGATCACGGTATTGCTTAACGAAAAAGGGGTTCTTAAAAAGAGCGAAGGACACGGATTAGATCAGACAAACGGCTGGTGGAACACTATTGCAGTAGCCGATCTTAATGGAGATGGAGCGCCTGATTTAATCGTAGGCAATCATGGCTTGAATTCGCGATTCAAGGCTTCAAGCGAAAGACCGGTTTCATTGTATGTCAATGACTTCGATAAAAATGGGACAGCAGATCCGATAATCTGTATGTACTATGGAGATGTATCTTATCCGATATCGCTGCGGCATGATCTAGTGCAACAATTGCCATCGTTAAAAAAGCAGTATCCCGATTATATAAGTTATCAAGATCAGCGCATAGAAGATATTTTTACTCCCGAGTTAATCGAGAGTGCGACAAAACAACACGCTTACGAAATGCGCTCCGGAGTACTTATGAATGATGGAGGCGGACGTTTTGCTTTTGAGCCCTTGCCGATAAGCGCACAATTTTCTCCTATTAATGCCATAGCAGTCGAAGACTTTGATGGCGATGGTCATATTGATCTTTTATTGGGGGGAAATTTTTATGGTGTAAGACCTGAGTTTGGTCGCTATGATGCTAGTTATGGTGTATATTTGAAGGGAGATGGGAAGGGTGGTTTTGAGCATATACCTAATCGGGAGATCGGGTTAAAGATTGAAGGGGAGGTAAGACATATTAAGCATATACGCCTCGGCTCACAAAAGTATATCTTAATAGCTCGAAACAATAATTTGCTCCAGCTCTTAGGATATTAACAACATATCTATATAGATACTGAGAATGAAAGGAATCATGTTGCTTATGACCTTTCTGACCTTCGGGCATATATGGTCGCAAGGATTTCCATGCGATGGAACAGGGTATCTTATTAGCTATACTCGTTCGGTGGGAGAAACTACCCTATATGAAATCAGTGACAAACTGCAATATAGAGGTATAAAGCTTTCTGAACGCCGACGCCTGACTGGATTAGCATACAATGTAACGGACACATACTTATATGCTGTGGATGTAGACTCCTACGAGCTCATCAGAATAGAAAGATCCGGTCAACTTAATAATCACGGTAAGCTTAGCAATGTAACAGAGGGTGACGAATTTCATAGCGGGGTCATTTCTGCTGATGGTGGCACATATTATCTTATTGGGCATAATCCGAGAATCGGAAGCGATGAGCGATTTTATAGTGTTAACCTTCGTCGCAACTCACTACATGCCGGACATCAAGGAATCACCGGTGATCGAAGATATAAGATCAGTGATCTTGCCATAGATCCTTTATCAGGCACTTTTGTAGGCTATGATCAGATAGAAGGGAGAGTAGCCAATGTCGCTATAGGTGGAAATATATCGAGTCCGGGCACTCCTTCATCAGGTCAGTTTAACATTGCTGCCATGTTTTTTATGCGTAGTGGCGTACTTGTCGGTTTTGCACCTTCCGGAGGATTTTATCGTCTTAACCGGGCAGGAAGTCATGACTTTCTTGCAGCAGGTCCGGCAGGCACGCATGCTGACGGGTGTTCTTGCCCCTATACTTATTCCTTTACAAAAGATATCACCCCTAGAGAGATTTTGCCATGTGAAGAGTTTAAGGTCATCTATCGGTTTAATAACCAAATGGGAATAGGTCAGACATGGATTACATTGCAAGATACCTTCCCCGAGGGCTATGAAATAGTCAATATCAAAAGCAAAATAGTAACTTCCGAAAACATCGTACCCTCGCCGTCCAATATCCTGCTTTTGCAGAATTTGATTTATGTAATGCGAGATAATGAGATTGAACTCACAGTCAAAGCACCTGCCAATGCTACCAGGACTTTTGAGTCACGTGCTTATCATCATCCTTTCCCAATAGCTTTTCCCGAAATAGATTTCTCAGATGATCCTATGACAGAGGCATATCGTGATCCTACTGAAGCATCTATTATTCATCCATCAGAGTTAGATCTGATTGACTACGTCAGCTATAGTTGTGATGGTACGGAGGCAATTATTCGATCACCTGTCTTATCAGATGCATATGTATGGAGTACCGGGGCTATGGAGAGAACAGCCACTACAAATGAGCTGGGCTGGGTGAGTCTTGAGGCGCAGGGAGAATGTTTCTATTTTCATGATTCGGTTTACATTGAAAAATTTCCAGAGCCTAAAGCCCTTCTAATCACGGGGGAAGACAAAATAGTATCTGGTACTTCTATGATACTGTCCGCACAACAAAATCGAGGAACCATGGTAAAATATTCTTGGTCAACAGATAAAGGAGAAGTGGTTTGTCTTGATTGCCATACGATCAGTGTCAATCCAGTTGGTGATTATTTGTTCAAGCTAAGGGCAGAAGATGTGGAGGGCTGTATTACGGAAGCAAGTCATTTTGTAGAAGTTATATTAGAAAAACATCTTTATACTCCCAATATCTTTAGCCCCAATAGTGACGGTGTTAATGATTTTTTCAATATCAGTAGCAATGCAGAAGGGGAGTTGCTGAGCCTCAAAGTTTATGATCGCTGGGGCAACGAAATATTCGATATAAGCCGAATACCTTTAGGCGTCATGTCTCAAGGATGGGATGGAAGATATAAGGGAAAAGTCATGAGTTCGGATGTCTATATTTGGGCCGCAGAAATTTTATTTGCTGATGGAGAGCGGCTGAACCGCTCCGGCACGGTGACTTTGATCAATTATTAAAATTACACTGATTTGAAATTACGTTTGCTTTTTACTTATATAATGGTGTGTGTGGCAACATCCTCCTTACTGATTAATTGCTCAGAAAAAAAGGAGAAATACTTATTTGAAGCATTGGATAGCGGGACTTCAGGTATCGATTTTGGAAATTTTCTGGAAGAAACTGAAGAGATGAACATTGTTCAGTATCTCTATTTCTACAACGGAGCAGGTGTAGCGACGGCAGATTTTAATGGAGATGGTTTTCCGGATGTCATTTTAGGATCAAATCAGAATGGTGTTAGGCTTTATCTCAATAATGCCGTGTCCGGCTCTATTTCATTTTCAGATGTCACAAGCGCAAGTCAGCTTGATCAAGTAGATGGGTGGACTACAGGCATAAGTACAGCAGACGTCAATGGTGATGGTCTTATCGATATATATATTTGCCAGGTTAATTATAAATCAATCGAGGGTCGCAACAGGCTGTTGATTAACAAGGGACTTCAAGATGGTGCGCCAATATTTGTGGATGAGACAGAGGAGTATGGTCTGAATTTCAGCGGATTATCTACTCAGGCAGTTTTTTTTGATTATGACCATGATGGTGATCTTGATCTATATCTTTTAAATCACTCTGTTCACTCTGCTGACCATTACGCACAAGCAAGCGTGCGCTTGGTCAAGGATGTCAATGGGGACAAATTATATCGCAACGACGGCGGTCTATTTACAGAAGTTACAGAGGAAGCGGGAATCTATTCAAGTGCCATCGGATACGGGCTAGGAGTGTCTGTAAGTGACCTTAATAATGATGGCTTTCCGGACATCTATGTAGCCAATGATTTTCATGAAAATGACTATCTCTATCTTAATAATCGCAATGGCAGTTTTACAGAGGTATTAACCCGATCTATCCGACACACTAGTCAGTTTAGCATGGGTTGTGATATGGGAGACATAAATAATGATGGTTTTGTGGATATCATCACGCTGGATATGATGCCCGAAGACATGGTTGTAAAGAAGAGTTCTGTTCCTGCAGACAATTATGATATTGATTTATTTAAAAGAGGCTTCGGCTATCATCACCAGTTTCCACGGAATAATCTTCAGTTGTTTCAGTATCTGGATGAAGATGGGGTGCCATATTATTCAGAAGTGGGCAGACTTTTGGGAATAGAAGAAACGGATTGGTCTTGGGCATGCATACTGGCGGATTTTAATATGGATGGGTATAAAGATCTATTTGTCACCAATGGAATCATGCGTAGACCCAATGATCTAGACTATCTCAATTACATATCCAGTGCGCTAGTCCAAGCTAAAGCCTCTGATTTAGAGATCATCAGCAAAATGCCATCCGGTGCTGTTTCAAACTATTTGTTTATAAACGACGGTGCATTGGCCTTTACAGATAGGTCACAGTGGATTGACCATAATCCTGTCGGCTATTCAACTGGACTGGCTATGGCTGATTTTGATCGGGATGGTGACATGGACTTGATCATTAATAATATTAATGCCCCAGCGCAGATAATGCTTAATCGTACGGACAAGTCCGAATACTTGACGTTTAAACTAATTGGATCACCCATGAATACCGCCGCTCTAGGTTCGAGAATAATCGTGTATGCTGGGCAAGAGAAACGTGTATACGACCACCAACCGGTAAAAGGATTTATGTCAAGCTCAATGGATCATCCTCTTATTGCCCTCACTAGCAATGAAGATAGTATACAGGTAATTTGGCCGGATGGAAAGCTTACTAGTGTCAAACAATATAAGGCGGGCGAAGAAATAGTACTTAGACACTCGGAGGCTAGCGACACGTATGTGCCTATGGCTATTCCTACGCCATTGATGACAAGGGTGGATAATCTGATCAAGTTTTTGCATGTGGAGAATGAATTCAGTGACCTGGCTCAGGATAAGTTAATGCCATGGTTTGAATCAACCTTGGGCCCTGCCTTGGCGGTGGGTGATGTCAATGGAGATGGGTTAGATGATATATATGTCGGCGGCGCATTGGATCAGTTCGGCGTGTTGTTCATTCAGCAGGCGGGTGGAAGATTTGCCTATAAGGAAGTATCTGCTTTTCTGAAGGAATCCTATTACGAAGATGTGGGTGCTGTGTTCTTCGATGCAGATGGGGATGGGGATTTGGATTTATATGTCGTCTCTGGCGGTAATCATACAGTAAAAGATTCACCGCTCTTACTCGATCGACTATATAAAAATGATGGCGCGGGTAATTTCGAACGGGATGCCAATGCACTCCCTCTCATTACAGAAAATGGTTCATCTGTCAGTGTTGCAGATTATGACAATGATGGTGATCTTGATATCGCTATAGGTGGATTGATGGGCAACAGGGCTTATGGATATGGGCCGGGAGCATATATACTGGCCAATAATGGTAATGGTAAGTTTATTAATGCGACAAACACAATCGCGCCGGAAATGGAGGATTTAGGA
Organism: uncultured Saprospiraceae bacterium; assembly: GCA_964396595.1. GTDB lineage: Bacteria > Bacteroidota > Bacteroidia > Chitinophagales > Saprospiraceae > CAYNFR01. Next base: position 103,405 of record CAYNFR010000004.1, on the reverse strand, counting down.
ATGGTAAGAGATCTTCAGTGGGTGGATATTGACGGAGATGGAGATATGGACCTGGTGCTGACAGGTGAGTGGATGCCTATCGTCATCATGGAGAATAAGAGAAGTCATTTCAAACTCAACTTTATCAAAGGATCTGTTGGATTATGGAATAATATTCAGATAGCGGACTTTAATGGGGATGGAAGGGCGGATATATTAGCGGGCAATTTTGGTCTTAATCATTCATTTAAAGAGGGTCTGGGTTTATTGTGGGGTGACTTTGATGACAATTCAGTATTTGATCCGATCTTGTATGTAATTAAAGATGGCGTGAAGCATCCTATAGCGGATAAAAACTTACTCGGCTCACACATGAATTATTTCAAAAAATTGCATCCTGATTACAACAGTTTTGCTCAGCAGAATCTCAATGAAATGCTAGGGCCGGTGATGCATAAAGCAATGCGACAGGTGGAAATTGAAGAATTTGAGACGGCCATATATCTCAACAAAGGCAAGCTTAATTTTGAAAAGCATGCACTCCCTAGAGAACTTCAGATGTCAACGATTATGGCATCAGCCCTTATGGATTGTGATGATGATAATGTAGAAGATATAGTGCTGGGGGGGAATTTATTTGAGATAAGCCCCAATATAGGACGAGCAGACGCCTCTTATGGACATATCCTATCCGGCAACAGTAGAAAGGGTTTTACTACTATCAATAATATGCAATCCGGCCTCATGATTAATGGTGCAGTTCGCAAGATGACACCGATTGATATAAATGGAGTTTCACATTTACTGGTAGCTGTGAACAATGATTATTTACAAATATGGCGTGCGAGGTAGGGATAAATTGTGAAAGCAATCAAGCCCCTTATAAACCCCACTCATAGTACAGTCATATTCTTTGAGTTATTATAAATCTTTTCTCTGTTGTGAGGAAGTCTCGTATTATCATTTCATTGTGGTCATGGTTAAAAGATTTTTGCTTTCTTAGTGGCAAGTGAATTTAAACTACTAAGACCACTGAGATATGCACGAAGCTCACGAACAGACACTTATTACTCTTTTAATTCTGTCGGGGTTCTGCTTGCAAGTCCAACTCCGTAGCTCGCGGATGGATTTATTTATTGTAACTAATCAGTTGCGTCGATTTCGCTCAAAAAATGCCTATTTCCTATTAGCCTGCAGCTCTTTTTTCATCAATAGCTCTGCTATTCACTCAAAAAGGAGCCTTGTCTAATAAAAAATTGACTGATTTTTTGACCTGAAAGCATCTTATTGATTAGTTACTATTTATTTAATAGAAGGGGCAAAGGGTGTGTTAGACAAAATGTAATTTTCGCTTTATCAAAGCAATAGATTAAAGATTATCTCAGCATAGATGTTGATCTGTAAGGTGGCAAGTATTTAGAAAGTTTAATATTTTGCTAAAATATTTTAGACTTTATTACTTTAGTACATGTTGAAGAAAAGGGGCGGCTGTCAGTTTGGTTGAGTGAATATTTTATAAAAATGAAGAAAAAAATTTAAGCTGATAAAGATCTTATTGATTAATTGCAGGAAAAAATTTCGCTATCCTTATTGATGACCCTTCCCAAAATTATTCTTAGACTTTACTATTATATGTTGAAAATCTAGTTAACAATATTCACTCCACTCGCTTGGCTGTAAACACACCATTGGGTTGAATAAATCGCAGACCCGCAGGAGTCGCGCGGTTATCATCGAACATAAACGCTACTGAGAAACCAGTTAATCCGCGAAGTTTGAATTCATTGTTGTCATAAGGATCAAGGTGATACATCGGTTGGCCGGGGATGGTAGCGGTGAGATTATTCTGTTTATCCAGTTTAATCTTCACCTTTTGTCCGGAAAGTTCATATTCGCCTACGAGGAGATTTAAGAATGTTGGATCGGTTTGTTTAGACGGAGGGAGTTTTTTAAAAAATATTTCTGCCCCTATAGGTTCCAAATTAATGGCTAATCCGATGACCTTACCGTTTACGTCATCCTTGAAATGGACTTTGACATTTTGGTCCAACTCTTCAATAAACGCATTAAAAACTTCATAATGCCAATGGGCCAATCCGCTGTTGAAGGTGTTGTAAGAGAAGCTGAGACTATCGCCAAGAGTGTTGATTTCTACAAAGCCATAACCATCATGACTATATTGACCGACATAATGAGCGATAGAATAATGTGGTGTGGTATTGGCAAATCTAATTTCCTCCTTCTCGTCCTGTTTGTCTGTTTCATCTTCATCTTTGGTAGTAGGATAAGCAAGTTCAAACCAATTGATCGGATTTTCTTGATCAGTTAAGATATCCGTGATTGTACGTGCGAGTATAGGAGGAAGGCCACTTCTGTTCGTATTCGTCAGGAGGCTTATGCCTATATTCTGTTCTGGGACTAACCAGACTAGAGAAGTAAAGCCATCTATGTTACCACCGTGTTCGATGATTTTATGGCTTTTTTGTTGATATATCATCCAGCCTAGCCCATAGGACATATGATCTATCCCCAATACTGTATTTGACGAACTAGGCATGGGCATGTGCGGTGTCATCAATTTTGTAAAATGTAAGGCACTGATCAAGTTGTTGTCACCCAACTTACCTTTGTTAAGCAGGAATTTTAGCCATTGAGACATGTCTATTGCTGAAGCATTGATAGACCCCGCGGGTCCTATGGCATCAAGATTTCTATAATTCATACGAGTGGCTATGGAGTCATTTTTAATTTGGTATGGTCTGGCAGCTGACGGGTCAGAGATCATATTATTTACGGAAAAGTTGGCTGTTTTCATTCCTAGGGGGTTTAGGATTTTTTCCGCTATGAACTCTTCCCATGATTTACCGGCTATCCTCTCAGTCAGCACACCTGCTGTCAGATACATTAGATTTTGATATTGCCAATGACTGCGGAAGCTTTTTGAAAATTCTAAATGCGGCAATCTTTTCATCAATCCACTTCTGCTTAAATCACTGCCGTACCACACAAAGTCGTGTCTAGGCAGGCCGCTCCTATGACAAAGTAGATCGACGGTCGTCATTTGTGTCGTAGCGAAGGGGTCTGCTAATTTGAATTCCGGCATATAGTGAATGATGGGCTTGTCCCATTCGAGATTTCCTTGATCTACTAGCATGGCGACACCCATAGCTGTAAAGGCTTTAGTACTCGATCCTATTGCGAACAAGGTATGCTCGTCAGCGGGTATATTTTTTTCAATATCGGCGACACCAAAAGCCTTTGTTAATAGCACTTCACCATCATGTACGATGGCTACAGCTATAGCAGGGTGATGTCTAATATTTCTAAAAGAGTCAATTACGGATTCTATAAGAATCCGTTTTTCTGCGAGTGATTGTGCTTTTTTTTGCGTTTCTTCGACGGAAAGTCGAGTGACAGACAGGGCTAGTTTCATTGGCCCTTGATAGAAATCACCGATAATTGTATTTGGCCCTTCTAGCCCACCTACAAATCGGGCATTGCCCGGCACCTCCGGCAGTGTGAAGAGTAGTTTTTCGTCATCATAGCTCAAGTCTGCCAACACCATATCTTTTATGCTCTGTAATGGTATATCAAGTGTGCCGGACCATTGAGCATCATTTTTAGCGAATTTTAAAATTATGGGCAGGTCGAGTCCGGGTGCTTTTATCACACCATTCCACGTGTCGGCAATATCCGTCTGCGCTATTATGGAGAATTGGAACAGTATCGCGAATAAAAGAGTAGATAAGTGCTTCATAGTGTGATTGTTAGAGTAGTGAATATGTTTAACTAATATAAAATTTTCATTTTGAGACATCAGGAATATTCGACGAATAGTCAACAGGGAAATACGAACTATAGAAAATAAGGCAAAACAGCCTTGCGCTCTGTAGGATAATTGTTAAAATGTTGCTTATACCACTGGTGATGATTGATAGCTCTGGGTATTAAATTAGCCGCAGTCCAGATGCTAAAAGCAAACCCCGGTAAAGCCCATAGCATGATGCCAAATCCCAGCCATTCTATTATTTCACCCAGATGATTAGGACAACTTACGCGAGTAAAAAGAAAGCCCGTTGGGATCGCATACCCTGTTTCGCCGGGCTTCCGCAATGCTATAAGTATATTGTCAGCTCTGATATTGATATATGCACCTACAACCATAATCACCAAGCCTATTATGAACCTGATATCATATAACCAGTGCATCTCATAAGTAGCTATATGCCCAACATGCAGTCCTAAGAATGTTCCATTGACTACATTAAATATGCCTGCCATAATAACAATAGCCAAAGGAATTTTTTTTCCGCTGGTGTTAAGACGCAATGGAAAGACCAAGACCCTATTGATGTAATGCAATATGTAAATACTGACCATGATGATGGCAGGAAGTGAAAGTTTTACAGAACCTAAATATGTTAAGAGCGGTAGTACAATTAAAGTGGGCGCCTCCATTACTAACCAGCCGAGGCGATTGTCGATAAGAATGCCCCATTCTTTATTTACATGTCGACCATATGGTGCATTAAAAATAATGGCTGTCGGAAACACCAAGAATGCTAGAATAATCCAAGCCATCAGAAGGGTATCGTAATGGCTGAGTAGGAAGTTTAACATATTCGATGTACTATAGCAAGGATATTAAAAACGTATACATCGCGCGTATCACAGCGCCATCTCCTTGTAAGGGATAACCACATCCAGTCCATGGTTTTTAAAATAAGCTTTTAGATTGGCGATTGGTTCACCTGACAATACCATGGCAAAATCTCCACCCCATGCACCAAGAGATTTTATATCTCCTTTTAAATCAGGAAATTGCTCAGCAATCGAAGGCATATCTATTAGGGATGAAATTAATTTTTCATGCTCCCGCATTAATGCGCCAAATTCGGAAGCAGACTTGGTGGCAAGAGCCTTCTTGGTAAGTTCTGTAATAGATGCAACAGCATCTTTACGTTTTTTCGCCGATTTCAGATACTTATTTATGGCTTCAGAACTGCTTTGCTTCTTTCCAAGGTGGACAAAGTAGATTTTACTAAGGAAGGGTGGATTAAAATCAATCTCAGAATAAGAGATTTCATCATCTGTCAATTTGTATGTCAAGGGTCCATCGGAGGCCGCACAGGCGATATCATATCCACTACCGTTGGAAACGCGAAAATGTAGATCGAATGATTGTATTTCGGCCCATTGGGCGACACAATGGATTAGCGAGCTGCTTGTCCCTAGACCCCAAGTGCGAGGGAAATTAATCTTACTTATTACTTTGAACCCATTCCATTTATCTAGAAATTCACAATTGTATCTAACAGCACCTTTTAGAAGCTTTTGGATGTATTGGGCTGTTTCTTGATCGTTTGTCTTAATGGCTGAGAAGTCATATAGAGAAAGTTGTGCCTCAAACCATAATTGATCATTGAGGTCATACGATTCCCATAATAAATCAGATCCTCTGTGTGCTTTGATTTGGATTGTCTGGTGATACTTAGTGGGAATGGCAAGCGCAAGTGCACCATCGAGAACGACGTACTCCCCGAATAGCAATAACTTTCCGTTGGCTTTATAGAGTTGTTTAGGCACTGCGCAATCTAATATGCCGCCAAGATATACTTAGTATTTATTGTATTAGAATATTTAATATATGAATTTTAGTTAAATTCCGAGTTTTTAGAGGATATTCTTGGTTTTATGCGGAGCTGATCGATAAAATTTCGCACGGCGGTGTAAGAAATGACCTCATCTGTAAAATGATTCATAGCGAGGATAAATTCTTTTTCCGTGGCTTTAAGTTGATAAAGGATATTGGTGAGGTGCATTTTCATGTGTCCTTTCTGTATGCCGGTAGTGACGAGCGATCTGATGGCAGCAAAATTCTGAGCAAGACCTACAGTAGCGATAATGAACATTAATTCGGAAACGGATGGATTGCCTAGCATTTCCAACGAGTAACGAGCCATAGGGTGGGTATTGGTCAGTCCTCCTACTGTCCCCAAGGCAAGTGGAACTTCCATCCAGAAATGAAAGGTTCCGTCCGTAATGGCAGCATTGGATAAGCTGGTATATCGTCCATCCTTAGCTGCATAGGCGTGACCACATGCTTCGACAGCTCTAAAGTCATTACCTGTAGCCAATACGACAGCATCTATGCCGTTGAATATCCCCTTGTTGTGTGTGACGGCTCGATAACTGTCCATTACAGCTATATTTATTGCTTGAACAAATTTGTTGGCAAAGCCTTCCGCACTTAAACCATGAGGGAATTCCCCAAGTTCTGATATAGGACAAGCTACCTCGGTACGAACAAGGCAGTCTGGGGTGTAGTTAGATAAAATACTCATGATTATTTCGACAGAGTCTACCGACAAGGCTACTCTGTCAACAAGTTCTTTAAATTTCTTTGCATACTGTTCAAGTACAGTATTTATAAAGTTCGCACCCATAGAGTCACATGTCTGAAATCTCATTCTGATCTGATAACAATCATGCGCTTGTTCAAATTTGATCAATTCTGCACCCACAACACCTCCTCCACGTGCTTCCATATTTCGCGTGATATCCTTGCATTCATCCAGGATATCTATATGATATTGCTTAAATATTTTATTAAGATCGGTATAGGAAACAGAGGATTTCAAATGTATCTGTCCGATTTTCTCTGTATCGATGATGTGAGCTTTAAACCCACCTCGATCCATCCAATATTTCGCGGCACTTGAAGCCGCAGCCACCACCGAACTTTCTTCTATCACCATAGGGACACAGTATACTTTGTCATTGATGAGAAAATTGGGTGCTACACCATAGGGCATGTGAAAATTGGTAATTGTATTTTCACTAAAACCGTCAAATACTTTTTGGAAGTCACTCTCGGGATGCCAGTAAGATGAAATAGTGGAAATGGCATCTTCCGGATTCTGAAGAAAATTGTCAGCTATCCATTTGAGTTTTTCACTTTTGGAGAGCTTCGAGAATCCGTTTATAGTACGTTTTTCGTCATTCATGCTAATGCTCTTAAGTGTTGCGTAAGCTGAGATATCTGAGCGCATATTGATAACCGGATATCTGATTATCTACAAAGCTTGCCAGTTTATCATAAGATTCACGAGCGTGTTCAAGAAATGAAGCCGCCTGTCCATATACAGAATTAAATCGAAGCCGCTCGTTGTAGTAATATCCGTCGAGATACGTTTTGACACCTCCACTGATGATATATTCTTTACAGCTTGGCGTGATCGTTTGAGAAATCTCATGAACAAAATCGATCATTTCATCAGCGGTATGCCCGACATAACATAGCGGATCGATTTCTTTTGTTTCGGGATGTCTCAGATTCTCCAGTTTAGCAAAGTTTGTTCCGCCGTAGGCGCCAAATTCTATGGCAGCGAGCGGAAGCTCCATAAGACATCTCACACTTAAAGGCCCCATTCCTTGTCCTACTTCTTTGACAATAATGGGGAAATCTACGTGATCTAACACTTTTTTGATGGCTATCAGCGGACTAAGTCCAGTAATTCGATCACCTTCGGGTTGTAGCCATTCTTGCGTCGGATTTACATGAATTATTAGACCATCAGCTTCGAGCTTATTCACTAGTTCTTTAAGTTTATATAGCTTTTTAGTTAAGATGAGCTCTATAACCTGAGCTATGCCTAGATTAGCATAAAGGGCTTGCTCAGGCATCAATGATCGAACATTAAAGTCTTCGAAGAATTCATCAGAATCGAGCAACTTCCTACAAGACCCCAGACCCATACCTAGCCCAAACTCCCCACATGCGCGGGCAAGATTATGATTAATATGTCGCGCCCATTGTGTGCCACCTGTCATACTTGATACCCATATAGGAGCTCGGTAAGCTTTTTTTAAAAAAAAACCATTAATCGCGCGCACTTCACCGGGGTGGGTGGTAAGAAGCGGTTCATAATAAAACCTTCTGTCAAGACTATGTCTGTCAGTGGCTGATTCTATAGCAAGCTGAATATGGTCTTTTTTTCTGTCGGTCAGTTCGGTCATAAAGGCGAAGCTACTGATTGCTGTGTTAATAAGATTCTGAGAGCTAACAAAAATACGGTTATGAAGTTGAACTTAACCATGAAGGGTGCATTTATTCGCTACTGAGGATTTTGCTATCCCACCAATAAGACTCTGTCAAAAACAAGATTCTTTAGGTTAACCCTAATTTTTATACCCAATTAACGCCAAATGTACTAATCAGAAAACGCATATCGTTTATCAAGCCACTTAAACACAATTTCCGATGAACGTAAAATCTGTATGCTTAAATTTCCTTGCATTAGTCGCTTTCTTATTACTAGCAGTATCTCTTGGTGCACAGGAGGTCAATCGACAAGCCGCTATTCATTATAACGAAGCTGTATTGCATTTTAAAGAAGCTAAGTTTGATCAAGCAATAGCCGCATATTCTAAAGCTATTGCGGAAGATCCAAAGTATAGTAAGGCCTATTACAACAGAGCTAAATCACGAATCAAACTTAATCAGTTCAATGAAGCGATTCAGGATCTAAGTAAGGTTGTCGACCTTGAACCCGAGAATGCTGATGCAGAAATGTATATGGCTTACAGCCTTATGCAAATCCAAAAATATCCTGCTGCCATTCAGCGCTATTCTGCTGCGTTAAAAAAAGACCCCGGGCTTACTTCTTGTTATTCAGGCAGAGCTATAGCATTTATGAAGGAGGATAAATATGATCAAGCTGCGCAGGACTTTAGCCGTGTACTGGAAATAGAGCCTGACAATTATAAAATTCTATACAATCGGGCTATTTGCCATGTCAGAGCGGGTAACAATCTTAAGGCAAAGGAAGATTATTCATCACTCATCCGTGTAGCTTATGAAGTTCCTAAAATGAAACTGGAGCGTGCGAAGCTTTTACTTAAAGAAGAAGATTATTCAGCAGCACTTGTCGATCTGACGAGTAGCGCATCACTTGAGGCTGATAAGGTAGAATCTCATTATCTGAAGGGTTTCTGTGAAATGAAACTTGCCAAAAATGAAGATGCAGCTAACAGTTTTCTTGCTGCCCTGTCAATCGATCCGTCCCATGTTGGGTCACTTCAGAACTTGGCTTATGTCAGCTTTAGTTTAGAAAATTATGATGTTGCGCTCGGTGCGTATAGTAATTTGTTAGAAAAGCAACCTGATAATGTCGATTATAGGGTCAATAGGGGTATTGCCTCGATTCAAGCTAAGAACTATCAGCTGGCACTCGAGGATTTTACGAGAGTTATATCTAGAGACCCTGAGATGGCGACGGCTTATTATAACAGAGCTAGTGCTTTTATAGGAATTAATGATTCAGAAAAAGCGTGTGCCGACATGCGAAATGCAGCGAGGCTAGGATATGAAGAAGCATTTAAACATATACCTGGCATCTGCCCGAGATAATAACCAACCCCAGAAATTCATTTTTCGCATCTTTCTTGTTAGTTGAAGGGTAGCACATCAAGGCTGCCCTTTTTTAGTATCGTGAGCAGAATTAATCGGATGTAGTTATGCTTGACAGGGTATATTTACGGGGTCTGATTTAAGGGCTATTACAGATTGAACCATATCCTTTATAAAGTAGCTCACTTTAATTAAAGAAGGCGACCTGATGCAAGTCGCCTTCTTTTATCATGGCCACTCTCAAGATTTAAGTCTTCGTGAGTGATTGATGTGTGTTGTAATTAATCAAATAATTTCTCAATGCGCTCTGCAACGAGATATCCTAGGCGCAAGCCCTCATCACAGTCCATTCTGAAATGGACGCCAAGTGGTATACGCGAATAGGCATTCTCGGCAGCAAGATCAGTGAATGTTAAGAAACTTCGCGGTCTGCCCAAGAATTCAGTTCGGCCTTCATGACATCTGTCGGTAAATGCATAATTATTGCCTAACATACCGATAAAGATCCCGGAACCGGCAGAGGCGAAAGTCGAGTGACCGGATGGGTAAGCAGGGAATGATGGGGATATGCCAGTTCTATTCGTTATCGGATCATTAAGAATGGTCTTGAAGCTAGGATCCATAGTTGCTCTTATCCACTCGTCTGGTCGGATGAGATTGTATTTATACTTGCCATACCAGCACATTACACCTGCGTCATTACTTGCCATACCTACTTTTACGTAGAGGTAAAGAGCTTTGTCTAGGGACATTTTTTCAAGTGTAACCAGTTGCTCTGCGATGGCGATAATTCTTGCCGGCGGGCTAAATGTGAGCCCAACGATATCGTCGCTCCAGAATTCTGCGATCCATCGTTCGCCGAGACTTAAGTTGCTGACCACTTCGTATACTTCCATTGTTTCGCGGAAGAATCTGCTGTTTGGCTCTACGGATGGAGCAAATGGTGGTCTTATTACGGTCTCTTTATCGGGATATGCACCGAATGTGCGCGCATTTCCCCAGTATGGGTAATAAGCCGGTCCATGAATACCTTCCCATAAGCCCAACCCTTGAGGTGGGATATACGATGCTGGGGTGGCATCCGGCAGATGCTCTTCTGCCGCTCGGTCTGTACGTGCGTAGTCTATCATTGCCTGTGCGACACTTGCGCCCCATTCTTCAGAACGAGCTAATGTGCCCGGAGATAGCTCTCTTTCATAAATATCTCTGAGAGCCCTGTACAGTTCGTTTATTTTTTGTCGGCTCGCTACAGGCATGTCTTGCAAGAAATGCTCGTAGGTTATTTTGTTAGCAATGTTCACAGCGGAAGGCCAATGATATGCGTTTTTAAAGTCATCAAAAATTGGTAGATTAGCCTCCGGGAATATTGTCGCTAGGTTTTTGCGAGAGGGTATACCCGGCTGTGCAGCGTGGTAAGCAGCCATATTCGTGTAGCTTATGGCTCTGGCTGTGGCGGCAGGTCTAAAGTTTGTTAGATACTTTTCAATATCGAGATATAGTTTAGTCCATTCCGTGACTACATGTGCATCATATTTTTCTGCTAATGGAGATACCACCTCCGGTTCGTTAGTAATAGGTGAATCATTTACACAGGAAGAAAAGAATAAGACGATTGCAAGTAGATAAACTATGGGTTGAATGGGTCTCATATGCGTTCATGATATGTGAAGCACAAAAATAAGCAAGCTTCGTCAAAAAACTTTTTTTTTCGATGGATTTCGAGGCTTATAACATATATATTATTTTTGTAATATGTTATTGATGCCTATTGGCCAATAATGGTGGTGGTTCTCCGGTGAATGGGTTAAATCGGCCTATGGTGCGGGCTTCTATTCCTTCTGCTCGGACTATGGCTCTATCACCGTATTTCGTGCGTATTTTATCCATAGTTTGATATAGATTGATAAGTTCTTCGGTGTCTTCAAATAGGTTCATCTGATAGTGTCCTCCGGCAAGTCCACTGAAGCGTACGCCTATCAATCTGACTAATACGCGGCGTGAGTAGAGTTTTTTAAAAAGCTCTTTGACTCTAGGGAGGAGTATATGGTCAGCCGAGGTATAAGGAAGCTGCGCTTGTAGGGTCTGAGTCTGAAAATCAGCATAGCGTAGTTTGACGGTGATGCAGGAGGTCAGTTTCTGTCCGCGTCTGAGTTGGAAGGCAAGATTCTCTGTCATGGCTACCAGGATGGCCTGTAGTTTATTGATATCTATGGTGTCTGTTTCAAATGTTCGTTCTGTGGAGATTGATTTTCTTTCGTTATAGGCTACGACGGGGCTGTTATCTATGCCATTGGCTTTATGCCAGATGTTGATACCGTTTTTACCGAAGACGCTTTCCATCATTTCTACAGGCATTTCTTGGATCGTGCCTATTTTTTTGATGCCGAGGTGACATAGTTGCTGATAGGTTTTTTCGCCTACCATGGGTATTTTTCTTACAGAAAGCGGGTGTAGGAAGGGTTTTTCATCACCGTTTTCTATATGAAGTTGATTATTGGGCTTGGCTTCGCCGGTGGCGATTTTGGATACAGTTTTATTGATAGACAGACCGAAGGAGATGGGTAGATGTGTCTCTTTGATTATTTTTTGGCGGAGCTCAGAGGTATATTTCCAGCAGCCGAAATATTTATCCATACCGGTGAGATCGAGATAGAACTCATCTATGGATGATTTTTCAAATACGGGCATGTGCTCTCTGATGATGTCTGTAACCATTTTGGAGAATTTAGTATAAGTACCTGTGTTGCCTCTTATGATGATGGCTTCAGGACACAGTTGTCTTGCTAGCTTCATGGGCATTGCTGACCTTACACCGAATCTACGAGCCTCGTAACTACAGGAAGCTACGACACCTCGGTCGGTAATACCTCCTATTAGAACCGGCTTGTTGTTGAGGCGGCTGTCTAGTAGACGTTCGCATGATACGAAAAAGGTGTCAAGGTCTAGGTGCGCTATGGCACTATGATGATGGGTCATGGTTCTCGAAGCTTTAATGAATAAATGATAGCGGATATTATCTGTTAGTGTAACTAGTAAGTCATGAGAATAATATTAGCCGGTATCAATAGGCGGAGATATTTCATTGTGATTAAACAGACGGTGTATCTGCTTGATAAGCATCAGAAACAAAATAGCTACCACTAGATTAAAGATGAGATGTGCTGTCGCGATCTGATAGGGTAGTGCTATTGAAAGATGCGATATAAATCTTGTAAACAGTGGGAGTATCGGTAAAAACAGGAGCACACCTATGGTGTTAAAAAAGGCATTGGCACGAGCGGTTTTTTTGGCTGTTGATGTAAAATTTATGGATGCGAGCAGTGCTGTAGTAGTCGTGCCGAGATTCGTGCCTATGACTACGGCAATGGCGCCTTGAAGACTGATGAGATTTTGATAAGCGAGTATGATGATGAGCCCTGTCACGACTGAACTAGACTGTAAAATCGCCGTAATAATTGCCCCCGCCACCACACCGATCAAGATATGGTCGCTATAACTGAGCCATTGAATAAACAAGGTGTTTTCATTGAGAGGGGTGATAGCTAGACTTATTTGCTGTAAGCTAAATAAGATCAGCCCCAGATAAAAAATGGATTTACCCGCCAGATGAATACGATAAGGGACAAAACTGACCAGTGTGCCGAGTACGATCAGGTAGCTACCTAGATTATCTAGTTTAAATGCGACTAGCCATGCCGTAAAGGTTGTACCGACATTGCTACCTATCAGTATACCCAGGCTGTTGTAAAAGCTGATAACTCCGGCATCTACCAGTGCCACAATGATGGAACTGACGGCACTACTTGATTGAATTATTGCCGTAATAAGCGCACCCATCAGAAAACCTTTAAAGCGGTTTTTAGTAATACGCCCCAGCCATAGTTGAAGCTTCTCTGCTCCTAGATCCTTTAGCTCCTTTGAAAAGCCTCTCAGGCTAAATAGGAAGATCATTAGTGCTGCTAAGATCGATATGGAGAGATTAAATGCCGACATATTCATACCGGAGGGGCTGGTGGTTTATATATTTCTTGATCTATTTTTTGGTTTTTTTCAGGGAGTCTACATCGTTTTTGAGCTGTAAGACTAGATTGTTGAGTTGCTGAATATTGCTTTGTTCTCTATCGATGGGATCGGGTAGGTCAAAGCTGATATAGGCTAAACTCTGCCATACTTCTACTACGTCTTGAAGGTCTATATAGAACGGCTCGTAGGCAATATTGTCAGATCGCAGCAACCAGCGTTGCTCTCCCGGAATCTTAAAGACACGCTTATAAACCATCCCTTCGGATCGGGTAATGATGATGTAGCACTCAGTTTCTTTTATGGTCTGCCAGTTTTCTACATACTCGCATATGACATAGCTGCCATCTTTTATAGGTAACATACTGTCGCCTTCTATCTGGAACAACCGGTAGCTCTTGTCCGGATATAGGTCGGGTAGGGGCAAGTTAAATTTGGGCAGTTCCCCTATATAGTCCGGGTCAGCATAGCTGTGTGCATAGCCGGCACGAGCCGTAACAGGCACCACAGAGATCATCTCACGGTCGTTACTATCAACGACGATAGGCAATATGCGCAATGTTTTACCTTGGGTATCAACTTGCTCACCATGGACGCCTAGGCTGAGATCCTGATTGATTAGTTGATCCAGACTCAGGTCAAATAAATAACTTACTTTCTGAATGGTCTCAATCTTTGGCTCAGCACGTTCTTCTTCGTAAGCACCTATCAATGACCGCTTTATGCCCAGACGCTCTGCTAAATCTGCCTGTGTGTAGCTCTTTAGCTTGCGCAAATGTTTGATGTTTTGATTTAGATAACTCATAGTATTACGAATATATAACTAAATATATTAGTATGCTATTAAAATTAGCATTTTGACGAAAAAAAATCCTGAAGGCGAAATTGGGCGGTCAGCCCACCAAGATAAAACGATATAAGCTGTATTATTGTAAATGTTAATTAATTACGCGATATGGCTTTGACAGAATCTAATCCATTACCGATCGGTATGACCGCAGCTAATTTTCATCTCAGAGACGTCGTTAGTGATAATTACTATAGTCTCGATGATCTGAAATCGGATAAGGCCACGGTCGTCATGTTTATATGTAATCACTGTCCATTTGTGATACATGTGAATAGTGAACTGGTTAAAATGGCGCAAGAATATCGCAATCATGGGGTATCCTTCATAGCTATTAATGCCAATGATGTAGAGGCATATCCGGAAGATGCGCCTGATAAAATGAGTATCGTAGCCAAGGTGTTACGTTATCCTTTTCCGTATTTATTCGATAAAAGCCAGGATGTAGCGCGTGCATACGATGCTGCGTGTACACCGGACTTCTATGTATTTGATGGCGCAATGAGATTGACCTATCACGGTCGGCTGGATGCTTCTCGTCCCGGCAATGGATTGCCGGTGGATGGTAGGGATTTGCGAGAAGCTATTGATAAAACTATTGTCGGCCAAAGCATCGAGACGCAGTATCCCAGTGTAGGTTGTAATATTAAATGGAAGCCAGGCCTTCCTTAAGGTTTCAGATCTCAAGCGGAATAGACCAACGGGTGCATGAGGATATAGAAAACGTATCTATTTATCCGATGCAGCAATCATCTTTTTGACATCGTCAAGACTCATAGCGGTCAATTCTTCTGCTGTAGGTGCGACGCCGTTGACCTTAGGGATTTTGATCATTTTCTTGCCCGAGCGAATAAATGGTCCCCATCGGCCATTTTCGATGGAAATTTTTTCTTTTGGCCATTGAGCGATAAATCTGTTAGCCTCCTTTTCTTTTTTCTGCTCAATAAGTATTGAAGCATCGGCAAGAGACAATCTGTCAAAATCGAATTTCTTCGGCACGTTAATAAACATTTCATTCCATTTAATGAATGGACCAAATCTACCTTTTCCCTTCGTGATGGGAAGTCCCTCATATAAACCTAAAGGTGCGTCTTCTTTTCTTTTTTGTTCGATCAATCCTATGGCCATGCCTATATCTGCGGTGAGCGGATCAGTCCCTTTGGGCAAGGAAATAAAGCCGCTGTCATACTTGACATAAGGGCCATAACGACCTGCGCCGACTTCAACTTCTTTACCCTGATACGTACCTAATTGTCGAGGAAGTGCAAATAAATCCATTGCCTCTTCATAGGTGATTGTCTCCATAGATTGACCTGGACGGAGATTGGCAAATCTGGGTTTTTCATTCTCCTTTACCTCGTCTTTCGTGCCTATCTGTACCACCGGCCCAAATCGTGTCAACTGAACAAGTACGCTATATCCGGACGCCGGATCGATGCCGAGTTCACGTTTCCCTTTGGCGCGTTCTGCCTTTTCAAGTGTGTTTTCGACGCCTTCATGAAACGGATCATAAAAGTCGCTTATGACTTTGCGCCACTCCCATTTGCCTTCGGCAATTTTATCAAATTGTTCTTCTATTTCGGCCGTGAAGCCATAATCCATGATGTTATTAAAATGCTCGTCAAGGAAGTCAGTCACGATCATCCCTGTATCTGTAGGATAAAGTCTATTGGATGTGGCACCTGTGACTTCTGTTGTGGTGGACTGTCGGATATTGCCATCTTTTAATACGATATGGCGATATGAGCGTTCGACACCTGCACGACTTTCTTTCACAACGTATCCACGACCTTCTTCCATAATTTTACTAATGGTAGGCGCGTAAGTACTCGGACGTCCTATGCCCAGTTCCTCGAGTTTCTTAACCAAGCTGGCTTCAGTATATCTCGCGGGTGGTCTCGTATATTGCTCGGTGCCTTGAATATTGTCAGGTCTGAGTACTTGATTAACATTTATCGGAGGGAGGATTCCTTTTATGTCGTCATCATCATTATCATCTTCTCCTTCGATGTACACTTTAAGAAAACCATCAAAACGCATTACCTCTCCTTGTGCTCTAAAAGTCTTGTCAGGACGATTGCTAATAGATATGTCCACCACTGTGCGCTCGAGTTTCGCATTGGCCATCTGAGAGGCTATGGTTCGTTTCCATATTAACTCGTAAAGACGTTGTTGGTCACGATCAGAGGTGACTTCTTTAGCATTGATAAAAGTGGGCCTGATGGCTTCATGCGCTTCTTGAGCACCTGCACTTTTACTTTTATACTGTCTGGTGTGGAGGTAATTCTCCCCAAACGCCGTCTTTATTTCTTGCGCTATCGTTCCTAGTGCCAGATCACTCAATGCCGTGCTATCGGTCCTCATGTAGGTGATATGACCTGACTCATATAGCCGCTGAGCCGTACTCATGGTGCGATTTACACCGAAGCCTAGTTTTCTGCTCGCTTCTTGCTGTAAGGTAGAGGTAATAAAGGGTGGCGCAGGCTTACGAAAAGCGTCTTTTACATCAATAGATGTGATTTTAAACTGTGCCGTTTTACATGATTCCAGAAGGTCTAACACTTCTTGCTCGCTGTTAAGCCGATCAGTCAGTTCTGCTTTAAGGATCTTATTGACCCCATTATCATTTATTGCGAATTCTGCCTGTACTTTAAAATATGGTGTCGACTCGAATGCCTGTATCTCTCTTTCTCTTGAGACGATTAATTTCACTGCTACAGACTGCACTCGTCCAGCAGATAATTTATTTTTAACTTTTCTCCATAGGACTTCGCTTAGTTCGAATCCCACTAGCCTGTCCAGAATTCTTCTTGCTTGCTGTGCATTAACAAGATTGATGTCCACGGTTCTCGGTTTCTGAATGGCGTTTTGTACCGCGGTTTTGGTGATTTCCCGGAATACTATCCTCTTGGTACTCAATGGATCTAATCCGAGTTCTTCACACAGATGCCATGAGATGGCTTCTCCTTCCCGGTCTTCGTCCGTCGCCAGCCAGATTACATCAGCTTTCTTGGCAGCTGACTTAAGTTCTGAAACGACTTTGGTCTTTTCAGGTGAAACAATATACTTGGGCTCGAAATTATTCTTGATGTCTATACCTTCAGAACCTTTATCCAGATCGCGTATATGTCCGTAGCTAGACTTGACAGTAAACTCTTTACCTAGATATTTTTCTATTGTTTTGGCTTTGGCAGGAGACTCAACGATCAACAAATTTTTCGTCATGCAAGGTATTTTTTGACATTTTTCAGCTAGTGAAAAATGTTGCGATCACTTAAAATCGGCACAAAACTATGATATTTGACAAGATAGCAGACAGTTTTGTGATATTAACATTTGTATTCGCTACCCTCAGATATCGAATACTAGGAATCGTCCATCTTGATAAATCAATGTATCATCCACATAGATTTTGCCTCCATCCTGCATTCCGGCTATAAGATCCCAGTGTATCGGGCTGTCGTTTTTGCCACCAGTAATGTGATAGCTCTGACCCAATGCCATGTGGATAGTGCCACCTATTTTTTCGTCGAACAGGATGTTTCTTGTTGGGCGGTTGATGTTATAATTAGTGCCGATTGCTACTTCCCCGAAATATCGTGCGCCGGGTATTACCATTAATTCATCCAGTAACTTCTTGCCGCGCTCAGCATCCCAATTGACAACCTGACCCTCTTTAATTTCTAGTCTTACGCCACTTACTTCTTCTCCACGGAATATGGACGGATAGTCAAAAAACGCTACCCCATTGACAGAGTTTTCGATGGGAGCAGTATAAACCTCGCCACTCGGCATGTTAGTGCGGCCATCGGAGTTCATCCATATTCGGCCTTCGACGCGAAAACTGACATCCATCTTATGGTTGACATATCTCACATAATTCGCTTTATTGAGATAATCGACTATCTGCTGCTGATTGCGACCGAGGTCTCTCCAGCCAATTGCAGGTGATGCCATATCAAGTTTACAGGCTTTATAAACAAACTCGGAATATTCATCCAGAGACATACCTGCATATTGGGCGGCGGCTTCGGTAGGGTATTGGCACAGTGAACGTCTGAGGCTACCATCGGCAGTGCGTGTATTGTAAACTCGATTGAGATCTTTACTTGCCTGAGCGTTTAATTGTCTCTTGACAGGATTAATACCATTTTCTTCACTGAGATTGTATGGTGCGCGGATATACAAGTAGGCATCAAATGTATCGATGGCTAATTGTTTAAATGGAGATACGCTACTTAGTAAGTTATCGGTGGCGTATTCATAAAACAGTTGCTGCTGAGAACGCATGTCCATGATTACTTCCATTCGACACCCTCGGGAGCATGCCTCTATGTAGAGAGCGCGCACTAGCGGTTCAGCGAGCATAGTGCTTTGTACCAATAAGGAATCGCCTTCTTTGATACTGAGGCAGTAATCGACGAGAAGACGGGCGTATTTTTTAAGCATATACTAGCTTAGAAACTTTTAGCTTGGTACGGAAATCTTATTTCGTATTCTTTTCGAACCATCTGTGCTATTAGCTCTCTCAATGCGTCAATGTTTTCTTTTTCAACAGCGGAGATCAGAATAACGGGATGGTCATAATCATTTTTTAATCCTTCTTCTATCTCGTCGATGATTTCTTGTTTCACTTCATTTTCGAGTAATTGATCAAAGTAGCGTTGGCGATAGAGATCTATTTTATTGAATACGAGGATTTGTTTCTTATTATCGACCTTCAGCGATTTAAGTGTATTGTTGACTGTATCGATGTGATCTTTATATTGAGGATGAGCGATATCAATAATATGGAGGAGAATATCGCTCTCTCTGACTTCATCAAGTGTCGATTTAAAGCTTTCTATCAGATGATGAGGAAGTTTACGTATAAAACCGACTGTATCACTCAGTAAGAAAGGCATGCGATCTAGTACTACTTTACGCACGGTCGTGTCGAGTGTGGCAAAGAGTTTATTTTCTGCGAACACATCGGATTTGCTCAATAGGTTCATCAAGGTGGACTTGCCTACATTCGTATAACCTACTAGTGAGACACGGATCATTTCGCCGCGGGTCTGTCTCTGGACGATGTTTTGTTGATCAATTTTCTGAAGCTGTGTTTTCAGCCGACTGATTTTTTCTCGGACTATCCGTCTGTCCGTTTCAATTTCCTGCTCACCCGGGCCTCTCATTCCTATCCCTCCGCGTTGTCTTTCGAGGTGTGTCCAGAGACCACGTAAGCGCGGAAGGAGATATTGCATTTGTGCGAGCTCGACTTGGGTTTTAGCCTGTGCGGTCTGAGCGCGTTCTGCGAATATGTCCAGAATCAATGTAGAGCGGTCAATTATCTTTCGTTTCAGTTCTTTTTCTAAAATGGCAGCTTGCTTGGCTGACAGGTCATCATCAAATATGACTAGGTCAATATTATTGTCTGCATTAAACCGCTTTATTTCCTCTAGTTTTCCTTGACCTATGAATGTTCGAGAGTTAGGATGATCTAGTTTTTGGGTAAATGTTTTAACGCTCACGGCGCCTGCTGTCATGGCCAGAAATTCGAGCTCGTCGAGGTATTCTTCGAGTTGTTCTCGGGATGTGTGGTTAGTGACAAGACCGATGAGTACAGCTCTTTCTGGGGTCTCTGCTAATCCGGATTTTTTCTTTTTACCTACTTCCCACTGTTCTGACATAAGGATTGTTTTATTAATTTTTAAGCCAAGGCAAAGGATTAATTTGCTGTTGGCCTTTCCAAATTTCGAAATGAAAATTAGGAATACGTTCTGTTTTGATAATATTTCCTATTGATTGGCCTTGTACGACATTCTCTCCTCGAGACACACTTACCTTGTCTAGAAAATAGTACACAGATGTATGACCTGAATGGTCGATGGCAACTATGTTGCTGTATGGAACCTGATTTGTTATAAAAAGAACCTTGCCGTCAAATACCGCTTTGACTGCGGCTCCGGGTGTGGTAATGATATCTATTCCATTATTTACGGATGGAAGGTCACTGGCGCCGGGATGCGCGCGCTGGCCGTATTTATCCGAAATGGTATAGCTACTTACAGGCCAGGGCAACTTTCCTTTGGCATTGATAATTTCTTTCTTTTCCGGTATCGGGGCAGCGTCTTCTTTTTGTTTTGAGGGTTCTGATCCTTTGGTGTTGTTGCCGGGTTTTGAAGCTTCAATGGTTGATGTTAGCCCTTTTTTATCTGAAGCTTTTTCTTGGCCTGTGGCTACTTTAGGTTCGATTGACGATGTTGTCGGTTTTGTTTCTGCTGCTGGTGTCGGCGTCTTTTCAGCCACCTTAGGTGGTTCAATCTTACTGGCCTCTGGTCTGGTTTTATCAGCTATTGTGGGTGGTTCAATTTTGGGAGGCTCAGTTTGTAATTGGGAGGCGGGTTTTGATTGAGTGCTTGATTCTACAGCTGATGTGGGGATGTTGATCGACTCGATTTCTGCTATTTGAGAGGCGTATTCTTGCTCGGTATTTTTAGGATTATTTATTATAATCGTATTGGCTGAAGCTATGGTCGATCGGATATCTAGTGATGGGCTTTTTAATTGTGATTTAAGATATTTTATCCATACTACCCACTGATATTCTGCTGACTTTCTGGCAATAGAGTTGTTATCATTCTTTCTGAGATGAGCTATCACTGCTGATCGTAATGCGATGCGAAGCACTACCGGATATTGGGATTCCAGGGATGAAATACTTGGGGTTACTTGATTAGTATTTACCTGTGATAGGATCTGTGATTCCTGCTCAGGTTCGGCTTGCATAACTTTTACTCTTTTCAGACTAGCCGGTTTTATTTGTTCAATTTCTTGTGCTAGAGAAGGATGATTAAACAAAGTACTAATTATAACGACCGTAATGGTCAGGAATATCAAACGAGATATTTTTAGGAACATTTATTTCTAGTTGTGAAAAATCAAATTTTATCCGCGCGTTCTGACCTTGTCCATCATTGACAACAAAACTTTTTTTGAGACCAAAGTTCTGTTCGTCAAAGGTATTAACTGTTAACCAAAGTTGCCTATTATCCTGATCTTTCAGCGTCAAATGAATAAGCCTACCCAATCCGTCGATAGCATACATGTATTCTACCGAATCTCTTGTAAACTTTATTTTATATAGTTGATCGATATGATAGCTTTCAATTTCATTGGCCGGAGGCAAATAAATATTACCTACGATATAGTTCTGTAATTCCTCAAAGCTCAAATTAAGATTATAGGCTTGCAACAACTCTTCCAGTGTACCTGACTCGTACATATTATCAAGTCTGTAGATTATAAAAAAAGTATCCCTAGTGATAT
Source organism: uncultured Saprospiraceae bacterium (assembly GCA_964396595.1). Lineage (GTDB taxonomy): Bacteria > Bacteroidota > Bacteroidia > Chitinophagales > Saprospiraceae > CAYNFR01. Next base: position 81,839 of record CAYNFR010000004.1, on the reverse strand, counting down.
AGGCTCTTGAGCCCTCTATACTGAGTTTTTTAAAGTTCATCCATATTGCCTGGTCCTTCTGCATGCGAATATTCATTCTTCCGCTTACACTCATGTCGTCTCCTTCAAAATCAATCTTGGCTCGGGCAGAAAACCAATCATAATTTATACGTGAATGATTTACGAGTTCGAGTAGTTCTTCTAATGGCATATTGGCTTTAGCCTTGATAAACGGCTTAGTGCTTCCGCAACCGGCCAATATCAAAAATGCAGATAAAAAGAGGAAATAGCGGATCATGAGGCTGTCGACAGCTTCAAGCTAATACGGTCTCTAAAAGCCCCATTGAGTTTAGCTTTTTCCCAAGCAGTACGCGCAGCTTCTTTATTATTTGACTTGTTATAAAGATCTCCGAGCAATTCGAAGAGATCTCGATCTGAAGCTAGCTTTGCAGTCAGATCTTCTATCAATGTTATGGCTTCGCCAATGTTGCCTTGGTGCATAAACATGATGGCGTCTATTATCGAGAGTTCAACGATATACTCGACATTATTGGCGGCGAGTTCGCCGGCTTCTGCGCGATAAGTCTGCGCTTCTTTATCTTTTTTTTGTGCCGCCATGTTTAAGGCATAGTAAGCCAGTGCCATGGGTTGATTGGGGTAGTAGTCAAGAAATTTTTGGCTGTGTTCAGAAAGCGCTTTCCAATCTTCATTTTTTCTTAAGCAACCCATCAATTGAAGCCATACTTCAAAGTTTGATTTGGCATATTTTAATGACGAAATAAAGTCGATAGCGGCAGATGTATTGTCGCCGAGGATGTTATTAATGTCACCTCTCATGGCATGTGACTGTGCTGCACGGGGATATTGGTCTACTAACTTATCCGCATATTTTTTGAGTTCAAACAAGTTAACATAGTCATTTTTGGCAACGGCTTGTTTTAGTTCGGGCAGTAGTGATTTAATTTTATCTTCTAATGATATCTGCTCGTCTGCGATGATAAGGCCAAATCTTTGATCAGTTTCTGCATCACCGGTCAATAGCGTAATCTGGAAGTGAGCGGATGCATCATGGGGGTTGAGTTCTAAAACTTTTTGATAACTCTCAATAGCTGCTTTTTTGTCATCCATTAGCTGCTGAAATTTAGCTAGCCTTGTCCAGTTTTCTACTTTGCCGGGTCTCTGAGTCGTATGTGCCTTTAGTGCTTCCAATGCCTTGTCGGGCATTTTGTTGTCAATATACATTTGAACCTTAGTGTCTGTCATTTCATAGTTAAGGCCATAGATGTTTTCAGCCTTGTCCAATGCTTGTATGGCCTTTAATACATTGCCTCCTGCGGCGTAAGAATGATGTAATTGCCAGTAAAGTTCTTTTGATGATGCGATACTGATAGCTTGCTCTATGGCTTGAGCAGCTTGTTGATAGTTTTTTAATTCATTGTCAATATGAGCGAGATGAGTCCAGTACTGCGCATTCCTAGGTTCGAGTCTTGTGGCTTTGACAGCTCCGTCTCGTGCCGCGATTAGATCCTTCAATGCTACATTAACTAAAGACAACTCATAGAAAAGATGAGCAGATAAGTTGTCTTTTTCGATTAGTGCCGTAAGAATCTGTGCAGCGTCGGCATGCTTACCTAATAATGACTTTTGTTTCGCTTTGATAAACCCCTCTTCAAATGCTATATCACTCTCTGTTCTCCTCGTTTGTGATGTAACATCGACAGAAAATAGAATACAGACGATTAGAAGGCAGCTACTAATAAATGTTGAATTGAATCGATCCATGTTTACATTGTCTTGCTAGACCGTTTTTTTTTTGTAAAAATGTAACAGGTCAGCAGTTTGATAACACATAAACGACTGAAATAGTGCTACAATTGTCGCTTTATTCGACGATCGTAAGTTTAAGCATATTAGTAGTGAAGCGTTTATCTATCGGCATACTGCCGGTATTGACGACTACATCTCCGACAGAAACGATCTTATTCTGTTTAAGAATACTTACGGTATCATCTATTGTCCCGTCAGTGGTCGTAAATTTATCATAGTGGAAGCATTTTACCCCCCATACGAGATTAAGTGTCTTGAGCATGTGGATAGAGCTCGAAAAAATGCAAATAGTCGTGCGTGGTCGATAGCTTGACACTCTAAAGGCGGTGTAGCCTGATACAGTTAAGCCAACTATTGCTTTAGCCTTTACATCTTCGGCAGTCTTGGCTGCGGTTAAGCATACCACATCTGAGTAATAGAGATTGGATTCGCGATTTGCTTTTGGTCTTTTGCTCGAGAGTTCGTAATTTTTTTCTGCTTCGAAGAGGATTTTGTTCATTGCTTTGACGACCTCTATTGGATGATCACCTACGGAGGTTTCTCCACTTAGCATTACAGCGTCGGTTCCGTCATACACCGCATTAGCGACGTCGGTTATTTCTGCTCTGGTCGGGGATGGGTTGGTTATCATACTTTCCATCATTTGGGTAGCTACGATGACAGGTTTGGCTTCTTGGATACAGCGCTTGATGATGTCTTTTTGGATCGAGGGAACACGTTCCATGGGGACTTCAACACCGAGATCACCACGTGCGATCATTACCGCATCTGAGGCGATGATGATTTCTTTGATATTTTTGATGGCTTCGGGTTTTTCAACTTTGGAGATTACTTTTGCCAAGTGGCCGTTTTGGCGGATTAATTCTTTTAATTCGGTGACATCCGAGGCTTTTCTGACAAATGACAGCGCTATCCAGTTAACCTGAGGCTGTTTGAGGATAAAAGCAAGGTCTATGCGGTCTTTTTCGGTAAGTGAAGGCTGAGAGACATTGGTGTCAGGCAGATTGACGCCCTTATTTGATTTTAAGATACCGCCATGGAGGGTATTAAGTGTTACTTCATCCTTCTTATTGGTGTCAACCACCTGAAAAACGAGCTTGCCGTCATCACATAGCACTTTTTCTCCTATTTTGACATCTTGAGCGAATAGGGGATAGCTCATGTAAACCCTTTCTTTGTTGCCTTCACATTTCGTATTAACAAACTTGATAAGATCGCCTTGAACCAGCGGAATCCCTCCTTCTTGTACTATACCTATGCGCAGTTTTGGTCCTTGTAAGTCTGCTAGAATACCCACATGCGTGCCATACGTATCATTTATTGCCGCTATTTTTCTGATGACCTCCAGATGATCTTCGTGGGTGCTGTGTGAGAAATTGAGCCTAAAAATGTCGACACCTGCTTCGACGAGCCCTTTAAGTACTTCGTGTGAGCTACATGCAGGGCCTATAGTGGCGACTATTTTGGTTTTTTGTTTGTCGACGATTTTCATGATATACCTTTTTGATGATTAAGCCTCAAAAATAGAAATTATAAGTTATCGGAACTTTATCTTGTGTGAATAGCTTTTGAAGATGTAATTTTGCACTTCACTAAAATTTGAGACATGGCAGATATAGCCACAACGGTTAAAAAAATCATTGTAGACAAGTTAGGTGTTGATGAAGCATCAGTAACCAGCGATGCCAGCTTCACGAACGATCTAGGAGCGGACTCATTAGACACTGTAGAGCTAATCATGGAATTTGAGAAGGAATTTGACATCTCTATTCCTGACGAGGATGCCGAAAAAATCCAAACAGTTGGAGATGTAACCAGCTACTTAGAAAGTAAGCTTTCTTAAGTTATATCCCCTTAAGTTGATTAAGTATCCGCAAGATTTTCTTGCGGATATTTTTTTTACTATTTTGATCTAATGAAGGTTAATCGCACCTTATCAGTTCAATCTCTATTGCAAAAAGAACTTATATTGCATTGACAAATGGAGTGAATGACTAAAATAATGAATGAAGAATCAATTTGTTTACTCCTGTTGTGGGGGCTGGTTCTGATCGATATGAATAGGACATAAGCTAATCATATCAACCCGCTGTGTAAAAATGAAAGAACAGATATACTGATAATATTAACTAAACGAAAGTTTATGCGACGTGTCGTCATCACAGGAATAGGTGCTTTGACACCTATCGGAAACACCAGAGAAGCATATCGTTCGGCCTTGTATGCAGGTCAGAACGGAGCTGGTGTCATTACACATTTTGACCCCACTGGTTTCCGAACTACCTTTGCTTGTGAGTTAAAGAACTTTGATATCGAGCAATTTTATGATCGCAAGGACGCAAGAAGAATGGATCCTTTTTCTCAATATGCGATGGTGGTAGCTGATGAAGCTATTGCGCATAGCGGATTGATAGAAAGCGGATTTGATCCTGAGCGAGTAGGTGTAATATGGGGTAGTGGGATAGGAGGATTTGAGACACTAGAGTATGAAATTTCGCAAGCTGCCCTTTCAGAGGGTGCACCGAAATACAACCCTTTTCTGATTCCTAAGTTAATTATTGACATTGCCTCAGGCCACATATCAATGAAATATAACTTTCAAGGTCCCAATTATGCGCTTGTGTCAGCTTGTGCGACAAGTACCCATTCTATTGCAAATTCATTTGACTGCATTAGGCTGGGCAGGGCGGATGTCGTTATAACAGGAGGTTCAGAAGCGGCTGTAACAAAGACCGGCGTAGGGGGATTTGGGTCAATGAAGGCTTTGTCAAGTCGCAATGACGATCCATTAACTGCCAGCAGACCTTTCGATAAAGATAGAGACGGCTTCGTACTAGGAGAAGGTGGTGGTGCGCTAGTCATCGAATCCCTTGATCATGCGACAAAAAGAGGTGCGAACATCATTGCCGAAATAGTGGGGACAGGCGCCACAGCGGATGCTTACCACCTTACCGCTCCTCATCCTGATGGTATTGGTGCTAAGCGAGTCATGCATGAAGCATTAAGAGAGGCGAAGATGAATCCGGAGGATATTGATTACATCAATGTTCATGGCACCTCCACACCACTAGGGGATATTGCAGAATCAAAAGCGATCTTGCAAGTATTCGGAGATCATGCTTACAAAATGAATATAAGCAGCACAAAATCGATGACTGGTCACCTGCTAGGTGCTGCCGGAGCGATAGAAGCCATCGCCGGCATATTCGCTATTCAAGATGGCGTCATCCCACCTACGATCAATCATTTTACGGATGATCCGGATATTGATCCGAGGTTAAATTTAACTTTCAATGTAGCCCAAGAGCGAAAAGTAAATGCTATCTTGAGCAATACATTTGGATTTGGAGGGCACAATGCATCTATTATCATCAAAAAATTTGTTGATTAAGCTTATTTGTTTTGATCCGAGAATTCTATAACTATTACTTCGCTAAGGATAAATATCTTGCGCAAAAACTAAAGGAAGTCCTCGGATTTGTTCCCAAGAATCTGAACCTTTTTAAAAAGGCATTCTATCACAAATCAATGAATGATGAGCTCACGCACAGTAATCAACATAACGAGCGACTGGAGTATCTTGGGGATTCTGTGCTCAGTGTAATCGTCGCAGAATACTTATTTAATAAGTATCCCAATCAAGATGAAGGATTTCTAACCAAGATGAGGTCAAAAATAGTCAAGCGCAATACGCTCAATCAATTGGCCGGGGATATGGGTTTAGACATTATTCTCAGTAACTATATGCAGGGAAGTATGAGTCGATCTATGCTCGGCAATGCATTTGAAGCAGTGATAGGCGCCATCTATCTCGAAAAGGGTTTTAGTTACACAAGGTCTTATGTTGTTAAACAAATCCTACTCAAGCATCTTAATATACATGAACTAGAAAGCACAGACGACAACTATAAAAGTCAGCTGCTCGAATGGGGTCAAAAAAACAATATTGAGGTGGACTATAAATTGTTGATGAAATACAAGCTTGATAAAAGAGACCGTTTTAAGATAGGCGTGTTTATAAATGGGCAGAGTTATTCGGAAGGTGATGATTACAACAAAAAAGCTGCTGAACAAACGGCCTCTGAGATCGCTTTACAAAAGCTAAGTCAGCATGACACCGAGTTTTCCAGCTAATACCCTCACTTTATTAACAAGCGATATCTACTAAATGGATTCATTATCACAGATCGTTTTAGGTGCGGCCGTCGGAGAAGTTGTCGCGGGTAAGAAGTTGGGAAATCGAGCGTTATTGTGGGGGGCAGTAGGAGGGACAATACCGGATCTGGATGTATTGTTCGAAAAGTTCATGTCTGTCGAAACCCAGCTGGCGGTTCATCGTGGCTTTAGCCATTCGATCGTTTTCTCCATTATAGCGGCATGGCTTTTGAGTTGGATCGTAATAAAGGTATATCAGTCGGCTTATCATCGATATATAGCCTTCGGTGCTTGGTTTTTTCTACCTGCAGGAGTGGTTTATTTTGTGAACAGAATATTCAAGGGAGACTCTTCGTCCTATATGATCATGGGAATATCCGTGGTGCTTGTGGGACTTTTTATCTGGTGGCTGATAAAGCGATATTTTAAGTCACAGAACGAAGTGCCCGAGACATCATTTGGCTTGTGGTATGCCTTGTTTTTTTGGAGCTTGTTCACGCATCCTCTGCTCGATAGTTTTACCACCTATGGCACACAGCTTTTTTTACCTTTTTCTGATTACAGGGTAGCCTTCAACGCTGTGTCCGTTGCAGATCCGATTTATACCATTCCTTTTTTGCTGTGCGTAGTCATATTGTCTTATTACCATCGTCATGGAGATATTAGGAGGAAATTGGCTTGGGCCGGTATCGGCCTCAGTAGTGCCTATTTGCTTTTCTGTGTTTGGAACAAAAGCCAGGTCAGCAAGTTGATAGAGGCAGATATGAAGTCTAAGGGTATCGACTACGTGAGATATATGTCAAGTCCTACTATTCTCAATAATATTTTATGGAATTGTGTAGTCGAGGTCGATGGCGGATATTATCAAGGCTATTATTCTCGCCTCAGCAAGAAAGAATCGATAAATTTTGACTTTGTCCCCCACGGCAGAGAAATATTGCCATCTCAATGGGAGGCTGATCCTACCGTGCGATTGATAGACTGGTTTAGTGATGCCTTCTGGATAGTACGTAAAAACGAGAAGAGCGAATTTGTGATCAATGATTTGAGATATGGATTGATGGGTGGGGATGATGGAGATGAGCCTTATTACATTTTTAACTTTCCGATTAAAATAACCGCAGATAATAGTATTCGCCTATTAAGCACCCGTGGCGGACCTCCTCCGGGGCAAAGAGATCAAATGTTGACACAATTGATAAAGCGCATTAAAGGGGAAGGCTAGAGATGAATAAATGAAGAAGCTACTGTGGTCAGTTGAGCTCTGGTCATGCAGCTTAGCTTATTAAGCGCAATGTGGAGATGTATTTGAGGTACGATTATTGCCCTCGTAGGTTTTTTTAAGAAATTACACAAATGAAATATTTTTATTCAGCACATGATGTGACCAATATCGAATCCTTGCTCGAAGATATTGCTCAAATAAAGTCTTCTCCCTTATCTGAAAGAAACTTTGCCGAAGGCAAATGTATCGTGCTGCTATTCTTCAATCCCAGTCTGAGGACCAAGTTGAGTACGCAGAAAGCTGCACTCAATCTCGGTATGCAGGTCATTAACATGGATATGAAAGATAGCTGGGCGTGGGAAATAAAGAAAGGTGCTATAATGAATGAATTGACTGCTGAGCATATCCAAGAAGCGGCAGGGGTTATTAGTAGTTATGCGGATGTTATTGCGGTCAGGTCTTTTCCCGGATTAAAGGATAGAGTGAAAGATTACGAGGATGAGCTTATACAAGCGCTTATGCACTATGCACAGGTACCAGTGATAAATCTGGAATCCTGTATCCGACATCCACTCCAATCACTTACTGACTTATTTAGCATAAGAGAGGCTAAAGGCCGTGGCGAGTTGAAGGTCGTTCTGAGTTGGGCACCGCATCCTAAGGCACTTCCTCAAGCAGTTGCCAATTCGTTTCTGGAATGGATGCACCTAGGAGGGTATCAAGTCACTGTTACGCACCCTGAAGGCTATGAGTTGAATGATTCATTTATGCAGGGTCATATAGTGGAGTACGACCAAAACAAGGCATTTCGCGATGCGGATATTGTTTATGTTAAAAACTGGTCATCTTACGAGCATTACGGGAAAGTGCTCTTGACGGATCCATCTTGGATGATCACAGCGAGTAAAATGTCTCTTACGAATAATGCTTCTCTGATGCATTGCTTGCCGGCCAGACGGAATGTAGTGATCGCCGATGATGCGATGGATAGTGCGCACAGCATTATTCAAGAGCAAGCCGCCAATAGACTGTATACGGCACAAGCGGTATTGAGAAACATTCTTAAAAGTGAATAAACTAAGATGATCCACGTAGTCAAGATCGGTGGTTATCTGATCAATGAGCCGGAAGGGTTACAGGCTTTTCTGGATAGCTTTTGTGCCTCGGGCACGAAGAAGATATTGATACACGGAGGTGGTCGTCTTTCTACAGAGCTAGCGACTAAACTAGATATTCCTGTCCGGATGATTGAAGGACGTAGAATAACCGATTATGAAACCCTGCGCATAGCCGTGATGTCATATGCCGGATGGGCCAACAAAGAAATAGTGGCGGGCTTGCAAGCCCGCAATGTTAATGCACTGGGATTGTCAGGTGCTGATGGTGATATGATCAGAGCGGTCAAGAGAGCTGCATTTCCGATTGATTACGGATATGTGGGCGATATATCCTCGGTCAATCACGGATTATTGAGATCATTATTAGATCAATACATCACACCGGTAATATGTGCCATAAGCCATGATGGACAGGGCAATCTACTCAACACGAATGCCGATACGATAGCGGCTCGGGTGGCTATGAGTTTATTAAACCATGACGATGTCAGTCTTCACTACTGCTTTGAACATGATGGGGTGCTAAAGGACATAAACGATCCGGAAAGTCTAATAGCTGAATTATCTTTCGATCAATTTACGGAGATGAAAGAGAAGAAGGAGATTCATTCGGGTATGATTCCCAAATTGAGCAATGGTTTTGATGCCCTCAATGGTGGTTGTACCGTACATATATGTGGCGTAGAGCAACTCTGGACATTAAATAAATCCACAAGGCTATGTCAATAGAGGGCTTATACAGCGATGCCGTACGATTACTCTCTGATTTAGTCAAGACACCTTCGTTTTCGACGCATGAAGCGGGCACAGCCGACATTATTGCCGAATTTTTGAAGGACAAGGGGATGCCATACGAAAGAATAGGCCACAACATTATTGCCCGCAACAAGTATTACACGCCTGCGGCGAAGCATATTGTTCTGAACTCCCATCATGATACGGTCAAGGTGGTTAATGGATGGACACATGATCCGCATGGGGCAACAGTCATTGATAGTGTACTGTACGGACTAGGTAGCAATGATGCCGGCGCAAGTTTAGTAAGCTTGCTGGGTTGTTTTTGTCATTATTATGACCGACAGCTTCCTTATAATCTGGTGATGATTGCCTCAGCTGAAGAAGAAAATTTTGGAAGTGGCGGTATTGCTAGTGTCCTGTCGAGGCTCGGTCACACTGTCGATCTGGGTATCATCGGTGAGCCTACCGGGATGCACCTGGCTATAGCAGAAAAGGGACTTATCGTTATAGATGCATATGCTAAGGGAGTGGCAGGTCATGCTGCACGAGGCAGTGGTATTAATGCGCTCTACGCTGCTGTAGATGATATACAGGCGCTCAAGAGCTACAAATTTGACAAGCCATCTCCTGTCATGGGAGAAGTCAGAGTGACCGTAACACAGATAGAATCGGGCTATCAGCACAATGTTATCCCGGACAAATGCCATTTTGTGATAGATGTGCGCAATACCGAGCAATATACTAACGAAGAAGTCTTGGCGCAGCTTTCATCCATCTGCAGTTCAGCACTCATACCCCGCTCGATGAAATGGCGACCCTCCGGTATTTCCCTTGATCACCCAATAGTCAAAAGAGGCATAGCACTCGGCCGTAAAACCTTCGGATCACCTACCTTATCGGATCAAGTACATTTTACATGTCCCACCATCAAGATCGGCCCCGGCGAAAGCGAACGATCGCATACGCCTGATGAGTTTATTAAACTTGACGAGATCAGAGAGGGTATTTCGCTCTATATACGTCTGCTTGAAGGGCTGGTAGTGTGATCTCCTTACCAAGGAGGGTGCAAGAGAGACAGGAAGTAATTAACCCGGTTCTTTGTTACTGATACCTAGAAATACTGGACAAAGAGATTACTAGCAATCAAAATGAATTTACAGTAAAAACATATTTCTAGAATTGATAAACGAGCTACATTAACTAAAATGTCGTCGTTATAAAACCTCCCTACCCTTGGCTACCCACTCCTCAACACATGCTAACATCCGATTAAGACAACTGTTTTCATGATTCTTTAACCAGACAGCTGATAATGTTGACTTCTGATTAGCATGCGGGATAGCTAGAAACTTAATGTCCAGATCGAAGCCCTCTTTCAGCGATTGAGGTACAATAGCCAATCCCAATTTTTGCTCTACAAGCTTGAATATGGTCTGTGCGTGAACCGTTTTGTGTGATATCGATGGTCGAAATCCGGCTTGGTCAAATATCGACATTATCGTCTGATAATAATGCGGGCTATAGTCACTCGAAAACAAAATGAAGGGTTCATGGCTGACTTGCTTTATGGAATGGAAGGCGCTTTCGTCCAAAGGATAATCACTCGGTATGGCCAGTATAAAATGATCTTCGCTCAAGTCGCACTTATCGAGAGACGACGGCAATTCGGGTATCCTGACGAACCCAATATCTATCTTGCGAGAGAGAATCGCTTCTATCTGTTCTTGATTGGACATTTCCTGGAGCGTGGTTTCGACAAGCGGGCTATCGTGGTTTAAGCTGACTAGCAACTCCGGGATAATGGTCTGCATAGCCGATCCCAGAAAGCCTATACGTAGCTGACCCAATTTGCCTTTATCTACCAGTACTACCTCCTCTTCAATGTGTGACAATGCATTTAGTATATCGATGGTCTTGCTTTTGAGATAAGCACCTGCGGGGGTCAACCTCACAGATCGACTATCTCTGGCAAATAAGCTTACGCCCAGCATCTCTTCCATGGCTTTAATCTGTCTGCTGAGTCCGGGTTGTGATATGTAAAGACGATCAGCAGCTTTATGATAATTAAGTTCTTCCGCCAAAGCCAGAAAATATCGATAGTGCCTTAATTCTATCTGATTACCTTTAGTTATCAATGACATAATTTAATGGTATTAATAATCATCACAAATTATCGGAATTTCACTTTCAAATAGCGACAATGAAGATATTTAATTTTGCTGAGACACCCCTTACGGTATCTATTCTCCGCGGCCTTGTACGCGGAGACATACGCGGTATGTTCTCAACAAATGTCAGAAGAGCCATATCTCGATCATCTGATATTGTCTCAGAAGTATCTCAAGGAAGTGAACCCGTGTATGGTATAAATACCGGATTTGGGCCACTATGTACGATCAGAATTCCCGCGCATCAGACTACAGAACTTCAGGAGAATTTATTGAAGAGTCATGCAGCAGGTATTGGTGAGCCGATTTCAATAGACTTGTCCAAGGCTATGTTAGTTCTCAAGATCCAAAGCCTTGCTTTTGGATATTCTGGTATCAGGATAGAAACCTTAGAGCAAATGCTGTGGATGCTCGATCGTAATATTATACCTGTGATTCCATCGCAAGGTTCCGTAGGTGCTTCGGGGGATCTAGCACCTTTGGCGCATATGAGTTTACCGCTGATAGGCTTGGGAAAAGTGTGGTATGAAGGCAGTATTATTCGTACGGAGCATTTACCTGATCATGTGGGGTACAAAGCTTTACAGCTGCATCCTAAAGAAGGTCTGGCACTTATCAATGGTACTCAATTTATTGCCGCACATGCGGCGGAGATAGTGTATAGGCTGGATAGATTAATTAAACATGCCGATTTGATAGGGGCGGCGATGGTAGATGCATTGATGGCCAGCCATAGACCCTTCGATAGTGCACTGCACCGATTGAGACCTTTTCAAGGTTCTGTCAACAGTGCAAGGCGTATCAAAGAGCTACTAAATCAATCACCAATAGCTGATTCACATATAGATTGTGAGAAGGTTCAAGATCCTTACTCCCTTAGATGCATGCCTCAAGTCCATGGGGCTGCCGCCAATGCGCTATATCACCTAGAAGACTTGCTTGACATCGAAATGAATGCTGTGACAGATAACCCCATAGTGATAGACCGAGATAATATCATAAGCGGCGGTAATTTTCATGGTGAGCCTCTTGCACTTCCACTTGACTATGCTTGTCTCGCTGCTTCCGAGATCGGATCCATTAGCGACCGAAGGATATATCTGTCTCTAGAAGGAAAGACGGCTAATGTGCCTTCATTTTTATTGAGAGGGGGAGGACTTCAATCAGGATTTATGATTATCCAGTATACTTCAGCGGCATTGGCGAGTGAATGTAAAACGGCTTGTTTTCCTGCCAGTGCGGATAGTATTCCTACTTCTCAAGGTCAAGAGGATCATGTAAGTATGGGATCTATCAGTGGAAGAAAAGCCCTCAAAGTGATAGAAAATGTCGAAAAAATTCTTGCTATCGAATTAATCTGCGCCTTCCAAGCACTTGATTATCATAGACCGTTGATATCGAGTAATAAGATTATGGCCATAAGACATTATGTACGTGGCAAGATAGCTTTTATTGAACGAGATGAAGTGATGTCGGATTTAATCGAACAGGCACTGTCTATTATCAAGAGTGATGCGCTGATTGAAATAGCTCAACTAAATGAAATATAACTTATGATTAAATTAATAGGACCGTTCAAGCAGTTATTGCGTTTTGCTGAAGAACCCTTACATGGAGCTTTGTCTGATGGACAATTGACCATCCTCGGCGATGCGGGAATAGTCTGCGATGGAAGTCGCATACGTTCAGTCGGAAATTATGACGAATTGCGTAAGCAATTGGTTAGAGATACTGTGCCGCATGAGCTGGAGTATATAGCGTATGATGCTGTTGGGCTGCCCGGCTTAATAGATGCGCATACCCATATATGCTTTGCCGGGGATCGGGCGGGAGATTATGCACTCAGAAATGCCGGAAAATCTTATCTGGAAATAGCGAGTCAGGGTGGAGGCATATGGGACACTGTCAGACATACACGAGCAGCTTCGCGGGAGGAATTAGTAAGCTTGACGCTGAAGAGAATTGATCGCTTGATAAAGCAGGGCGTGACAACTGTCGAAATTAAGTCAGGTTATGGTCTGTCAGTCGAAGAAGAATTAAAAATGCTCAGAGCCATCAATGATGTTCAGTCAGCATCCGGGATAAGGGTCATACCTACCTGTCTAGCGGCTCATATCGTTCCGCGGGATCAGTACAATACTGCAGAAGAATATCTACATCACGTAGTAGCAGAACTTTTTCCGATTATAAAAACAGAAAACCTGACAGGGAGAATAGATGCCTTCGTTGAAAAAGAGGCATTTGTGTCGGGGCAGATAGAAACATATCTCAATGCTGCTGCAGCTTATGGCTTCGATATTACCATACATGCCGATCAATTTACCCCGATAGGGGTGCCATTGGCCGTCAGGCATAAGGCAGTCAGTGCAGATCATCTGGAGGCTTCTGATGACCATTCTATACGCCTTATTGCGCGCAGTGAGACGGTGGCGGTGGCGTTGCCGGGGGCAAGTATGGGATTGGGTTGCGCGTTTGCGCCTACACGTAAGCTCCTTGACGCAGGTGCTTGTGTAGCGATAGCGAGTGATTGGAATCCGGGGAGTGCGCCTATGGGAGACTTGCTATGTCAAGCTGCCGTCTTGGGTGCATTTGAGAAAATGACCAATGCAGAAGTATTGGCGGGGATTACCTATAGGGCGGCGCATGCCCTTCGACTTAGTGATTGTGGCAGATTAATGCCGGATTACAGGGCCGATATAGTCGTATTCCCCACGGATGACTACCGACAGATACTTTATCATCAGGGCCAAATGAGACCTTGCAGTGTGTACAGCAACGGAATAGCTCTTCATTCCAATTAATGTTAAGTTACAATGATATAGGTGATGAAAAAAACATTTTTCGACCAGATTAAAGCGGGTATTCCGGCAACATTGCCTGCGCCAAAACCGATTGACCCCTCCGTGGATCACGCTCCCCGGCGATTTATGCTGTTGAACGCACAAGAGCAAAAGCTTGCTCTTCGCAATGCGCTCCGATATTTTCCGCAGAAGTGGCATGCGATATTGGCAAGAGAGTTTTACGAAGAACTTCAAACGTATGGCCGTATCTACATGTACCGTTTCCGACCTGATTACGAGATGTATGCGCGAGCTATTGGTGAGTATCCTGCAAGATGTACTGAGGCTGCTGCCATTATGTTGATGATTCAGAATAACCTTGATCCACGTGTAGCACAGCATCCACACGAGCTTATCACCTATGGTGGCAATGGAGCTGTTTTTCAGAATTGGGCGCAGTACCTGCTTACCATGAAGTATCTATCTGAGATGACGGATAGACAGACATTACATATGTATTCTGGTCATCCGATGGGCTTATTTCCTTCATCACCTGAAGCGCCAAGAGTCGTAGTCACCAATGGCATGATGATACCCAATTATTCTCGTCCGGAGGATTGGGACAGATATAATGCCTTGGGCGTGACACAATATGGACAGATGACAGCGGGATCGTATATGTACATTGGCCCGCAGGGCATCGTTCATGGTACGACTATCACGATTATGAATGCCTTCAGAAAAAAAAGGATCAAATCTCCACTAGGGAAACTGTTTGTGACTAGTGGACTAGGCGGCATGAGTGGCGCCCAACCAAAAGCCGGTAATATAGCAGGCTGCGTGACCTTGTGTGCAGAGATAAATCCGAAAGCAGCAATAAAGAGACATGCTCAACATTGGGTGGATGAATATACTTATGATCTTGATGAGGCAATTAGCATGGCTAGGCTCGCTATGAGAAAGAAATCCACCAAGTCCATAGCCTTTATCGGTAATGTGGTTGACTTGTGGGAGCGACTCGTGGATACAGATATCAAGGTGGACATAGGCTCAGATCAGACTTCGCTACACAATCCTTATTCAGGGGGATATTATCCTGTGGATTATAGTCTTGAAGAGTCTCGTAGCTTGATGGTCGAGGATCCACATGGGTTTCAAGCGGCCGTCAAATCAAGTCTTAACAGACAGGTCAATGCCATAAACCAGTTGTCAGCCAAGGGGATGTATTTTTTTGACTACGGCAACGCCTTTTTGTTGGAAGCTTCTCGTGCCGGGGCAGCTGTCGGGGGTGTAGGTGGTGACGAATTCAGATACCCTTCTTATGTTCAAGATATCATGGGACCGATGTGCTTTGATTATGGATTTGGGCCTTTCAGATGGGTCTGTACGTCCGGTATGCGGGATGATTTACAAATCACTGACCGCATTGCACTAGAAGTGCTTACAGGACTATTGGATACAAGTAGCAGGGATATTCGTCAGCAGATGCAGGATAATATTAAATGGATCAGGCAGGCTGAAGCCAATGATCTGGTAGTGGGATCTCAAGCAAGAATATTGTATGCAGACAGTATGGGGCGTATCAAAATAGCGGCGGCATTTAATAAGGCTATCGCCGAAGGTGTCATTTCAGGGCCTGTCATTCTGGGAAGAGATCATCATGATGTGAGTGGTACGGATTCACCATATCGAGAGACGAGTAACATAGCCGATGGAAGCCGATTTACGGCAGATATGGCGATACACAATGTTATCGGTGATAGTTTCAGAGGTGCGACATGGGTGTCTATACACAATGGTGGTGGTGTCGGATGGGGAGAAGTGATCAATGGAGGATTTGGGCTGCTGCTCGATGGAACAGAGCAGGCGCAAGATCGGTTGAATAATATGCTATATTACGATGTTAACAATGGTGTGAGTAGAAGGGCATGGGCGAGAAATCCCGGTGCGATGCAAGCTATCAAACGTGAGATGTCATTAAATGATGAGTTACGCATTACTTTACCGAATTTAGTCGATGATGGCGTGTTAGATTTCTGAATATTAATTAGTTTCACGCTATAAGTGAAAATGGTACATTATCAATCTCCGCAGTCGGAATCCTGGAAAGGTCGGTACTCAGCTGACAAGGTATATTGGTATCAACACGTGCAGTGTGCTGAAATAGACCTAGTACCAACGGCCAATAAGGCGATCGGGTTGCTGTCTTATGCATGTGATGAGGGTGTGAAGAGGAATCAAGGGAGAGTAGGTGCGGCTGATGGTCCTATGGCTATAAAAGCCATGTTGGGGCCATGTGCTTGGCATCTGGATGGGGAGGTCTATGACTTCGGAAGTATTCATTGTCCTGATGGGGATCTAGAGTCTGTACAGCAGGCATTGGCTGAGATGGTACAGAAATTACTTCGCAAGAAGTACATACCTTTAATCATCGGCGGCGGGCATGATATCGTCTGGGGACATTATCAAGGAATTCTCAAGTATCTGAATGCCATTCAATCTGACAAGATACTGGGTATAATAAATGTAGACGCGCACTTTGATTTAAGGCTTCCGGGGACTTCAGGGCACTCAGGAAGTTCATTTGCACAAATTGCTCAACACGGCAAAGCGCATTTCATACCATTTAAATATTGTTGTATAGGGATACAGCGTGTGGCGAATACACAAGAACTGTATAACAGAGCTCGTGAGTATGGGGTGCGTTACATGGAGTCTTCGCAGATGAATACGCATAGTGTACATAGTATGATTGAAAACTTCTGTCGGGAGGTGGATTATGTTTATTTGACAATTGACATGGACGTTTTTTCTTCGGCATATGTGGCAGGGGTAAGCGCTCCATCACCTTTGGGTTGTGAACCTGCTCAGGTATTGAACATCATAGATATGATTTGTGCTTTAAAAAAACTTATCTCTATTGATATTGCAGAGCTGAATCCCATGTACGATGTAGAGGGCAGTAGTGCGCGATTAGCCGCCAGATTAATAGAACACATTGCATTCGGTCTGTCTAAGACATGATTATTCCGTAGTTTTGAAAGCTAACTTACAAAACCAAGGAGGCACTTTGGCACGACTGACTATTGCTATTTGTACTTACAATCGCAACGAACTATTGCGCCATTGTTTGCAGTCTATTGCAACTCAGTTGTGCCATGAGCTTGAAGTACTAGTCATAAATAACTTTCCGGATCAAGAAAATCATCAACAACTTATAGAGCTTTGCGAAATAATTCCGGGTTGTAGGGTGCTGAAAGAGTACAAAACAGGCTTGAGTTATGCCAGGAATAGAGCGTTGAGAGAGTCTAAAACGGAGTATATTGCTTATATCGATGATGATGCTAAGCTCACCGATAATTACGTGTGTAGGGCTATTGAGCTAATACACAAAGAAAATCTGATGGTTGTCGGGGGGCATATAAAATCATGGTGGTTCTACGGCAGACCTGTATGGTTAAGATCTGACTGGGGGGAAAAGCCGACATTGGGTGATAAATTAACTAAGCTGGCTGAGGATCAGTACTTATGGGGCAGTAATATGATTTTTGCAAGAACGGTGCTTGAACATATAGGAGGATTTCCGGAAGATCAGGGTATGAAGGGGCATGTAATAGCCTATGGAGCAGAGAATATCGCCCAAATAAATCTGCGTGCACGAGGACATAATATTTATTATGATCCGTCTCTGGTTGTTGAGCATATGGTTATAAAAGAGAAATTAGCTCTGGGTTGGCATCTCAGGAGTATTCGAAGTAGTTCAAAAGCAGGCAGAATCGTATTTCCTGAACAATTTACCTTCAATAAGAGAATCATGAAGTATATAAGACTGCCTATGACAGTATTAAAAAGTACTTGGCAATTGTTGACCGACAGGCGATATTTCCGTCAGAATTGGGTATTGGACAATTGGAGGGCGTTAAATTAATGATGATGGCGACAGATAAAGGTATGAATCGTGAAAAGTTAGAGAGAATTCTTGATCCCATCTTTAGCGGGAAGGTAAAGAATAAAAAGCCATTAAGTGAGCTGGTGAGATTTTTAGCTTCTACCCAAAAGTCTCCCAAAAACCTTTTGAATACATTCGATCAGTTTATTAATCTACTCGAGGGAAATGCCGGCGGAAGAGAAGTCTTAAAAAAATATTTAAGAGGTCTTTTTACCACTAAAAATGCCAGTCGAACCCTTGCATTGGGAGACATGATCTCAAGCGAAAATTTTAGTTCAGAAGTCTCAAAGCGTATTTCACAGAAGTTTCTGCCGGATATTCCTTTGCCGGGTTCTGTAGAATCTATATTGACACCGATTTTTACAAAAAAATCACAGAGCAAGTGGTTAGATCTGCTAGATGAAGATCGGTTGAAAAACTTGGTTAATGTACTTGATTTTGATTCAGAGGAACAGTCGGGATTTATAAAATATGTCGAAGGTGAAAGTCTGCACGCGCTTGAAATATTAGCCCATCAGATATCAGGAATAGCCTATGACAAGTACTTGATTGGATTAATACTTGATAATGCTGTATTAAGAAGTCCTTTTGCGGTTTTACATGATGAAATATATGAGTTTATCAAGTGTGCCCGAGATCAGAACTGTCGTCTTAATGAGCATGTTGCGCGACTTGAAAGACTCAGGGAGCATATTGATCAATGCGAGGAGTTTGTCAAAAAAGCTTACGAGAATGTATCATCTTACGGATTAAGTTTTATGGCACAACAGAAGCTGTTGAAGATGGAACGAATGCTTGATAGGATGGGGGATATGACGGCATTTTTAACATCAGGTAGACAAGGCAATTTTGAGGAAGTGGCAGTAGAATTTTCGAAAAAATTAATATTTCTCGTGGCCGGGCAATCTCAATTATCCACCTATGTAAACGCTTCAACCCAGGCAGTTTCCAAAGAGATCATAAGGCATATTGCCATCAAAGGTGAGCAATACATCACTTTTGACAAAGAGGGATATTATAAAATGTTGCGTGCAGCCTTATGGGGAGGTGCAATAGTGGCGGTGGCATGCTTGAGTAAGTTATTGATGGGTTATGCCAGCGCCAGTCTTTTTGGAAAGGCATTTATGTATAGTATGAACTATGCAGTGGCATTCATAGCCATATATCTTTTTCATTTTACTTTAGCTACTAAGCAGCCTGCCATGACTGCGGTGGCATTAGCGAAGGCCGTCGGAGCAAATAAGGACGGCAGTGAATTTGATTTTAGCCGATTGGCCACATTAATAAGTCATATGTTCAGAAGTCAGTTCATCGCGTTTGTGGGCAATGTATTTATGGCGTTTCCAGTTGCATTGTTATTGATAATTCTTTGGTGGGCAGTTTTTGGGACGAATCCGGCAACTGCTAAGGCAGGCAACCTCATCCATGAATTGAACATTATTAAATCACCGGCAATATTTCATGCCTGTATTGCAGGTGTATTTTTATTTATTTCCGGCTTGATTGCAGGCAGGGTCAATAACCGAATCAAATATAGCAGATTGCCCAAGAGAGTCGAAGAGCAATTTATGTTAAAGAGACTGTTGTCTTCATCAGCGCGCAAGAAACTGGCTCAATTTATTGATCATAACTGGAGTGGGGTAGTCAGTAATTTCTGGTTTGGGGTGTTTATGGGTTCAACAGCGAGTTTAGGAGCATTTTTCGGTCTAGATTTAGATATCCGCCATATCACTTTTGCTGCGGGAAATTTTGCTCTCGGCTTATTCGGTCAGTCTTTTCAAATGTCTGGATATGATGTGTTTCACTCCATATTGGGGGTAGGCGTGATAGGTTTTTGTAATTTCATCGTGAGTTTTAGTCTGTCCTTATTTCTAGCTATGCGATCTAATGGACTATACTTTTCACACTTGATCACCATATTAGTTAGAGTTTTGAGCTTATTCGTGCGACGACCTGTTTCGTTCTTTTTTCCGGAGAGGTAAAATCCTGAATGAGTAGTGAGTGAAGCGGCGTCACTCACATCCTTATAAACTTAGCACTATAAGCTGTTTTTCCTCCTTCCACATGTATCAAGTAAACACCAGAATTTAACTCAGCTACATTAATTATGGATATATCACTATGTCTATCGATGATGGCTTGCTTGACTATCCTGCCATTGAGATCATATACGCTTATTTTGCCGGTCATTGCCGACGGCAGCTGGATAAAAAGTTGATCAGATGTGGGATTAGGGTAAATAACAAAATTCAGCTTGGCCACATCAGATGTTGAAGTGCTGCGATCAAGTTCTATGCGGATATCATCGATACTCCAGCCCCAGCCATTGACAAAAGGATCAGCGAACAATCTGAATCTAATAAAAATAATATCCCCTTCTTTAAATACTTCATTCAAATTTATTTCCTGATCTCTGTATAGATCCGCCCTTCCTGATTCGCCGTCTTCATAAGCTTTATTCCATCCCGGATCAAGAGAAGAATCATAACCTGGAGCAAGTGGTCTCCAGTTTATGCCGTCTGAAGTACCCTCGACCACTACATAATCATAAAAGTCTCTGTCGTTAAATGTCGTTTCCTCTTCTCCGGTCTCGACTATTACTACATCCTTATAGGAGAGTGTCTGATGAGTTGTGATGAGAACAGGCTGCTTAAGCTGATAAAATATTTCTGTCCTGTCGGGATAATTGTGTTCGCTGTGTATTGAAAGTTTCTCAAATCCTTCTTCAAGACGAATAGAAAATCCTCTTCCAAAAAAGTCATCCAGCATCGCACTATCTCGAAAATCATTTGTGTATTCCTCTACTGGGCTTGGCACGTCAAATAAATAAATAGAAGAAGGCATAGACTCATATTCCTGACCTTTGCGAAAACCGCTTATCGTCACAGGGTATTCTGATTCTTCATAACTGCTAGGCGGAAATGTATACGTTTGTTCACCTCTGAGATTACTCCCGAGCAAGGCGTTTAAGGCAGGATCAATATTGATGCTCACGGAATCGAAGATGAAATTAAAACGAGATTTTACCGCTATTACACCCATCGGTGATAATCCACCAGCCAATAAGGTCGGAGGAAAAACATACTCTCTCTGTACTTCCGGTATGGTTACAGACCAAATTCCGCGGCCGTAGGTGGCAATGACAATCTGATCATCTTGGATTTTCATGTCATGGACGCTGACATTAGGCAGATTTGCATTAAGTAATGACCAGCTGACACCATTGTCTTTAGACTCTACAATGCCTATTTCTGTTCCAACCCAGATGCGATCTGTGTCATTTGGGAAGACAAGTAAACAGTTTGTCGCTACATTGGGGAAGCCATTGTTGCTTATCGTATCCGTGCCAAAGCCCGAGATATCTTCCCATGTGTTTCCCAGATCAGAGCTGCGTAGTACTTTTGGTCGGCCAAAAAAGGAAAATAAGGCATATACCGTCGAGTCCTGATCGGGATGTGTTCCTATGCCGGACACCATGCCCATCATCCGCTCCGGGTAATAATCTGTCGCCTGAAAACTAACACCTGCGTCTAGCGAATAAAACAATCTGCTCGTGCTATCCAGCCTGCCGCCACTCCAGATGATATCAGGATTGGCATGTGATACTTCTACATCAATTCTGTTATTGAAGCCCCATAAGACAGAATTGATACGAGCAACCTGCCAGTTGAGGCCAAAATTTTCGGATCGCCATACCCCTGATGAACCGACAGCGAATATTCTATCTGGTATCGAGCGATGATTGCTTAACCTAGAGACGAAGGGTGCTGAATCGTTAATCTCCCCGCGCGCTGACTGCCAGGTTAATCCGCCATCTGATGATCTCTGAAGGTTGTTAAACTGGATAGAACCTATGATCAAATCGGGATCACGATTATTCCATAAAACTTCAAACCCATCTCCACCAAAGGCAAATTGATAAAAACTCGAAGCATCTGCCGTTGCCCCTGCTTTGGTGAACCATGTAGAATTGTCTTGCATTCCTCCTATGTATCGATCTTCTTCAGGGGCTTTATCGGCACTGTAAAATTGGGTTGTATTAAATCCGAATCCCGCATAGTCAAATGCATTATTCGTAATTCCCGGGTCGGTGGAAGGTCGGGATATGTATACGCCCCCGTCATTTGTCAATAATAAGCGGAAGGATTTTTCTCGTGGATTGTCAATAATAAACTGTAAGCTGTGTTGATCAGGATGTAAGCCTTTATTATTACTAAATTGTGCGCCGGTGAAGGTATTAACACTGTTAAACTGACGATAGGCATCACTCACCACTGTTGTATTCATGCCTTGACCAGTGCGACTTCTTTTGAGGAGGCTTAAGCTGGCATTCAGTGATGGATCAAATATCGCTCCGGCAGCGAGTGCCGGCCATACCAGGTACATTTGTTGATGTTCATTGCCACCAGTACGAGCGATTTCTTCATTGACTTCTGTGGAATATGGTATTGTATGAATGAAAATATACTCCCGTGAATCAGTGGCCGTATTGGATGTAAAACGCCTCTCTATAAGATTCCATTGGCCGTCATCTTGCTGATCTCTGAAGGACACCATCAGTTGTTGATTGTTGGTGATGTCCCACACTTGAAAGGGTACTTCTACGTAATCGCGATATAAATAACCTGATGCCGGAACTCCTGAGCCCTGACCACTGACTGAGAATCGGTGGGCTAACTGAGGGCCTTGCCCAAATCTTATCTCCACACTCACGAAATCCTCTTCCGGTAATGAATTATTTCGAATAATTCCGCCACCAATACTCAGCCCATTGACATAATCGATAAATGAAGAGGTGCCATTGTCTTCATGTTCGAACGCCACTTTGGTAATTTCACTGTTCAGAATATTGACTTTAAACAAATTAACACCACCCACATATACAACATCAGGATCGAATGGATGCGCCTTACATACATTGTCATACCACCCTTGACCACCCAGAAATCCTATAGCCGACTGAATATTTTCTACTGCCAACCGCCAATTTCTTCCAGCGCTAAAAGAAACCCACAGATCAGAATCCGTATCTGACTCACTGCCCTGAACTGATGCGTAAAGGCGGGAAGTATCAACAGGGCTTATGTCAATTTCTATACGCCCATTGGCCTTGATGTTATTGTTAAACAACCAAGAAATACCGCCATCGGTACTTTTTAATATTCCTGTATTGTTAATGGCCACATACAGGGAATTAAAATTCAGTGGGTTTGCAATGATGTCATCATACCGATCCTTGTCTGAACTAAGGAGTCGCTCCCAGCTTTGACCGCCATCAAGGGTGCGATAGATTGCTGCGGATAGATGGTCTGCCCACACACTATTACGTGTAGTAGCGATTATGTGATTTTCATCATCGGGATTGATCACTATTCGGCTGACATTCTTGAAGTCGGGCATGAGTTCCGGGTTGGCAATTTGAAACCAGCTTTCTCCACCATCGATTGATTTAAACATCCCGGCGCCATCGACATCACGGACGAAATGTTCGCCAGTACCGGCGTAGATCACATCAGGATTGGCAGCACTCATGGCCAGCGTATTCGTGCCGAGATTGGGAAGTTCAGGCGTTTTATTAATCCATGATGAGCCGCCATCTGTGGTTTTCCATATGCCACCGGAGGCGGAGGCTGCAATCCAAGTTTTCTTTTGTGAATCTTGCGGTAATACCAGCAATGCACGTGTCCTGCCGGCTACATTGCCCGGACCACGCTCTTTGAAGTTCAGATCGTTATTTTTGAGTGGCTTAGATTTTCGCGCTTTTGCGATTTCTTGTAGCTGATGATTAAGCGGGTAGGCAGGCGATGTAGCATCGATAGGCGTTCTTCGTGCTCTTTCCATCTCAGCGTAGATGGATGGCGCCATATTTTTGAAATAGCCATTTTTTCGTCTTTCTGCCTTTAATGTGTAGTAACCATCAGCACTGCCATACAGATTTTTACGATCCATGGTCTGCGATGATTCGGGGTTTTCTTCCCGATGATTAATCGAAGGCGTCCATAAACAGTAGCTGCCGAGTCCAATAATTAAGATAGCCCTAATAATATATTTCATATGTACTGATTCGGGGAATGACTAAAAATACTAGAATTCTTCTTTCTTAAATGATAAATCTATAATCGTGACTATTGGTTCAGCATCATGCGATCCCGGATGTCCCGGATCTGATTGAACAGCAAGTGACGAAACGGAATACCAAGTTACTTGGCCTTTAATTCTTTTTATCGGCAAGACAAGGTTCGCATCATGATCGAGCACTATAAATCGCACAGATTGCGCTTCGGGATTGTGATAGCAGAGAAATAAACTACTGTTTTCATTGGGTATAATAGTGGGCTTTTTGTCCAATATCTCACGAGCAGTAGTATGAATAGCCTCTATGTGGAATGTAGTGTCCTCCTCTATGGAATTTTTGGTTTTGCAGCTTGCGATGCAACATACTAAGGTGGTAAACAACAATAATTGATTCATCTGCCTGAAGAGAAAACTGATAAACTAAACCTCTAAAGATACACATTAATTAGTATCTGCTATGGATAAACGATCTAAAAGGATGTTTCGCTGATCCTTTGACGTCAGTTATGCATTTGATTAGCGAGGGGTTAATTAATTGGGCGTCAGCCCAGGGCTAAACGACCGAAATAATGAATTTGACAATGCAGAATTGAGACTTTTAGATTGCAAATTTTAAAGCAATGGACTGGCGTCCAATATGGATGAGCTAGTCATCAAGCGTAAAATAGGCTAATAATGCATATATTTTTAGCTTTTCTGAGTATGTTGAGCAAGAAAGTTAGAAAAAAGCATATATTTGCCGCCCATTTAAAAGAGAGGCTCAAGATGAAAAGAACATATCAACCTTCTAACAGAAAACGCGCTAACAAACACGGCTTCAGAAGTCGTATGAGCACTAAGAACGGTAGAGCCGTGCTTGCAAGAAGACGAGCTAAAGGTCGTCACAGACTTACTGTGTCTGATCAAAAGCACACAAAGTAGTCCGCCCTTCATAGCGCCTTAATTCGGAATCCTTAGTTTTGTAGGTAGATGGTGAAATATACTCTGCCTAAGTGTGAGCGTCTTAGCTCTATTAAAGATATAGAACTCCTTTACAAGAGTGGTCAATCTCTATTCGTCCATCCCATTAAGCTATTATACTGCCCCGGCTTAACTTACGATCCTATTGCACCTCTGAAAGTGGTGATTTCGGTTCCCAAGCGAATCTTTAAAAAGGCTAGTACGCGCAATCTGTTGAAGCGGAGATTACGGGAAGCTTATCGAATGAACAAACTATCTCTTGTAGAAGCGTTGAAGAAGAAGAATCAAAGCTGCAATATCATGTTGATTTATGTCGGTAGAGAGGAAATGGAGTCGCATAATATCGAGAAATCGATGATTCGCGTATTGGGCCGGCTACAAGCCATTGTCGATTCTTTTTGATAGAACCTTGATACCCAAAGCACCGCTGTATTGAGGGATGATGCATTCAACGCTTATTTATGTTACATTCGTTGGTGATATTGTGTACATTTTAGACAAGTTTACATGAAGAAGACATGGCTAGTATTAGGATATTTTTTTATTATATCCACCATTAGTGGTCAGGTATTCTTTCAATATGAACAAGCGAATAGTATCAAAGTCCGCAAATACCCCATAGGAGCATGGGTAAGTTATCAGACAGATCGCTATCCGGGTGTATGGCAAGAAGGCGAGATAATAGACATTAATGTCGATCGTCAGTCATTGGTGTTTTTTGATCGCGTATCCTATTTATCTGAGATGACCCATGTACGGTATGACAGACCTTGGGCGATCGCATCTGGCACCGGTCTGTTTGTTTTTGGGGTAGGATGGTTAGGCTATGGTGGTGTTATCGAGGGCTTGCGAAGTGCTAACATAATAGAGACGAATTATGTATTCGGATGGGATACAGCGATTATTGGCGGGACGGCATTGGTGACAGGTTATGTCACACGTCGAGCTTTTGGAACAGCAGTCAAGAAGTTAAATGATAAGAAGCGCGTGCGGATTATCGACTTACGGCTCTGATTGTAATTTTGTGGAGAGAATACTAATCTTGATTTTTATACTTCATGCGGCTATTAATTCTTCTTTTAGTTCTCAGCTTAGTTCCTAGTTGCCAAGAACAGTCTTCAAAGGATTGGGCTTTAGGGACTTTTGAAAGATCCACGGATGCGCGGCCTATTATCTATCCATTGAGCCATTCATCTTTCACAGATCCCATCACCGGAGAATCGGTAAGGTGGGAGTCAATGGCTACTTTTAACCCGGCTGCAATAGTGAAGGATGGAAAAATTACGCTGATTTACCGAGCGGAGGAAAAACTGGGCGACAAGGAAATCGGTGGGCATAGATCGAGACTGGGTATGGCGACTTCGACGGATGGTTTGATATTTGAGCGAAGCAATGTTCCGTTTTTTTATCCTGATAACGATGATCAGTACGAATATGAATGGCCCGGCGGAACAGAAGATCCACGTATTGTCGAATCCCCTGATGGCATCTATATCATGACTTACACCCAATGGAACAGACAGGTGCCGAGATTGGCGATAGCCAGTTCAAAAGACTTGATTAATTGGGAGAAGCATGGGCCAATATTCAAAAATTGGAAAGACGGTGTCTATCACAATGTAGAATCTAAATCGGGGGCAATAGTAACTGAGCTTAAGGATGGAAGATTAATTGCTGCGCGGATTAATGGGCGCTACTGGATGTATTACGGTGTACCGCATATTTGGCTGGCCTCCTCAGAGGACTTGATACATTGGGAACCTCTTGAGAATCATGACGGTGTGCGCATCGCGGTTTTGAGTCCTAGGCCGGGCTTTTTTGATTCTTGGCTGGTAGAAGCCGGCCCTCCACCTGTTCTGACTAAGAATGGTATAGTAGTCATCTATAATGCAGGTAATATGCAAGCTTATGGAGAAGTTTCACTGGGGCATAGAGCATATTCCGGAGGGCAGGCTTTATTCGAAGCTGAAGAACCATGGAAACTCATAGACCGTCTTGGGAAGCCATTTATAAAACCAGAGCTCGAATTTGAGAAATCAGGTCAGTATGTCGATGGCACGACATTTCTCGAAGGTTTGGTTTATCACAATGACCGCTGGTTTCTATATTATGGCACGGCAGATAGTATGGTCGGCGTGTGTGTAAGCAAGGAATAATAAGCTTTTTTGCATAAATGAGCTTTTCTTGATTCGTATTTCGTATAAAATGGTTATATTTAACGAAATTCTAAAAGTATGGCACAATACACTATCCAAGTCAATGGATCTTCTCGTACTGTAGATGTCGATCCTTCGACACCATTGTTGTGGGTTTTAAGAGATAATCTGGATCTGGTAGGCACTAAATACGGATGTGGCGTGGCTGCATGTGGAGCTTGTACTGTTCATGTTAATGGCGTCGCTACCCGCTCATGCTCACTGCCGATTTCTGCTATCGGTGATAAAAAAGTAAAGACAATTGAAGGTCTCAGTCATGATGGAAGTCATCCATTACAGAAAGCATGGATAGAGCATGATGTCCCACAATGTGGTTATTGCCAGGCTGGTCAGATCATGTCAGCGGCAGCATTGTTAAGTGAAAACAAAAACCCCAGTCTCGCTGAAATTGAGACAGCCATGAATGGCAACATCTGTAGATGTGGCACTTACACAAGAATCAATCAGGCAATTCAATCCACCGCCAAAATGATGAAATAATTTCATAAACCAAAAAGGCCTTTATCATGACATTAATGAAGACAACTCTCGGTCGTAGATCATTTATAAAAACTAGTACCGCAACAGGTGGTGGATTGCTCCTTAGCTTTTCATGGTTTGCGGGCTGTAAGCCCAATACGCCAGAAGGTATTGTCATGCCTGACAATTGGTATGACTTTAATGGATATCTACGAATAGGTGATAACGGTGTAGTAACCATTCTTTCACCCAATCCCGAGATCGGGCAAAATGTGAAAACATCCATGCCGATGATCGTAGCAGAAGAGCTTGATGTTGACTGGAAGAATGTAATCGTGGAGCAAGCAGACCTGAATACCAGTTTGTATTCGTGGCAGCTTGCCGGTGGTAGCCGATCAATCAGTTCTTCATGGAAAAGCCTCAGAATGGCAGGTGCTACAGCTAAGCACTTATTAAAACAAGCGGCAGCTGAAAATTGGGGTGTGTCTATTGATGAATTGACAGTCGAAAATGGTATTATCAAGCATAGCCCTTCGGGTAAAACCATGGGTTTTGGGGAGGTGGCGTCAGCCGCTTCACAGCTGGAAGTGCCATCAGAAGTGCAACTGAAAGAAGTCAAGGACTTCAGCATAATAGGCACATCACGAAAAAATGTCGATGGCAAAAAAATAGTCAAAGGAGATTCCCTATTTGGTCTGGATTATAAAGAAGAAGGGATGCTTTATGCCACAGTAGTACAGCCACCGGCATTTGGATTGAAGCTAAAGGATGTAGATCTATCAGCCGTAAAATCTATGCCGGGCATTAAGGATGCCTTTGTATTTGAATCCTACACATCCGATACAGATCGGCAATGGTCTGATGTCGCAGCGTTTACTGAATTAATTGCTATCGTCGGCGAATCCACTTGGCAAATCTTTTCTGCGAAAAAAGCGGTTAATGCGGAGTGGCAAGAAATTCAAACTACTAGAGAAGAGCGGCCAATGTTTGGTGGAACGATTGTTATTGAGACGCCCACGGGATTAGAAAATACGGAAACGCATAAGGAGAATTTAGCAAAGGCATTACATGATACATTAAAGCAAGTGCGTAAAGATGGTGACCCATCAAAGGCATTTGCAATAGCTGATTTTGTTTTAGAAAGAACTTATACCTGTCCATTCTTGGCGCACAACACCTTAGAGCCGATGAACTTCTTCGCCAATGTTACTGAGGATAAGGCAATATTGGTAGGGCCGATTCAGACTCCGGAATTCATGGAGAAATCTATTTCTTCACGATTAGGGATCCCACTAGAAAATATAGAAGTTAAAATGACCCGTATGGGAGGCGGCTTTGGTCGTAGGCTTTACGGCCATTTTGGTATAGAAGCTGCCGTTATTTCCCAGCGAATGAAAACACCCATTAAGTTGGTTTATACGCGCGAGGATGACATGTCAAACGGGGTGTACAGACCTGCTTATTCGGCTACCTATCGAGCAGCTTTTGATGCGGATAAAAAACTAATCGGATTACATGTCATCGGATTAGGTGTGCCAGAAAGTCCACTTGCGGCTGATCGTTTTCCAGCAGGATGTGTTGACAATTATCTGGTAGAAGAGAAGGAACTTCAATCCAATATTAGTGTCGGGGCATTCAGAGCACCCAGATCTAATTTTATCGCCGGAGCTGAGCAGTCGTTTCTGGATGAAGTGGCAGAGTATGTAGGCAAGGATCCGATCGATTTCAGAATTGAGCTGCTTGAGAGAGGTAAGACCGATCCTGTGGGTACACGAAATGACTACGACGCGGATCGCTATGCCGGCGTATTAAAGCTTGTAAGAGAAAAATCCGGTTGGGGGAGACCAACAGCAGGTGTACACCGAGGTGTGGCAGCATACTTCTGTCATGACTCTTATGTGGCGCATGTATTCGATGTAAAAGTAGAGAATGGACAAGCTGTTGTAGAGAAGGTTACTACAGCTGTGGATTGCGGGATTGTTGTAAATCCCGACGCCGCCACGAATCTATCCGAAGGAGCTGTCGTAGACGCTATGGGGCATAGCTTGTTCAGTGAGATGACATTTAAAGATGGTCGTCCGGCGCACAAAAACTTCAACAGCTATCGGATGATCAGAAATCAAGAAGCTCCGAAGAAAATAGAGGTTCATTTTGTCAAGAGTGATATAGATCCTACAGGAATGGGAGAACCGTCCGGGCCTCCTGCTATAGGCGCTCTGGCCAATGCGCTTTACAAGGCTACAGGCAAACGCTTATACCATCAGCCATTCCTAAAAGAAATCAGTTTACTCGGATAGCAGAAATTAGTGTTTTTCACGAGCGATTTTACGTAGTAGATGAAGGTCTAAACGACCATCAAGGGAGTAAACCTTAATAATTGTCAGGCAGGCGCGAAGCGGCGAGTAGGGAAGTTGTTCTAGAAATGTAGATTTATAATTCGTTTGTTTTTCACGAAACAACCATGGTACTGTCCCCCTTGGAAAGGGGGTGCCGGAGGCGGGGGATTGATCCTCCTAGATGGGTTCTTGCTCGCTGCTGAGGTAATCCCAGGTTACTTCCACAGGGTGTTAAAATACGGAGGTTCGTTGTTCATCCTTATTTCATACACGCTGCTGAAGGGATTCCGCAGTTCAGCACTATGAAGAGACGTTAGTCACTTCACTTGACGCGCTTCACCCATTGGAAAGAGGGTGCTGGAGGCGGGGGATTGAACTCGCCAAGTGGATTTCTACTCGCTACTGAAACAGTTCAGCACTATGAAGTGACCCCAGTCACCTTGCACTATTCATATCGTAGGTGGAGGGAGACCGTCTGCGTGTAGCAGAAGCTATCGTACTTCGATCAGCTCAATTTCAAAGCCTATAGGTGTATTAGGAGGAATACTTCCGCTTCCGCGTGAGCCATAGGCTAAACTTGAGGGCAATAATATAGTACCTTCACCCCCGGTGCCCAGCAGCGGGATAAATTCTTCCCAGCCTCTGATCAAACCAGCTAATTCAAAGGTGCGCGCATTGCCGCCACTACTGTCAAATACGCGTCCATCAAGAAAAAATCCCCTATACCTCACTGTAATTGTGCTATTGGCACTAGCAAAAGGGGCAGAACCTTGCTTAGTAATGACATAATACATGCCCGATGCGGTTTTTTCCATCACGCTATTAGTCGCCGATATGAAGCCTTGCATTTGTTCCTCTTCGGATAATTCAGGCTCTTCTTCTTGACTGCAATTAGTAAGTGATATGACAAACAGAGAAAAAAATAGTATCCGATATAACATTTAAAACAGTTTAAACTATTAGACGTAAACGCAAGTATAATTTAGTTTACAAAGCTATTCTATTCTCACCAGAGTTGTCAAGAGAGATTGAATCAAATAAATTCCATTGATAAACGTACATTTATAAGCGCAAATGCTTCAACTAGGGCACCTTTCTTATCAAGAAACAAGGCGACAATGTTAAATAAGGAAGTTCACCTGGTGTCACAAATAAAATTCTGGTTGTGAAAGTAATCATACGTTATTATATCAATTTAACGCTTAATGTTGACATATCAAATAATCAAGGATTAAATGGATAAGATTAATAAAAAGCAACTATCCCATGTGGATTCCGACGGACGAATGGTCATGGTAGATATCGGTGATAAAGTTACAACAGATAGGAGGGCGGTGGCAGAATGCTTGGTATTTCTCGGGAGTGAGATAATGAAAGCAATAGATCATGGGGAAATTCTGACTAAAAAGGGTTCTGTTTTTCAGACAGCTCAGATATCCGGTATAATGGCGGCTAAGCGGACGAGTGATTTGATTCCATTGTGTCATCCACTATCCATTAACAAGATTGATGTTGATATATCAATTTATGATGATGAACATGTGTTAGTGACATGTACAGTCTCAGTACAAGGCAAAACGGGTGTCGAAATGGAAGCGCTGACAGGTGTGTCCATAGCGGCGTTGACGATTTACGATATGTGCAAGGCCATGTCGCATGAAATAGAGATCGTACGCACAAGACTCTTAACAAAAACAGGCGGTAAAAGCGATTTTAATGCCGACAAATAAATGACCATGAATACGCATGTAAAACACCCTCCCATCACTAAACCTCGGCTCGGTAAGTTTCATCGGGTAGAGCTGGGCATCGTCGGAGCACCATGCGACATGATCTTATCGCTGGCAGTAGAGCTGAAAGAATCGGTCAGTCCTCAAGTGCAGATAGCCTATATAGATGCGTCACATGCTGCAGCACAGCCCGGTGAGTTTAGTGTGAGTTGGGTTGATCATGGCACTCATTTCGTTCAGGAGGATACCGTAGTCAGACTCTCTTGCGATCATTATGGCGACTTCAGGCATGTTAACGGTGTCATTGTAAATGCTAATCATTTTGAAGCGGCAGAGCAACTCGTTATCATACATCCGAAAAAGCGCGATTCATTATTCAAAAGACTGGGTCAACTTTCCAATATAGTGGCTATCGTGTTGGCTGAAGGTGCAGATGAGCCCTTCGATTTTCTTATACAAGCTAATGATCTGAGTCACGTACCTGTCTTCCGTATTTCAGAAAGAGAACGGATAGGACAATGGTTTGTAAACTGGCATCATGCACATATTCCAGAGGTAAAGGGTTTGATTTTGGCCGGAGGCCAAAGCCTAAGAATGGGCACAGATAAATCGAAGCTCAATTATCATGGTGTAGATCAGCTGCGTTATCTCGGTTCACTATTTGACAAATTAGGAATGGAATATTTTATCTCACGCAGAGATAGCTCATCATTGCCTAACGAACTTGATGATCGATTCATTGGACTTGGCCCTATGGGCGCTTTATTAACCGCTTTTCAGCGAGCGCCTGATGTATGCTGGCTGTCAGTGGCATGTGACTTGCCGCTTGTCGATATTACTTTACTTGAATCATTGATCGCACGAAGAAATGTTTATAAAGCCGCCACTTGTTTTTACAATAGAGAAACAAGCTTTCCTGAGCCGATGATAGCACTCTGGGAGCCGATAATGTATCATCGGTTGTTATATTTTATGACATTGGGTTATTCGTGTCCACGCAAAGTGCTCATTAACAGCAATATAGAGATGATTGACGACCCTCTACTTGACAGAAAGCTGATGAATGTAAATACACCTGAAGAAAAAGACAGAGCTATAAAAATAATCAATCCGACTGTATCGCAACAGCTTTGAACAAGAGGCCATGATGCGTCAAATTGACCTGATATTGATGAGAAATGTTCGGTTTACAAAGATTACATTTCCCTGTATACGTATTAAGTCCTTCCATTTCAAATGGACCAAATTGCAAATGTCGGAGAAAGTCCACCTCTCCGAGGCCATAAGCCTTAAACAGAGACTCTTTGGCAGACCAGATTAAATGATATTTAGTGAGCAGTGACAGATGCTTAGGCAACTGACTGAGTTCATCATTTGAACAGAATTTTGGCGCTATCCTCGAAATATCCAACCGCCGCCTTTGCAAGTCAATACCGATGGGGATATCAGCTATTGCGACATAAACATAATCGGTGGTGTGTGAAATGGATAGATACCTGGTGTTATCAATCAGATGGGGTTTGCCGGCAGGAGAGATAAGTATTTCTGAGGCTTGAATGTCATAACATTTCTGTAATAAATAACGTGAGGTAAGCCATTCTTGTTGACGCACTTTGGTCCATGAGCTAATCATCTGAACTTGATCCGGTGGGATGTTCGCATCATTAATCAAGGTATCGATACGCTCGTCCATACGCCATAAAGTCGCATCGAATAGTGCCGTTTTCTCCTTAATCACCAATGCCATAAGCCCTAGATTGAGAGACTAAAAATGGTATAATTTTTATAATGCAGAATTCTTTAGTCTTCATAGCTGTGATAGATTGCTTTATTTTGCCGAAAATAAAGCTATGATTCTTACTGACGCTAAGATACTCGAAGGCATTGAAAGCGGTGATATAATCATCGAACCCTTCAGACGAGAATGCCTGGGCACTAATTCTTATGATGTCCATCTAAGCAAGACATTGGCCGTATATATTGATCACGAACTGGATGCCAAAAAACATAATCAGATCAAATATATTGAAATCGGTGAGGACGGCTTCGTATTACAACCGGGTACGCTTTATCTGGGTGTCACTGAAGAATATACAGAGACACATCACGCTGTACCTTTTCTGGAAGGCAAGTCAAGTATTGGCCGATTAGGCATTGATATTCACGCTACCGCGGGCAAAGGTGATGTAGGGTTCTGTAATACCTGGACATTGGAGATATCCTGTGTCCAACCTGTAAGGGTTTATTCCGGGATGCCTATAGGTCAGTTGATCTATTTTAAGGTCGATGGGGATATTATCAATTATTACAACCGTAAGGCAAATGCAAAATATAACCAGCGGACTACAAGGCCGGTAGAGTCTATGATGTGGCGCAATCAATTCTGATGACAAAGATTTTTAAAATATTGGGCGATCGCCCAATGTGTCTCCATACCCTTTGCTGATTTCAAATGAAAGATATCAGTGTATTAATACCATTCTACAATGTTGACAAATATCTGGCTCGATGCATCGTGTCAGTCATCGGCCATGATGTACGAGAAATCATCCTTGTAGATGATGGAAGTAACGATCAATCAGGAAATGTCGCAGAGAGATATGCCGCTATAGACGACCGGATCAGATTACTGCGGCATTCGAACAATCTCGGTCGTAGTGCTGCACGTAATACTGCTTTAACACATGCTTCTGGTTATTGGCTTGCATTCTTAGATGCTGATGATTATTATTTGCCCAATAGATTTGATGATTTTGATGAGCTAGCGAGCGCTGGGGCAGATGGTTTTTATTATGGCATGATGACGGCGTATGAGCACAAGGAAGCTATGGCTTTTTTTCAAGAAAAATTTACAGCCGTCAAGAGGGGAGTTGTTCCTGAGGAATTGCTGGGGCATCTGATACTGCACGATGGTGAACGATTTTCGCTCAATAGTTTTACGGTAAAGCGGGATGTTGCATTGGAAGTAGGTCTATTTGACACAGCCTTGACGCGAGGAGAAGATACAGATTGGATCTGGCGAGTAGCGGAAAGTGCTAGATTGATGTGCGGAAAAATTACGCAACCAGTGTCCGTCAGATGGGTTTATAAACCCGTAAATTTTCGAGAGCAAAATTTGGCCTCCTATATGTTTTACAAGAAGTGGGTAGATCGATTTAGGGTAAGAAGAGATCGGCCTGAATTGCAGAGATTACTGCGATTAAAGATGATATTTTACAAGGTGGCGTTTCGCTTTCCGGTTTTAAAGCCATTGCACCCATTGTTGAGGAGGTTTTATCGCTATGTCTAGGGTATTCATTTTACCTTAATTAGTACTAATCACTACCTTTGCGCCCTCACTTTGTTATCATGGAGAATCGTGCATTTGAACAAATAGACGCCTTGAAGCGTAGGATAGACGAAAGTCAACCACAAAATGTGCAAGAGCTTGAGGCTTTTAGAATTGAATTCTTAGGTACAAAAAATGTGCTCAAGGATTTATTCGGCTTGATGAAAGATCTAGATGCTGAAGCCAAGAAAACATTCGGTGCACGCATGAACGAGCTAAAGAATTTAGCACAGCATACCTTTGACACAGTCAAAGAAAATTTAGCAAGGGACACATCCACGGGCAAAGATCGTAATCTTGATTTGACTGCACCGACCTTGCCTTTGCGATTAGGGGCAAGACATCCCGTTTCTTTAGTGTTGAAGAAAATCGTTAGTATTTTCACAAAGATAGGTTTTACCGTGGCGGAGGAACGAGAAATAGAGGATGATTGGTACAATTTTACGGCTATGAATACGCCAGAGCACCATCCTGCCAGGGACATGCAAGATACTTTCTATCTGAAAGATAGCAATACATATCTCTTGCGGACGCATACTTCTTCAGTACAAGCAAGAGTCATGACGACTCAAAAACCACCGATTAGAATTGTCGCTCCCGGGCGCGTGTACAGAAACGAAACGATCTCTGCTCGCTCTCACTGCCAGTTTCACCAAGTGGAGGGATTGTATGTTGACAAAGCGGTATCATTTGCGGATATGAAAAAGACCTTGATGTATTATGCCCAAGAGATGTACGGTCAAGATGTGAAAGTCAGACTCCGACCGAGTTACTTTCCCTTTACCGAACCGAGTGCAGAAATGGATGTTTATTGGGGATTGAATAGTGAGCGGGACTATCGCATCACTAAAGGAACGGGCTGGCTAGAGATAATGGGTTGTGGGATGGTAGATCCGCAAGTGTTGATTAATTGTGGCATAGATCCAGAGGAATACAGTGGATTTGCCTTTGGTATGGGGCTGGAGCGACAAGCCATGCTGCAATATAAAATCGGGGATATTCGGCAGTTATTTGAAAACGATGTCAGGTTTTTATCTCAATTTTCTTCTGTTCTATAGAGCAAAACTATGACGAAGCCTTCTATACCCAAGGGTACAAGAGATTTTTTGCCACAAGAGGTGGTCAAGCGCAAGTATATCTTCGGCGTGATAGAGGATGTGTTTAAAAAATATGGCTATCTACCTATTGAGACGCCAGCTATGGAGAACTTATCCACCTTGACAGGCAAATATGGAGAGGAAGGAGACAAGCTGTTGTTTAAAGTGCTCAACAATGGTGATTTTTTAGCCAATGCTGATAAGGATGCTATAGAAGCGCTTGATTCTTCCAAAATTATCCCTTCGATATCAAAACGAGGTCTCAGATATGATCTTACTGTTCCATTTGCGCGATTTGTGGTAATGCACCAACATGAGATACAATTACCTTTTAAGCGCTATGCTATTATGCCAGTATGGCGTGCGGACAGACCTCAGCGGGGCAGATATCAAGAGTTTTATCAATGTGATGCGGATGTGG
Source organism: uncultured Saprospiraceae bacterium (assembly GCA_964396595.1). Classification (GTDB taxonomy): domain Bacteria; phylum Bacteroidota; class Bacteroidia; order Chitinophagales; family Saprospiraceae; genus CAYNFR01. The sequence continues at coordinate 45,278 of CAYNFR010000004.1, read as the reverse complement.
TAGGATCAGATTCGTTGATGAATGAAGCGGAGATACTCAAGATAATCGATGAAGTCTTTACAAGGCTCGGTATCGAGGTGGAAATAAAAATAAATCATCGAAAGCTCTTACAGTCCATATCCCAGATCAATGAATTTGAATCGTTTTTTACGGGCTTCGCTGTGGCGATTGACAAACTAGACAAGATAGGTGTCGAAGGCGTGAAAGGAGAGTTGTTAAAATGTGGCTTGACGGAGGCACAAGTGAATGCGACTACGCAGTTCATGACATTATCTTCAATGGAAGATTTAACACAAGCTGTCGGCAATAATGAGACAGGTAGAATCGCGATAGACGAATTGAGCGCTATTATGAGCTACCTAGAAGGGTCACCATTAAAGAATACATTTACCATTGATCCGACCTTAGCTCGTGGCTTGAGTTACTACACAGGGTGTATAATCGAGGTGAAGGCCGTCGGAGTTCAGATGGGCAGTATTACAGGAGGAGGTCGGTATGATGATCTTACGGCTAACTTTGGTCTTTCGGGTACATCCGGGATAGGAATATCTTTCGGAGCGGAGCGGATCTATGATGTAATGGTAGAGCAAAAGCTTTTCTCAGAAGAAAAATTGGATAAACTCAAGCTTATTTTTTTGGCAATGGACGAGTCATCTCATCGATATGCTTTCGCAGCATGTATGCAGGTTAGACAAGAAAATATAGCGGCAGACATATATCCGGAAGCTGCCAAACTCAAGAAACTATTGAAGTATGCGGCAGATAGGAAGTTCCCATATGCTGCCATTGCCGGAGAGCAAGAACGAGAAGAGGGTATATTTCTAGTGAAAAATCTGGAGACAGGCGAGCAGGAGAAACTTTCATTAGCAGATTTGATTGATAAAATGCAGTAATGCGGAAGAGGAGCTTAGAGCAGATTACCAGTAGCTTGAATGAGGGATCGATGACGCTAGTTGATCTTATAAACGATTATCTCAACGCCATTCAACAAAATCAACATGTAAACGCATATATCGAATATTGGCCCGAAGAGGCCATTAGTCGGGCCCGCGCACTTGATGAAAAGCGACTTAGAGGAGAAAATCTCGGCAAGTTACATGGGGTAGTATTGAGTATTAAAGACGTCATCTGTTATAAGGACCACCTTGTCACAGCTGCGTCAAATATTCTGGCTGGGTTCAGATCTCCTTATTCTGCCACAGCGGTAAATAAGCTATTGGAGGAAGATGCGATAATAATAGGAAGAACAAACTGTGACGAGTTTGCCATGGGTAGCACCAATGAGAATAGCTGCTATGGACCGACCTTCAATGCCCTTGATCCGGAAAGAGTGCCTGGTGGATCAAGTGGTGGTGCGGCGGTCAGTGTCCAGATAGATTCTTGTCTTGTTGCTCTGGGGTCTGACACAGGTGGTTCTGTAAGGCAACCTGCTGCATTTTGTGGAATTAACGGATTTAAGCCTAGTTATGGGGCTGTATCCAGATATGGACTGATAGCCTATGGTAGCTCTTTTGATCAGATCGGATTAATGAGTAAAGATTTAAAAGCTGTAAGTGTCGTAAATGAGGTGATTACAGGACGAGATATCATGGATTCGACGTCTGTAGACTTAGTTGATGATGCACGAGAGCGTAATATTGAGAGGCCTAGATTTATCACCTTTAAGGAGGTAACTAACAACATTAATCATCGAATCAGCAGTGATTTCGTGCAGTATAAAGAGTTGCTAGGAAAGAGATATGGGATGGTGTCGGAGTTTGACTTTCCGCTGATTAATTATTTAGTGCCTACATATTACACCTTGACTACAGCTGAAGCGAGCTCCAATCTAGGCAGGTATGACGGGGTCAGATATGGACATAGAGCTGATCATGCCGGGGATTTATCATCGCTTTACACGGCGACACGGTCTGAGGGATTTGGCAAGGAAGTGAAACGCAGGATATTCATGGGTACATTTGTGCTAAGTGTAGGTTATTATGACGCTTATTTCGGTAAAGCGCAACAGATCCGAAGGATGCTTCACGAATATGTTAAGGAGATTTTTCAACGAGGGGATTTCATTGTTTTACCTACCACTACGGATATACCATGGAAGATAGGGGACTCTGCCAAAGACCCTATCAGAACGTATCAGGCAGATATTTTTACCGTACTGGCTAACCTTACAGGATTACCGGCGATCTCAATACCGATAGCCAGCAAGAAAAACCACTTATTCCCATCTTCTTTACAGATCATTGGTCCCTATGGATCAGACCAACGCCTTATAATGACAGCGGAATTACTCGCTGGCACAATTGTTGATATATAAATCAGGTTAACTGTATTAATTCCAAAAACATTGCATGACTCACTTTTTAAGTGTACTTTTGCGGTCAATTTGAGAATACATATATAGAATTATTTTAATATGTATAAAATTTTGTTCTGAGATATATACTATTCAACTTAGTATAGATCGTTAAGGGCAGGATCTCAATAAACTAGATACCCATGAACATTCACTTGAATAGCGCATTGCGCTTTACAACGTGTATTTTGCTTTTTTTGACAGTATATTTTCATGCTGAGGCTTCTCATAACGATGCGAATTTCTTATCGAAAGAAGAGATAAGGCAGCGTATTGAGAGCTTATCATCACAAATTGAATTAAAGTATACTGATGAAATACATACCATTATACAGACCCTAGTTCAAAAGCAACGCATTGGTGCAGAGCTAATATTGGCAAGAGGCCAAATCTATTTTCCCTTATACGAGAATCAGTTTGCCAATGAAGGTCTTCCTGAAGAACTCAAATATCTTTCGGTTGTGGAGTCTGGCTTGCGACCAGAGGCGGTGTCTCGTGCAGGTGCGGTGGGATTATGGCAATTCATGCCTGCCACAGCGAGACTTTACGGCTTAAGTATTTCAGCGAGCGTTGATGAAAGAAGAGATCCTATAAGGAGTACGGAAGCGGCATCAGCATATCTGAGAGATTTATACAAAGAATTTGGGGATTGGACGCTGGCTATGGCGGCTTATAACTGTGGTCCTGGAGCTGTCAAAAGAGCCATGAGAAATTCAACAGAAAGCGATTTCTGGAAGATTAGAGGATTCCTTCCTAGAGAGACACGCAGGTACATTCCGAAATACATAGCATTCAGCTATTTGATGAATTACTATATGCTTCATGATTTATCGCCGATGACAGATGGAGGCATAGAAAATAAATTGGCTACAGCACGGATATTCGATCATATTACATTCAATCAGATTGCGAGTTATACCGGATTGACTATGGAAGAAGTTTCTGCGCTGAACCCCGCTTATCTAAAAGGTTTTATACCAAAACGGAGTCAGGGATATAATCTAACATTACCTGAACAGGATCTCTACAAGCTAATTTTTGAAATGGGCTTAGAGCATAATATGGTCTATTCACGGAGAGGGTCTGCACTTGAGGCGGCCTATATGCAGCGGGATATGCGTCAGAGGTGGTTAGAAATATCGTCTGAAATGTTATTGCCCAGCTTGGCGTTCGATAATATGGCAATAAAGGAACTTCTCGAAAAGCCATTGCCGCTACCTACTTCTCAATTTTCTGCGCATACGAAGTCAATTGCACTAAATCAGAGTCGTTATAGACGTCTGGAGAAAAATCAGTCGCTTCAAGATTTGGCAGATAAACTCGGCATTAACTACACCACTTTGCTCGAACTTAATGAGGTGAACCTCAATAATCCACCCCGTGCCGGTGCATACATTCGGATAGAATAAGATGTATAGTAGAGGTAACTAATCAGTTGCGATCAATTTCGCTCAAAAAATGCCTGTTTCCTATTATCCTGTCGCTCTTTTTCATCAAGAGCGCTGCTATTTACGCAAAAAGGAGCGTTGTCTAATAAAAAATAGACTGATTTTTTGACCTGAGAGCATCTGACTGATTAGTTACAAGTATAGTATTACCAGGCTGGGTAATTTATTTGTATAAATAAAGAACAAGCCGCATGATAACTCTAATAGTGGATTCTATTTGTTTCTTTTTTTCTGAAAAAATGTACTCATAAGTTGGGCACATTCTTGGCTCATCACACCCATCTCAAGTTTGGTTTTTGGGTGAAGCATTTCTCTTCCGAAGCGCATGAATCCTGATTTCGGATCTTCGGCACCATATACTAATCGGCCTATACGCGACCATCTCAACGCGCCTGCGCACATAGGGCAGGGTTCTAGCGTTACATAAAGCGTACAATCCTCTAGCACTCTGCTTCCCAGATAATTGCATGCTGCTGTGATGACCATTATTTCGGCATGTGCTGTGGGGTCGTTAAACTGCATAACTTGATTATACGCCCGACCCAAAATTTGGTTGTTACTAACAATGACAGCACCAACTGGCACCTCATCCGCTTTGGCGGCTTTGACAGCTTCCTTGTAGGCTTGCTGCATAAAATAGATATCTGACAAATCCTGCAAACTAAAATTTTCATGCGAAGTACATAAAATGTTTGTTTAGCTGATCAACAAAGTGGTAATTTTGTGCATGGTACAAGAATATTTTTCCTCCGATAAGATTGAAAGTGCATTAACATTTGATGATGTATTGTTAGTGCCTTCTTACTCAGAAGTGCTCCCTAGAGATGTGTCAATACAGACGAAACTTACAAGGGAGATTCAATTGAATGTTCCTATTATATCTGCTGCGATGGATACGGTTACAGAGTTTGAGCTAGCCATAGCTATGGCTCGTGAAGGAGGTATAGGAGTCATTCATAAAAACATGACAATAGAGGATCAAGCTGAGCATGTAAGAAGGGTAAAACGCTCAGAAAGCGGGATGATATTAGACCCTGTAACCCTTAGCCCCGATGCTACACTCAGGGATGCAAGAGATTTAATGCGTCTGCATAGTATCGGGGGTATCCCTGTAGTAGATCACGAAAATAAACTCGTCGGCATACTTACGAATAGGGATTTGCGATTTGAAGAGGATGAACTCCGCCTTGTCAAAGAGGTCATGACAAAGGACAAATTAATTACAGCACCGGAGGGGACAAGACTGAACCAAGCGCAAGACATTCTTCAGTGGCATAAGATAGAAAAGCTACCTGTAGTCGATCGGAATAATATCTTGAAAGGTCTAATTACTTATAAGGATATCATTAAGCTTGAAAGTCATCCATTGGCTAGTAAAGACAGTCATGGGCGGTTGATGGTGGGCGCTGCTTTAAGTGTATCAATTGACACATTTGATCGATTAGATGCGCTACACGATGTAGGAGTGGATGTCGTGGTAGTTGACACAGCACATGGTCATTCAAGAGGAGTACTGGATATGGTAAAAGCCGTAAAATCAAGATACCCTGCGATGCAAGTCATAGGGGGCAATGTAGCGACGGCTGCCGGAGCAGAAGCCTTGATTCATCATGGTGTTGATGCTGTAAAAGTGGGTGTCGGGCCGGGAAGTATATGTACTACCAGAATAGTAGCGGGTGTAGGCGTCCCTCAATTAAGCGCAATTATGTCTGCTGCTTCTGTTGCCTCTAAAAAAGGTGTACCCATTATCGGAGATGGCGGCATCAGATATACGGGGGATATACCAAAAGCATTAGCTGCGGGAGCCAGTACCATCATGGCCGGATCATTATTTGCAGGAACTGAAGAGGCACCCGGAGAAACGATCATATTTGAAGGTCGTAAATTCAAGGTTTACCGTGGAATGGGTTCAATGGGTTCAATGAAACTTGGCTCGAAGGATAGATATTTTCAAGATGCCGAAGACGATATCAGAAAGCTTGTGCCCGAAGGTATAGAGGGAAGAGTGCCTTACAAGGGTAAAGTATCAGAAGTCATGGTTCAGTATATAGGGGGATTGAGGGCAAGTATGGGTTATTGTGGCGCAAAAACCATCGATGAACTTCACCATGCTAAAATGGTAAAAATTACTTCTGCAGGTATTCAAGAGAGTCATCCACACAACATCTCCATAACCAAAGAATCTCCGAATTATAGCCGTAGAAGCTAATTGGCCCTTGATTTTGTCTTTTTCAACTCAGGTGCTGGCAATCTATCACCTCCACAGATTATGGCCATAAGCGCTTTAGCATTCGTTTGTTCATTGGCAGAAAAAGAAAAATCGAGGCAACTAATCAGTCAATTTTTATTGGACAAGACTCCTTTTTGAGAGAACAGCAGTGCTATAGACGAAAAAAGAGCGGCAGGATAAATGGAAATGGATATTTTTTGAGCGAAATTGATCGCAACTGATTAGTTACAAATCGAGATATTCTTTTTTTAAACCTTGCCAATATTCGCAGATTTAATCGCGCTTCTTGACGGTAATATTGATAGAACTACCTGTAGAAATGGCACTAATGCCATCATGTTCGGGATCTTGAGAGATAATTTCAGCTTCTTCCGTTTCACCACGTTCACCTTGCCAAGAGATGCTTCCTAATCTGAGTTTATTGCTTTCGACCATCCATCGTGCCGTCTTTACTGAATTGCCTACAAGTAATGGTATCTCGTGAGAGCCACCTTCTGGTGTGCTAACAACGAAAGAAAGGGTAGTTCCTTTAGGCAGTCGCAAACTTTTAATATCTTTTTGTGCGCTGATGAGCAGTTCATTGCCATTCCACACTTCTAGTATGGTATTATTCGATAAGCCATCGTAGCGAAACTCTTTTATCTCAGAAAATATAGACTTTCGCTGAAGTTCGGCTTTTTTTAGCTCATATGATTGTCCGTACATTGGCAGAGCGTCGGCTATTTCAACTATGTCAGCTTGATACTTGGTGATGTCAACATAAATCTTTCTACCCTTTTTTACTTCTGATCCTCCTGGTGGGTTTTGATTCTGTATTATTCCACCGGGTTTACCTACGATATACACGCTGTCATTGACAATGATCTCGAATGTTCTAGTCGCGGCATCTTTCTTAGCTACATTTATTTGTTGTTCTTTATAATCGGGAATGACAAGTTTTTGCCCATGGTTTGTGTAAAATCGAAGACCATATATCAATAGCACAATTGAAGCCAGCAGCAATGTCGCCATCATTAACAGGTTCTTGAGGAATTGTTTATTCGTCACAAATCGGATTAATTCTAGTGCAATGTACTTTAACTTTTCTTTCCACATATGAATAAATGGAAGCGCAAAATTGATGATAAATATTGGCTGCTAAACGCTTCTTTCTAAATAACTGATATATCTAGTCAAAATTACTAGTAGGCTCGCGAAATTATATTGTCATCTCTATTTGCGTTAGAAGGCATTTTCTTCAGTAAATATTAAGGCTATGATATGAATGAATAAACTTCATCGGTTAGTTTTACGGCTCAACATTATTATTAGAAATGATACGAACGATGTTTTTAGGACTTGCCTTATTATGGGGATGCCAAGGTACGGTAGAGAATACAACCGAAACAACACCTCCGTTTTCGCCTTCCTACCCTTTGATAATATCGACTTGGGCCAATGTAGCAGCCAATGACACTGCGTATGTCACATTGCTCAGTGGAGGTACTGCTATTGATGCTGTGGAGCAGGGTATTAGAATCACTGAATCGGATACCACGGATCAATCAGTAGGCTTGGGTGGGCTTCCGGATGCAAGTGGTGTAGTGACATTGGATGCTTGTATTATGGATCATAGAGGAGATGCAGGAAGTGTCACTTTTTTAAAGGATATTGATCACCCTATTTCTGTCGCGCGCTTGGTCATGGAACAGTTGGATCATGTAATGCTTTCCGGTGAAGGTGCGAGGAATTTTGCGTTGGCGAATGGTTTCAAACCTGTCAATTTATTGACACCCACTGCGGCCAAGGCGTATGAAGAATGGAAGAAGAAAGGGAAGAAATCTGACAATCATGACACCATAGGCATGCTAGTCATTGATAAAGATGGAATTATAGGAGGAGGCTGTAGCACAAGTGGTATGGCTTTTAAAGTACCCGGCAGAGTAGGTGATTCACCGATCATTGGGGCAGGACTTTTCGTTGATAATGAAGTAGGAGCAGCCACTGCTACAGGAGTGGGCGAAGAAATAATGAAAACACTTGGTTCGTTTTTGATCGTGGAACTCATGCGTCACGGGCGCACACCACAAGAAGCTTGTGAAGAGGCTGTGAACAGGATTATAAAGCAAAAAGGCAAAGCTGATTTTCAGGTGGCATATATAGCTGTTGATAAACAAGGTCGTGTAGGTGCTTATTCTATCGAAAAAGGTTTTAATTACGCGATTAGCAAAAATGGCAGCACTAGTGTTATTGATGCGGCATCGTATTATAAATAAATAAATGTTTTAACTATCAGGTTTTTGTAGAACTTTGGCATTGGTTTTGTCTCAATAATCGTGGACAAGATGTCTCACAATTATTATTTGATACACAATCACCAATTAATGACACCACTTAATGCGATTTTAGCAGATACTCAAGAGTTATTCATGGATGGCTTTGAGCGAATGCTCGAGGAAATTGACTATCCGAAAGTTAAAGTAGTTGGTCGTGCGATAAGTGCTACCGATTTATTGGATTCACTTGAGGAATCTGACGTTGACATAGTTTTCATGGAGTTGAATTTCACTGATCAAGATGCATTGGGGCTGATTACAGAAATAAAGAAGTTGCACAAGAAGCTTCGCCTATGCGTAGTCACAGGGTATGTCGATCATAAATTTGTAAAGCAAGCATTTCAAAATGGTGCAGACGGATATTACAGTAAGTTCAATGATTCAGCTGAATTAGTAGAATGCGTAAACGAATTGGTTATAGGCAATACTTTCTTGGCAAGTGGTCTACAGATCACACCACAGAAAAACAGCAACCCTCTTAATAATCCACATCCATTCGAGGATCGTTTTTTATTAAAGAAAAAGCTCACTAGAAGAGAACAAGAAATATTAGCGCTCATCACCAAGGCAAAAAATAACAAAGAAATCGCAGAGCAATTATATATCAGCGATCAGACAGTAGGCGTTCATAGGAAAAACATCATGAGAAAGTTAGGTGTGCGAAACACGGTTAACTTAATAAAATTTGCCATAGATCATCAGTTAGTGTAACGGACAGGATTAGGACTCTCCCCCCCCGATATATCCCTGTATTGAAAATGTTAAAGACGGACAAACGTCTTTAGCTATGAGTTTGATGAAGAAAGTAAAAATTATTCTGGCGGGTCTGTACGCGATGTTCGTCAGTGTGGGCAACCTTCAGGGGCAATGTCATTTTAACTGTAATGACACGATAAACGTCTCTGTTAATGCCATGTGTGAGGCTTTTATTTCGTCAGATATGCTGTTAGAAGCATTTGAAGCGAATGCGCCATCGTGCTCATACACAATAGAATTAAGAGATCAGTCGGGACGAACCATTAATTCAGCACCAAGATTAACAAGCGTCCATGTTGATCAATACATTACAGCGACGATATTTCTTACAAGTAATCCGGCGCTCAGATGTCAATCCATCTTAAAAATAGAAGACAAGCTTCCACCGGAAGTTTTTTGTATAGGTAGAGATACGCTAGATTGTACCACGGGCTCAGATATAGAGATCCTTCGTGGTTATATTAAAACACAAATTGAACGTGATCTGGTTGATAATTGTGGAAATCGGACGGTCGACATTAACATAATGGATGTAAGACAGACGACATGCACTTCAGGGTTCTCAACTACCCGCATTGTCGAATATGCTGTGACGCAAAACAATGTTGTTATTAAAAAGTCTTGTCGAGATACCTTTTATTATCGTGAGCTGGATCTCAGCAGAATTTCACCTCCCAAGAACTACCAAGACAATGCTGCCTTGCCATGTACAGGACCATACCCTACAGTTCAACATTTGTTAGGCTCAGCAAATACGCATCGTGAACAGATGGGGTTAAACGCGTTGCCTAACATAGATGGACGATCATTATTTGACTTACGTGATAGCTTATTCGTAGAGAGAGGTTTATGTAATCTAAAAATGACTTACTCTGACCAGATACTAGAGTCTTGTGGCGCAGCATATAAGATAGTGCGAACCTGGGTGATACTTGATTGGTGTAGCGGCGGTACGCGGATAATGCATCAAGTTATAAAAGTGGTTGATAATAATGTTATGATTACTTCTGGCTGCGCTGCCCAACGAGGCTTGTCAGCCAATCCCTCCACATGTACCGCTATGGTGACCTTAAGCTCGCCGAGTGTTGCAGCTAATGAATGCAGTAGCTGGTCATATACCATTTTTGTTCGTGACGCCGGCGCAAGTGATTTTGTTGCATTCGGTGGAACAAGAAATCCGGGATCAAATGTCGCGAGACCTTTTCCAATAGGTACTAGCAGAGTGAGATATGTGGTGCGAGATGTGTGTAATAATACAGCCCAATGTGAATTTGATATAGAGGTCAGAGATACTTCGGAGCCTAGGGCGATTTGTGATGGCGAAACAGTAGTAGCGCTCAATGATGATCTGGTCGGAAAGGTTTTTGCCCGTAGTATCGATGATGGAAGTTTTGATGAATGCGGATCAATAGTCTCTATGAAGATTCGTCGAATGGATAGAGCTACTAGCTCTTGCGGAAGCTCTCTTGACTGGGATGACAGCGTAAAATTCTGTTGTGAAGATATAGGTAAGATCATCATGGTCGAACTCCAGGTGATTGATGATGCTGGGTACAGCAATATCTGTATGGCAGAGGTACATGTGCAATACAAAGGTGCGGGTCCGCAGATAAATTGTGGAGCGGAGATTACTACACAAAATTGTGATCTTTATGATACCTATGATATTAACACGCTAGCACCGCCGACGATTACCACAAATAATACATGTATAGCCAATGCACTCGTTCCACAAGTACGAGAAAAAGCCAGAAATATAAATATCTGTGGCAACGGATTTATTGATGTTGAGTGGGTATTAAACTATACCGGTGTTGAGCAAGTGATCTGTACGAAGCGAATACAGTTTGCTCCCGTCGCGATCTTCAATCTTGGAAACATACGTTGGCCGGCAGACAGGATAGTTAATAGTTGTATTGAAGCACCTGCTACACAAGCAGAGAAAGACAATCTTATACAGCAATTACCTTGTTCTAATGTTATCGCTTCTGAGCCCATAGATACGCGTATCTTCACGAACGTTGGAGAAGCCTGTAAGAGAATCCAACGTACTTGGACTGTGGTAGACTGGTGCAGATTTCCGGCTGATCCAACAGCCAGATGGACGCATGTCCAAACCATAACACTGTCTAATACAAGCCCTCCAAGATTTGAGACAAATGTTGCTGATATTGTTATTCAAGAGGATCAATCGAATTGTCGGGCATTTGTCGATATTACAGGTCTTGCTACTGACGAATGTTTAGATATAGCAGAATTGACTTGGACGTATAAACTTGATATAGTTGATGGAGCTAATGCGATTACTATTATTAATACCACTGCAGGAAGAACGCTCTCCAGAGCACTGGATTTTGGTCAATATCGCATTTCGTTTACAGTCACGGATGATTGTGGAAATAGCGCTGTAGCTTCGAGAGACTTTGCGTTGAGAGATAAAACGCCGCCTCTGGTGAGTTGTAACTCTTTAGTGAGAGATATCCCGAGACCAACCGCCGACTCTACGATTATTCTTACACTTACTGCGAGAGATTTTGTTTCATCTATTACGGATAACTGTGATAGTGCACCTAGTACAGGTATCAGAAGAGCCGGATCGACAGGCGCATTTCTACCTTTATTAAATTTTACTTGCCAAGATTTAGGTGTAAGACAGGTAGAAGTAAGCGCTATTGATGCAGCAGGAAATGTGTCAAGCTGTATTTCATTTGTTGACATCAGGGATGGAAATGCCAGCTGTGGATTTGGAGCAGGCATGGTTCGATTATCAGGAGAGGTAAAAACAGGTGCTGGGATTCCTGTGGAGAAAGTTGACGTAAGTCTAGGGGCTGGTTTAGCATCAAGAAGATTCAATACTTCCCACGATGGATCTTATGCTTTTGAAGAATTGAGAGCGGGGCAGAACCTACAGGTATTGGCAAAGAAAAATGATGACTACACCAATGGCGTATCAACATTGGATCTTGTGTTAATTCAGAGACACATATTGGGCGTCAGACCATTTGACAATGCAGCTTCTTATATAGCGGCTGATGTAAATGGCAGTCAATCGATTACTTCTAGTGATCTGGTTTTGATAAGAAGATTGTTACTAGGACTAATTGATGCATTGCCTGGTGGCGCTTCATGGATATTTGTACCAGAAAATAAAATGCCAAAAGATCTTGTGAATCCGTGGATTCAAACATCAGCTTATCACATTGACAATATTCAATCCGATATGATAGGAGCTAATTTTAGAGCTATCAAGCTTGGCGATATTGATCAGAATGCCATTGCGAACAGTAAAATAGCACGACCTAGATCGCTATCAACATATGACTTTGTTCTGAAGAATGAAGGATCATCCATTGCTATTTACCCTACCGGTGCTCAAGAATGTTCCGGCATGCAGCTGGCATTGAGGATTGGTGATATTGGTCGAATAAAAGATATTGGCAGTACACTGCCAAGATTTGATTCAGATATGATACATATAAAAGGAGATATGATCTATTTGACTTGGTACAATAGCACGAATTATGAACTTGATTCCGATATCGCTATTCTACATATAGATTTCTATGATAAAATCGCATCTGGGGTAGTTGAGTTAAACGCAAATTGGAGTAATGAGTTATATACCTCTGAGTATGTTGCGAAGCAAATAGTTCTGAGACCAGAAATCGAAGAGCTTGAAGGATTTAAGTTGTTTCAGAATTTTCCCAATCCATTCAATGAAGAGACTACCATTGATTATTATTTGGCGGAGACCGGATTGGTTGAATTCAATATAATCAATATGAATGGCGAGATTATTCATAGATCGAGTGTGACCCAAGACCGCGGAAGTCATAGCATGAAGATTAATCGCGTCAATTATAATCTGAATAAGGGTATCTACTACTATATGATAAAAACGCAACATAGATCTTTGACCAAAAAGATGGTTGTCTTTTGATAGAATATTTAGTTGGTGTTACCGTTTATTTGACTAATGTTCGAGACTTAAGGCGGGAATTAAGATACGCGCTTTTCAAAAACATTAGTATTTTTGCTAATTAATACACTAATGTGTTGTTATGTCTAAAGTAATTTTTCTACTTACCTTCTTATTGATAATTGGGCAATCTGTAAATGCACAGTTAGAATTAAGATTAACAAGTGATACTGCTCGCGCAACAAGTGAGTTCGTAGATATCGATGTTCTTGTTTCTAACTTTACGAATATCGTATCTATGCAGTTCTCTTTGAACTGGAATCCTGAAGTGTTCAACTTTAGCTCTATTGAGAATGTCACTTCAGCCTTGGATCAATTTAGTGAAGCCGGCAATATAGGAACCCCGCCCGGTGCTGCTGTAGTAAAAGATGGTGAGCTTACTGTAAGTTGGAGTTTGACGAGTACAGAGCCTCGGACACTGCCTAATAATACAAGACTGTTTACATTGAGATTATTTGCAGCCGGAGCTAACTGTAGTTCCACAGAAATTATGTTTGCTAACAGACCATTGACAACTGAAGTAGTGAATGCCGGTTTTGATTTGCTACAAGTGAATGGGATTAGCGGGGTCGCTAGAATAGATAATGGTAATTGCGGAGGCGGCGGAAATGAGAACGGAGTCGGTATCATAATCGAAGATGTCAGTGCTTCTCAAGGTACAGAACTTTGTGTTCCTGTTATAGTTAGAGATTTTACAGATATAGGCAGTATTCAAGGTTCTCTTCGTTGGGATCCAAGTATATTGAGATTTACTAGACTGGCCCCAAAAGGATTACCCGGAGTGGCAGCAAACAGCATGTCTGCCGAGAATGGAGCTCTTTCATTTGTATGGTTTCTAGAGAACAATGGTGTGAGTCTAGCAGACAATGCATCCGTATTTGACATTTGCTTTGATGTGATCGGAAATACCGGCAGTTCGACCAATATCGAAATAGTTAACCAACCAGTTCCTGTCGAAGTGGCAAATGAATCCGGTGTCTCTCTACCATTTTTTGTAAGATCAGGCAGAGTGACAGTAGGTAGTGGCGGCGGTCAAGAGATCGGTGTAGGTTTTATTGCCGGCAATTTGTTCACGGGTAGTGATACAAGTATTTGTGTTCCTATTACCACCAAGAATTTCACTGGCATCGCAGCTTTTCAATTAGGCGTAGGATTTGATGCATCTATTTTAAGATACAGAGAAATAAGGTCCCGTGGAGTCAATAATGTCGAGGCAGGAGCAACAAATGCAGCCAATGGCGAATTGAGAGTCTTATGGACAACTGATAATAACACACCATTTGTCACCTTGGCAGATGATGCCGTGATGTTTGAATTGTGCTTTAGCGTGGTTGGTAGTGTCGGACAGCGCAGCCCCATTGGATTTATAAACCTTGGAGGTTTCCCGATAGAGGTTTCCACTGAATCTGGTCTACCGACAGACTTTTTCGTCAGAGATGGTTCTGTAACCATCGGTGAAGATCCTGCGGCCAATCAAGTAGAATTGCGCAGTAGTAATACAAGAGTGAGGTCCGGAGACACTACGTGTGTAGATATTACTGTTAGAAACTTCAATAACATCAATGGACTGGGGTTCACCATCGAGTGGAATCAAGCTGTGCTGAGACATGTACGTCAACAAAATTTTAATTTGCCGAATTTAACAGGTGGTAGTTCGAATTTCAACTTAGTTAATGCTGGACAATTAAGATTGGTATGGACGCCTACTGCGGGTCAAAGTGTGCCGGATGGGACGAGCATTTTCCAAGTGTGTTATGAAGCACTTGCGGCATGTGACTCAGGACAGAGTACGATGATCGCATTTGTGGGTAGTAACGGAGGTAATGTGGAAGTCATCGGCGGACAAAGTCAACCACTTATACCAACGCTTGTAACAGGTACGGTTATTATTGACAGTTGTTCAGCAGATAGAAATATTAATTTGATAACTATTACCAATACTACATGTGATGGAGATAGAGACGGAGCGGTAGCTGTGGATTTTACAGGTATGGTGGGTGCTGTGATGTGTAGATGGACGGATGAATCAAATAGTGAAGTCTCCACCTCTTGTAATTTAGTCGGTGTGGCTGGCGGTACGTATACACTCAGGGTAACAGACGAGGACAGTGTAGTGACTACCCGTAGTTTTACTGTCGTTAGTCCCGATCCGATCAACATTACTGCACAAGTAATGGGTATGAATTGTCTGGGAGGGGGAAGTATATCTCTTACCGCTACCGGAGGGTCTGGTATGGGTTATACATATGCGTGGAGTGGAGGACTTCCTGCGCAGGCAAATGTGACCAATCTATCAGGCGGGTCATACACCGTCACAGTTAGTGATTCTGAGGGATGCACTGACGGAGGTTCTTATACAATATCTGATGCCGCGGATATGATCATATTGGATAGTGTCGAAGCGATAGCTTGTCCGGATGATGTAAACACAGGCACCCTACAACTTAATGTAAGTGGAGGAGAAGCGCCTTATACTTTTATGACAAGTAATGGCAATATTTCTTCAGGTGGAAGATTAACAGGTCTAACTAATATTAATAACCTGACAGTTATAGTTACCGATAACATAGGTTGCCAAATGACATTTAATAATATAGATGTGCCTTGTAGCACTTTGCCAACTGATGAGTGCATAGGAAGGTCAATTATCTCGCCCAATGGAGACGGTATGAATGATGTATTTGAAATAGGCTGTCTGGGAAGAGGTCAGAATAGACCCAATCAAATTGAGATTTATGACCGATGGGGTAAGCTAGTATATCAAGCAAGTAATTATAACAATGATTGGGGAGGGACAGATTTATCCGGTGCACCATTAAATGAAGGCGGGTATATGTGGGTTCTTCAGACAGGTTCAGCGGGAAATAGAGATCTATTCAGAGGAACAGTTACAATATTGCGATAAATGATAACCGGAGATATTGTAAAGAGTAAAAATCGTTTAAGCCATATGCTACAATTAAACACGATGAATCTTCGTAATCTTTTAATAATTGCAATAGTTGTATTGGGTTTCAATATGGGTTATGCTCAGACGAGATTGATCGGAGAGCGTAGTATATATACACAATATCAACTGACACCGTATTTATTACATCCAGGTGCTGCAGGACTAGAAGAAGCAGGTCAAGTCACTGCGAATTATCGCAACACATATGCTTCTTTTCCGGGATCTCCAAGAACGATGACAATAGGCTTCGAAGGAGCGCTTGGTAACAATATAGGAATAGGTGTATTGGGCATGACAGATCAATTTGCTGCTTTTAATACCAATAGGGGTGGTTTAATGTTATCGTACAAGATTGAATCACCTAATAACAAGATCGGATTTGGGTTGATGGGGGAATTTTTACAACATAGGTTGAATTCGTCAGAATTGTCAAACCCCTTAGTTAACATTAATGACCCTGAGATTATCAGACGTATGGACGGTAATTCTTTTGTAGATGCGGGATTCGGAATTTATGGCATTTATATGGACAAACTCATTTATGGTGTCACACTACCGGCCTTATTAAGTACCAAGGTCAGTGGATTCAGCGACGATACGAAAGGAGATATGGCATTCATAGCTACACTCGGATACAGACATCGTATTCCAGAGAAGGACGTAGTGATAACGCCTACTGTGTATGCTAAGCGCTTCATGTTCACACCTTTTCATGTGGACGTAAATGTAGTGGCTAGTTTTCTTGGAGAGAGCTTAGTTACAGGACTTAATTATACAATTGAGGGCGAGAAGCGTGTGGGTTTTTTGGTCGGTGGGCGCACGGGAATGTTCGGATTTAATTACAGCTATAATATTACGACACATCAATTTCAGACCTATAGTAATGGATCACATGAGCTGGGCCTGACGTTAAGACTATTGAAGCCGGACATGAAAGAAAAGGAGTAGATTAGTTAACGAGACTAACAAAAATATATCTGATAAAAGCCCGATCATTGTCGGGCTTTTGTCGTTTTATAGGGCAAGGATACATATTAAAATATTTATATATATATAAAATACCCGCCATTCGACAACCCACGGTAAGGGTCAAATGGTATCTTTGTGGGGATGATGCAGAAGGTGTCATTCATTTTTTAAGGAAAAGACGAAATCCTGATAGGTCGCTTCACGCCTAAGACTTAAAGACGAAATCAAATTATTCACCACGGGCGTGGTGTGATATGTCAGGTGATTCTCAGTATCCACATTTTAGTCTAAAGCCCTTCCATCGGGTAAATGGTGGAGATTTCGGAACTCAAGTCCAAACGTGGTCTTGTGGTTTTGCGTAGTTGCTAAACGTAGCGCTAGGCGTTAAGTATTAATTTTTAATACGATTTGAAGATCCGTGACGAAATCAAACTTATTTGGATCAGAGAATCAAACTGATTTTTTTAAACCCAAAACTTATTTATTAACTAAACTCAATCTCATGAAAAGATCGAATTTTACTTTTCTCTTTCTTTTCTCATTACTGAGTTTCGTCTCTGTACAAGTGATGGCGCAACCCGCGTCTAGTTCTTGTATTGACAAGGTGAATATTACAGTAGATGAGAATTGTGAGTTTGCTATCACACCTGAAGTTCTAGGATTCACAGGTAGTGGAGCAGTCTCAATTTATTTCCCGGCGAGTGGTTCTGGTATTCCTTTTCCTGGTGCAGGAAAACTTGGTGCTAATGGTCTAAAAAAAGGTCATAACCAATACGAGATCTACTCAGGGCCAATCACTTCTCATGGTCCTTCGGGCATGATGTTGTGCTGGGGTCACATTAATCTGGAGATCAAGAAGACTCCGGATCCAGAGATCTATGACTGGCCTCTAATGTGTGGTCAGGAGTGGCCTAAACTTCCTTCGCTTGCAGATATCTCTAAAGCGATTAACGATCCTGCTAATTGCTACCCTGCTATTACAGATCTTTATATCCAAGAAAGCAGAGATAATGACAAGTGTAATGGTAATACATATACAAGAGAAGTATATGGAAATGTGAAACTTGACGGAAGATCAATTAAAGTATTGATTCGTCGAGATAACATTACAGAAATGCCTATCGACCCATCTGATATTCTTTGTCCTCTAGGTGAGACATTTGATACTAGAGTCAAAGTTCCATGTGGTGTAGGTACTGACCCTGAGTCAATTATGGCGCATTTCAATAAAACATTAGGTGCTGGAAGAGGTATTCCTTATGCTTATCCACATCTATACAAGGGTCTTGACTCTACGCGAACAATTACACCTAGAGATTCTAGTTTTATTGTTGATACAGTCCAGCAAAAGATAGAAATCAACGGAGTGTGGGTTCTTGCGGACGTTGTAAGAAAGGGGTCAGTAAGACTTTTCGATACAACTTATACTACAAGACCGATATATGTTCCTATCAAGAAAGGTGTTCAGTGTAATCTCACTACTAAGTGTACTGACTGGTACTTCGAGAGCTGTGTAGGTCCTGAGGCTAAGATCATGCGTAATTGGTCAATCCTTGATTGGTGTACAGGTACAGTTACTGAGTGTACTCAGTGGATAGAAGTAGTAGACAATGTGGGTCCTGTGTTGGCTTCTGGTGTAAGAGTTCATAACGAGGTCGAAGTTTCTATAGCGCCATGGATTTGTGCTGCTGAATATACGCTTCCTAGACCTGCTGCTACTGACGCTTGTTCTGGTGTTACTTACCACTATTCAGCTGATGCTGGCAATATAGTAGGTGGTAAATTAGTCAATCTATGGCTGTCAGAGTGCAGAGTCACATTGACTGTTACCATAACGGATAAGTGTGGTAATGAGACTTATGTATATTACCATATTAACATCGTGGATAAAGTTCCACCTGTAGCGATCGCAGAAGACAGAGTTAATGTTACTTTGACTTATGATGCTAGTGGTTTAGTAAGTAAGGATGGAGGTGTAGCTAAGGTATATGTAAATGCTATCGATGCTGGCTCACATGACGCAGGTTGTGGTGAAGTAAATACTTGTTTACTTCTTAAGGAAGAGTTTGAGAATCAAATCGTTGATGCTCGTGGCAACCCTGTTTTAGTTAATGGAAGACATATCTACAAGGCAGCGCAGTGTGCTGTTGATGGTGAGTATGTATTAACTCAATACGATCCTAAGACTAGAAGGGATGTGGTTATTGCTCGTATTCCTTATGTATTCTGTAAAGAATATGTAAAGTTCTGTTGTTCAGATATAGGAGAGAATGTTGTAGCACTTGTTGTTACGGACAATGGGGATTATTGCAAAAAATCATACCATCCTAACTTTGGCTACTCTTGGTCAGTAGTAAATGTTGAGGATAAGAGTGGTGCCGGATGGGTTTGTTTTACTGATGATGTAATATGTACTGACGTTGATTTATTCAATCCTAAGAAGCCTGCTTTTGGTGGTGTGATCTGTGCTGGGTTTGATGTGAAAGAAGTATCTAGAGAGGTAGAAGTACAGTGTGGTGAAGGATGGATATATATAACATATTCTGCTCATGATAAGAGTGGTGCGACTGTAAGTACAACTACTTGTCGTTATAGAGTGAAATCAGCTGCTCCGTTCGATCCATTTGAAATCAAGTGGCCCAAGCATTATGATGGTACTGTTTACGAAGGTTTAGTAAGAGAGTGCGAAGATTTGTTTGAAGATCAAGTGGGCGGATTCTACATCGGTGGTGGTCGTACTAATCCTAATGCTAAAAGAGTAACAAAAGGCGGTGCTACATTAAAGCATATCGTAAATTATGTTGCTGATGTGAAGATGGGTGATGCATTTGAGTGTGTAGATGGTGCCGATACGGGTGCGCCTACATGGTGTGATCCTGCATGTGCCCTAATCGGAGTAAGTTACATCGATGAGACAATTGCTGCTGCTGATGCTTGTAAAAAGATCATCAGAAGATGGACGGTAATCGACTGGTGTACTTGGGAGCCGAATAACACGAGTAGAGATTATGTTTTCGAATACAAGTATAATGCTAATGTTCCTGATGACACTAACGATGGATTTGGTGAATTATTCGTAGCCATAGACGACGAGTGGTTGGGTAATGGTGAGTGGTACAATTGGAGAACTAGAATAGAGACTGGCACTTCTGCTGGTACAGTTACTTATCAGCCTTGTGAAAAGTGTGAGAAATCAAAAGGTACATCTGATCATGTATATTTTGCTTATGCTATCACATATATAGATGGTTATTACACTTTTGATCAGGTGATCAAGGTTGTTGATGATACGAACCCTGAGATCGTTGTAGCTGATAAGCATGAAGTGGACATCACGAATGGTGCGAAGTTCAAAGGTGATAAGTTTGACGATTGTAGAGGTAGTGATATAATCACTGCGACTGTAAGTGATCTTTGTGGAGAAGTAGAAATCGGTGCAGATGATGCTTCATGGTGGATTGAACTATTCAGAGTTGATGGAACAAGTGAGATCTTTGTAACTTCTAAGAATAGTGTTGGTGCAACGGCTACTATGTCTACCGGAAACGGTAAGCCTGGTGACAGACACAGAATCAAGTGGAGAGTGAAGGATGGTTGTGGTAACATCGGTGTAGCTATTACTGATATCACATTTGCGGATACTAAGAAGCCGACGCCGGTATGTATTCAGGATTTGAGTACAGCTATCATGGCTAATGGTGAAGTTACTATCTGGGCAACTGATTATGATCATGGTTCATTTGATAACTGTGGTCCTGTGAAAGTTTCTTTCTCTCCTACAGCTGTAGTAAATGGTTATACAGTGAAGTGTGCTGACCTAGCTGGTGGTCCAGTTGTTGAGTTAGCTCTTTATGTACATGACAATTCTGGTAATGTTGACTTCTGTTACATTACGTTGAGAGTTGATGACAATCAAGGTGCATGTCCTGATACTAACACTGGTGCAGCTGCGATCCTAGGTGAGGTTAGAACTGAAGCTGGAGATATGGTAGAAAGTGCTGAGGTTAGCTTGAATACTGCTGCTAGAAACATGACAAGTGTAGAAGGTAAGTATGCATTCAATGTTAATGCGAATGCTGACTACTCTGTTAAAGCTAAGAAAGACAATGATTACATGAATGGTGTAAGCACGCTTGACTTAGTGTTAATTCAGAAGCATGTTATCGGTTTACAAAACCTAGACAGTCCTTATAAAGTGATTGCTGCGGACATTAACAGTGACCAAAGAATTACAGCTATTGACCTACTAGAGCTTCGTAAACTTATCCTTGGTATCTATGCAGAATTGCCTGCTAATGATAGCTGGAGATTTGTAGCTGCTACGCAGACTTTTGATGAAGTTCTTAATCCGTTCCCATTTGCAGAAGTACTTAATGTGCGTAATGCAGCTGGACAGTTGAGAGATAACGATTTCATCGCAGTTAAGATAGGTGATGTTAGCGGTAACGCTATCGCTAATAGCTTGTTGGCAGCTGGTGGAAGAAGTGCTGGTACGCTTTCGTTGGAAATAGCTGATGCTTCAGTAAAGGCTGGTCAGAGTGTAGAGGTAGCGGTAAGAGGTAACAACTTCGCTGATATCGCTGGTTACCAGTTTACAATGGAAGTATCTGGATTAAGCTTCAGAGGTGTTACAAGTGGTTCGATTGAAGTATCTAACGAGAACTTCGGTTTAATCAATGCTAACACTATAACAACTGCTTGGTATAATGCTACAGGTGTTAACGCTAATGATGTTTTATTCACGCTTACATTCGAAGCTACTTCTGATGTTCAGTTGAGCAAAGCAATCAATGTGACTTCTAAAGTTACAAGAGCAGAAGCTTATACTGGGGGTCTTGAGAGATTAGATGTTCAGATGAACTTCACACAGGATGGTAGTATCGTTTCAGCTAGTGGATTCTCACTTGCTCAAAACGAGCCTAACCCGTTCAATGATGTAACTAGAGTAGGTTTCACTTTACCAGAAGCTGGTAGAGCGACATTGACAGTATTCGACGTTACTGGTAAGACATTAAGTGTTATCAGAGGAGAGTATGCTCGTGGTTACAATGAAGTAACATTAAGAAAAGCTGATCTTAATGCTTCAGGAGTATTGTACTATCAATTAGAGAGTGGTGAGTTCACTGCTACTAAGAAGATGATACTAATGGATTAGTTTCTGTTAGAACGATAAAATCGGTTTTTGGGATGGCCTCTTTTCCACTGCGGTGGAAAAGGGGCTTATTCTTTTAATAACAAACCGAAGACAACAAATAGTCTTAATTTAGATCCTTCATAACTTAAGTGTATGGGGGATTTTTGTCATTTACATTGTCATACTCATTATTCGCTTCTCGACGGTGCAGCAGATATAGCGCCACTGATGGATAAGGCTTTAGCTGATGGACAATCTGCTTTAGCATTAACAGATCATGGCAATATGTTTGGTGCCTTTAAGTTCGTCGCAGAAGCTAATAAACGGGGAATAATGCCAATAGTGGGCTGTGAGTTTTATTTAGTTGCGGATAGGAGGAAACAGTCTTTTTTAAAATCTAAGGGTGAGAAGGATGAGCGATATCATCAATTACTTCTTGCTAAAAATCAGAAGGGGTATGAGAATCTCAGTAAGCTATGCTCTCTGGGGTTTATTGAGGGTATGTATGGCAAATATCCTAGGATTGATAAAGAGCTATTAATAGCGCATCATGAAGGCCTTATAGCGACAAGTTGTTGTCTTGCGGCAGAGATACCGCGTATGATTGCGTCGGGAAATTTGGACAAGGCTGAGGAGAGTCTGAGATGGTGGCTTGAGATCTTTGGGGAGGATTACTATATAGAGATTCAGCGTCATGCTGGATTGGAGAATCTCGATGGTGGTGCAATTATGGGGCAAGATGAGGTAAATAGTCATTTAGTCCGGTTTGCGAAGAAGTATAATGTCAAGGTAATCGCTACTAATGATTCTCATTATGTAAATGAGGAGGATTGGTTGCCGCATGATATAATACTATGTGTTAATACAGGTGTAAAGAGGGATGATCTCGGGCGGTTTAAGTTTTCAAGTAGTGATTATTATTTAAAGTCTAGGGCAGAGATGTATTCCTTATTTTCGGATATGCCCGAGGTGCTTGCTAACACTATGGAGATAGTTTCTAAAATAGAAGCACCTCAGCTAGCTAGAGATATATTACTTCCAAGTTTTCCTTTGCCTCAGAGCTTTACTAAACAGGGAGATTATCTTAGATATCTGGTATACGAGGGGGCTAGCAGGCTTTATGGTGAAATAAGTAGCGTTCTAAAGGAACGTCTTGATTTTGAGCTGGGCATCATAGCTGATATGGATTTTGAGGGGTACTTCTTAATAGTTCAAGACTTTATACAGGCAGCGAGAGAATTAGGTGTATCTGTGGGTCCGGGACGAGGTTCAGCGGCTGGATCGGCTGTGGCGTATTGTCTGCGGATTACGAATATAGATCCGTTGAAGTATAATCTGCTTTTTGAAAGATTCTTAAACCCGGAGCGTGTTTCCATGCCTGATATTGATATTGATTTTGATGATTATGGGAGACAAAAGGTTATAGACTGGGTAGTAGATAAGTATGGAAAGAATCAAGTTGCCCAGATTATCACTTTTGGTACGATGGCGGCTAGGTCATCCATAAGAGATGTAGGTCGTGTGTTATCCTTAGAACTGTCTGAAACGGATAAAATTGCCAAGCTAGTGCCTTCACGTCCTGGTACAAAGTTAAAGTCTATCTTGTTTGACGAGGAGAGGACTTTGTCTGATGAATGGCAAGGGGATGATTTAAGTCGTATTAAAGAGCTCCGTTCTTATTTGGCTCGTACTGACCTTATGGGGGAGGTCGTCAGAGTAGCAGCGAAAGTAGAAGGTACGGTTCGAAATACCGGTGTACATGCTGCTGGTCTTATAATCGCTCCAAGTGATATTACAGCACTGATTCCTGTATGTACCTCTAATGAAACGGATCTTTTGTTGACTCAATTTGAAGGAAGTGTCGTCGAGGATGCGGGAATGCTCAAGATGGATTTTCTTGGGTTAAAGACCTTATCTATTATCAAGGATGCAATTGAGAATGTAGTGTTAAGATATGGGGATTCGGCGCGATTAGATCCAGACGAGATCCCACTTGACGACAGAAAGACATTTGAGTTATTTCAGAATGGTGACATGGTGGGAATCTTTCAGTTTGAATCTGATGGTATGCGAAAGTTCTTGAAAGAACTTAAGCCTACGAGCATGGAGGATCTTATAGCGATGAATGCTTTATACCGACCGGGCCCTATGGAGAATATTCCAAGCTTTATCCGCAGGAAACATGGGACAGAGCCTATCGATTATCCACATGAATGGTTAGTTGATTTATTATCACCTACATATGGCATAATGGTTTATCAAGAACAGATAATGCAAACAGCTCAGTTAATGGCTGATTACTCATTGGGTAAGGCGGATTTGTTAAGACGCGCTATGGGTAAGAAGAAGAAATCGGAGATGGAGAAGCAGAGACAAATATTTGCGGAAGGATGTTTGCTGAAAGGTGTCAATGAGGAAAAGGCAAATGAGATTTTCGATACAATGGAGAAGTTCGCACAGTATGGATTTAACAGGTCTCATGCAGCGGCTTATTCTGTTCTCGCTTTTCAAACTGCCTATCTTAAAACGCATTATCCTGCGGAATATATGGCATCCGTTCTTACACACAATAAACAGGATATTACTAAATTAAATTTTTTCTTAAGGGAAGTAAAGAGGATGGATATTGTAGTATTAGGACCTGATGTTAATGAGAGTGAGCTCAATTTTACAGTTAATCGTGATGGTCATATACGATTCGGCTTGTCGGCATTGAAGGGACTTGGCGAAGGTCCGGTAAACGAGATAATCGAGCAACGGCAAAAGACGGGAAAGTTCACTAGCTTGTTCGATTTAACAAAAAAACTGAATCTAAGATCACTCAATAAGAAAAGCTTGGAAAGTCTCGTAGATGGGGGCGCGTTAGATAGCTTTAACAATGGTAATCGCGCACAGTTTTATGCCCCGCTAGAAGGGGTTGAAACCGTTATAGAGTATTCATTAAAGTTTGGCAATACTTATCAGTCACAGAAGCAAGAATTGAGTAATTCTCTATTCGGGGATTTAAGTGAGATATTGGTTAAAGAGCCTTTACTTCCTAATGTTACCCCATGGTCAAGGGTGGATCAGCTTAACAGAGAGAAGGAGGTGACCGGTATTTATATCACTGGTCATCCTCTTGATGATTATCAGTTGGAGCTTGAGAATTATATCAACTGTACAATTGATGAAGCGGCAATGAAGCTAGACACACCTTTGCAGTTTGCGGGTATGGTCACAGAGACATTTCATGGTGTTACACAGAAAGGTCTGGGCTACGGTAAATTCACAATACAAGATTATAAGGGCAGTATGCAAATAAGCCTTTACAATGAGGGTTATAAAAGTTTTAAAGATCTTATTAATAAAGGCGAAGTCCTTTATGTCGAAGGGTCAAATTCAAAAGGATACAATTCTGATAATTATTTTTTCCGTGTTAAAAGTATTCGACTACTAGATACAGTCGGTAAGACTATGACAAAGTCCATTACGATCCAGCTTCCGTTGGAAGAATTAAGAGAAGAGCTTGTGACTTCATTGAAAACAATATTGCATCAACATAAAGGTCATCATCAGCTGAAACTTGTAATAAAGGACAACGAAGAGGAAATTGATTTACAAATGATCGGAAATAAGAAGGGCATTGAGGTAAATAATAGTTTATTGGAAAAACTGTCCGTATTGGGCTTGCAGTACAAGCTTAATTAAATGTGAAAATTTATATAGGATTCAACTAAAGCCCTGTGAGTTACGTTATATTTATATGAGAGTTTTGCAATTATCCCTATTGTTAACATGTACAACTCTGATTTCAGCGCAGTCTGTTCAGATGTTTGATACATATGATGAGTTTTTAAATAATGTGGTCGGGGATGAATCTAAGATTTATGTTGTGAATTTTTGGGCAACATGGTGTGCTCCATGTGTAAAGGAATTATCATATTTTGATGAATTGAGCGTTGAGATTTCGGATAATCATGCAGAGGTTGTTCTAGTGAGTGTTGATTTTAAAAAGGATCATGACAGGCGATTATTACCTTTGATCGTTATGAAGGAGATAAAAAGCAGAGTTGTACATTTAACTGATCCGGATGCGAATTCGTGGATTGATAAGATTGACCCATCTTGGGACGGATCGATCCCGGCGACACTTTTTCTTAAAGGGTCCAAAAGATTATTTGTTTCCCATGAATATCCCGATGTAGAATCTTTGAAGAACCAATATTATTCGTTTATAAACTAAAATACAGACAATGAAACACTATTCGTACTTAATTATCATGCTCTTCGGCGGGTTATTTTATTTTGCGCCCACGAATACCGGTTACAATATTGGCGACAAAGCGACTGATTTCAGCTTAAAAAATGTTAATGGTCAATTTGTGTCAATGCACCAATGGGAGAATGCAGAAGGCTATGTGTTGATATTCACTTGTAATACATGCCCTTACGCTGTCATGTACGAGGATAGAATCATGCAGCTTCATGAAAAATACGCAGAAGCAGGATTTCCGGTGATCGCTATCAATCCTAATGATCCAGAACTAAGTGCAGGGGATAGCTTTGATGCGATGAAGGTAAGAGCCCAAGAAAAGGATTTTAAATTCCCTTATTTATTTGATGCAGGACAATCTGTGTTGCACCAATATGGTGCTACTAAAACACCGCATATTTATATACTAGACAAGAATTTAATCGTAAGATACATAGGTGCCATCGATGACAACCCGCAAGAAGCAGAGAGTGTTTCCGTGAATTATGTTGACAATGCTATTATGGCTATTAAGAATGGGAAGAATCCGGATCCGGATTTTACGAAAGCAATAGGTTGTAGCATAAAAGTGAAAAAAGCCTAGGCTTTCACTTGGTACTAAAGGCAAGTATACGGATGGCGGATGTTAAGTTATGATGTGCGCCATTTCTATTACTAGGGCAAGGATCTATAAATCAAAACTATTCCGAAGATCATTAGTAAGATACCTGATATGCGATTGATATGAGTAAGTGTTACTTCGGATATTCTGGCTCTTATCATTCGTGCTAAGATTACCTTAAGGGAATCACTCACAATAATTACGAACATTATTGACCCAAGAAACAAGCTTGTTTCAAGCTTGTTTAAATGTCTTGTTGCTACTAAGGTGCTTATAACGGACAACCAAAAAATAAATGTGAACGGATTAATGGTATTGACTAAAAACCCCTTTGTAAAGTAATTCAGTATTGTAAACGTCTTTAATCCCGAAGAAGAGAACTCAAGAGAGGTTTTCTTAAAAAAACTTAACACACCGGTTATGATTAGAACGACTCCACCTGTCAATCCCAACCAGAATACGAAACCTTTGTCATGGATAAACGGAGAAATCTGCTTAATGAAATATAATGAAAAACCGATAATTAAAAAGTCACTTATCCAGATACCGGAGGCTGCAATAAGTCCTGCTCGTGCACCCCGTTCCAGCGACGATTGAATCAGGACAAGCACAATAGGGCCGACTAACATTGCCAACGTCAACCCCAGAAGTAGACCTTCAATAATGTACTGCATGTTTAAGAATATATAGTCAAAATAAGCTTTCTCCGGTGTGGCATATTGCGAAATTCACAAAGATAGATTCCTTGCCACGTCCCCAGAGCTAATTTTCCATTTACAACGGGAATGGTGCAATGTGTGCCTGCTAATACACTCTTGACATGTGCGGGCATATCATCAGGTCCTTCTATGTCATGTAATACAAAGTCACAATTCTCCGGCACAAGTTTATTGAAAAAACTTTCGAAATCTAGTAGAACAGAGGGGTCCGCATTTTCATTTATGGCTATTGCCGCTGATGTGTGCAGGATAAAAATATTAAGTAAACCATCAACAGGCATAATATCTCGTATAGCATCCACAATTATATCTGTAATCAAGTAAAAGCCTCGAGATCTGCCGGGTAATAATACTTCTTTGTGTCTGATCAACTATTTGATATTTTCGGAATGTTGAGGACGTTTAAATTCTGATTGTGGTTTCCATTTAGGCCATTCTGAAGAATTTGCAAGTCGCTTTCCTACATGATAATATATGATTGCGTCTTGAACCACCCCGCGCATGTCCCATGAATCAGAATCATATTCGTCTGAAGGCGAATGATAATTATTCGCAATGTATTCTGCAGATTTGGCTTTGCCATATTCTATACCCTGCTCTGCGTGGTCATAACCTCCGGATCCAAACAAGGGTGGAATACCTACTTTAGCAAAATTGAAGTGGTCAGATCTAAAGAAGTATCCCTTTTCTGGTTCTTGGTCAGGTAAGACATAACGGCCTTGTTTTGAGAGCTCTTCAGCAGCGATGTCATCCATTTCAGAATGTCCATAACCGACTATCTGAAAATCTTTCATGGGCCCAAGTGGGTTGCATCCATCAATATTAATATTAGCAACTATCTGATTGACGGGATAAGGAGGGTTTAAAGCAAAAAATTCCGATCCCAACAATCCTTGCTCTTCAGCTGTTACCCAAGCAAAAATGATTGACCTATTAGGTTTCTTTTTGGCAGCGGCCAATTCCTCTGCCACAGCAAGCATTATGGACGTACCACTTGCATTGTCCAATGCGCCATTGTAAATGGAGTCGCCATTTACTGATTTTCCTATGCCTAAATGATCCCAGTGTGCAGAGTAGAGGACATATTCGTCGCTAGAGGAGCTGCCGGGAAGCAAGGCGACTACGTTGCTAGATTGATCACGCTTGTATTCGTTCTTTATACCCGTACTTAAGTATGAACCCAATGGTACGGGTTTAAAACCCGGCTGGCGTGCTTGTCTTATAAGAGAACTGAGGTCATGTCCGGCATCGGCAACAAGTGACTTAGCCATATCAAGATGTATCCATCCTTTGAAGTCTGCACCATTCTGGACACTTTCCTTTTCGAGACTGAGCATGGGGCCTGTCCAACTACTTTCAATAACGAACCAAGGGTAGCCGGCAGAACTTGTCTCGTGAATGATCAACAATCCTCTAGCTCCTTGGCGGTCGGCTTCTTCATACTTATAAGTCCATCGACCATAATAGGTCATGATATCTCCTTTAAAGAAATCTTTATCATCTCCGCCATAACCGGGATCGTTGACCAAAACTACGGCCACCTTATCTTTCATATCGATTCCTTCAAAATCATTCCAATTGAGCTCGGGGGCATGTATTCCATATCCGCAAAAAACCAATTCAGCTTCGTTAATCTCTATCACATCCAGAATCTTCGGGCAATTGATTACATAGTCAGGACCGTTGCGATAAGTCGTGACACCGTTGGCAGATTTAATGGATAAGTCTTTGTTGACTTGAGAGGTGATTTCGACCATCGGAACAGGCTGAATATAAGAACCTTTATTGCCCGGTATTAATCCCATTCTTTTACATTGATCTACTAGATAGTCTACAGTCATCTGATCTCCGGGGCCGAATGGCATGCGACCCATGTATTTGTCATCAGAGAGCTCGAGAAGATGATCAAGAATTCTTTCTTCCGTGATATTGAGTGTCTCACGGGAAGATTCACTTGAGCATGAAGCATATATAATTAAGAGAAATAATAGCGATAAAATTGAGTAGTTTTTCATGCGAAATGGGTAAGTCTGACAAATGTAGTAATACCGCTGCCAATGCAGAAATTAAAAAGCCCAAGTTTGCTGTCAAACTCAGGCTCTTTCGACTAAGGTCTCAAAATAAGAAAACTACTTCTTTGCTATTCTTTAATGATGCGGTACAAAAGTACTTTTTTTCTAATATGTAATACACTATTACGGGGTAAATATAATAAAAATTATTATATGAAAAAAATTAATATGTATATTTCAATGATAAATGTATGCTTTCTGGTCAAAACAGACGTCTATCAAGGTATCTCCCGCACCGTAGTTGATTAATGGGGCAATTGATCTAGCGATTCTGAGTCTAATGAATGGCAGGTATACCCGTCGGCACTCCGAAGACATTGCCATTTGGGTGCAGAGAATCCAGACGGACGGATAGTATGTCATTGATGTCTGTCTGGAGATTATGTTTAGGAATAAGCACTTTGACATAGTTCGGCGTAAATCCGCTATAAAATTCTTGTTCTTCATACTGTTCAATAAGGACATTTTGTTGCTTGCCAAGTTGACTGGCATAGAAGTTCATTTTCTTTTTGTCGCTCAGTCGACGCAGGTATTCATTGCGCTCTCGGCGGAGCTGCATAGGGACAGCATTTGGCAATGTAGCAGCAGGAGTGTTGTCTCTTTCTGAATAGGTGAAGACATGGAGATAGCTTATATCTAAGGACTGAATAAACGTAAATGTCTCTTCAAATTCTTGTTCTGATTCGCCGGGGAAACCCACGATTACATCGACTCCAATGCATGCATCTGGCATTATTTCTTTGATCAGACTGACCCTATTTTCATAGAGCTCGCGTTTATACCTTCTCTTCATCATGGCTAAGATTTTATCCGAACCGGACTGAAGGGGCATATGAAAATGGGGTACAAAACGCTCAGAATCAGCGACGAATCTAATTATATCATCGTGACAAAGATTTGGTTCAATAGAGGAAATTCGAAATCGATCGATGCCCTTTATCTTATCCAACTCCTGGATTAAATCAATAAATTTTTGTTTAGCTTCATTATTCTGAATACCAAAATCTCCGATGTTCACACCTGTTAGCACTATTTCCTTAACACCATGATCAGCTATTATTCGAGCACTATCGAGGATACTTGCTATACTGTTACTCCGGCTTTGGCCTCGGGCTTGAGGTATGGTACAGAAAGTACATTTATAATTACATCCGTCTTGAACTTTAAGGAAGGTGCGTGTGCGATCTCCGAAGCTGAAGGCTTCATCAAAAGAGTTGATTTCTGAGACTTCCCCGGCCTTGACCATCCCCTTGCCGGTAGCTTTGCTTAAATTTTCAACATAGTTAACGACATTGAATTTTTCGGCTGCGCCTAATACTAAATCTACCCCGGGAATTTCTGCTATTTCATTTGGTTTTAGTTGGGCGTAACAACCTATGACGATAATCTTTGCTTCTGGTCTGGTGCGCAATGCTCTCCTCACTTCCGCACGGCATTTTTTATCGGCAAATTCTGTTACGGAGCAGGTGTTGAGCACATATACATCTGCTGGCTCTTCCCATGGTACAGCGGTAAAACCTACTGATTCAAACCTTCTTTTTAAAGAGGAGGTCTCTGAGAAATTGAGTTTACAACCCAATGTATGAAATGCAACAGTCTGAGGAGTAGCCATAGGGCTGCAAAATTAGCCGTTTTTTGAGTAATTAATTGTGTCAAAAAAGTTACAGTCAGATTCTAAATCAGAATTTTAAAGGGTGGAAGATTAAGCCCTGACTTGTGTGATATTCAAGAGTGGGGAAAGGGATCTTGATGATATTGATAAGATCTAGCAATGTACGAAGAAAGCGGTTATTCGTATTTATACGGCTTGTATCTATGTCGAGTGACAAATAGAACTGTCTGCTTCTAGGGAAAAGGGTAGAGTGGAGCTGTACGATTTGTGTATTTTCTTCCCATGTATTTGATGAAGCACCATATAGATTATCTGCACCGTATCCTACGGCAATATTTAACCATGAAGGCATGGTTAGATGAGTAAGAGAATTAACATTCATCGAGAGCCAATATCTCTGATTGTTATAGTCTTTTAACGATCGCTGGGCGATGCCATTCCCAAAAAGAATATTGGCTCTAGCCATAAGATCAATCTGATCCATATTCTCTGTCCATCCTATATTATTATGAGGGCTTGGGTATGCTGAAAATTTGAGGATGATACGTTGATCATTCCAGAACTTTGACTGAAGACCATAAATCGCGACGCCGAGTAGATTTGCACCGGCGTCAGTGGGTGAGAATCCCCATTGTTCTGA
This sequence comes from uncultured Saprospiraceae bacterium, assembly GCA_964396595.1. Classification (GTDB taxonomy): domain Bacteria; phylum Bacteroidota; class Bacteroidia; order Chitinophagales; family Saprospiraceae; genus CAYNFR01. The sequence continues at coordinate 13,248 of CAYNFR010000004.1, read as the reverse complement.
AAAACCATCCATCACTTCTATGGTAGATTGAAATAATAGAGCAGCTATAACGCCATAACTATCACTTTGAGCCATATTTAATCCTGTCCATTGGAATCCTTGAGAGAGTAATCTGGCCTGTTGGTAACTGCTAAAAGCATGGCCTGCTTTATCCATTTGCAACCAATTAGACAGATCATCTTTGAAGTGAAATCGAGATTGAGGGAAGTCTTTATACCAAGTCTGGTATAATACATATGAACCGGCTAGATATGTAGTGCCTGTTATACCTAGATAGATGTTTAGGCGTTTTTTATTGACTTGAGTTAAGGGATATATAGTGGCGGTAGTATCATAAATGGCATACTGGCCACTTAATGTAGTTGTAAAAAGAGCAATACTTATGTGTAAGGTGTATATTAGTGTTTGGCAATGTAATGATTGAAGGGTTGATACTATTTTATGAGCACTTTTGAGGAACATGAAGAAATGCCTTATTGAAGAATGAACGATATGGATACGAAGATCCACATAAAAAGAGAAGCTAAAATATGAATGCTGGTTTTAAACACTTATTAAAGGCGTGGAGTTTAATAATCGCAGTATTTGTTACGGGTGCTAGCCTGTCTGCGCAAGATATTCACTTTACCCATTTCAGGATGGCACCCGTAAGTCTCAATCCTGCTATGACGGGTTCTTTTAAGGGGACTTATCGTATTAGTGGTATTTATCGAGATCAATGGAGGCCTATCGACAATAGTAGGCCTTTTAGAACACCTTTTGCCTCAGCTGAAATAAACTTGAAAGCGGGTCTATTAACTAACTATGATTGGATAGCAGGAGCGATTTCGTTTGTATCAGACAGATCAGGAACGTACAATTTTAAGCATCAATTGACAGCTATGAATGTCGCCTACCATCTGGGTATGGACCGAGACTATAATGATGTATGGACTATAGGATTGTCTTATGGTACGGGAACAAGAGGGTTCGAAGGTCGCGAACTAACAACGCCCAATTCACTCATAAATAATACACCTGGAGTCGCATTTCCCATTGATCAAAGAGGTAATGTGAATAGAAATTTTACAGACTTATCTCTTGGATTAGCTTATAAGACAATAACGGATGCCGGTATGTTGATGAGATTTGGTGTAAATGCTGCTCATCTGAATAGGCCTTTTATCAGCCTAGCTCAACAGGGGCCAACCATCCCAATCGATCCTATGAACCCTCCACCACCACCTCCTCCCGGGGGAGGACAAGGTAATCGCATAGGAGAGAGACTAGGTATGCGAATGACGATGCATGGAGAGGCATCATTTCTTGCTTCAAAAACACTACGAATTAATCCGGCCGTTTTATTTCAGACAAGGCAGTCATTTTACGAACTTGCTCTCCAGGGTACTGCTGATTATTTGTTAAATCCTAAGACTCAGACTGTTGTCACCGGAGGGCTGGGTTATCGAACATCCGATGCTATTCAGCTTATAGGAGGTATACAGATAAAGGAACTAAGAGTAGGTATAAGCTATGATGTCACCACATCGAGTTTAGCGAACAATGCTGGCGGAGGTGCTTTTGAATTGGCCGTAGGCTATGTGGGGAGTATATTTAAGACACCGGATGCGAAACCTGTTATATTCTGCCCAAGACTGTAAGAAAATATGATCAATCCTAAGAATTTAATGATGAGTAGAATATTTTTTGTCATTTGTATTAGTCTAGTCACGTTCACGATTATCGCGCAACCGATCACTACTTATAAGTATGATGATATGCTCAAGACAGCTGATGAGCGCATGGAGCTAGGAGATTATTATAATGCACTAGACTGGTATGATAAGGCGTACAAAGAAGTCAAATCTGAAGATGTAGCATTATCAATCGCTTTTTGTCACTTTAAGTTACGAGATTATGCTAATGCGGAGAAATGGTATTCTCGTGTCTTGGAAAAGGATGTAGATGACATTTTCTTAAATGATAGATATGCCTATGGGCGAGTATTGCGATTTTTGGGAAAAGATGAAGAGGCGAAGCGTGAATTCAACAAGTTTTTAGCCCTCTCGGCAGATGAAGAATTGAGAACTCAAGCGGAAGTTGAATTAGAAGGGATTGGTTCGAAGGACGATTTTGAGCCTAATAAAAATCTCGTTGTACGCTTTTTAAGTGAGACACTGAATTCTGGTTCAGCAGAGTATTCACCCGCTATATTCGATGATAAAACGCTTTATTTCAGTTCGTTTCAAGCCAGGAAAGAAATCGTCATTGACGGGAAGGAGAAGAGTTATCATGCCAAAATTTATAAAACTACAAGGGATAGCAAAGGTTTTTCTAAGCCGGAAGCACTCAACCGGAACATTAATCGTCCGGGATTTCACCATACTCATGTTACGTTTAGTACAGATAAGCGCAGAATGTACTTTACAAGGCAGATGATCGAAAATGACGAAGTTAAGTCTTCCAGCATTTGGGTTAGTAGGATGGGCACGCAAGATTGGGAGACGCCTCGTGAATTAGCCAATATCAACGGCGACTGGATTAGTACACAGCCGGCTTTCGGAGAGTTACTGGGTACAGAAGTACTGTACTTCGTCTCAGACATGGAGGGGGGATATGGTGGTCTAGACATCTACTATGCGCCCATCCAAGGTGATGGTGTCGGCAGCCCGATTAATCTAGGCGATGTGATAAATACCTCGGGAGATGAAATTACACCATTCTATTCGGACGGAACACTTTACTTTTCTACGGAGTCTCAGGTTGGTCTAGGTGGTCTGGATATCTTTAAGAGCACATGGGACGGAAGATACTGGTCAAGACCACAAAATCTAGGTCATAATTATAATTCACCTTTTGATGATTATCACTTTACCCTAAGTGACAGGGGGAATGAGGGTTTTTTAATAAGTAATAGACCGGATGAGCGTAAGAAAAAACTCAAGAGTGAGACATGTTGTTATGATATTTATGCCTTCCAAGTTAAAGAACTAGTCATAGATCTTTTGGTCGGAGTAGCGGATGAGGAAAAACAACCGCTTAACGGAGCGACTGTAGAATTGTTTGACCTTACGGTCTATAGTCAACCTGAAAAACAGAGCGATGAAAAGGATTATCTGTACAATTTTGCCCTAGACCCTGATAAGAGATACCAAGTTATCACTACCAAGCAAGGTTACTTCCCAGACACCCTAACTTTTAATACAGATGGAATTGTACAAGATCAACAGATCCGCAAAATGGTTCTACTTAAGAGGGGACCTAGCAGACTGGATTCTATCCCACAATTTATTATCGAGACCGTAACGATTAATGAGGCTGTGAGGTTAAATAATATCTACTACGAATTTGACAAGTGGGACATTCTACGGGATGCAGAAGATGATTTAAATGTCCTATTAAGACTCATGAACGATTATCCGGAAATAGAGATAGAACTGTCCTCTCACACAGATAGTCGTGGTCTCAATGCGTATAATGAGCGTCTTTCTCAAAAAAGAGCCGAATCAGCTGCTCAATGGCTGACATCACGAGGCATTAATCCCGATAGAATAAAGCCTGTGGGTTATGGAGAAACCCAAATATTAAATGGATGTGTCAATGGCGTCAGATGTACAGAAGAGGAACACAGATTTAATAGAAGAACAGAATTCAAAATTCTAGTTGGTCCGGAGTCTATAGAAATTAAAAGAGAAGTCAAGAGACCTTACAGCGGTGGTGGGCAAAGTATATTCAAGATTGATTCTATACCGGTTATAGAATTCAAGAATAAGCACCAGCATATCGGAAGTATGAAGCAAGGGGACAAGAAGGAGGTGGTCTTTGAATTTACGAATACAGGCATGGCGGGACTCAAAATTGATTTGGCCACTTCATGTAAGTGTACCGAGATATTCTGGCCTCAGCATATTGTCCAACCTGGGGAGTCCGGAGAAATTAGGGCTATTTTTGATAGCACCGGAATGGAAGGAGTGTATGAGAAGACGATCGATATCATTGCTAATACCCAGCCGATAGTTAAGGAAGCGAAGTTTTCTGTCAAAGTAGTTCGTTAAGGTCTATGTAACCAGATACCTTAATATACCTGACAATTCAGCTTACTGATTTCAGATATACATATCAGTCGTCATCAAGCAAGAAGAGGTATTATTAGCTCTCGTAAATACCACAGATGGCAGAAGAAGTATATCAGTTGTCTGCATAGTTACCCATGTCTATAAAAATAAAGATTAAACCAATTTTACCTCAGAAGAGGTAAACCAAAAAGTGATCAATCATTATAAGCGTCATTTTTAGGCTAAGCGTTGATCACGTGGTATTTAGAATAGAAGTCAAGTTCAAATAAAAAATGCGGTTGACGCTACTTGGTCAGCCGCATTTCAAATCTAAAAGTTCTTTATGACTAGTGGATCACTGTCAATACATCGCTATGAAGCAATCGTCTATCTGTATCTAAAACAAATACAGAATAATTCGCACTTTTGAGATTGGCGACCTCTACTCTTAATGAAGTAGTACCTTTTTCTAGCGTATATTTCCTGACTAATTGACCATTAATGTCTAGCAGTTCGACATATCTGTCAAAAGGGGAGGACTTGTTTATCGTAAGATTAAGATAATCTGCAGAAGGATTAGGAAGTATAGTATAGCTTACTTCTTCTGAAGAAAGTTCTCTATGGCTGACAGACCATTCGAAATCATGATATGCAGAAATATCAAGTGTGTTCGTTTCAAGTGGTGCTACCCATTTAGCCATGCTGACGAATGCAGTGGCATATTGGTCTGTTAAGCCTTCTCTAGCCCATACTATCCGCCCGATGTTGTCCATGCTAGTTACTTTAAATGTTAGTTGGGCAATACTAGTCCACTCTAGTGATTGATCTAGCTTGATACCGCCTTCTTTAACATTTCTGAGATCAATGGCGAGGTTAACAAACCCTAGGTTGTGATCAAAGCTCAACTGCCCTACCTCTCGTGCGTCAATTGAGGAAAGTGTTTCTGAGATTAACATTGGTGAATACTTGGCTTGAGGAAGAAGGGAGCCGGATTTAGATTCATCGAGTTTAAATACTTCAGAGGAGTAAAAAAGTCTGAAATTTTGACCGGCGAGTACAAGATTTTTATCCGTCGACTTTACGTCAAGACTTACAGTAAGTAGTTGGGATTCAGGCTTGTACTCTTTGTGGCTGATGCGTAACTCAAAATTGTTTTGCCCTGACAATGAAAACAAGGTCAAAAAAATTAAAGCGAATGTGTACGTTAAGGTTCTCATAAGTTTACCAATTGACTAAGATCAACTGTATTCAGTTGATCTTCTGAATAATGGATAGTCTGTCTTGGTACATAGCATTCATGCTACCAAGTCAATTGGTAAATCAGGGGGAGATAAAGGTAAGACAGAATAAATCAATATTACCCCTACTTCACCGTGTAAAAAATGTATTTTGATAATTAGTATACATTTTACACTGATAAGAGAAGTGTCATTGATGGGTTGGTGTTACCTTGGGGGACATTTACTTTTAAAGACATTCTTAATTCTATATCCACGTTACCATGGATTTAACTGACAAAACAGATGTAATCGTGCCTTTGATCTTGGGATTGTTTGTTGCGATAGTTTTTCTCCAATCAGGCTTAGACAAGCTCATTGATTGGACAGGGAATGTAGCATGGCTAAGATCACATTTTGCTAAAACCAAGCTAGCCGGGGTGGTGTCTATCTTATTGGGTATAGTCGCCATAGCGGAGCTTGCTTCCGGAATATTAGCCGTATTCGGAGTCTATTGCGTTTTTAATTGTGGTAGCAATGTGATGATAAAGTATAGCCTATATATGTCGCTTCTGACCTTGTTAATGCTATTATTTGGTCAGCGTGTGGCGAAGGACTATGAGGGGGCTAAGACTATTGTTGTCTATTTTATCGCTTGCCTTTTGGGCCTTCTTTTAGTATAGCCTCATTTTAGTCTTGGAGTTTGTATAAGTCCCTACCTATTTGGTAATATTTATCACCGGGCTTCCAAAATATATTTTCGCGGGTGTTGGCGATTTTTTCGGAAGACAGGATAAATGACTTGACATACTTCTCGATATAATTAAAGTTAAGCGAATGTACGTCATCACCGGGTTGGTGATAGTACTTAAAAATTTCCTCGTCAAAGGCGCGGAAGCCAAGACTGAAGGTAGGTGCAGGGATGCCCTTGCGCGCGAAATTCACATTATCAGATCTATCGAATAAGCCTTGCTCTCCTGCAGCATCTTCTATGGCTTCAAGACCAAAACTAGCACTAGCTGCTTCAATAAGATGTTCTACAGTAGTCCTTGTTAATCCGATCACACTGACGATAGTGGTATCATTGTATCCGCCATTGTCGATATTGAAGCAATATTTTATTTGATCGAGTGGTACAGGGCTATTCTCGACAAACCAGCTACTACCAAGTAAACCTTTTTCTTCTGCGGTGAACAATACGAATATTGATGAACGTAGAGGCGGGTGTTGTGAGAAATACTTCGCAAGAGACAAGATCGCTGTAGTGCCACTAGCATTATCTCTAGCACCATTATAGATCGTATCACCTGTCGCATCTGCGCGCCCAATACCCACGTGGTCATAATGAGCACTATATACTATGTATTCATTTTTTAGCTCAGGGTCTGTACCAGAAAGAATGGCGACAATATTAGCACTGTTAAATTTTTCATTTTTGATGTCGCTGTTGTATAGTTTAATAGATTTTGTGCCCGATGTTAGCCCTGTTAAAACATCCGCATTATTATTACCTACCCATACGTGCGGAAGTTTTCCTTCGCTTTGTTTGCCCATATCCAATCCGGTTTGAGAAGCTGAGCCAAATCTTTTCATGAAATTCCATGGGGTCATCGCATTTTGGTAGATCTCTATTAATCCGACTGCTCCTGCTTTTTTGACTCGCTCATATTTCTTTCTGCTGATGTCAAACCATTCACGCACATTAGTGCTCTGTCCGTCACCACAAAAACTAATAGCCAACTTAAGTCTTAGATCTTTTTCTTCCAGATCAGCCTCGTTGCCATAATGTATAAAAATTGGCTCAGCTGTGAGATTAGTTTGTTTACCATTGAGGACTATAAAATCTTCACGATATGTCAGGTCGATGTCATTCACTCGGATGTAAGCAGAATCTGGTGGCGTAAAGGTAACAAACGGAACTTCTTGTCTATATCCATTAAAACCTAGGACAGTGTCCAGGTCTAAGCTCATAAAATGGGTAGATATATATTTGGCTGCCAGCTCAATTCCACGTTTACCTGTTTCGCGGCCTTCTAATTCATCGGACGCCAAGAAAGATAGATGAGCCTTTATATTTGATTGAGATATGACTTTGTTAATCCTTTCAGGTGCGTTTTGAGCACCAAGATTTAGAAGCATTAACGTAAAAAAGAAAGTAAAAATCTTATTCATGTTGATATTTAATAAAACAATTAAAGGAAAAACCCTCACTTTAGATATACGAAAGTGTAAGAGATTCGTCAATTAATAATGACTATGCTCTTCAGAATTTGTCAATAGTAACGTAAAGTGTACTACATTTGTACATCAGGTAAAGATTAAATGTGGAATTATACCAACTAATCGCACCGGCATTAGCCTTTTACTACATCTATAGGTTATTCGTTGAGATTCAGAAAAGAAGAAAATTTCTATTCACGAATATTCTATGGTTGGTTTTTTGGTCTATAATTGCTATTCTAGGCATAGAGCCTCATAGATTTTCTGTAAATATCGCATCATGGTTAGGATTTGCGAGTCATATTAATGCAATAATATTCATTGCCTTAGCCTTTTTGGTATTACTATCTTTTTACCTCAGTTCGAAGCTTGACAATATGGAGCGTAAAATGACAGAACTTGTACGACAACTTGCTCTTGATGAGAGTAAGATCAGAGAATTGGAGCGCCGTAGAATAGAAGACAATCGGAAAACAACTACCAAGAAGGAAGCTAAATCTTAATGAGAATCCTCTTTGTTTTGGAGTATTATCATCCGCACATAGGCGGGGTTGAAAATCTATTTAAACAGTTAGTAGAGGAGTTAGTAAAGCGGGGAAATCAAGTATCTATTCTCACGAACAAATACAACAGTTCGTTAGCATCCTCAGAAAGTGTGAATGGAGTAGAAATCCGCAGGTATCGTTTTTTTAATCGCTATATATTTACATTTCTTGCATGGATGCCGGCGATTAGAATGGCGAGAAATGCCGATTTTATTCATTCGACCAGCTATAATGCAGCATTACCGGCAGCAATAGCTGCCAAGTTCTGTGGTAAAAAGTCCATCATTACTTTTCATGAATATTGGGGAGAATTGTGGTATCAATTGCCGTGGATTAATTTTTTTACCCGTCGAATACTGAGGCTTTTTGAATATGTTATGACGCGCTTGCCTTTTGATTTTTTTGTAGGCGTTTCCGATTATACCTGTGATGCATTGATGTCAGCAGGTGTTCCTAAAAATAAGATTGTCAGAATCTATAACGGACTTGATTACGCGCAATATGCGCGCACAGAAGATGAGGATATTGATGATAATAATGAGTTTAGCTTTTGCTTTTTTGGAAGGCCAAGCTTTAGTAAAGGGCTAGACATTTTGTTGCCGGCTTTCCAAAAACTAATTAAATCAGGATTTAGTGCTCGGCTAGTGATGATTGTGCCTTCTGAAAATTATGGCCCCTCTTCTGAAGTTTTTAGGCTTATAGAATCAGGTGGGATTGCAGATAGGATAAAATTGTTCCATAACCTTAGCTTTGAGGATCTTAAATCACAGATCAGACAGTGTGATGCCGTGGTTATTCCTTCATACAGTGAAGGATTTTGTTTTGCCGCAGCGGAAAGTGTCGCATTGGGTAAGCCCATCATTCATTCCGGCAGAGGAGCGCTTACTGAGGTGGTAAGTGGGAAAAGTATTGCAACAAGAGAACTGACAATTCAGGCCTTAAAGGAAGCTATGGTTTTGGCCATAAATGGCCAATGGACTACTAGTGAAATTCAGCACTTTCATATCAACAGGTCGGTAGATAGTTACATTGATCTTTATTCTGGCTTAATTGGGTGAATTTACTTAAACAGTTTTATGCTCAATTGTTAAATTTGCACTTTGATATATAAATATTTGATATTATATCTATTATACATTATGAAATATTTACATATTTGTGTGTAAGATTCTTTCGTTTCGCTTAAGGAACGATATTTGGCGACAGCCAATCTAAGTATTTTTTGATTTTGTCAATCTTTTAAATTCGTGTCAAAATCAATAGAGCCTTATAAAGCCTCGTGTGCTTTTGCGGGACGAATGCACCAAAAACAGCCTCTGAGAATGTGTAAATTGTTTGTACTAACAAGGCAATGGTAGGAATATATGTGCCGAAAGTAGCATGATTCGTCACCGACTAGACGCTAGAGTCAATGATCGGTATGAATTGTTCTGATTGTAGACAAGAGTATACGTTTTTATAAAGCTAGGTTTATGCGACAAGAAGTGCTAGTTATGGGTAAGTGTGATCACAATAAAACTATTCACTGCATAGGTGGACAGCCATTAAGTATTGTCTTCTTTATAGTCCATAACCCCCTCATGCTATCTGGTAAGCTTGCGCTTAACTTAATTGCCACATTTTGGAGTTTTAGTGTCTTATTGACCGCTCAGCAGACAATCAGAATTAATGAAGTCATGGCCGACCCCGGCAACTATGATAGTCAGGGGGCGGAATGGATAGAGTTATACAATGACAAAGATAAAGCCGTAGATGTCGGAAGATATCTTATTACTAACGGCACTGTGGCCGTGGTAATCCCTAATAGAACTTCTATCCCTGCATTTGGATACCTCTTGATTTATAATAGTCACTATTTTAACTGTTCAACTTGTAATTGGGATGGTTGGACCGCTAAGGCAAATACGTCAGCAGTAGATATTAACAGCTGTCGGTGCACGAATTTAGTCGGTTGTCATGGTTTCAATCTCACGAATGTAGGCGGTAGCAATCCCAATAACAATGATGGTGAGAGAGTCGTATTATTTGATCCTGATGGACAAATAGTCCATGCCGTGTATTATGGAAGTGGCGCGAAGGTTAATGGTGGCGGATTTGTTTCGGAAGCTCAAATAGCGCTGAATGCTGGAGACATTGCCGTAGCAAGTCATATCGTCGGAAATGCATCCATAGGTTTATTACCTATGGCAAATGACTATTCTTTACCGGCCTTATCATCGGGGATATATGAAAACATTGGCCCTAATCCTATAGGATGTACCACATCACATGCTGCTGATCCTGATGGATCCGGTAATTGGGTTTTGGACAATTGGCCTACTCCTGGTTCTAACAATCGTGACATTGATTACACGGTTACGGTACTTGATGATGGAACTGATGATTTAGTTTTTAAGTATGATGTAATCAACGATATGGTTACAAATTTTGAAGGAAGTAAGTTAATCTATGTATGTGATGATACTGAACTGCTCATAGAGGTAGAAGTATTTAACTATAATCGGGTGTTTACGGATAATAATGGAGATCCGGGATTGATGATTTCTCAAGGTTCTCGTGTTAATATAGCCGGTGTTATCAACATCGCAGATGATCCTTTTTTAAGAAGCATAACTGGAGAGTCGAGCATATTAGTATATACCACTCCCAGTATTGATAATTCAGCCAACACGACTATCAACTTCAGAATCAAGGAAAATACACAAGGTTGTGATATTATTAATGCGAGTACTCAATGCGGCAGTAGTTCTATAAAAGGATGCGGTAACTCCAGTGAATGTTATATCACCGAAGAATTCGTAATAACTCCTGGTGTTACATTGACAAGTGCAAGTTATATATGTGAAGATGGCCTTGTCGCAGTAACGCCCACACCTGCCAATGCCACAGGATTGCTTTATGAGCTAATTGATGATGGGATAGTGGTTGAAAGTAATTCTACAGGGGTATTTCAAGTGGCGGAAGACCCGATAGATGAATATTCGATCAGGGTTGTACAAAATGGCTTCAATTGTGCTTCAACACCGGTTACAGCTAGTGGATCCGGTGTTTGTGTTTTGATTCCTTCATGCCCTGAGCTCGTAGACTACGATGATTGTACTTCAGATTCAGGTTCTTATTGTCCGGGAGACATAGTCACTTTTGGACTAGAAGCAATCAACTTAATCGGTGGTGGAAAAATTCAATGGGTGATTGATACCAACGATGATGATGACGTGTATGATGAAGATGATGATTCCGTTGTCGCAGAACAGAATATCATTATCATAGATAATACGCCAGTGCAAGCAACAGATTGTTCAAGTACTCAGGTAGGATCTTTTGCTTTTGTAGATTATAATCCAAATTCTAATCCAGAAATTTTTTCAATTATAGTCTTACAACCACTAGCGGGAAACCTTACTTATACCTTCACAGACAATGCCTGGACATCACCAACTGGGCCTCTTGCTACAAACGAAGGTGATGTGTTATGGACGACACCAGCCGGAGGTGTTTCTGCAGGTACTATAGTCCGATTTACAGCTGGTAATTCAAATTCTTGGAACTCTTCCGGAGCTAATCCCCCTTCTGTAACAATTGGTGCTTTGTCAGCAGGAACAAATTTCGCACTTCTGAATTCAGGAGAGAATGTTTTTGCCTATTGTGGGTCAGCATCTTCTCCTCAGTTTATCTCAATGATAACATCAGGTCCAATTATAAATAGTAGCTCTACAAATACAGCTTCAACTTATTTACCTTCCTCCTTGACATTGGGATGGAGTGCTATACAAATAGGAGCAGCTGGTGCTAATGGACGATTTAACTGCTTAGGGGGAGAAATAGAATATTCAAATGCCAACACAACTATTTTTAATGTAGCTAATTGGCAAGTGAATGCAGGTGGTAGCACAATGTCGCATATGTTGGTTCCATCTCCGTGCAACATAAATTATAATAGCTTTAGCGTCTCTCCTGCATGTGTTGATTATGTTTTACCACACTCGGCCTGTAACAATACACTAAGAATAAAGCCTCGCATACTGCCAACATTAAATGAATGCACTAACGGTATACCCAATCCAACCCTTGAGACATTAGAATTCTCCGTTTCTTGTCCAGTCGCAATGATTCAAGGAGAAGCGGCTATTTGCGATTCAGATCTAGCGGTTATGCCCGTGCATTTTTCAAATGTTCCAGCAGGATGTGAGCAGGCAGTAGTTGTATATTCAGTAAATGGAGAGCCTGGCGTAAAGGTAGGGCCTTTCAATATAGTTGATAATTCAGTTGTTTTGGAAGATTTAGATGTACTGGGTCTTTATACCCTGGAGTCAATATATTTTGAAGGATCAAGTTGCAAGGCTTGTACATCCTTGCTCATTGGTCAGTTCTTGATATCGAAAAATGAGAAACCAAAACCACCCATCGCCAATGATACCCAAGATGTATGTTATGACCAATTGTCAATTATTTCGGCAATTTCCGAAGAAGGAGATGTGTTTTGGTACGCTGATCCAGCATTAACTGATCTCATCGGGACGGGTGAAGAACTCATAGTGCAACTAACTAGTTCAACACAGTTTTACTTAACTGTTGTAAATCCTGATAACGGATGTACTAGTGAAGTATCCCTGGTACGAGTTGCTATTAGAGATGTTCCTACTGTGATAACAGATGACGTAACAATATGTGAGTATCAAACACTCCAATTAGATGCTTCGGCCTCAGCGACAAATGTCGTTCAATGGCTTACTACATCAAGTAATGGCTTTATTTCTAATATTCTAAATCCCGAGGTAAGTCCTGAAGCAATGCTGTCTGATTCAGGAACATATATTATTTATATCCAAAATGAATATGGCTGCTACGCAACGGCAGAATCTATTGTAAAAATTGAACCAGCCCCTTCCGAAGTGACAATTGAGGAATTTACAGATCCTTCTTGTTCTAATCCTTTTGGCTCTGTTGAGTTAAGTGACCTACCGAATGGAATATGGACTTTGACAAGACTACCTGATAGTATTGTACTTATAGGCAGTACTAGCAATATTATTATTAACAATCTCCCTCCTGATGTAACTTATGAATTCTATGTGACATCGAGTAATGGTTGTAGATCACCTGAAAGTGATAATTTTTATATTGCAACAGACCCAAATCTTACTATACCTGTTGCCACCGAGGTACAGCCTACATGTGCCATACCATCCGGCATGATAAGCATTACGCCGCAGACAGGTGTAGCGTACAGCA